>JBJELT010000069.1:0-54500 GCA_051879295.1 Oliverpabstia sp. | reverse complement strand
GGCGGATTAGGAACTTTCATCCATTAGCGACGTGCGCCGCCAGGCGCACATAAAAACTGCTGTACCGGCACAAAACCGATACAGCAGTTTTTATATATAAAAATATGGCAAACAAATTAATTAACCTTTTACTGCTCCTGCAGCTACACCTTTGATGATGTATTTCTGGCAGAACAGGTATACGATAATAACAGGGATGATACTGATCATAATTACCGCCATGGTAGCACCCAGGTCTACGGTGCCGTAGCTTCCTTTCAGATACTGTACATGAATCGGAATGGTCATGTATTTTGTTCTGTCAAGTACCAGATATGGAAGCAGGTAGTCGTTCCAGATCCACATAACTTCCAGTACGCCTACGGAAATCAGGATTGATTTGAGCATCGGAAATACGACTCTGAAGTATGTACTCAGTGCTCCGCAGCCGTCGATAGCTGCCGCTTCTTCGATTTCCAGCGGGATACCCTGGATAAATCCGGTAAACATAAATACTGCCAGTCCAGCTCCGAATCCCAGATAAATAACCGGGATAGTCCATGGTGTATTCAGTTTCAGAGTATCTGCTGTACTTGCCAGAGTAAACATTACCATCTGGAACGGTACGATCATGGAAAATGCACACAGCATATACATAATCTTTGAGAACAAATCATCTACACGAACGATATACCATGCTGCCATGGATGTGCAGACCAGAATCAATATAGTAGACAATACTGTGATAACCACACTGTAAAATACTGAGTTCAGGAACGGGTAGTTACCAAAAGTCATACCTTTGATATAGTTGCCCAGACCCATAAATGTTTCTGATGTGGGCAGAGCGAAAGGTTCTGAGTTTACTGCACCATTTGATTTAAATGAGTTAAGCAATACCTCAAAAATCGGAATCAGCCACACAATACTGAGCAGTGCAAAAAAGACTGTCAATATTTTACTTCCTGTTGATCTTTTTTCAGTCATTAGCTCTGCACCTCCTTCTCACGTGTAAACTTAAGCTGTGCCATTGCCAGAACAGCTACCAGAATAAAGAACATAACTGCTTTTGCCTGTGCAACACCACGGCTGTTGGCACTTGCATAGAATGTCTTGAAGATATTCAATGCCAGCATTTCTGTCGTGTTGATCATGGAACCGTCTGCCTGAACAGCTACCGGCATACCCTCTGTTAAAGCCAGGTTCTGGTCAAACAGCTTGAAGGAGTTGGTCAGTGTCAGGAATACGCAGATGGTGATGGATGACATAACATTCGGAATGATAACCTTCACCAAAGTCTGCAGTTTTGTTGCTCCATCGATTTTAGCAGCTTCAAGCATATCTTCTCCTATACTCTGAAGACCTGCAATATATACGATCATCATGTAACCAATCTGCTGCCAGCACATCAGGATTACCAGACCCCAGAAGCCGTATTTGGTTTCAGCCAGCAGGTAAGTTCCGTATCTTTTCAGGATACCGTCAAAAATCATGGACCAGATATAACCCAGTACGATACCACCGATCAGGTTCGGCATAAAGAATACAGTACGGAAAATATTTGATCCGGCAATATTCTGTGTCAGTAAATACGCAATTATAAATGAAAAAACATTAATTGCCAGAATCGATATAATAGAAAATCCTGCCGTGTACACGAAAGCATGGCGGAATCCCGGATCTGACAGTGCTTTTGTATAGTTCTCAAACCCTACAAAAACTGCATCCTGCGGAAGTGTGAACCTACAGAAAGAAAGGTACATACCCTGGAAGAACGGCCAGATAAATCCGATACAGAAAGCCGCAAAAGTCGGAAGCATAAACACTGCAAAACATCTGCGGATTGGCCGGGAAATCAGGCGACTGTTCATCGCTGTTTTCGATGGTCTTTTATTCTTCTTCATAAAACAATCCTCTTTTATTTAAGGATGGGAAAGTGTTTTTCACTCACCCATCCTTTTATTAATTAGTAACCCTTTTACATTCCAGTCAAAATATATCCCGATATCTGACAGATATCAGAAATTACTGTGCTGCATACTGTGTTGCCCAGCCATTTACAAATGCAACTTTTACATTATCCCAGCTTGCATCTTTTGCAGTATAGTCAAGCAGTGTAGATACAACTGCTGCTCTCCAGGTATCAACGTTCGGAGTATAGTTGAATGCCCATGTTACAACGTAGTTACCCTGAGCGATCAGGTCATTTGCTGCTGTAAAGAATACGTTTTCAGATTCTTTTGCGCTCTTGAACGGGATAGGTCCGAACTGTTCTGCCATCATGGTAGTACCTTCTTCGGATGTTACAACCCATTTCATGAAGTCCAGTGTAGCCTGAATATCTTCTTCAGAAGCTTTGCTGTTAACTGCCCAGCAGTTTTCTGTACCACATGCCAGTGCAGATTTTTCTTCGCCTTCAACACCAATGTAGATCGGGATCATGGTCAGGTCTTCCGGATTCATCTTGTAACCTTTTTCTTCACCTGTCAGGTTAGCATATTCCCATGTACCATTCTGATAGAATACGGCTTTACCTGTTCCGAATTCATCTTCAGACATATCACCAGTTGCTGTAGCCAGTGTTGTTTTTTCACAGGTAGCATTGTTTACATACAGATCCCAGATTGCTTTAAAGTTATCCAGGTAAGTTCCTTTGATTTCTGCCGGCTGGCTGGTTACGTTGTCATCACGGAACTCATAGTACAGCGGCATATTTGCCAGATGTCCGGAGAATCTCCAGGAAGAAGATCCGTCAAGACCTGCAGATGTAAATGCGGAGAATCCCAGTTCGTCTTTACGTGCTGTGATATCCTCTACAACTTTTTTCAGGCTTTCAAAATTGGTAATATCAGAAACTTCGTATCCTGCCTGTTTCAGCAGAGCTTTGTTTGTAATCAGACCAAATGCTTCGTAACAGTAACCGATAGAATATACTTCTCCGTTTTCACCTTTCAGGTTGAAGTCATCGGTAGTCATCTCTTTGTATACATCTGTATCACTCAGATCCAGACAGTAGTCTTTCCATGTTTCCAGACCCTGCTGATTACCACACTGGAACAGTGTCGGAGCACTGCTCTTACCCATCTCAGCAGTCAGTGTGTTTTCATAATCACCGGATGCTGCGGTAACAACCTTTACATCTACACCTGTCTGCTCTGTATAGGTAGCAGCCAGACTCTGCCATGCCTGATCAGCTTCAGGTTTGAAGTTCAGGTAATATACTTTACCGCCGGAAGCAGCTTCCCCACCTTTTGTTTCACTAGCTGCATCATCTTTTGCAGTATCCTCTTTTGCTGTTGAGTCACCTTTTGTCTCGCTCTTGGATCCGCAGCCTGCGAACATACCAACTGTCATCACACCTGCCAGAGACAGAGCCAGCCAACGTTTTGCATTTCTCATTTCTTTTTCCTCCTTTTTCCTTGCCATATCTTTATTGGTGTACCGGTTCACCATTATCAGTGTTCTTCCCGGTTCGTATATATACATTCTACACAAAATAAAAAATCATGGAATATCAACATTTTATGAAACATGTTAATATTCCATGATTCTATAATTTTTTGTTAGCTTCTTTTGTCAGTTCTTCTCCTCCTGCCGCATACCATTCTTCCACAAACTGATCAAAAGTATCCAGTGATTTTTCTCCTGTAATGATGGTTATAAAAGCTTCCTCTTCCAGTTTTGTCAGTTCATCATCCGTCAGCTGGTCGTATTCCTGTGTATATCCTTCATTGACATAGGTAATATTCGCCTGCAGAAGCTGCGACACTGCTGTGATACGGGAAGTGTAGGCTGCCCACTGCCAACCCTCACGAGGTCTGCTCTGATCCAGATAGCCTCTGCAGCTGTTATAATATCCCTGTTCCAGTACGTTCAGACTCTGAAAATCTTTTTCCCGGTCCATTACCGCCTGTATATTCTTCGTCGTTCTGAATATGGCATCGCTATAATCCAGGTTAATGACAAAAGGGGTTGCTGTCGGGTCAACATTTCTTCCCAGATACTGTCCCACTCCTTCTGCATCCTTTTTGCCGTCATACCGCGCATAATCAAACAATGCCGACAATACCTTAGGAATAATCTCCGGATGTTCAAAACCTTTTCGTGCCACGACACAGTAATGTCTTCCATAGGAAAGAGATGTTTCCACCGATTGGTTTTCATCCGGAAAAAGAAATGGTTTCCATTTCTCCGTGTGCTCATACATATTAGACAGAGGATTATTGGGTGCCCACCACCAGCCGAAAAAAGCACCGCTCTGACCGTTTTCCAGAAGATCCGGAAGGTTTTTCGCATTGCGGATCATAAAGCTCTGATCCAGGACTCCCTCTGCATAAAGCTGCTGCAGTTTTCCCAAAACCTCTTTCATTTCGTTCGTGACAGACCCGTAAATCATGGAACCTTCTTCGTCTTTCAGCCATTTTCCGGGATACGCATGATATGCATCCAGAATAGGATCAATGGAAAAACACTGGTCTGACTGCCCCACCAGGGTCGGATCAAATACCAGTCCCACATTTCCCTCCGGATGATTTCCCGGATTCTGTATGGTAAATTCTTTGATAATATTCATGGCCTCCTCGAGGGTCTCCGGTTCTTCCAGACCCAGCTTTTTGATCCAGTCTGTCCGCAGCCACAAAAGAGCCGGTCCTGTATAAACCTCTGTCTCCGGAAATGCCATCAGCTTTCCATCGTAAGTGACAGCTCTCAGTTTGTCGTCACCGTAACTATCGTACATTTCTTTAATCCGGTCACTGGCACAGTTTTCATAAGTCTCCGTCAAATCCTCTATCAGATCATGTTCCACCAGAGTATCCAGAACCTCCTGACTGGTAACCACCATAATATCCGGGATTTCACCTTTCAGTACTGCCATCAGTTCCATCCGCTCATACTGGTTATGATCCTGGCCTTCCATCACATCCTGATTCTGTACATTCAGCAAACTGCGGATATAGCGGGTGTAGTTATTATCCTCATAGGTATCACCTTCCGGCATATTGGAATTATTCTTAGCTGTCACTTTTCCCAGCGTATAAGTGACCAGTTCCGGATATTTTCCCAACGGAGTAGTACTGGCTGTTTCCCACAATTCTTCCTGCTCTTTTTCTGACTGATACTTACCTTCCGAGTCCTGCTGCAGGTTGTCTGCAGCATAATTATTTCTGTTCAGAAAAATCATGATACCTGTCAGCAACATCAACCCTGCAGCACACAGTATTGCTGTCTTTTTATTTCTCCACTTCATTTTTATTCCCTCATGTTTTCGCCGGACCATTTTTAGGTATGCGAACTTCTACCCGGGTTCCTTTTCCGGGTTCACTCTCTATCTGAAGTCCATAGTGTTCTCCATATAAAAGCATCAGTCTGTCATTTACATTTTTTACCCCATAGCCTGTGGCATGAGTTTTAACCAGATTATTGACAACCACTTCATCCATGCCTACACCGTTATCCTCCACAGTCCAGACAATGTCCTCCTTATCCTGCTGACAGGAAATTATCAGATTCTTATCACCCTCTTCTTTTACATCCAGCCCATGTTCCAGGGCATTCTCTGCCAGAGGCTGCAGGATCAGCTTTGGCATCTGATAATCATCCAGCGACGGATCCAGATTATATTCCACTTCAAATTCATAATCGTGCATCATCAACTGGATTTCTAGGTAAGACCGGATATTCAGGATTTCTCCACGAATATTAATAAATGTCTCTCCCCGGTTAAGCGTAGTCCTGTAATAATCAGAAAGTGCCAGGGTAATAGTACTGATGTCCTCTTCCCCCGCACTGATGGCCTTCCAGTTAATCATCGAAAGTGTATTATAAAGGAAATGCGGATTGATCTGGGCCTGCAGAGCCTGCATTTCCAGCTTCTGCTGCCTGATCCTGCTTTCATACACCTCACTGATCAGCCGTTTGATCTCAGCAAGCATCTGGTGAAAACTTCTGATCAGAACACCAATCTCATCCTGGGACTGATCTTTCAAATCAACCTCCATATTGCCATATTCTACCTGATTTACACAGGTAGTCAGTTTTTCAATTCGATTTACCATCAGGCGGCTCATGCTCCGGCTAATGATAAGAATAGAGACGAGACAGAACACCACTACCAGAATAATTCTGGCCATCATGTCATAAAATCCTGAGTAAATTTCTGACTGATCCATAAAGATATAAATATTCAGCGGGAGTCCTGTTATCTCCCGTTTCAGATACGAATACGTGTTTTTAATTTCTTTTACGCTCTTGATTTCCGCACTGTCTTCCAATGCCGATTCCAGATATAGAATCCTGTCATCTTCATCTGTCAGCAAAATGCCGGCGCCATCTTTTTGAAAGTAATAAAGAGGTTCAATCAGACTTTCCAGAGAACAATACATCCCAAGATAAGATTTTGTGTCCCGATATCCCGGAAACGTCCGGATGGCCAGTATTTCTTCCCTTGCTGTACCCGACCACACCCAAATACATTCTGATGCCTGTTCCAGCTGGCTGAACCATTTTTTATCCTGAATTTCTTCCATGGGAGCCAGTGTAACATCATGGGGAATCTTGATGTTCTGTGAATAAATCGTCAGACGCCGAATCCCCTCCTGATAAAATTTGGGTGTGTTCAAAATCGGATCTACAATATTAACATAATTATTATAGGATTTAAAATCTTTCGTCTGCTCTTCTCCCAGAACTTTCTGCAGATCATCATCAAATACCAGGTAATTCATCAGGTTTGTATAAATACTCACCTGTTTGTCAATAGTGCTCAAAGTCTGATTCAATGCCACCTCCATGGATTCATACTCTTTTTCTACCAGAATCTTGCGAAATCCCAGAATCATGAAAATGCTGACCACCGCCAGCGGAAGCAGGCCTACCATAATCAGCACCAGATTCATTTTTTTCCGGTACTTCATATTCCGGCATGCCTCTATACATTTATTCATCCATTTCTTCATCGGCACTTTCACCTTTCCGATACTTGTCCGGACTCACTCCACAATACTCCCTGAAATTCTGACAGAAGTATGAAACATTGGCAAATCCTACTTTTTCACATATCTGTACAACCTTCATGTTTGTATCTTTCAGCAGCTCTTTCGCTTTCTCCATCCGGCACTGGCGAATATAACGACTCAGATTCATTCCTGTTTCCTTTTTAAATACACTGCTCAGATATCCCTGGGACAAATATACCTGGGCAGCCAGTTTATCAATACTCAGATCTTCATCCACATGATACTGTATATATTGTTTTACCCTGTCAATATCACTTCTTGCACCTTGTTCCATTTTCTGCAGCCACAGTTCAAAGGCTTTTATACCTTCTTCCGTAATGCGGCAGATTTCTTCCAGATTTCCGGCCTGATAAATGGCTTCGATTTGTTCCCGCATCTGCACAGAATTTCCGGCCTTCATTTCTTCATACAGTTCGCTGACAATTCCAGAGAAGATAAACTTTATATACATCTGGGAATTCATGGATTCTCTGCGAATCTGCCCGATCAGTTTTCTGTAATTATCCCACAGATGTTCTCTGTCTCTTAACCTGATATTCTCACTGATACATTTTACATAATCTTTGTTCTGGCTGCTGCTCCCATCCTCATCAGGCTCATTCTCAGATTCATAGGTAAAGATTCTCAGATCTGTATGGTAAAATTTATTTTCCATCTGATCGTCCAGTTCCTGATAAATCTGAGGAATCTCTCCGGGATTCTGAACGTTTCTGCTTACTGCTATATAGCATTTCATACTGTAATGATTTTTCAGATACTCACTGACAACACCGGCAATTCTCCCGTAATTATCAGAAGCACTTTTGAAAAAGAACAGTAGCATCTGATTGGAATTCAAATCCAGATACTCGATTTTCCGATCCATCAGCTTCTGCAGTTCTTCAGCCAACTGTACCCCGTGCTCTTCAAAAAAATTCTGATCCGTATCCACCAGCATCATATTATGGATTTTATTAATGCCATAGGGATTTTTTCCCTCCTCATCCCCCTGCATGATCACCTTCAGATATTTTTCCTTCCCGGTAAACAAATACTTCTGCAGAAGATATTTGTCCCCCAATCCGTTCCTGCTCTTCTTTTCTTCCTTCCGTGCTTCTGCCTCGCTGCATTTTTTCAGCAGTTGCTGGATGGTCTGCTGGAACTCTTTTGGCTTCACCGGTTTCAGGATATAGTCTGTGACCCCATACTTGATGGCTTCCTGTGCATAGGCAAACTCGCCAAATCCGCTGAAAATGGCAATAGGAATATCCTGATTCATTTCCCGTGTTCTCCGTACCAGTTCCATCCCGGACATAAATGGCATCCTGATATCTGTCAGCAGCAAATCAATCTCCTGCTGTTCCAGTATCTCACACGCCTTCCTGCCATTCTCTGCTTCCACAATCTCCACCGGAAAATGCATGGTCTTCAGCAGCATCTTTATCCCCTCACGCTCAATCCGTTCATCGTCTACGATCAATAGCTTTCTCATATCATTTCCTCTTCAAAACTTGCTTAAGTAACTAAAATCATTATAACACAAATATTTACTTTCTGTTTACTTTATCTTTTCGATTTTGTACAATTCTATATATAAGTGATTGCAAAAATCCCATTGCCGCAGGCTATTTTCAATGGATTTTTGCTCGTAACTGTGAAGGTACTGAACAGTTACCTATATACTATATCAACAACAGGAGAGAATGCTTATGAATTACACACTACATACTTCTGAGGAATTCCGGGAACAGCTGGATGCCGGTACTACCATTTTTCTGCAGGACATTACCTCAGATTCCACACCGGACAGACTGTCTATTCAGGTGATTTTTGAAAACCGCAACCGATTATCTGTCAGCAAACAGGGCTCCCGTGTGGAGATTATCTGCAAAGAACCTGCTCATTATTTCCGTGCACTGAACCGTATACTTTATCATCTGAACGAAGATACATTTTCCTTCAGTGAAAATGTCATTTTCCCCAAAAACGGATTTATGCTGGACTGTTCGCGAAATGCTGTATTTACGGTAGAGAAAGTCCAGTCCCTGATCCGGCTTCTGGCCCGTCTGGGGATGAACGTGCTGATGCTTTATACGGAAGACACCTATGAAGTTGAACATGAACCTTATTTCGGTGCCTACCGCGGACGCTACTCCCGTGAAGAAATCCGGCAGATGGATGCTTACGCCCGGTCATTCGGAATCGAACTGGTTCCCTGTATCCAGACACTGGCACACCTTCGCAATGCTCTTCGCTGGCCTATGGGCGAACCCATCGCAGACACCACCGATAATCTTTTTGTGGGTAAAGAAGAGGTCTATCTGTGGCTTGAAAATGTTCTGCAATCTGTAAAAACCAGTTTCTCCACCAGAAGAATACATCTGGGCATGGATGAGGCCGTACAGCTTGGTTTGGGAAATTATCTGCGTGAGAAGGGATATACCAAAAGTTCTGAACTGATGAAAGAGCATTGTTCCCGGGTTCTCGCCATTTGCCGTAAACTGGAACTGGAACCCATGATCTGGAGTGATATGTACATCACCTCCAATACCGGGCAGAGCTACTATGCTCCTCACTCTCTGGAAGATACTTCTTCATGGGTAAAACCGGAAAAGGATGTACAGCTGGTTTACTGGGACTATTATAATGGAAGTGAATCCGTCTATGACAATATGCTGCAGGTTCATGAAGCACTGTCTGAGCATATCATCTTCGCCGGGGGAGCCTGGACCTGGAACGGCATCTCACCCAATTATTCCCGTGCTTTTCACTGCACACTGGAAGCGCTGAAAGCATGCCGCAAACACAACATTAACGAAATCATCTGTACCGCCTGGCTGGACAATGGATCTGAGACTCCGATCGACACTGTATACCCGCCGCTGGTACTATTTGGACATATGGGATTTCATGAAGAACCTGACCGCAAACTGCTGATGGAAGAATTTTACCAGACCACTAACGGACATCTGGAAGATTTTTATCAACTTGACAAGCTGGATGCACTTTTCATAACGCCGGCAATCAACATGACATCCGACAATCCGTCCAAATACCTGCTTTACCAGGATACTATGCTGGGATTGTTTGATTACCATGTACAGAATATCGATACATTTACTTATTATCATAATCTTGCCAAACAGTTATGCCTGTGTGCACAGCATTCTCCGGCATATGAAAAACTGTTTACATTTTATCAATATCTTGCAGAAATACTGTCCGAAAAAGCCGATCTGGGTGTTCGCATAAAAAAGGCTTACGATACAGGAGACTTATCCACACTGGAAAGAATTTGCGAGGAAGTTATCCCCCGTCTGACCGAAAAGATGTGGAAGCTGAAGTGGATACGTGAAGAACTCTGGATTCAGGACGCCAAAGCCTTTGGATATGAACTGCTGGACATCAAACTGGGGGGTGTCATCACCCGACTGGAAAGCCATCGCCGCCGAATCCGGTCTTATCTGGATGGTAAAACTACCAGACTGGAAGAACTGGAACAGGAAAGGCTTCCTTACTTTGCTGATAAACATAGTCATGCAGAAAACCGCTGGGATAAAATCATCAGTGGATGCAGCTTGTTTGATACTATTTAAGAGTACGGGGTGGCTAAGGGAGGGGGCACACCCTCCCCTATCCACTCGTCACCCCAATAACTGCTGGTAAATATCCCTCCGGGAAACTCCTCTGTCTTTTGCTACAGCTTTCATCGCTTCTTTTCGGGACATTCCCTGATTCTCATAAAGTTTCATATGTTCTTCCAGCGGCATAGTTTCCCATTGCTGCTGTTTTTCTTCTTCCATTTCTTTCCGGCTTCTGCCCTCCATGACGATCACACACTCGCCCTTCGGGTCATTTTCCTGATAATACGCCAGAGCCTGGGAAAGGGTTGTCAGAAATGCCGTTTCATGCTTTTTCGTCAATTCTCTGCACACGGTCACACGGCGTTCTCCCAATGCCTGATACAGTTCTTCCAGGGTCCGAACCAGACGGTGCGGTGCCTCATACAGAATCATCGTTCTGGTTTCATCTTTTAGTTCTTCCAGAATCGCCGTCTTTTCTTTCTTGTCACTGGGCAGAAATGCCTCAAATGCAAATCTTCTGGTAGAAAGTCCGGAAATCGTCAGAGCAGTAATACAGGCTGCAGGTCCCGGCAGAGAAGTTACCGGAATCCCCGCCTCATGGCACATAGCCACCAATTCCTCCCCCGGATCCGATATCCCCGGTGTTCCGGCATCGGTGATCAGTGCCACCTGCTGCCCCTGCTGCATCAATTCCACCAGATAATGACCCTTTTCTATCTTATTATATTCATGATAACTGGTCATCGGCGTCTTAATCTCAAAATGATTCAGCAGCTTGATACTGTTTCTGGTATCTTCCGCTGCAATCACATCCACCTCTTTTAACGTCCGCAGCACCCGGAACGTAATATCTTCCAGATTGCCAATCGGCGTCGCACACAAAAACAACTTCCCGCTCATAATATCCTCCTTTTGCCCTGGAGATTTTTACTTTTTCCCCGGGGCAAAGTAAAAATCCCCGGGACAATTCAACGGCCGTCTCCGTAGATTTCCCGTATTTCCTTTGTATATACTCCCGGCTGCTCATAGACAATCAACGGTTTTTCCACCGTGATGCGGGATTTTCCGCCCAACAATCCCTCGATAAGTACCATATTGGGTTCTTTGTCCGCAAAAGGGTACACCAGACGCATTCGCTTGGGTTCCAGTTTGTATTTCATCATCAGTCCCATGATTTCTGCCAGCCGGAACGGTCGATGTACCATATAAAATCTCCCGTGAGGTTCCAGTACCTGGGAAGCCTGTGAGATTACATCCTCAAGAGTACACAACACCTCATGCCTGGCTATCGCTTTAGGAAGATGAGGATTGGTCAGCCCATGACTTCCTGTCATATAGGGCGGATTACAGGTCACCACAGAAAAAGAAGCCCTGCCAAAAATGGCAGCAGCTTCCTTAATATCTCCTGTCTGAATCGTAATGGAATCTTCCAGATGATTATAAGCGACACTGCGTCCTGCCATCTCGGCACTGCGCTCCTGAATCTCCAACCCGGTAAAATGCTCTCCCTGCGTTTTTGCCTTCAGCAAAATAGGAATGATACCTGTTCCGGTGCCCATATCCAGAGCTTTCTCTCCTGGCTTCACCCTGGCAAACCCGGAAAGAAGTACTGCATCAATGCCATAACAGAAGTCCTGTGTATTCTGAATAATAAAATATCCGTTCTGCAGGTCATCCAGACGCTCATGTTCTTTTAATTCTATTGTCATCCCGGTAAATTCCTTTACTAATTTTCTCTTTCCAGCTTTTCCAGTTCTTTCAGTTCTTCTTTGGAAAGCTTTACTTTTTCTTTTTTATGTCTCGGACGGAACTTCAGTTCATCCACTTTATATTCCCGGATTTCTTTCTCGTCATCAATATCAACGATAACCTTCACCAGCTGACGAAGTACATTAACACTCTGTACTTCTCCCCTGATTCCTTCCGGCGTTGTCACAGAATCTCCAACTCCCGGCAGACGTTTGTTCAGATACTCGTAAGTCTCCTGTTCATTCTTCAGGCAGCACATCAACCTTCCGCACACACCGGAAATCTTGGTGGGATTCAGAGACAGGTTCTGTTCTTTTGCCATTTTTATGGAAACCGGAACAAATTCCGACAAATACGTATGGCAGCACAGTCCTCTTCCACAGATACCCATTCCTCCCAGAATCTTTGTCTCATCTCTGACACCAATCTGCCGCAGTTCAATCCTCGTCTTGAACACTGCTGCCAGATCTTTTACCAGTTCACGGAAATCAATACGTCCGTCGGCAGTAAAATAAAACAGGACTTTATTATTATCAAAGGTGTATTCCACATCGATCAGCTTCATCTCCAGCTCATGTGCACGGATCTTCTGCAGACAGATCTGATAGGCTTCCTTCTCTCTTTTTTTATTACTCTCCGCTTTCGCATCATCTTTCGGTGTAGCCACACGAATGACATCCTTCAGCGGCTGAACAACTTCCTGCTCATCCACTTCTTTTGGTCCCAGAACGACGGTACCATATTCTACTCCGCGGGCAGTCTCCACGATCACATGATCTCCCTGCCTGATCTGAAAACTCTTCGGATTGAAATAGTAGATCTTTCCCACGTTCCGAAACCGGACTCCAATAATTTTTACCATTCTAATTCTCCCTGATTGTCAGGAACAGCAGTTCCATCACCAGATCAAAATTTACATTCGCACGTAAACGCTCTCTGGCAACGCCTATAGCCTCGATAATTTTCTCGATGCCCTCATAAGAGCTCTTGCTCGCCCGTTCCTTAATATAATTCAGCTGATCTTTAAACATCAGCCCGTCCACCTCACGGGTGGCCTTAAAAAACAAAACATCTTTAAACCACATAACAAACAGATCCAGATATTCTTCTATATTCTGTTTCTCCGCTGAAAGTTCTTTAATGCGTTCCACCATCTCATGTAGTTCCATCTCTCTGGACTTTTTCAGAATCCGGAGAGCCTGATCCGTCATCAGATTAAATTCATCCGACTCTGCCATCTTTCTGGCTTTTCCAATATTTCCCTGAGAAAATGCAGCATCCATATGAGCCTGATAATCCGGCAGGTGCATCTTTTCCATCAGATAGTCCTTCACCTTGCTTTCCTGTACAGGACGAAGATTCAGCTTCACACAGCGGGATGTAATGGTTGGTAAAAATGCATCCAGATTGCTGGTCAAAAGAATAATGACCGCATAAGCCGGCGGTTCTTCGATGGTTTTTAAAAGTGCATTCTGTGCCTGCAGCGTCAGCTTTTCTGCTTCATCAACAATATAAATCTTGTAAGAACTGCAGTATGGCTTAATCTGTACATCCTCAATCAACTGGGTACGAATATCTTCAATTCCGATGGAATTCGGTTTTTCATGTGTAATATAAATAATATCCGGATGGTTTCTGCTCACCGCTTTTTTGCAGGAGCGACATTCCAGACAGGGATCTGTACCTTTCTGTTCGCACTGCAACGTCATGGCAAATGTATTCGCCAGCATTTTTTTCCCGGAACCGGTTTCTCCGCTGAGAATATACGCATGAGAAACTTTTCCCAAACGAATCGCATTCTGAAGATGCTGAATAATTTCTTCATGGCCTACAATTTCTTTGAAACCCGGCATAATACCATCCTCCTGTTTTTTTCTATTTTGCAGCTGTCAAACAGCCACAATCATTTATCTGACTCTAAGCTACTTTATTAGTATAACACAGTCTTCAAGTAATTTTCAATCTCCGACATGCAAGTATTAAAATTCATATTCTGAAAACGCCTGTCAATTTCTGCCTCCCGGATATTTTCTTCACGAAAATCCTTGCTGTCTGCCAGAAATCTCCGGCACATTTCTTCATACTTGGGCACTTCCTGCGTCTCTTCCCGGGCAATGGCCCTCTTTAGCCGCTCCCCATCTTCCACTTCTATATAAATAGGACAAACCTTGTCTTTTCCATAGTAAGATTTCAGCTGCAAATAAGATTCCAGCGTGCCGATTCCCAGATAATGATATCGATCCAGATTCATATTATCGGCAGTAAAATACCGCCACAGTCCATAAACCGTCTCATAACCTCTGTCCTCAATAATCTTCCCGGAAGCCTTCAAAGACTGAAATACCTCTTCATTGACAAAATAATATTCCTGCCCGTCCTGCTCTCCGTCACGAATCGGTCTGGTGGTATAGATAATCAACCGCTTTAGATGAAGTTCCGGATTCTCTAAAAGCTTCCTGTAAATCGTATCCTTCCCAGAGGCACTCTTACCCATAATATAAAACAATTTGCCCATATCTGCGTTCTCTTTCATATAATATATCTCCATTTGATATACTATCATACAGATACGATTATTTCAATATATGACTGTTTATCCAAATTCATGGTCCATACTTTTTATTATTTTTTTAGAAACCCTTCATTTTCTCACCACACACAGAACACATTTCCAGAATATACTATATTTATCAAATGAAACAGTTACCTATTAACTTCGAAACACTACAGTAACAATAAAAAGAGGACAGTGGCTGCGTATCAGGTAAGTCAGAGTTTACTTCGTGGCTGCCGGACCTCGCCAAAAAATTCAACCTGTTACTGTACAAGAGAGTATCTCCACTGCAATATCTGCAGCGCAGCGTTCTTTCTTACACAATAACAGGTTTTTACATAGATCTACTTAATACTTCATCTGCCCACATACAGGCAGATTTTTTTATTGTTTTTCCTATTATCGAAGTTTCTCAATTGTATGTTTGAGTGCTTCCAGTGTCTCTTTCACATCATCTTCGTTGGCATTTTCACCCATATGACCAATCCGGATCACCTGTCCGGTCAGCACATCGAAGCTTCCCGCTATCATGATATGATAATCTTTCTTCATATTTTCCAGAATATCAGAAGCTTTAATTCCTTCCGGCACTTTAATAACGGTAACCGTATTGGAGTAACCATTTTCTAGATAAAGTTCCAACCCCATCTCCTGCACTGCTGTCCGTGTCATCTCACCCAGCTTTGCATGGCGATCCCACATACTATTCTGTTCTGCTTTTACATTCTCCAATGCGGTACGCAGACCATAGATATCACTAATTGGCATGGTGTACGGGAACCACTGATTTTTATAATAATCTTTAAATACCAGGATATTTGCATAGAAAGAAGCAATCGGGGTTTTTCTTTCCTCCATGGTTTTCATGGCCTTCTCACTTACTGTCACAAAGGTCAGTCCCGGAGGTGCGGAGAGTGCTTTCTGAGAGCCTCCACAAAGAATATCAATCTGCCCCTCGTCCACATGTATCGGTTCCCCAAACATACCTGATACAGAATCTACAATCGTCAGGATACCATACTGATGAAGCATCCGGCTCATCTCTTCCACCGGATTCAGCACACCGCTGGGAGTATCACAATGCACCAGTGTAGCGTATTTGAAATCATGGTTGTTCTCAAGATACTTTCCAAATTCATCCAGGTCAATCGCTTTTGTGTACGGTGCGGTATAATACGTTACCTGACCACCATACATGGTAACAAAGTCAGCAAATCCTTTTCCATAAATGCCGTTATCCACTACAAGGACTTTATCACCCTGCTCAGTGAGAGAAGCACAGGCGGCTTCCAGGCCCAGGATACCTTCGCCATCCAGAATAAACGCTTCATTCCGGGTAAACAGCAATTCACTGATCAGTTCACAAGTTTCTTTATAATAATCGTAAAATGCCGGATCCAAATCCGGATTGGTACATTCCAGACTTCTTGCCATGCGGACATTTTCCCTGACCTGCGTCGGTCCCGGTGTCATAATCTTATACATATCTGCATCTCCCTTATCTGCGAATCGCTTTTCTTACAACTTCTACAACAGGAAGAACAATCACTGCTGCAACACCAATCTGAACCAGATTACCGGGAATCGACAGTGCCGGAGCAACCCAATTGCTATAGATGATTCCTTCTGCAATATAATATCCAACCACTTTAATCACACAGGCAGCTGCAATAGCAAGTACATTCCAGCGGAAACCGACACGATTCTCTGTAATTTTACCAACCGTATATCCCATCAGACCTACTATAACAAACGTAAATGGCGCCCACAGCGTCCAGCCGCTGAGCAAATCAAACAAGCCCATACCAAATGCACCGGCAAATGCGCCTGTTTTCTTACCGTAAATGATTGCTGCCAGAAACAGCGGCACATTTCCCAGATGAACAAGACCACCATTAGCTGCGATTGGCAGACGAATGTTAATAAATGCGGTAGCCACAAGAGTTAAAGCAATGCACACTCCGGTAATGGCAATGTCAGTTACATTCACTTTTTTAATAGCTGCTTCATTAGAACTCATAATAATAGAACCTCCTCATATCTTTTATTTCCGATATGCTACACCATATATGGTTCTATTAAAATAGCCAGTTTCTAACTTTTTTACCATACCAGTTCAGACTTTGAACCGATACCCCACACCCCATATAGTCTCAATATACTGTGGCTTTGCCGTATTAAACTCGATTTTCTCTCTGATTTTCTTAATATGCACCGTAACAGTCGCAATATCTCCCACAGATTCCATATCCCAGATTTCCCGGAACAGCTCATCTTTGGTAAATACCCGGTTAGGATTCTGCGCCAGAAAAGTCAGAAGATCAAATTCTTTTGTGGTAAAGTTCTTTTCTTCTCCGTTCACCCATACTCGACGGGCAGTTTTATCAATCTTGATTCCACGAATTTCTACAATATCATTTTCCTGTACACCGGTTCCAATCAGCCGATCATAACGGGCCAGATGCGCCTTTACTCGGGCTACCAATTCACTGGGGCTGAATGGTTTTGTCATATAGTCATCGGCGCCAAGACCCAGACCACGAATTTTATCGATATCATCTTTCTTCGCAGATACCATGATAATCGGCGTATTTTTCTGCGCACGAATCTCCCGGCAAATGTCAAAGCCGTCCATCTCCGGTAGCATCAGATCCAGAATAAACAGATTAAAGTCCTCTGTCAGTGCACGCTTCAATCCCACATCGCCTCTGTGTTCTATCTCAACCTCAAATCCGCTCAATTCCAGATAATCCTTCTCCAGATCAGCAATCGCTTCCTCATCTTCTACAATTAAAATTTTACTCATTAACCGGTACCTCCTGATATTTTCTCAAAGCCAGATACATGGTTGTACCTGTGCCTTCTTTACTTGTAGCCCAAACCTGGCCTCCATGGTCTTCCATAATCTTTTTCACAATGGAAAGCCCTATGCCGCTTCCACCTTTGGATGAATTACGGGAAGCATCTGTCCGATAAAAACGGTCAAATATATTCGCCAGATCTTTCTGCGCAATTCCTTTTCCATTATCTTCAATCTCAATCTGAATAAAGTCTCCCACGTCCCGCAGACGGATATTAATGACACCTTTGGGTTTATTCATATACTTCAGAGAATTGCTGATAATATTATTGATCACGCGCTTCAGCTGTTCCGCATCTGCAATGACAATTGCATCTTCCTCAAGATAATCAAAATAAGTCAGAGACACACCGCTGGATTCCAGTTCTACACTCAGATCATCAATACAATCCTCAAAATAATCCTTCACATGAATCTTATTGAACGTATACGGAATCCTGTTCGTGTCAATCTTTGAGTAAAATGTCAGTTCATTGATCAGTCGGTCCATTTCATTGGCTTTCGTATAAATCGTCCGAATATAGCGATTCATCTTTTCCGGTGTGTCAGCCACTCCGTCCATAATTCCTTCCACATAGCCCTTAACCGCTGTAATAGGTGTTTTCAGGTCATGAGAAATATTACTGATCAATTCCCGGTTTTCCTTGTCAAAAGCAAGTTTTTCCTCACCGGACTGCTTCAGACGTTTTCGCATCTCCTCAAAATCCTCACAGAGATTACCAATTTCCTCCACACCCATTTTCTCTATAGTAAAGTCCAGATTACCTTCTTTTATATTCTTGGTAGCTACTTTTAACTGTGCCAGGGGCGTAATAACACCATGATATGTCCAGGTACACAAGCCGAATGCTGTCACTGCCAGAATGAGTACAACAATCAATATCAGGTTCATCATCATGTGCTGCATCCGGGGAACCATAGCATCTGCCTTAATCATGACAAAAGCTGTTCCCTCCGCATCATCCGGAAACATAAAATCCACCTGCTTGACCAGTGCCTGTACATCTTTCCCGATATACACCCCCTTATCATTCTCTCCTGGCATATCACCATATACCGGAAGTTCAGAAACAATTACCTGTGAATCCAGTCCACTCTTGTTATAAGTGATCTGATTCCCTTTTCGAACCACAAGATAAGCATTTTTCTCATTCAGTTCTTTGTTAATATTATCCAGATACGCCGCATCCTCCATTTTGTCTGGTTCTGTCTCTACCGTTTTTTGCAGCGAGGTGCATAATTTCTGAGTTATTTTGTTGAGCATATACGTGTTATTTGAAAAATTTTCATAAGTGATCTCTTCAATTCCGTATTGCTTCTGCAGAGAACGTACCTGATAAACAGCAAAGCCCCAGAACGCGATCCCGGTAAACAGCAGCGGAACCAGAACAATCACAAAAAAAGAAATGTAGATTCTGTTTTTTAATTTCATATCACACCTGTTCCTGATTATCCATTTAAGAAAAGTATAGCATATTCTGGTTCTGTTTTCACCTAAACAAATACACACAATTCTAAACTTTCTATAAAAAATGCTTGAATTATCAAAGGGTCACCCCTGTTTGAGCTGCCAACACAAACATTACTATACAAAAAAAAGCGTGAGCAGCATTTCTGCCTTTCACGCTTTCTTTCCCTTTCGCAACACCTACAAGTGCCGAAATATTAAGCCAGATATTTCTTCAATACATCTACCTTATCCAGTTTCTCCCACGGCAGATCCAGATCATTTCTTCCGAAATGTCCGTATGCTGCTGTCTGTTTGTAAATCGGACGTCTCAGATCCAGCATTTTGATAATTCCTGCCGGTCTCAAATCAAAGTTCTCACGGATAATCTCTACCAGTTTTGTATCTTCCAGTTTTCCGGTTCCGAAGGTATCTACTCTTACAGAAGTCGGATGCGCAACACCGATCGCGTAGGAAAGCTGGATCTCACATTTCTCCGCCAGACCTGCTGCTACTATATTTTTTGCCACATAACGGGCAGCATAGGCTGCGGAACGATCAACTTTGGTACAGTCTTTACCGGAAAATGCACCGCCGCCGTGACGGCCATATCCACCGTAGGTATCAACAATAATCTTTCTACCGGTCAGACCACTGTCGCCGTGAGGTCCTCCGATTACAAATCTTCCTGTAGGATTGATAAAGAACTTGGTATCATCATCAATCATTTCTGCAGGCAGTACCGGAGCAAATACATATTTCTTGATATCTTCATGAATTTGTTCCTGTGTTACTTCAGGGTCATGCTGAGTGGAAAGTACAACCGCATCCAGGCGGATCGCTTTTCCATCTTTATCATATTCTACAGTTACCTGAGATTTTCCATCGGGTCTCAGATAGGTCAAAACACCGTCTTTTCTCACTTTTGTCAGCTGTCTGGTCAATTTATGTGCCAGAGAAATTGCAAGCGGCATATATTCTTCGGTTTCATTGGTTGCAAATCCGAACATCATACCCTGATCTCCTGCACCAATGGCATCCAGCTCTTCTTCTGTCATTTTATTTTCTTTTGCTTCCAGTGCTTTATCCACACCAAGAGCAATATCCGCAGACTGCTCATCAATGGCAGTAATCACGCCACAGTTATCTGCATCAAATCCGAACTTTCCTCTGGTATATCCAATCTCACGAACGGTCTCTCTTACGATTTTCTGGATATCTACATATGCATTTGTCGTAATTTCACCCATAACCAGCACCAGACCTGTAGTGATCGCTGTCTCACATGCCACACGGCTCATGGGATCCTGCTCCATCAGTGCATCAAGAATGGCATCGGAAATCTGGTCACAGATCTTATCCGGATGGCCTTCGGTTACAGATTCAGAAGTAAATAAACGTTTCTCCATGTTCTTCTCCTTTTCTTTCCTGGATGCTTTTCTCCCGGGTTTATGTTTTACGCTTTACCACAGCAGTCTTCTTCGCCGTGCTCACCTCCCTTTACTTCGTTTCGGTCGGTCGCGGGCTTCGCCCTATGTATGAAACGATAAGGAAAAATCTTTACATGCAAGCATTACAAATTTTTCCTTATCATTTCATACGCACGGCTCATGGCTTTCGCGCAAAAAAGTCCGCACAAGGCGGACTCAATATTTTAATATCAAATCCCCTTATTGTTCGATTAACTCGCTCAGGCAGGCACCTTCCGTAACAACGGGGTTGCCGTGACTTCTCAGATCCTATGTATCTCCATCACTCTGAATAAGAGAAAAGCTTTATGATTAAATTTACGAATACTACCATATACCAGTTTATGCATTTCGTCAAGGGGATTTTTTAATTATCTCACCATATCCCTTGTAATCTCACTTAATGAAAATGCCCCGCACATAGCCATGGTATCTTTCAGTTCACCGGCTATTTTTTCTATATAAGCTGTTACTCCTTCTGTGTCTCCGCCATATACTGCGGGAACAAAAGGTCTGCAAATCAGTACGCCGTCCGCACCAAGAGCCAGTGCCTTGAACACATCCGTACCGGAACGGATTCCTCCGTCCACCAGGATTTTCATGGAATCTCCCACTGCCTCAACGATTTCTTCCAGTACTTCAGCAGTAGCCGGGCACTGATCCATTACCCGTCCTCCGTGATTGGAAACTACGATAGCCGCAGCACCCGCTTCTTTTGCTTTCATGGCACCCTTTACGGTCATAACTCCTTTCACTATAAACGGAACTTTACTCATCCGGACAATTTCTTTCAGTTCATCTACCGATTTGCTTCCGGCAGGCGGTGTCATGTTTTTCAGAAACGGCAGTCCCGCCGCATCCACGTCCATAGCTACTGCAAAACAGCCTGACTGTTCTACAAGAGCAAACTTTTCCCTAATGGTATCCAGATTCCATGGTTTTACAGTAGGAACTCCCACTCCACCTGCGTTTTTAATCGCTCCGGTAGCCGCTTCCATCACAGCAGCATTCGTTCCATCACCGGTAAACGCAGCGATACCGGACTGTGCACAGGCTGATACCAATACTTCATTGTATCCCTGATCATTATATTTCTCACCATAATGCAGATTCACGGCACCGACCGGACCCGCAAAAAATGGATATTTAAATGTTTTTCCAAACAACTCCAGAGAAGTATCCACCGGCCGGTTTTCACACAGGGTATCCATCTGTACACGAATCTCCTGCCATTTTTCATAATTGCGAATTGCCGTATCACCGACTCCTTTCGCACCCGGACCCGGAATCTTATTGCCACAGGCCTTGCCATTGCAGACGGCACATGCCTTACAATACTGTCCGATACATCCTTTTGCATTCTCCAAAACTTCCTGATATGTCATAATTTTTTCTCTCCCTTCACTTCTGATATCTCAGATTATTCGTACACTGTCACATGCCGGTAAATCCCACATTGATTTCACAGACTTCGCTCCTGGAACCCACTCTCATCGCCGGTCCATAGATCCCTATTTCTTTCCACAGTTTTTTTATACTTTACACTTATTTCAACCAAATTTCAATTACTTATCATTTTCTATCATGTATATTCCAGCAGGAGTTATTCAAGTACGCCTCGGCGTACTTGCTGCGAGGTGCGCGTCATGCTTTGCATGACACTCTTCTTTCAAGATAAAAATCCTGCGAAACAACAGTCACACCGCTGCCCGCAGGATTCATATCATCTTTATTATTGGATTGTAACTTTATCCAGATGCCAGATTTCATCTACATACTGCTGGATAGTTCTGTCGGATGTAAACTTACCGGAGCATGCAGTGTTCAGAAGTGCCATTCTAGCCCATCTGTCTGTATCTCTGTATGCAATTTCAACCTGTCTCTGTGCTTCTGCATAGGACTTGAAGTCAGCCAGGATAAAGTACTGGTCTGCACGTCCCTGGTTGTTTGTCAGCAGAGAATCATAGATTTCACGGAACATGTTGAAATCTCCATGAGAGTAAGTTCCGTTGATCAGCTGCATCAGCACGTTACGGATATCCTGATCGGTGTTGAAGTAGTAGTTTGGATCGTATCCGCCATGGTTCTCGAAGTTGATAACTTCATCAGAAGAAAGACCGAAGATAAATGCATTTTCTCTTCCAACTTCTTCTACGATTTCCACGTTGGCGCCGTCCATGGTTCCGATTGTCGGAGCACCGTTCAGCATGAACTTCATGTTACCGGTTCCGGAAGCTTCTTTACTTGCTGTAGAAATCTGTTCAGAAACATCGGCAGCTGCAAAGATCATCTCTGCGTTTGATACACGATAGTTCTCGATAAATACAACTTTCAGTTTTCCGTTGATGGAAGCATCGTTGTTGATTACATCTGCAACGGAGTTGATCAGTTTAATGGT
Organism: Oliverpabstia sp.; assembly: GCA_051879295.1. GTDB lineage: Bacteria > Bacillota > Clostridia > Lachnospirales > Lachnospiraceae > Oliverpabstia. The sequence continues at coordinate 31,465 of JBJELT010000069.1, read as the reverse complement.
CTGTTTTGCACGACGGTATCCTGCTGCAGCTTTTGCACCAAAGATAAATGTTCTTGGATAGAAATCCATCTCCGGATGAGCTTTGATCTGGTTGTACAGATACATTACATGCAGGATGTTCATCAGCTGACGTTTGTACTCATGAAGTCTCTTAACCTGTACATCGAAAATGGAATGAGGATTTACTTCGATGCCATTGTGTTCCTGGATATATTTTGCCAGACGAACTTTATTCTGGTATTTGATGTTCATGAATTCCTGCAGAGCTTTTTTATCATCTGCATAAACTTTCAGTTTTGCCAGTTCCGGCAGATTGGTAATCCAGCCGTCACCGATGTGATCGGTAATCCAGTTAGCCAGCAGCTGGTTTCCATGAAGCAGGAAACGTCTCTGGGTAATACCGTTTGTCTTGTTGTTAAATTTCTCCGGATACATCTCGTAGAAATCTCTCAGCTCCTGCTTTTTCAGGATTTCGGTATGCAGCTGTGCAACACCGTTAACGGAATATCCGCCGGCGATTGCCAGATGAGCCATCTTAACCTGACCATCATAAATAATAGCCATTTTTCTTACTTTATCCTGATTTCCAGGATATTTTGCCTGGATTTCCATGATAAATCTGCGGTTAATCTCTTCTACGATCTGGTAGATACGCGGAAGCAATTTGGAGAACAGCTCGATCGGCCATTTTTCCAGAGCTTCTGCCATAATTGTATGGTTGGTGTAAGCACATGTATGAGTGGTAATCTCCCATGCTTCATCCCAGTTCATGCCTTCTTCATCCAGAAGGATTCTCATCAGCTCAGCGACTGTCATGGTCGGATGAGTATCGTTCAGCTGGAAGGTTACTTTCTTCGGCAGATCATGCAGATCGCTGTGAGACTTTTTGAACTTTTCAATAGCAGCCTGAATACTTGCGGAAATAAAGAAGTACTGCTGTTTCAGACGCAGCTCTTTACCTGCATAGTGGTTGTCGTTCGGATACAGAACTTCAACAATGTTCTTAGCCAGGTTTTCCTGCTCTACTGCTTTATGATATTCACCCTTGTCAAACAGATCCAGACGGAAGTCATTGATTGCTTCTGCATCCCAGATTCTCAGGGTGTTGACGATTTTATTGTTGTAACCTACGATCGGCATATCGTAAGGAATTGCCATAACGGACTGATATCCTTCCTGGATGAAACGGTTTCTTCCTGTAGCAGGATCATATTCAACCTTTACATATCCGCCGAACTTAACTTCTTTTGCATATTCCGGACGGCGCAGTTCGAATGGATAGCCGTTCTTCAGCCAGTTATCCGGAACTTCTACCTGATAGCCGTTCTCGATTTTCTGTTTGAACAGACCATAGTGATAACGGATACCACAACCATATGCACAATATCCCAGTGTTGCCAGAGAATCCAGAAAACATGCAGCCAGTCTTCCCAGACCACCGTTACCCAGTGCCGGATCCGGCTCCTGGTCTTCAATGACGTTCAGATCAAATCCCAGCTCATCCAGGGCTTCTTTTACTTCCTGGTAAGCAGTCAGGTTAATCAGGTTGTTGCCCAGTGCTCGTCCCATCAGGAACTCCATGGACAGATAATATACGATTTTCGGATCATCTTTTTCATACTGTTTCTGGGACAGCAGCCAGTTATCAATGATAACGTCTTTTACTGCCAGAGAAACAGCTTGGAAAATCTGCTCCTGAGTTGCTTCTTCAATGGTCTTTCTGTAAAGCATCTTTACATTATCCTTTACAGACTGTTTAAATTCTTCCTTCTTGAAATGTTTGTCTAACATCCTTACCTCCTCATTCAATCAATGGCATTACATAACTTTTTCAACTGCCAAAATTACTTCTTCGGAATTGATATTCCATTTCTTTTCATAACCCTTGGTAGTATCCATCGTGATACTCTGTGCTAATACTTCTGATTGAATCTCATCGGCATGTGTCTTCATGATGTCTTCAATTACGCTGTTGTCCTTCACATACACGTTGATCTTATCCATTACTTCGAATCCGGCTTCTTTTCGCATCGTCTGCACTTTGCTGATAATTTCTCTTACGAAACCTTCTTCAATTAGCTCTTCGGTAAGATTTGTATCCAGAACAACAGCCAGACTATTGTCGGACTCTGTCACAAATCCTTCCATCTGGGCAGTATCTATCAACAAATCACCTTCTGATAATACAACTTCATTACCATTGATGTCAAGCTTTAATTCACCGCAGGAGCGAAGCTCAGCCATAGCTTTATTTCCATCCAGATCAGCCAGTGCAGCTTTAATACCGCCCAGAAGTTTTCCATACTTCGGACCTACTGTCTTCAGCTGTGGTTTAAAGCTATAGGAAATGAAGTTCTCAATGTTATCTGTAAACTCTACTCCCTTTACATTCAGTTCGTCTGCAATGATGCTGGTATAGAACTCAGACAGTTCATATGTGGCCTTCACATACATTTTTGCAATCGGCTGACGGTTTTTAATATTTGCAGCGTTACGGCACGCACGCCCCATAACAACGATGTCCAGAAGATGCTCCATATTATCTTCCAGCTCTTTATCGATCCACTCCTGTTTTGCCACCGGGAAATCACACAGATGTACGCTTTCCGGAGCATCTTTATCGATAGATCTTACCAGATTCTGATAGATATCTTCTGTCATAAACGGAATCATCGGAGCAGCTACTTTGGAAATTGTGACAAGTGCCGTATACAGAGTCATATAAGCATTAATTTTATCCTGCTCCATGCCTTTTGCCCAGAAACGCTCACGGCTTCTTCTGACATACCAGTTACTCATATCATCCACAAATTCCTGAAGAGCTCTTGCAGCTTCCGGAATCCGGTAATTTTCAAGATTGTTGTCCACCGTCTGGATAACAGTATTCAGGTTGGACAGCAGCCATTTGTCCATAACAGACAGCTTGTCATATTCCAGTGCATATTTGGTTGCATCAAATTCATCAATATTTGCATACAGCACGAAGAACGCATAGGTGTTCCACAAAGTGCTCATGAATTTTCTCTGGCCTTCCTGCACTGCTTTTCCGTGGAAACGGTTCGGCAGCCACGGTGCGCTGTTGATGTAGAAATACCAGCGGATCGCATCTGCTCCGTAAGTTTCCAGAGCCTCAAACGGGTCAACTGCATTTCCTTTGGATTTACTCATTTTCTGTCCATTTTCATCCTGTACATGACCCAGAACGATAACATTTTCATACGGAGCTTTATTAAACAGCAATGTGGATTCTGCCAGCAGGGAGTAGAACCATCCACGTGTCTGGTCTACCGCCTCGGAAATAAACTGTGCCGGGAACTGCTGCTCAAACAGTTCTTTATTCTCAAATGGATAATGATGCTGTGCAAATGGCATCGCTCCGGAGTCAAACCAGCAGTCGATTACTTCCGGTACCCGGTGCATCGGTTTTCCGCAGACCGGACATTTGATTGTAATCTCATCAATGTACGGACGATGCAGCTCAACCGTTTTTGCTCTCTCATCACCGCTCATTTCAAACAGTTCCTGACGGCTTCCGATGGAATGCATATGACCGCATTCACACTCCCAGATATTCAGCGGAGTTCCCCAGTAACGGTTTCTGGAAATACCCCAGTCCTGAACATTCTCCAGCCAGTCACCGAAACGGCCTTTTCCGATACTTTCAGGAATCCAGTTGATGGTATTATTATTACGAATCAAATCATCCTTCACTGCAGTCATCTTGATAAACCAGGATTCACGTGCATAGTAAATCAGAGGAGTATCACATCTCCAGCAGTGCGGATAATCATGTTCAAATTTTGGTGCGTCAAACAGCAGACCTTTTGCTTCCAGGTCTTTCAGCACTTCCGGATCGGCACTCTTTACATTCGGGTCTTTTTCCATTTCTGCTTTGGATGGTTTTGCTCTCATTCCTGCAAATGGAGTTTCCGGAGTCATACATCCCTTCTCATCCACAAATTTTACCAGCGGCAGGTTATATTCTCTTCCCACACGGGCATCATCTTCACCAAACGCCGGTGCAATATGAACGATACCGGTACCATCAGACATGGTTACGTAATCATCACAGATTACATAATGGGCTTTTTTATGCTGTTTTTCTGCTTCCTGTGCAGCACATTCATACAGTGCCACATACTCTTTATATTCCAGATCTGTTCCTTTGTAGGTTTCCAGAACTTCATAAGCCGGTGTATCTTCTGTCGCCAGCTTACCCAGCACCTTGTCCAGAAGTGCTTCTGCCATATAATATACATAACCATCTGCGGCTTTTACTTTACAGTAAGTGTCAGACGGATTCACACAAAGTGCCACATTGGACGGCAGTGTCCACGGTGTGGTGGTCCATGCCAGGAAATAAGCATCCTCTCCCACAACTTTAAAACGTACTACGGCAGAACGTTCTTTCACAGTTTTATAACCCTGTGCCACTTCCTGTGCAGACAGCGGCGTTCCACAGCGCGGGCAATACGGCACAATCTTAAATCCTTTGTACAAAAGGCCTTTATCCCAGATCTGTTTCAGTGCCCACCACTCGGACTCAATATAATCATCATGATACGTTACATATGGATCATCCATATCTGCCCAGAAACCAACAGTAGAAGAAAAATCTTCCCACATACCTTTATATTTCCAGACACTCTCTTTACACTTGTCGATGAAAGGTACCAGACCGTACTCTTCGATCTGTTCCTTTCCATCCAGACCCAGAAGCTTTTCTACTTCCAGCTCAACCGGCAGACCGTGGGTATCCCAACCCGCTTTTCTCGGTACCATATACCCTTTCATGGTACGGTAACGGGGAATCATATCCTTAATAACACGGGTCAGCACATGACCGATATGCGGCTTACCATTTGCAGTCGGCGGTCCGTCATAGAAGGTATAAGTCTCTCCCTCTTTCCGGTGCTCCATACTTTTTTCGAAAATATGATTCTCTTTCCAGAATTCTTCTGTCTTCTTCTCTCGCTCCACAAAATTCAGATTCGTTGACACTTTCTGATACATAAGCGGAACCTCCTTACTGAAATTTAAATTTGCATTTTTCCCCGGGGAGTTTTACATTATCCCCGGGACTTTTCTTATTTTATAAGAGAGTCGGAAGACTTTCCTATAAAATAGAATCCTGCCCGGAGGGCTTTTTGTATACCAGGAAAGTCAAAGACTTCCCTGGTATACAAAAAAGCTCCCGTCCTGCAACAGGACGAGAGCATATATATTGCCATCGTTATACCACCTCTTACAGCGTACGGGCTTTTACACCGATACACGCTCCTTTTAACGGGGGAAAGCCGTCCGCTCCTACCTTACCCTTCCGGATAACTTCAGATGGCAACTCGGGAGTGATGTTCATCTGCTACTACTCATACCGGGCTTCCACCTTCTCCGGTTCGCTGTGACTTTTGAATACAGACTACTGTCTCCGTCTTCGTTTTTATTACAGAACATTATAATCAGGGAAGGAAAGGCTTGTCAAGGGATTTTCCCATAAACCTGACAATAAAATTTCCTTTTTGTTACAGTTCAGCCTTCAATTATTCTATTTTAAACCTCTCAGGGTAGGCCAAAATCCACATAAACAAGTTCTGCGGCCTACTTCCCATTAAAGGTAATAGTCTGTAGAGGCACCAAATAGGTCTTTCAGCCTACTTTTCTGCAAAAATAATAGGCTCCCAAATTGCAAAACAAGCCTTGTGGCCTATTTTGTAGAAATTATAGTAGGATGGAAGACCGAAAAATCAAACGTTGTAGCCTATTTTCCAGAAAATATAATAGGCCATAATACATGTAGACAGGTTTTGCGGCCTATTCTATGACCGAAATGATAGGCCGCAGAACAGCAAAACAAACTTTGCAGCTTACTTCCCAGAGCATATTGTAGGCCATAAACCGCTAAACTACATTTTATAGCCTATCAGGAACGGTACGACATAGGATAGTGGCGGGCTGAACTGTAGCCCCTTTTTAGTGCTGCACCTGTGTTTCTTCCATTATTTTTGCAAATGCAGGTCCTACATACTTAGCGGCCAGCGGTACCAGCTCCTGATCGTGGTTTGTCACCAACCGGGTATTTTTGTCAATCATCAATGTTTTTTCTTCCTCCGGTGTACTCGCCGGCCAATGCGGAATTCCATCATGATCAGGATTTCCGGTGCGTGCAAATGCCATCACTGACTCAAAAATTTGGTTTTCAATAACTTCTGTCACGCCTTCCTCCTGTGTCACCGGAACCAGCTCCGTGTTGTGGAACACATAAGGAATATCCGCACAATGCCATGGAGTACTTCCTCCGTCAACAGGCATATCCAGATTAAAGAAATAGGAATATGTAGAAGGATTTAACCCGCTTCGCAGTTTTATATACTCCTGTGTAGGCAGACGGAATATAAAATCAAGTTTTAAGAGATCGGAAATCGGGCGTTCCGGATAAGCTTCCCTGAACAAAGGAATCAGTGCCTTTGCCCCTTCCTCACCAATAGTCTGACAGATCATTTCTTCCTGCTGTTCTTCCGTCATCTCATGTTTATTATACGAAGGCAGACCAAATGAAGAAAATTCCCCGAATACAGTTCCTATCAACAGCGGAATCTGTGACGTTTCTTCACGGAATCCATTGATACGTGGTTCGCCCTTATAAAATGCATTGGGATGAGGGCTTCCCCCCACGTATTTTCCCTTTGCTTCAAATTCCGGTTTTACTTTCAGATATGCTTCTGCCAGTTGTGCATAAGGAATGGTTTCCAGATCATGGAATTCTTCCGTACCAAGCTCTGCCATCATGGCAATCGCCAATTCTTCTCCGTCCCCTGTACTGTCTTCCAGCGCCATTCCGGCAATACCACTCATGATGATACCTTTAGCAAATAAACCATCTGCTGCCGGAGTCTGAAGCAGTGTAGTAATCTTGGAGCCGCCGCCGGACTGACCGAACAAAGTTACATTATCCGGGTCTCCGCCGAACTTTTCAATATTATCATGGATCCACTGAAGAGCCGCAACCATATCATCTGTTCCTGCATTTCCGGAATTGGCATATTCTTCACCAAATGCAGACATATCCATATATCCCAGTATGTTCAGACGATGGTTAATAGAAACCACAACAACCTGTCCATACTTGCACATGTTTTCTCCTTCATAAGCAACCTGTTCAATAGAAGAACCAGCAAAATATCCGCCGCCGTGAAGCCATACCATAACCGGTCTTTTTTCCCCATCACAGGCAGGTGTCCACACATTCAGGTTCTGACAACCTTCATCCATCACCCAGTAGCGGTGCGGAACAAATAATTCTCCCTTAGGCTCTTCCATTTCCAGCAGCGGGCAGACATAACCGTAGCTGGTCGCATCCTTCACGCCTTCCCATGGTTCCACCGGCTGCGGAGCCTGAAAACGTTTTGCTGTTGCATAAGGAATTCCCTTAAAAATAGACATCCCATTGTAAGTATATCCTCTTACTTTACCCTGGCGAGTCTCCACAATTGTACTGTTATTTCCATAACTGAACGCTAATGCCATTTATTTTTCCTCCTGTTCCAAATCCTGATACCCTATTCTATCACATCCAGGCAAAAAAGTCTGCAACATCTGCAAAACGAAATATGATTGTCGGTTCACAGGTATCTATGATATACTGATTCCATGATACAAGGGTCAGAAGGTGTTTTGACCCATGATTTAACAAAGAAAAAGGAGAACTAAATGAACAAAAGAAACAAATGCCGCAGCCTGCTGCTTCTACTCTTTGCAGCTGTTCTTTTATTTGCAAACATTACCTGCGTTTTGGGGGCCGAAGAACAGCCGATACAGACAGAATCCTCCGACACAGCTGTGGCGGGGCAGGAGGAATCTACTGAGTCTTCAGATGATGCAGAAGAACCGGAACGTCTGGAGCCGGATGCCTATTTTGAGCCAATTCAGACAGACAGTATTGAAGGCTGGCCTGCAGGACCTGCGGTATGGGCGGAATCTGCCGTAGTGATGGATATGGACACCGGAACATTTCTATATTCAAAAAATATGGATGCCACCAAATACCCGGCAAGTATCACAAAAATTATGACAACACTGCTTGCCATTGAAAATGCCTCTCCCAATGAACGGGTCACCTTCTCCGAGCATGCGATCTGGGGGATTGAAAGAAACAGTTCCCACATCGGAATCCGTATCGGTGAAATATTATCCATGAAAGATTGCTGGTACGGAATGATGCTGGAATCTGCCAATGAAGTGTGTCTCGCTGTTGCAGAACATATCGGCGGCAGTGTGGAAGGATTTGTGGAAATGATGAATCAAAAGGCTGCTAATCTCGGCTGTACAGGTACGCATTTCACCAATCCCAATGGTTTACCGGATGATAATCACTATACCACAGCTCACGATATGGCACTGATCGCACAGGCAGCCTACAAGAATAAAACATTTCGCCAGGTATGCGGTACAAAAGTTTACAAAATTTCAAAGACAAATGTGTGCGGAGAAGAACGATGGCTGGGCAATCACCACAAAATGCTTCCGGAACGGCCCTATGCATATGAGGGATGTACCGGCGGCAAAACAGGATTTACCACAGCGGCTCTGAATACTTTGGTTACCTATGCAGAGCGGGATGGACGACGGCTTGTCTGCGTTTCCCTGCGGACCAATGGCCCACAGATTTATGTAGATACCGCTTCCATGCTGGATTATGGTTTCAGTCAATTTCAAAATATTACGCTGTATTCCCGCAGCAGCAATGCAGGCAGCGGACTACTTTATCCTTCTTTTTATTTTGGTGAATTCTGCACGATAGATCAGACTCGTCCCTCTGTGGCTGTCACACTTCCGGCCGCTGCCGGCCTGGAACAGATGAAAACTGCTTATTCTCAGACAGACATCGGTTACACAAGAACTTACATGTTCCATCAGCAGACAGTGGGAAAAGAATCTGTCCCCCTGACAGAACTTTTTGCAAAACCCAAAACCACGATTGACACCTCAGTGACAGAAAGTATTCAGGCCACTGCCACGGAAGTACTTACACCGGACAACAAAGATTTCTCTTTCCAGACACTAACGAAATATCTGAAAAGATTGCCTCTGTACTTCTATTTACTTTCTCTCCTGCTGTTTCTTGTTATCATAATGGAAATTGTTCTGATAAAACGAGCACGAAAACGCAAAAAAAGAAGAAAGAAGAAAAAAAGGTGACTCCGGTCACCTTTTTTCCTGTCTGCGCTTCTCACGCCTTTTTCTTTTGATTTCTTCTTTTTTATCACGGATCATCTGTGCTTCCTGTTCATCTGTCAGCTTCATGGTTTTCACCGCAAACACACTGCCATGATCCGTCTTCTTTATGCGGATTTTTCCCTTCAGCCACCCATGGCGCGGACAACATGCCAGACAATAATAATTTTTCTGCCCGCTGGCAAACCACCGGATTTTTTTCCGCACATTCTTTTCACACAGAAAACATCTGCTGGCAGTCACGTTTTTATCTGCCATAATATCCTCTCGGGAAGGGAACTCACGGGTAATATATTTTTCATACCCGGGATATACCACCTTGATTTCTTCCTCTTTTTTCTCCGGATATTGATAACAGTCAATCGAGAAAAATGTATCCGTAATATCGTCATGGATTCTTTCCAGAACTTTTGCCGTATACCAGGCATCATCAAATGCCCGGTGAAATTCCCGTTCCTTTTCAATCTGCAGAAAATCCACCGCATATTCCAGTGATTTTCTGCTATCCCCATCCTCGTAATCCAGGCTGAACAATTTCTGAACATCCAGAAAAGCAACCGGTCCTTTCAAAAGCTGCAGTACACCATAATATTTCATATTTCGCTGCAGTTCCAGCAAATCTGTATTGCCCCAGGTACAGAACCAGTAATCTTCCCCACACCACTTGAGAAATTCCCGAATTGCCTTATAAAAGGCCGTCCCTTTTTCCAGCTCCTTCATGTCCAGACGAATAATCTCCTGCGTACGAAAATGCAGTTTTTTATAAACTCTGGGCTGTATCAAAGTATGATACTCATCAATGATCTTTTTATCACTGTCAAGCTTCACAGCCCCGATTTCAATAATCTCAAAAGGAATTCTTTCATTTTCCTGCTCTTTTCCATAAGGACACTGGTTCCACTCAAGATCAAAGACAATATACTTCATACAACACCAGTTCCTTCCCTTAATCCTCTTTATCTTTTTAAGAATGGCTCAGCTATTTTCTCCAAAGCCTCCGGATGGCTGCGGTTCCATTCTTCATAAGTCATACCGCTGTCTGATACAGTCTTTCCCAGTTCGGTGAGAAATACCGGAATGTCTTTTTCAAGCATAGTTCCCAGTTCTTTTCCCATCGTTTCCTGTCCCTGACGCTGTTCTCCATTGATATAAAGAACAAATGCCGGCTGTGGTTTTCCATCCACGGATTTAACTCCTCCCCGGAATCCCATCGCTCCTGTCTGATGTGTACCGCAGGAAGACGGACATCCGGATATGTGGATTTGCGGAAGTGCTCCATCTGGAATCTCAGCCTCTCTCACAGCCTGTACACAGGCTTTCAGCAATGCCTGAGAGTCACGAACTCCCACCTGGCAGATAGCAGCACCGATACAGCTTACCGATGTCTCGAATAAAGATTCTGCACTGTCTTTTGTCACATCCAGTACTTTTTCTGCTTCTTTTCCCGTCAGGTTGATGATATAAGCAGTCTCATCCGGCGCCAGACGCATCTCCACCGCTTCCATATCCTGAATAGCATCACTCAGCGCACACAGACTTTTCATGGACGGCTGTCCCCCGATGGGATGCCAGATTACGGTATACAATCCCTCCTGTTTCTGTTTCATGACACGGGCATTATTTACACAAGTCCCGTCACCTTTTTTCTCCACAACGCTTATTTCCGGATGAATATCCAGATTCTCTCCGGAAGCAAATACTTCTTCTAATTTCTCCAGATATGCTTTTTTATATGCCTCCGGTCCACCCAGTGCCTCCTGCATATAACGGGTTCGGGCTTTTCCGCGATTGGTATAATTTCCGTAAGCCCGGAAAGTAAGCCACATGGCCCTGATATAGTAAAGAATCTTCTCAGGTTCTACGGCTTCCGCAACTTTCACACCAAAAAGAGGATTATTGCCCAGTCCTCCGGCACTGTATACATCGAAGGTACCATCTTCTCTGGCAGCAAAACCAAGATCTCGATATGTGGCATGAGTCAGATTTTCCTGCGAATTAGAGAAACATACCTTTAACTTTCTCGGCATTTTCTCTGCACAGATAAAATGCATCAGATACTCACCTGCACACTCTGCCCACGGAAGTACATCAAAGAACTCTTCTTTCTCCACGCCTGACAAAGGAGAACACATGACATTCCGGGGAAAATCTCCGCCGCCGCCCATCGTCACAATTCCTGCGTCCAGAGCTTCTTCCATGATACCGCAAACCTGATCCGACCGAAGATCATGGAGCTGAATAGTCTGACATGTGGTAAAATGTGCTTTTTCCACCTGATATTTTCGGATCGCACCTGCTACAAATGCCAGCTTTTCTTTTGTCACCCTGCCTGCTGTCATACGCAGACGCAGCATACTGGCCTTTCCGCCTCTCTGTGCATAACTTCCATAAAAACCGGAAAAACCTTTATAATCACCTTTACTCATATCACCTGCATAAAAAGCATCTGTTTTCTCTTTAAATTCATTGATTCTGTCTTTCCATGACTGTGGATCTATTCTTTCCATTTAACTGCCTCCTTTTAACATTGATATCACAAAGTATTTCAAAAGCTGTAACTATTCTAACAAACTGATAGTTATTTGTAAAGGTGCCGTATTGTTACTGTTCATACTGCACTATCCCGCGAGGTGTTTTCGTGCTGTAAGCACGAAAATCTTCCTGTTTTTTGCTTGACATTTTTCTCATCAATGTTACAATATTTGTGAAAACAAAACAGTGTTTCAGCTAGGGGAGCCTGCGGGCTGAGAGTACGTTTTACGTTGACCCTCACTACTTGATCCGGATGATGCCGGCGTAAGGAAGCATAACTTTTTTATAGAATCAGTTATTTCAAAACTTACCACAGAATCTTTGTAGTCCCCTCCTGACGCACAGTCAAGGAGGTTTTTTATGTCACTTTTTGTTGCTATGACAGAAGACGGATATGCCCTGACAACCGCAGGATATATCCTCACTGCAATTCTATTTGTCGCAGTTATCGTCATTGCCGCCATGCTTGCCAAAAAAGGAAGCGCAAAAAAAATGAACGCCAAACAGCTGGCTTACTGCGGTATGATTATTGCACTGGGAACTATCACATCTATGATCAAACTGTATGAATTTCCATTTGGAGGTTCGGTTACCTGCTTCAGCATGCTTTTCGTATGCCTGGCCGGATATTTCTTCGGACCTGCTACCGGTATTCTGACCGGTGCCGCTTACGGAATCTTACAGTTTCTCCTGGGACCGTACATTTTGTTCCCGATTCAGGTAATCGTAGATTATCTGCTGGCATTTGCTGCTCTGGGGTTGTCCGGTATTTTCTGGAAATCAAAACAGGGACTGATCAAAGGTTACCTGTTGGGTATCTTTGGAAGATATGTCTTTGCCGTACTTTCCGGCTGGCTTTTCTTCGGAGAATATGCATGGGAAGGATGGAATCCTCTCCCCTATTCACTGGCTTATAATGCCGCCTATATCTTTGTGGAAGGTGCAGCAACTCTGATAATTCTGGCAATTCCTGCCGTTTCCAAAGGACTGGAACAAATCAAACGTACTGCTATGCAGTAATCGCAGCTACAGAGTCCGTATGCGTTACATACCGGCAGATTGGGAGCACCACTTTCTGCCGAAGTTCAATTACGCCTCGGCGTAATTGCTGCGAGGTGCGCCGGAGGCTTTATCTTCTTTCAAGATAAAAAAATAACAAAACTGGAGGAGAAAATGTATATGTCTGGTTATACAACACAGATGGATGCCGCCCGCAAGGGTATCATCACACCGCAGATGAAGGTTGTCGCAGAGAAAGAACACTGGGACCCGGAAGAACTGCGCAAATGTATTGCTAAGGGAGAAATTATCATTCCCTGCAATAAAAATCACAAATCCTTGAGTCCCAGTGGAGTAGGCGCTAAGTTGACAACTAAAATCAATGTGAACTTAGGAGTCTCCCGGGACTGGAAAGATGTAAACATGGAGTATGAAAAGGTACATTCCGCTGTTGAGATGGGTGCGGAAGCCATTATGGATCTCAGTTCTTACGGAGACACCAGAAGTTTTCGAAGAAAACTTACCAGTGAATGTCCTGCCATGATCGGAACTGTACCGATTTACGATGCCGTGGTATATTATCATAAACCACTGGGAAAAATTACTGCACAGGAATGGCTGGATATAGTCCGGATGCATGCGGAAGACGGCGTAGACTTTATGACTATCCACTGTGGTATGAACCGTGCTACAGCAGAACGTTTCAAGAAAAACAAACGTCTGATGAATATTGTATCCCGCGGGGGATCCATTATGTTTGCCTGGATGGAAATGACCGGTGAGGAGAACCCATTCTATGAGCATTATGATGAGATTCTGGATATCTGCAGAGAATATGATATTACCATAAGTCTGGGAGATGCCTGCCGTCCGGGATGTATTGCAGATGCCACTGACACAGCTCAGATTGAAGAACTGATCACACTGGGAGAACTGACAAAACGTGCCTGGGAAAAAGATGTTCAGGTTATGATCGAAGGACCGGGTCACATGCCTATGAATCAGATCGCAGCCAACATGGAAATCCAGAAAACACTGTGTCATGGAGCACCTTTCTATGTTCTGGGACCTCTGGTCACTGACGTGGCTCCCGGTTACGATCACATTACCGCTGCGATCGGCGGTGCCATTGCTGCCTCCGCAGGTGCAGCTTTCCTGTGCTATGTAACTCCGGCGGAGCACCTTCGCCTTCCCAACGCATCTGATGTGAAAGAAGGAATTATCGCAGCCAAAATCGCAGCCCATGCCGCAGACATTGCCAAGGGAATCCCCGGAGCATCCGACTGGGATTATAAGATGAGCGAAGCCAGAAAACGTCTGGACTGGGAAGAAATGTTTAACCTCAGCATGGATCCGGAAAAAGCCCGCCGCTATCGTGCAGAAGCCAAACCGGAAAAAGAAGACACCTGCAGTATGTGCGGTAACTTCTGTGCGGTAAAAAACACCAACCGAATTCTGGATGGTGAAATTGTAAGTATATTTGATGAATAAGATGACTGGGGGACAGGTTCGTAGTAACTATCGTGACTACGAATCTGTCCCCCAATTATATTTAACTGTTCTTAGCTGGCATTACTTGCTGCTATTTTTACTTTGCTCCACAGATTACTGATAATTTTTCTGGTGGATTCGTTATAGACAAATACCTCATCCATATCATTGCCGCTTCTGGGAATATAGGCATTGATACCTTCAAAATCTCCGCCCTCTCCGGACAGGTCATCCATTACTTCCTGATTGGCAGAGGTATATCCCACATAACTGGAGTTATCGTAAGCACCGTCATAGTCACAGGCATAATTGATAAATGCGTGTGCCAGTTCCGGATTTTTGGCATTTTTCGGGATTACCATAGCATCGGACCACAGGTTGGTTCCTGTCTCCGGCAGATAATATCCCATATCCTCATTTTCATCCATAACGTAAGTGGCATCTCCGGAATAAATCAGCCCCAGCGCTTTCCTGCCCTGTGCCATATTGTCAATGATCTCATCTGTCACGATTTCCGGTTCCATAGTCTGTACACACCGGATCAGCCAGGCATAAGCCTCCTGCAGCTCTGCCTCATTCTCTGTATTCATGGAATATCCCAAAGCCTTCAGAGCCATCATAAAGCTATCACGTTCTGAATCATAAAGATAAATATCTCCCTTATATTTTTCATCCAGGAAAATATTGTACCCTTCTTTTTCCAGGTCTTCTATATCCACCTTAGTCGTGTCATACACGATACCGGCTGTTCCCCAGAAATAAGGAATGGAGTATTCATTTTCCGGGTCATACGGCAGACCAAGAACATCTTCACACAGTTTATCCATACAATCCAGTTTTGAATAATCCAGTTTCTGCAGATAGCCTTCTTCAATCAACCTCTGGATCATATAGTCACTGGGAACCAGAATGTCGTAACCTTCGCCATTTGCCACCTTAATGTACATCTGCTCATTGGAATCAAAGTTCTCCATAACCACCGTACATCCGGTCTCCTCCTCAAAATCACTGATGATATTTTCACCGGTATACTCACCCCAGTTATAGATATGAAGAGTCTGTCCTTCGAAAGGACGGGAAGAGCTTCCGCCTCCCATACGAACAAATAAAATAATCCCGGCAAGCACTACTGCCATGGCAGCAGCAGGAACCCATTTTCTCCGTCTTCCGATCTCCGCTTTTTTCTCGCGTTTAGCAGCAAACAGAGGCGCCACATTAATGATGACCAGAACTGCTGTGATAATCACAACCACCAGTGTAGAGATTGCATTGATACTTGGATTTACACGTTTACTCATGGTATAAACCATAATACTCAGGTTCTTTACACCGCTTCCTGTAACAAAATAGGAAATAATAAAGTCATCCACTGACATGGTAAATGCAATCAGAGAACCTGATACAATTCCCGGTGTAATCTGCGGCACAATAACCTTGATCAGAGCCTGCCAGGGTGTTGCTCCCAGATCCATAGCCGCATCTGCCAGATTAGGATCCAATGACTTGATTTTCGGCATCACCGACAGGATAACATAAGGAATACAGAAAGCAATATGTGCCAGCAGCATGGTCACAAAACCTTTTTCAACTTTAAAGGTAATGAACAACAGCATAAATCCGATAGCTGTAACAATCTCCGGATTCATCAGCGGCAGATTATCAATCTGTTCCATCAGATCCCGCACAATCTTTTTTGATTTGCTCAGACCAATGGCAGAAATGGTTCCTACCACGGTAGATACCGCTGTAGCAATCAGAGCAACCGCAAATGTGGTATACAAAGATTCCATCATATCATGAGATTCCAGCATATGACGATACCAGCGGAGAGAAAATCCCGAAAAACTGGTCAGTGACTTCCCATCATTAAAAGAGAAAATAATCATGTACAGGATGGGCAAATAAAAGAACACAATCATCAGAATCATCAGTATTCTTCCAAAGGTACGTTTACTTTTTTTCATACTGATCACTCCTCCTTTCCACCCTGATTCCGAATTTCTACTTTACGGACAGCCACCATCAGAAGCATCATGATTGCAGCCATAATCATAGAAACTGCACTTCCGAAGTTCCATTCTCCCACAGTAATAAACTGATTTTCAATCATATTACCGATCAGGAAGTATTTTCCTCCGCCCAGCAGCTTCGGGATAAAGAAGGAACTGACAGCTGGCAGAAATACCAGAGTAATTCCATTGATGACGCCCGGAAGTGAAAGCGGAAGGGTCACTCGTATAAAAGTCTGCACCGGATTGGCACCCAGATCTGCACTGGCCTCCAACAGTGAATGATCCATTTTGCATAGAGAAGTATTAATCTGCAGAATCATAAAAGGCAGGAAGTTGTATACCATACCCAGGAGCACCGCTCCTTCCGTATAGAGAAGCTCACTTCCACCAAATCCGAAAAAGCTGAAAATCCGCTGAATCAGACCGCCTTCGCTGAGCAGACCGATCCATGCATAAGTTCTTACCAACATGTTGATCCACATGGGAAGCGTAATACACAGTACCAAAAGATTCTGTACTCTTTCGCTGCTGCGGGCAATAAAATATGCCATCGGATATCCCAGAATCAAACAGATTACCGTTGTCTTAATGGCAATCCACAGGGAACGCCAGAGAATGATCAAAAAGTCAGGGTCGGTAAAAAATCTGACATAATGATCCAATGTAAGGGTGAAGGAGATAATAGTATTTCCCGGTTCTGTGACAGAATACAGTGCAATCAGAACCATAGGAAGCACCAGCATCAACGCCGCCCAGATAATATAAGGGAATGCCAGCTGTGAAAACTTCTTCATCAGAATACCTTCCTTGACATAACATGAATATCTTCCGGGAAGAATGTCAGACCGACCTCCTGACCTACTTCCGAATAATCTGTCGTGTGTATCTTAAATTCCCGTCCTGTTGTAGAAAAAGTGATCTGATATACACCCTCTGTCACCTGCTCCGGATCAAAATCATAATCTACACTGATGTCCACACTCTGATCTTCATCACTCAGTTTCCATCCCTGTGCGTTAGCCCATGTCTTGATATCGGTATCCAGTGCCTGAGACTCCTGAATCTCATCAACTGTCTTCAGGAAGTTGAACGCCATAACTGCTTCGTTAGCCTTCTCATTCTTGACAAATGGCTGATTGACAACAAAAATCATACGTTCAATACTGGTTCCATTACCGGTAGCAAATGTAACCGGATACTGACCCTCTTCTTCTTTCAGGTCGTATTCCACTTTTGCAATGGAAATATAATCATCCGTTTCCGGATTCCATGCCTGTGCATTGGAACGGGCAATAATCTCTCTGGCATCCAGATCTTTTACGTCTTCCAAATCTACATAAAAATTATTGGCACTGATCTTTTCTTTGCCGTCTTCACTTGTCACATCATGATTCTTGATTACCCGCATATTGACCGTCACACTGGTACCAGGAACGGTCTCCACCATAATTTCATAATGTACACCTTTGAACAGGACACTGACAACCTCGCCGGTCATTTTCCCATCCTTCACATCCACGATGTCAATATCTTCCGGACGAATCACCACATCCACCGGCTCATTTTCCTTAAATCCATAATCCACGCAGTCAAAAGTAATGTCATCAAAACGTACTTTATAATCTTCCAGCATCACACCTGGCAAAATATTACTCTCACCGATAAAGTTTGCCACATATCGGTTCGTAGGTTCATTATAAACCTCCTGCGGAGTACCGATCTGCTGAATCTCACCGTTTTTCATAACCACGATCTTATCTGACATGGTCAGTGCCTCTTCCTGATCATGAGTTACAAAAATAAAAGTAATGCCTACCTCCTGCTGAATCCGTTTCAACTCATACTGCATTTCCTTACGCAACTTCAGATCCAATGCCGCCAGCGGCTCGTCCAGAAGCAGCACCTTCGGTTCATTAACCAGTGCTCTGGCAATGGCGACACGCTGCTGCTGTCCGCCGGACAACAATGTGGTATTTTTATTCTCAAATCCCTCAAGACCGATCAGTTTCAGCATTTTCATAACCTTCTGCTCGATGATATCCTTGCTCATCTTCTTAATCTTCAGTCCAAATGCGATATTTTCATAAACGCTAAGATGAGGAAATAAAGCGTATTTCTGGAAAACTGTATTCAGTTCCCTTTCATAGGGGGGCTTTTGACTGATTTCCTCTCCGTCAAAAATCACCTTACCTTCATCTGCATCCAGAAATCCTCCAAGAATACGCAGTAAAGTTGTCTTTCCACAACCGCTGGGTCCCAGCAGCGTCACGAACTCATTCTCGTAAATATCCAGATTCACACCTTTCAGGACGATCTGTCCGTCAAAGCTCTTTACAATATTCCGAAACTCGATCAGTTTCTTTTGTTCCATATATCCTCCTTCCTAGAACATCGGGGGCGTAGTAATCCACAGAATTTTTGCATCACTGCTTCCGTGATTGTACAGATAATGTCCCTTAGTTCCATCCAAATAAAAAGTTTCCTGTGCCTTTAATTTGAACTTCTGGTTTCCACGAACCAGCGTCACAGTGCCCTTCAGAACATAACCAAATTCTTCTCCCTGATGTGCGCACATCTCCTGGCTCTTTTTATGAGGGTGAAGTGTCAGAAGGATCGGTTCCATTTTATTCTTCTGTGCATTGGGAATGACCCACTCGATTTTATAGTCCTCCTTCTCATCTTCAAAAAAATCCTGTGTAGAAAACACAATCTGCTTTTCCTCTTCCTCATGAAAAAACTCCGATAGATTCGTTCCGAGAGCTTCCAGAACATCTTCCAGTGTTGCAATACTGGGAGCCGTGAGATTTCTCTCCACCTGAGACAGAAATCCCTTTGTAAGTTCACTTCGCGAAGCCAGATCCCCAAGCGTCAGATTATTCTGAAGACGCAGCTCTTTCAGCTTCTTACCGATATCCAAAATTACACCTCCCATCTTCTATGACTTAGTATCCTTTCCATATTCTTTTCAAGTACGCCCCTGCGTACTTGCCGAAAGATTACTAATACTATACTTTTTTTTAGAAATTAGTGAACAAGTCCATTATACATAGTTGCGTATATAATGCAATACTTTTTTCAGAAATTTCACATAACAAATGGGGCTTCCCCCAGTCACTTCAAAGTCTGTGTCAAAAGATATTTTGAGTTGAAACTATAAGAAACAAACGGTATAATATTTTTTGAAAACACTGCCAAAAACAAATGAGGTCATCTATGATTAAATCTAATCAGGAACGTATAGCTTCCGCTGAGAAATTTGCGACAGCCAAACATAAAGGACAGACGCGAATAGGAGGAGATCCCTATATTTCTCATCCTATAGCCGTAGCAAAAATCGTAAAAGAACAAGGATATGGTACAGACTATCAGATTACCGCTCTTTTTCATGATCTTCTGGAAGATACAGATGCCTCCGAAGAAGAAATCAGACAACTGGGGGGACCGGAAGTACTGGAAGCAGTCCGTCTGCTGACCAAACAGCCAGGCTGCATAATGTCCGAATATGTACAGGGTATTCTTTCAAACCCGATTGCCCGGGCAGTTAAGGCCGCCGACAGGCTTCATAACCTCCGCAGTGCTTTCGTAGCCGGCGAGGATTTCAAACGCAAGTATATTCTTGAAACTGTTGACTGGTATCTTAAGTTTTCTCCGGAGATTCCTTATGCAGTTAAACAACTGGTAAATTCTCTGGAAAAACCTCTGACTGAATTGCCTCTTGTATATGAACCTATTGAGACATGGTTACAAAATAAGACCTGATTCTTGATTTTTCTGAACTGGAGTACATTTCTGGTTACTGTTCACGAAGTGAACAGTAACCATTTCTTGTACATGACCTCAGTTGTGACCAAAGAACAAGTTTACATATTTTTTTACCAATGCTATAATTAATCAAAATCCTGAATGTACCAGCAAATAAGGAGAACCACTTTGGAAGAGAAAAACAGATTCAGCCGTCTACTGGAATTTTTGATAAATACTGCACAGATAAAAAATTATGTTCTCGCCCAGGAACTTCAATATGATGTATCTTACATTAGCAAATGGGTCAATGGGAAACTGATTCCATCAGAAAAAACTGAAAAAAAAGTTTTATCCGGTATCAGTCACTGTATTTCACATTCTTCTACTCAGGAAGGACTTTACAGACTTCTGGAATATTATCAGGTCAGTGATGCCACGGAACTTGAAATGGCAGTCTATGATAATCTCACAACAGAATATCATTATGAAAGAGAGCAACAGACAGATTCTGGCTCCGGTTCTGGTGAACGTATCTGTTTTTTTGCAGATCTGCCGATGGAAAAGTATATTGCCAAGATGCAGCATCCTGTACTGCGGCGTGTGAATTCTCTGGATATTATGGCTTCTATGGATCTAATGTCCATAAAACATGAATACAGACTCCAGATTGTTACTCTGGATGCCACACCATCCAACAGCATTGTTATTTATCCCAATGTTCATTTTTCACTGGTAATCCACGTAGATACAGAACAATGGGATACTATCTACGACACAATCTTTCTGATAAATATGCTGGACAAAATGCGTCATATCGATTTTTCACTTTATGGCTCGCTCCACAGTCATGGTCGTGTCATCTTTGCCGTAAAAGAAGACTTTGTTATCTCCGGTATGTTAGTTGATGATGACAGATGTATGGCAGTTGTCACTACCGAAGAAAAATCTGCATGCAGCACTATTTATTACCACATTAAAGATCTGTGCAGCAGAGAGAATATGCTGTTTGCTGCATGCACAATGAAAGAACTTTTATTAAATAATGGATATATTCGTTCCCTGCTGGTTCCTAATCCCTGTTGGATTATGGGACATATGACTGAAATTTTTCTGCCGGATGACCTGTTTACAAAACTCTACTGGGAATTACATCAGATTCAGGATGAAGTCGTCAGTTTTGAGGAAATCTTCCGGATTCACGAATCTACAAAGAATCTTCTGGAACAGGCTCCTGTACGGCTAATATTCTACGAAAATGCATTCTCTGATTTTGCCATATCCGGAGAACTTGATTTTTATAACCATAAAGTCACTCTGACACCAGAACAAAGAGTTCATTATATGAAACACCTACTGGGAATTTTTAATCGGAATGAAAATCTGCAGATTCGTCTGCTCTACGATAAACTAATTGCTGATTTTCATTATCACTCTACAGAATGTGTCCTGCTCAGTGATACTCTTTCCTATCTGCGTCTCGGCAATGATGGAGAGAGAAATAAAATTATGGTACTAAATCATAGAAATATCCAGACAATCTTCATAAAATTTTTTGAAGAAGTATGGAAAAGAAACGACAATATTGTAATTTCTGATATGAATTTTATTACCGGATATATACAGCATATCATACAGGGAATTTCTTCTCTCCCCCCTGTATCCTGAGGGCTTACTTAAAAAGAGAAGCATATCTGCCAATATCTTACAGATATGCTTCTCTTTTTATACGACTCTTCTTTTTTTACTTTCTATTTCTTTCAGCAATTCCTGCATCAGACCGATACGATTAGTTTTAAAGTGCCAGAAAGGACGTTCACTAACGGTAATAATATCAACCGGACGCATATATTCTTCCAGGCAGGCATCTACCTGCTCGCGAATATCATCCACCGTATAACCGTTTTTCAGAACCACATACAGATATGGTACAAAATATCCGGGATGTTCCAGATCCGGAACATTAACAAAGAATTCATCATCAATTCCATCAATTTCCGCATCGGCTACACGATTTTCCATTGGCTGAATACACAAATCTCCGCCTCCAAACCGCGGGGATTCTCCTCGTGTCAGTGTATAAAGTACACCATCCTCATCCATATATCCCAAATCACCAAGATGCAGCCATACATTACCATCTTCATGCAGCTGCAGTACTTTCGCTGTAGATTCCGGATCATCATATCCCAGCATATTACCTGGTCCGGTTTTACAGATTTCTCCAACCTGATAATATGACAATTCTTCATGAGTCCCCGGCTTAAAGATAGACATTACACTTAGCGGCAATGGGACACCTACATTTCCATTGCCAAGGGGTTTAGGAGACATAGGAAGCGTAACATTGGAACCCGCTTCACTGCATCCATAACCGGTGGTAAAACGGAATTTACACCCATGGTCAGCAACAAATTTTTGTGCACGTTTCAGCTGGTTATTATTCAAAGCCTCACAGCCTGCACCTCCTGCAAGAAGATGCGTCAGATCATAATCCGGAGCCATACGTCCATTTCGCATAACGGTTTCTATAAACATCGGTATAACCGGCCAGTTATTTGCTTTATATCGCATCAGTTCCAGGTCCACATCATTTTCAAAACAGAACGGATCCATAATCAACAATTTGTTAGAAGACAGCGGAAGCAAAACCATTGAAACCACCACCGCCACCAGAGAAGGGGGCAGACAGGTAACCATCCAGTTAGGGCGAAAACCTTCCGAACTTCCATAAAAATTCATCTGACATACAATTCCCAACATCGTATGAGCGGAATGAATTACCTGCTTGGATGGACCTGTCGAACCTGATGTATATGCACGATACAATGGTCGGTTAATATCCACAGGTGCTGCAGGATCACCCACATAACCTTTACCTTCTGCAAGAAATTCTTCCCATGTCATAGTCTTAATTCCTGTAGCGCAGGATTCCGGATAATGTGGATAATAGGTATCCAGACATGCCTGTATATGTTCCGGCATAGATTCTCGTTTTCCATGATTTAAAGGAGAAATTAAAACAACCTTTTCAATTCCTCTTCGACTGAAAGCTTTCAGTTCTTTCTGGGTCAAAAACTCATGTGCAAAAATCACTTTAGCACCCGATTTTGCCGCTGCTTCTACATTTTCTTCCAATGTATTGTCACGACACAAAAGAGAAGCTCCAATTTCTTCCGCTGCCAGCAGCAAAGTAACAAATTCCGGAACAAGCCGAAGAAAAGCAGGAATCTGATCACCCTCTCCAAATCCCAAAGTTTTCAGAGATTTAGCAATCTGAGATGCCTCCCTGAATATCATATTCCACTGGATTTCCTCTCCATAATACTCGATTGCTGCCACATCCATTCCCGGGCAGCGCTGCATCAGATATTCCCTGACAGTACAATTCGGAATCGAAATCATATTCATTAAAGCATCCGGATAAAACTTCATCCAGGGTCTGTCTACGCTTGGTTTTCCTGTTAACATCGTTTTATATTCCATTTTCCCACTCCTCGTATCTAAACTATGATGATTTTCCAATTACTGGCTGATACCCATTGTATCGAACACCTGTTATGAATGCACGGGAATCACCTGGAAAAAATGGAGAAAATATTGATTCAAGAATTCAAGCTGTTCTGTTATCTTACGGCAAAAGCTCTTTTACCATTTCGCCATCAAACGTTACGGAATCTACATGATTCACTTCTATCTGATACAGTGCATTGGCCGCAATATGCTCTGCAGCCTGCTCCAGATCACGAATTCCGCTTGTATTTTTATATATCTCAATCAATGCATCCAGCCCTTCTTCTGACAAAATACATTCATTTTCATGCATACCCATCCGCTTCATTACTTTCGGAAGCGCATATCTGGAAAAGATAATTTTCTTTTCCTCCGGAGTATAATCCGGAATCTCAATAACAGCAAAACGTGACATCAGAGGTGCACTGATCTGATCTTTATCATTGGCCGTCGCAATCGGATATACTCCCACCGTAGGGATCATACATTCCATATAGTTGTCAGTAAATCCCAGATTATCAAGCAATGTTAAAAGGACATCTGCCGGATTTCCATTTCCTTTTCCGGAAGAGGCTTTATCCAGCTCATTGATAATGAAAACCAGATTGGATTCTCCTGCCATGGAAAACGCCTCCATGATAATCCCCGGTTTTGCATTAGAATAGATTCTGGAACTTCCCGTCAGCTGCTCCGGATCATTAATAGAACTCATATCCAGAGTTGTCCACGGAAGCTTCAAAATACGCGCCACCGCATAAGCAATCTGCGACTTTCCTGTTCCTGCAGGACCAATCAGCAAAATTCCGTAAGCCGGCAGTGTATGAGTACGGTTAATCTGTATAATCGTCTCAATGATTCTCTGTTTTACCCGCTCCATTCCGTAAAGTTCTTCATCCAAGATCCGGCGTGCTTCATCCACATCTATATTCTCAAAATAATTACTTTTCCACTGTACATTCATCATAATGGACAGAGCTCGCTGTGCATGACGCCGCTCTTCTGCTGAGACTTCATGAGAACGGGCCACAGCAAGATTTCTTCGTGCCCAGAGACGTATATTGTCCGGCAGAGTTCTTCCTGCACAATTCATAAAATCAGTAATACTCTGAATACTGGTCAGCTTCATACTGTCACCAATTTCTTCTTTATCTTCATCCTCCTCTTCTTCCACCGGAGCATTGCTCAAAAGAAGACGTTCTATCATAAACTGCAGGAAACCATCCTCCGCAGAAAGTTTCGAACCGCCACCAAAAGCTATTTCCCGAATCTTATAAACCGCATAGCCCTTTTCCGTTTCCGCACCGGACAACCTTACATTAATATGATTTTCCCCCAGCCATTTCAAAAGACTTACAAAACGGGCATCAATCTGCAGAATATCCGCACTGACAGTTCCATCTTCTCCATTAAATTCAAACGCAGTGCGCTTGACCGGGTTCGTAAACATACCACAGGAATGATGCTTCAGATTCTTTCCCCGGCTGTCAAGAACAAGAATCGGCTGTTCCGGTGAAGGTACTGACTCATTTGTACGAAAAATTGTATATGTACAAACAGGAGCTTTCGCGTCCTGTGGGGTGTTTTTAAAATCAAATACTGGCATAAGAAATCCTCCCTGAATTCATCTAAGGTATTTTCAATTATTTATTATCATACATACCCTGACAGAACTTTTCCAGTTCTTTTTTCAAATATTCGTATCTTAGCCTTTTCTCCTCTTTGGCAAAATGCACTTCCCTGAACTGCTCCGGATTGCCCTCATAAACCAGAATCTCATCTCCAAACTGCTCGCTGGTCAGATCAAATCGGCAATCTCCAATCACATTATAGCAATGGTAATTTCCACCCGGACGCAGCACACCATACACCTTTCCGCCGAAAATATCCTGCACCAGAAAAGCTGTAATCGAACATTGTCCAAGTGTTTTATTTTCCTGTGTCCACTTCTGTCTCAGCCTCGGCGCACAGGTATCTGCACACCAGATTCTGGAAAGTGCATCATATAAATCTGTCGGTGTATGTATTCCCTTGTATTGATCTGTAATTGCCGGAACATTTGCCTGTTCCCATCCCCAAAATTTGTATTTCATAAACATTATCTCCATTTCATACATGCGCAATGAACGCATCTCTTACTTTTTGCTTAAACAGTCCATCTCTATTACAATAATAGAATATTTCTCTTACGCCGTTCATTTTAAATCTTGCCTGTGCATCTCCTTCAGAATATAGCTTTACAATCTGCATTCGATCTGATGATGCCGCAGCCATAAACGATATATAATGATTCTTGGTCATATCGTGATCTATTGTTACGTAATATTCATCTTCAATTTTCTCAATCTGGATCCTATGATCCTCATCTCCCATTTCCACCTCTATGGGAAATAGTGTGATTCCATGGCAGCTGATCACAGCCTCTCCCATACTGTGAATAATATTCCCGCATACCGGACATACATAAAAATGAGACCGCATCATATTTGCGGATACATTCACGTTATTTACAGTATTTCCGGAAATAAGTTCTGCAACAGATATTCTGAACACATTTGCAATTGGCTCTAATAACGTGATATCAGGATAACCCTTCGCTGTTTCCCATTTTGAGATAGTCTTGTCAGATACATTTAACAGATCTGCTAATTCTGCCTGTGTTAAATGATTCTTTTCACGCAGTTCTTTTATCACTGCTCCCGTAACATATTGATTCATTTTTATTGCCTCCGTATCCTTTATATTTTCATGGTAAAGGCCTCAATTGTATTTGAGCCCTATGATACACGGATTTCTCCGCACTTCGTGCTCTCGAAATCCTAAAAACATTCGAAATCCGCCCTATTCGGGCTACTTTCTCATGTTTTTGCGGGTCCCAAAGTCATGTTTTTTCATGCAAGCATGAAAAACATGACCTTTTGACCCTTGTATCATATCATTATATTATTATAATGAGGATATTTACGCTACCTACGTAAAGTAGAGAAATCAGACTCTGCTTTACAAAAATTGCGTCATATAAACAGGTAAACAGAAAATATCTGTATCCTTTGAATAATCTTTCGTATAAATCAGATATCTCCATAATATTCTGTCAGAGAATTTTTCAGTAAATGCATCCAGGGATTTATGAGTTTTATATCCTGATGATTTTATCTCAATAGGACAGATTTTATTCTTTCTTGTAATCAGGAAATCCACTTCATAATTGTGCTTTGATACTTCATTTAACATTGTGAAGTAGAACAGTTCATTTCCATTTGCTGCAAGAGTCTGAGCAACAACATTCTCATACAAATATCCAAGATTGGTACTAAGCTTGTCACTCAGGAGTTTCTCATAAATAATATTTTCTGTAAAATCCCTGTCCTTGAACATAAGTGTCGTAAACAGCCCTGTATCGCATATGAACAACTTAAATCTACTCAAATCCTTGCTGTTTGACATTCCAACATCCGGATTATTTGCATGATAAGAAACAAGCACCGTCTTAGAATCCTTAAGTTCTGCTATCAATTCCAGAATATTATCAGTATTGGCCCCTCCTAATACAGAAGATGCCTGGTATCTTGCCGCATTCTTGTTCAACTGCGCAGGAATTGCATCAAACAACATAGAAATACGCCCGGTCGAGTCAATCTTCATGAAATCATCCTCATACAGATTCAAAATATCTCTCTTCACCTGATCTACAAGTCTGAAATTATTACTTCTGATGTATTCATCTACTGCCTGCGGCATTCCACCTACCAGCATATACAATCGAAAATCCCTCAGCAGCTTCCGGTTCATCTGATCACCCAGTCCCATTGATGCATCATAACACTTCTTTAAAAGCGGAATCGTTGTTTCATCACCCAATGCCCAAAGGAACTCTTCATAATCCATTGGGTACATGGCGAGCTTTCTTTCCTCGCTTGGAATCAGAATATCCTTTACATTTTTCTTTATGGAAATCAGGGAACCAGTTTCAATATAATCATATCTGTGATCCTGTACCAATGCCTTGATTGCCTGACGGGCTTTCGGGCATAACTGCACTTCATCAAATATAATCAGAGATTTTCTTTCATGTAAGTCTACTCTATATCTCAGCTGAAGTTGTAAGAACAAATAATTCAGATTTGAAACATCCTCAAAAAGATCCCGAATCTCCTTTGAAGCTTTTGCAAAATCAATTAAGATATAACTCTCATATTCATTCTTAGCAAATGCCTCTGCTACTGTGGATTTTCCAATTCGTCTGGCTCCTTCGATCAAAAGTGCACTTCTTCCTTCAGACGTATTTTTCCATTCTAGCATTTTGTCATATATTTTTCGCTTAAACATATACCCTCCCCATACCGCAATTTTTATTTATATGAAATTGGTAATTTCCGCATTTTTTATTTTTTCATTATATCATATTTCCGCATTTTTCATACATAAATTTTGCGATTTTTCCAAAAAAAGGTATCCGTCATACCATCTGCGAATTGCCTCCAGTTTATCACTTCTTCCATAGTATTCCGCCATTGCTTCCAAAAAACCCTTATGCGTAACAGGAGAGAAATAAAATGGGGCGATGTACAGTCATCACCCCATTTTGTTTCTCTCCTGTTATTTGAGTACCTGTCTATTTTAATACATATCCGGCTGTGGCTGCGGAGCAGGTGTATTTTCTTTAATATCTGCCACTGCCGCTTCTGTAGTAAGCAATGTAGCTGCCACACTTACTGCATTTGTCAGTGCATTTTTGGTAACCTTTACCGGATCAATAATACCCTGTTTCATCATATCCACATAAATCTCCGATGCAGCATCAAATCCTACACCAGGTTCACTATTCTTTACCTTATCCACAATAACAGAGCCTTCCAGTCCGGCATTATCAACAATCGTATAAAGCGGAGCTTCCAACGCTTTTGCCACAATTCTGGCTCCCGTCTTCTCGTCGCCTTCCAGAGAAGCAGCCAGTTCATCTACTTTTTTCTGTGCATGGATATATGCAGATCCACCGCCGCAGATAATACCTTCCGATACAGCTGCTTTTGTCGCATTCATAGCATCTTCCATGCGGTATTTTGCTTCTTTCATCTCTGTTTCTGTCGCTGCACCGACACGGATTACCGCAACGCCTCCACCCAATTTTGCAATACGATCCATCAGTTTATCTTTGTCTACATCGGCTGTTGTATCCTCCATCTGTCTCCTCAGACTGGCAATACGTGCATCAATATCGGCTTTATTTCCAGCTCCGTCTACAATGGTTGTATTCTCCTTAGTAACCTTCACAGATTTGGCACGACCAAGCATTTCCATTGTAGTATTCTTTAATTCAAGGCCAAGATCCTCCATGACTACCTGACCGCCGGTAAGTGTTGCGATATCCTGAAGCATTGCTTTTCTGCTGTCACCATACCCCGGTGCTTTTACAGCAACTACTTTCAGCGTTCCTCTCAATCTGTTGACAATCAATGTGGTGAGAGCTTCTCCCTCTACATCTTCTGCAATAATCAGGAGTTCCTTTCTCTCTCTCATCACATTTTCCAGAATAGGAAGAATATCCTGAATATTGGAAATCTTCTTATCTGTCATGAGGATATAAGGGTTCTCCATGTTAGCGATCATTTTTTCTTTATCATCACACATATATCCTGAAAGATATCCATTATCAAACTGCATACCTTCAACCACATCAATCTCTGTCTTCATGGTTTTGGATTCTTCGATGGTAATGACACCATTCTCCCCGACTTTTTCCATCGCATCTGCAATCATCTCTCCAACCTCTTCATTTCCGGCAGAGATTGCTGCTACTTTTGCGATATGTTCTTTTCCTGTTACCGGCTGGCCCATTGCTTCAATAGCCTGAACAGCTGCATCTGATGCTTTCTTCATTCCTCGTCTTAAGACAATTGGATTTGCACCTGCAGCAATATTCTTCATACCTTCTTTAATGAGTGCCTGTGCCAGAACTGTTGCTGTCGTTGTTCCATCTCCTGCAGTATCGTTTGTTTTCGTAGCCACTTCTTTTACAAGCTGAGCGCCCATATTTTCAAATTGATCTTCCAGTTCAATCTCTTTTGCGATTGTCACACCATCATTCGTAATTAACGGAGCCCCATAAAATTTATCCAGAACAACATTTCTTCCTTTAGGTCCCAATGTAACCTTCACCGTGTCAGCCAGGCGGTCTACACCTGCTTCCATTTTCTTTCTAACATTAACGTCAAAATATATATCCTTTGCCATGATAAAATCCTTCTTTCTCTAATCTCTATTATTCAACAATTGCCAGAATGTCGTCCTGACTTACAATTTTAAACACTTCTTCACCAATCTTTACTTCTGTGCCGCCATATTCGGAAATAATAACTTTATCCCCTTCTTTGACCTGCATAGCAATCGTCTGTCCGTCTTTGCATTTTCCCGGACCAACTGCTATTACTACAGCTTCCTGTGGTTTCTCTTTTGCACTGTCTGGCAGAATGATTCCTGATTCTGTCTTTTCCTCAACATCATGATACTGAAGAACTACTTTGTCACCCAATGGTTTTAATTTCATATGAATAACCTGCCTTTCATTTTTTGTTAGCACTGTGTTTTGTTGAGTGCTAACGTGATTTGTAAAAAAAATGTTCCTTTCGAAACATATTTTACTTTATTTTTAAATTATTTATTTTTAAAGTATTATATCACTTATCTTTTAATTGTCAATAGCCTTTTTGAAAAAAAATACAAAGTACGATATCCGTACCTTGCATTTATGAATGATCCATTATTAAATCATTGATATTTGCCCTGATCATCTCAGAAACTTCACGATAAACCTTCAATTTTTCCTCTGGCACTCCCCTTAAAATTTTCTGGTTCATCGCTTCTCTTCTTTTAGTCATTTCTATTACCAGTTCCCGTGCATGATCAGATATCTCATAATGAACATACCTTCTGTCATTCTTATCTGGAATAGCAATAATATAATTTCTTCGGCATAAGTTATCAACTGCCTGGGAAATATGCCCCCGATTCATCATTAACTGTCGGTGAATATCAGTAGAGGTATTATGAGTTCCACACCTTGACAAAAAGTACAGAATCTCCAGCTCTGCTCTTTTCATATCGTATCTTTGCCTCAGCTCAACACTTTGCTCTTCTAATAATTTTTTAAACTGTCCTCCCTGCAGCATTATATCAATTTGTGTATCCATCAAATCAAACCTCTTTCCATGTTTTTTGATATTTTATCACAAATTTTATTATCCGAAAAGTAAATAATAGTAATCATTATACATCATATCCTAAACTTCTCGATTGCGCACTGATGTTTTTTACTTTTCTTATCATAGTTAATTCCCACCAGAAGAATATCTCCTGTATACTGGAGCAAAGATTCCATTCCCTGATTGGCTCTCCATGTGTATCTTTTCAATTCCTGACGTATTTCCTCATTAGGAACATAATAGTCTAAATACAAGGCACCATTTGAAGCGGGATTCGGACCCGTAAAAGTCGTGTCATAATGACCGATTCTCTTTGCCTCCAAATAATTGATAGCTGTTGGTGCTTTTAACCACAAGACGCAGCCTTTACGGCATCCAGTCAATCACATCCCTAGGGGCAGATCGTTCATATGTAGATCAAATTGCTGTTTGCGTCTTTTTATAACAGGACATACACTGGCAAGTTACGACGGTCACTTGCTACCTGAACGGATTTTAAGTCCGTAGGTCCTAGAAATCGCTATTTCCCGACAGCCCCATGTAATCCATATTTCATACACTATTTCAAGCGAATATAGCAGGTTGATTTTCCGGCTCCTTCACGCTTAAGTTCACCGGATGCAACCATTTTTCGTAGCGCAGCTTCTACAGAACTCAAGCTCAGCGAAGGACACTGCTCTCGAATATCCTGCTTCGTGAAACGACCGATTTTATTCAGAGCAGCCTTGCGAACCATATCAATGGCAG
>JBJELT010000068.1:0-12957 GCA_051879295.1 Oliverpabstia sp. | reverse complement strand
TAAACCCCTCATGATTGAGGGGCAGGGGAGTTGAAGTGTCGAAGACACTTTTTTACTTTGAAACAAAAAAAGAACCGGAATTCTTTTTAAGAATTCCGGTGCCCCTGCCAAGGAGTCGAAGCGACGGGATTCGAACCCACGACCTCTGCGTCCCGAACGCAGCGCTCTACCAAACTGAGCCACGCTTCGATTGCTGTTTCGCCATCAGCAAATAGAATTATACCCCAGATGTGGTGAGTTGTCAACAGGTTTTTGAAAAAAATTAAAGTTATGGTCGCTATCCGTTACAGTTCAGACAGCCTTTATCCCATGTCGTATCGTTACTGGTAGGCTATAAAATGTATTTCAGCGGTTTGGGCCTACACTATTCTCTGGGAAGTAGGCTACAAAGTCTGTTTTTCTGTTCTGCGGCCTGTCATTTTTGTCATAGGATAGGCCGCAAAAACTGTCTACGTGTATTATGGCCTACTATATTTTCTGGAAAATAGGCTACAACATTTGATTTTTCGGTTTTCCATCCTACTATAATTTCTGAAAAGTAGGCCGCAGGGCTTGTTTTGCAATTTGGGAGCCTATTATTTTTGCAGAAAAGTAGGATGAAAAACCTTTTTGGTGCCTCTACAGCCTATTACCTTTAATGGGAAGTAGGCCGCAGAACTTGTTTATATGGATTTTGGCCTATCATGAGAGGTTAAAGTAGAATAGTCGAATGCTGAATTGTAACTAATTGGAATTCAAAATAGAGACCGTCTGAACTGTAACCGCTATCCAGTTTCTGTTCACACGGCACTATCCCGCGAGGTGTTTTCGTGCTGTAAGCACGAAAATCCCGAGACATACGGCGCGAAATGATGCAGAATGCATCATTTCTGTGCATCGCGAAGCGTGTTACTGGTCACGGAGTGAACAGTAACGCCACCTAATTATGATTGTTCTAGTTTCCTTTTCAATTGCTGTAATTCCTTTTCCAGTTGGTCAGCCCGGGCTTTTTCTTTTTCTGCTCGCTGATATTCTCGTTTTGTATCGACCTGTTCCTCTTTTCGGCCCTGTTGGATGCCTTGCTGGATTAACATTTCTTCTCGTTCAAATATTTTCATATACTCCAGTGACACCTCCTCATCCTGTTTTACCAGATTAACCATTTTATGTATGTTACGAAGATTATCATTCAGAAAATCATCCAGTAAATTCAAATCTTCCAGTTTTCGTTTTGCCATAAACATTTCTCCTTTCATTAGGGAGCGGAAAGAAGAAACGTTTGTATGAGAAAAATCCTTACCGTTTCACTGCCTTCCGCCATATCATAGTTGTTTTTATAGGGGGAATCAGTAACCGAACGGTTTAGAACTTTCCCAGATATGTGATTTCGTTTTAGCAGAGTATGAAGTGAGTGTCAACAGACAGATTGAAATTAATCAATTAAATATTAATAATTTGATGATATAGTTTGCATATATAGTGTGGTCTTTATATATGATGGTGTTCGCATACGAAAATATGTCTGATTGGAATGAATGGCAAGTAAAAGAAAATAAAAGCGAAATATAGCATGGCATAAAAGTCGATACATGTTTAAATAAGTCGAAATAATAGAATATTAATCGAGAAAAGTATAAATATGACGAGTGAAATATCTGTAAGTAAATCGAAAAGTATTGAAAATAAAGAAAATGACAGATAAAATGTAGGTAGAAGTCATATAAAGTAGAAATAATAATGGACTGGGGGGATGGAGTAGCTGCATATTTACTTCTGTTGAACTCACAATACTCTATAAAATTTTAACACACACTCTATTCAGAGTAAATATTTCCTCAAATTCCGTTAAGCTTATCTACAAAGGAGGATGAGCTTGTGAACAAAAGAGAAAGAGCTATATGTCGGGAAATCTATGAACAAAATAAGATGCGCATTTACTATTTTTTGCTAAAACAGTGTAAATGGTTGGGAGAGGATGATATTCACGATGTTATGCAGGAGGTATGGAAAGCTCTCAGTGAGAATATTCATGAAATGTGTGGGTGGGATGAGAGTTCCTGTTGGGCATGGCTGGCAACCGTTGCGCATAATCAGGCTGTGACATATTTTAGGAAAGCTATAAAGTCTGATGCGTTGTTGGAAAAATTAGGAAACTATGACTGGAGACCGAAAAGATCTCCCTCTGCAGAAGACATAGCAGTTCAGAGAGTAACAGCAGAAAATGTCCTGGAAAAATTAACGCCTAAAGAAAAAGAGGTACTTTTCAAGAATGTACTTCATCCGAATACGAAGGATGGAAAAGTTAAAAAGGGTAATGCTGAAGTTTGTAAAAGTTACAGAGCACGAAAGAAGCTGGAAGATTACATGAAAGAAGGTGGCCTTTAATGAGTAAAAGTGTTAAGATTCAGGACAGCCCGGAATTTAAAGAGTTCAAAGAAAATTTTGATGCAATGATGGATGCAATGGAAAAAGATCCGGAATTTGCCAAAATGAAAATCCCGGAGGAGTGGGAACAGGATTTTAAAGAAACATTGGAAGCAACAGGGGAAAAAGAGCGGCAAAGGAAGAAAAACCGAATCGGGAAAAGAATAGTAATAGCTGCCGGGGTTACGTTGGTGACACTGGCGGGCCTGAACCTGGGAGTACAGCAGGTACAGGGGGAAGGGCTGGTGGAGTTCTTTCAGAGGACGTTTAATTTGGGAGGAAAGCAATATACAACATTTGATGTTGGAGAAGATATGGGCATGAATGAAGATTCAGGTGTGGTCGATATTTTTTTGGAGGGAGATACGTTAGAAGAAGTATACGATTCTCTTCATGATATTTTAAAAAGACCAATGTTTTATGTGACATATATTCCTGATGGATACCATATAGAACTAGCACAATATAGTGAAACGTATGATGTATTAAATATTACATTAATTAGTGGAGAAAATGTAATCCATATATATCAACAGCAACAAATAGATGAATTTTCATACGGTACAGCAAATGAAAAAGAAAATATTGCAGTGATTGATAATGAAAATATTAATCAAAAAATTATAATTAACAGGAGCATTCAAGATGAAAGTTTATCGGTTGATATTAAAGAAAACCAAATGTATTTAGCAATTCGTTGTATGACGCCTATTGAAGAATGTAAGAAGATTGTGGAAAGTATAAAATATTATTGAAGGTGAACATATGAAAAAAATAAAAAGATGTATAGTGATTTTTATGGTTTGTATAATGTCTATGGCACAAGCTTTGCCCATTTATGCATATGATGAGTCGATAGAGTGGTATGAAATGGTTGAAGAAAATTTCGAAGTTGTTTCAGAAGATAGTATAGAAATAGAACCATACTCATTATATATTATGGATGTGATGACTACTACCAAAAAACTTAGTTCAAGCAAATTAGGGTTGAGAGCAGATATATATTGTTCGGCAAAAATGAAGTCAATTGATGTGACATTCTATTTACAAAAAAGTTCAGGTTCTAGTTGGGTTACTATTTCAAGTGGATCAGCATCTACAGCTACAGATGTTTATAGCACAGTAAAGCAGATGACAGTATCTGGATTATCATCAGGGACGTATCGTACAAAAGCAGTTGCGTTTGTGAGAGATTATTCTGGTTTTGGTGAAACATTTACTGGTTACAGTGGTTCACTTACTATCTAATAAGTAGGCATATTTGGAGTGGTTTTTATGGTTAGGGAGAATATTAAAGTCTTCAGTTAAGTACACGTGTTAATACATTTGATGCGATTGGAAAACCGTCATTTTTACGTAGTGTTTACGATGGGAAAATGATGGTTTTCCAACTGTTATTTTAGGATAAATCGGTGAGATTTACCCAATCCCCCTCAAATACCGTATACAAGACAAAGCCGCCTTTGCCCCTTCCCCCACAGCCACTGACACCTGCAGTACCCCACCAATGCAGTCTCCGGCTGCGAATACTCCGGGAAGTCCGGTATCCATCTGCTCGTTGACGATGATTCGCTCATCTTCCAGTTGAATGCCCAGTTTGCGGGCAAGATCACTTCCCTTAGCGGTTCCCAGTGCTACGAACAGGCAGGCAGTTTCAAGAGAGGTACCATCCTGAAAGCGGATTGTTTCCAGAAAAGATTCTCCGGTCAATTCTTCGATAGGAGTGGTATTGATGGTGACTTCTTCAGGAAATTCTGCAGCAGGTTCCAGTCCGTTGGTTAACAGTGTGACATGGCCGACGATGGGAAGAAGTTCCTGAACTTCATGCAGCGCATATTCTCCATTTCCAAGAACCGCAACATCACGTCCGCGGTACAGGAAGGCATCACATACGGCACAGTAGCTGACTCCATAGCCTTCCAGCCGGTCCAGATTTCGAATGCTCATACGTTTCCGTGACGCACCTGTGGTCAAAAGAATTGCTTTACATTCAAAAGAATCCTTAACGGTGGAAACCGTATAGTTTTCATCCCAGCGGATTCCTACAACTTCGTCCTGCAGAATATTTCCACCCAGATCAAGCACCTGTTTTTTTCCGATTTCTACCAGTTCATGTCCCGATAAAGGACGTTCCAGTCCAAAGTAATTCTGAATCTTTTCTGCTTTTTCCAGAGCACCGTTATCCTTTCCGATTACGATAACAGAAAAACCTGCCCGCAGAATATATAAGGCCGCCGACAGACCTGCCGGTCCACTGCCGATAATAACAACATCATACATCATAAATCCCTCCATTTATGCACATTTCGTATTATTTTACTTGATAAAGTTTCCCGATTATGCAGTTTCATACATAGACTGTTTGTTTCATGTATTTTTATGTCTATTTGTCCCTTGTATCATATTATAGAAAAATTGATGGAAAAATGCAAAAGAATTTTCTGAAATCTTGCAACTTTGCCTGATACGTAATATGATGATAAAAAGTCTGTTCTTAAATAGTTATGGGCAGGCTGAAAATTAAAAATATAAGTTTTGTAGCCTACCAAAATCGTGAAACAGTAGGAGAAAAACAGGAAAAACTAAGATTGCAGCCTACCAAAATCATAAAACAGTAGGAGTAAAACAAGCAAAATATAGATTGCAGCCTACCAAAATCATAAAACAGTAGGAGTAAAACAAGAAAAATATAGATTGTAGCCTACCAAAATCATAAAAACAGTAGGAGTAAAACAAGAAAAACAGAGATTGCAGCCTACTAGAATCGCAAAATGGTAGGAGAAAAACAAGTTAAACTAAGATTGCAGCCTACCAAAACCGAGTAACAGTAGGAGCAAAACAAGGCAAACACAGATTACAGCCTACCGAAATCCCAAAAAAGAAAATCAAGAAACCAAGCGGCTATGGTGGGTAATTTAAGAAAGTAATTCAAGCAAGATAATTCACATATTAAGGAAGGATATAGATATGGCAACAGAGAAGTTATTTTACCAGGATTCCGCAGCAAGAATCTGTGAAGCGAAGGTGTTGGAATGCAGAAAAGGCAAGAAGTACTATGAAATCCGCCTGGACCGGACGGTGTTTTATCCGGAGGGCGGCGGACAGCCCTATGATACAGGTGTTTTGAATCAGACCAGGGTGCTGGAAGTGCATGAAAAAGATGGTGATATCTGGCATTATACGGAAGAGGCGCTGGAAGAAGGTGAGACGGTCACTGCGGAGATTGACTGGGCGCGGCGGCTGGATCTGATGCAGCAGCATTCCGGAGAGCATATTGTCAGTGGTTTGATTCATGCAAGATATGGGTATAACAATATCGGTTTTCACATGGGACCGGAGACTGTAACGATTGATTTTGACGGAGAGATTCCGGAGGAAGCTCTGCGGGAAATTGAGCAGGAGGCTAATCAGTATGTCTGGGAGAATCATCCGCTGGTGATTACCTGGCCGTCACCGGAAGAACTGGAGGTGCTGCCGTACCGGAGTAAAAAGGAATTGACGGGAGCAGTGCGGATTGTGACCTGGCCGGGGGCAGATATGTGTGCCTGCTGTGGCGTACATGTGAAGTATTCCGGTGAGATCGGACAAATTGTGCTGGTTTCCTCGCAGAGAGCAAAGGGAGGTGTCCGGATTGAAATGATGTGCGGCGGACGGACGCTGACGTATACCAATCAGCTGAAAGAACAGAATCGCAGGATTTCCAATCTTCTTTCTGCAAAATGGAATGTGACGGCACAGGCTGCAGAAAAGCTTTTTGAAGAATATCAGCAGATGAAGTTCCGTATGGTGGGCATGGAGCTGGAGAAAATAGCGCAGATGGTGAAAGAGCGCGCCGGTCAGGGAAGTCAGTTGAT
The DNA here is from genome assembly GCA_051879295.1 of Oliverpabstia sp. Lineage (GTDB taxonomy): Bacteria > Bacillota > Clostridia > Lachnospirales > Lachnospiraceae > Oliverpabstia. The sequence continues at coordinate 6,700 of JBJELT010000068.1, read as the reverse complement.
TTTTGACGATCAGCTTTCGCCGGACAGTGTGAGAAAGCTGGCAGTGGAATTGATGGAAAACTGCAGCGGCAGATGTGCGGTATTCAGCGGAGATGATGCACAGGGCTATCGGTACGTGATCGGAGAAAAAGAAGGAGATCTTTGCGCATTTACAAAAGAAATGAACCAGAAACTGCAGGGAAGGGGCGGCGGTAAGCCATTTTTTGTACAGGGCTCGGTGCAGGCATCCCGCGAGGAGATTGAGGAATTTTTCCGTGCATATGGGAACGAATGAAAATTATACGCGTTTTAAGAATTCACTTCGACCGGAGGTGAAGCTGCAGATCAGCGTGAAAGAATATCTTTGTATGTCTCCGAAAGAAAAAGAATCGGATGCGGCGCAGGCATACAGAAAGTATCTTTCCGAACGCAGGCGTCCGGCATGGGAAATGCTGATTCGGGAAGAAAATCTGGACGGTTTTCGGATGTTTGTCCGGGAAGGCTGGCTGACCGCAGAAGATGCCCGGGAATGTCTTAAAATGGCAGCCAGGCTTGGAAAAAAGGAAAGTCAGTTATGGTTTCTTTCCTATATTAAAAAAGGCGGAGATGAATGGCAAAAAGAGCAGAATCGGGAAGAAGAAAATTGTATCACCCAGGAAGACATCAATGAGATTTTTGAAATCCTGGATATCACCCTGCAGGCGGATATACCGGCACTTGCCTCTGCATTTCCGGCTGTTTTCCGTACTGAAGTAGAATATAATGATGAAAGAATATGGGGGACGGATGGAAACTGCCTGTATTATACAAAGATGGAGCTGGCCGGATTCTTTATCCGGGGAATTGAGTATTTGGCAAGAGTATTTCTGCATACGGTTTTTCATTGCCTTTATCTTCATGTAATACCGCCGGAAGAGAAAGACTACTGGGATTTGGCCTGTGATCTGGCGGCGGAATGGGCACTGGATGAGAGTGGATGGTTTCCTCTGGAAAATGAGAGAAAAAAACAGAGAAATAGCTGGTATCAGATAATCTGGCAGAGAGAGAAAAACAGAGATACTGGCGCCTGTCTCCGATGGTTAGAAGAACAGGCAAAAGAGGGAAAAACAGAAGATTTGCTAAGGATTCAGCAGGAATTTACCGTGGACTGCCATGAGTACTGGTATGAACAAAAGAATAAGTCTGGAAAAACTGCAGCGGATCATCGGGGAAATATGGTTGAGACATGGGAAAATCTCCGGCAGAATATTTCCATGCAGATGCAGGGAAGTGGGTTGTATGCCGGACGACAGGGTGGTGCCGGTACAGATGTGTACCAGCCTGTACATAAGAAAACTTACGATTATCGCAAATTTCTGAAACAGTTTGCCGTGTGTCGGGAAGAAATGCAGCTGGACATGGAGAACTTTGATTATATTCCTTATACCTACGGACTGGAGCGGTATGGCAATGTTCTATTGGTGGAACCCATGGAGACAACAGAAGTCAGACGGCTGGAAGAATTTGTGATTGCCATTGATACTTCCGGTTCCTGCTCGGGAGAAATCGTGTGCCGTTTTCTGGACGAAACCTATCGGATTTTGAGCAGCCAGGAGAATTTTTTCCGGAAAATGAAGGTGCATATTATCCAGTGCGATTCCATGATTCAGGATCATCAGGTAATTACCTGTGAGGAGGACTGGAAGCTGTATCAGGAAAATGTGAAAATACAGGGGCTGGGAGGAACTGATTTTACTCCTGTGTTCCGTTTGGTGGACGAAATGCTGGAAAATAAGCAGATCAGGAATTTGAAAGGATTGTTATATTTTACGGACGGTGACGGTATTTTTCCTCATAAAAAACCGAAATATGAGACGGCTTTCGTATTTCTGAACAGGGCATTGGAAAAATCCAGAATTCCCGACTGGGCAATTCGGCTGAATCTAGTGTACTGACACGTTCATATTTCAACTAATGACTTGCCTGTTTTCCCATCGAGCTTCGTTGACTTCAATCGACGATGCCACCGCATCGCCTCATTCAGTCGCCTTGTCGATGAAAAAACATTCTGCGTCATTAGTTTGAAAATGAACGTGTCAGTACACTAGTATAATCCACGTTAATTAATGGAAAGATTGTTGGAGGAACAGGATGAATATACAGGAAGCAAAAATGGAAGTGATTCATACGGTTCGTGCATATACGGCCAAAGATGAGCAGGGAGAATATAAGATTCCTCAGATTCGCCAGCGTCCCGTTCTGCTGATGGGACCTCCGGGAATCGGAAAGACAGCGATTGTGGAACAGGCGGCTAAAACGTGTGGAGTGGGTCTGGTGTCTTATACGATCACTCATCATACCCGGCAAAGTGCCGTGGGCCTTCCGCTGGTAGAAAAGAAAATTTATGACGGGCGTGAAGTCACAGTGACCGAATATACCATGAGTGAAATCATAGCTTCTGTGTATGAGTGCATGAAAAATACCGGATGCCGGGAAGGAATCCTCTTTATCGATGAGGTAAACTGTGTGTCGGAAACTCTGGCACCCACCATGCTGCAGTTCCTTCAGGGAAAAACCTTTGGAAATCACCGTGTCCCCAGAGGATGGGTGATTGTGGCTGCGGGGAACCCTTCGGAATATAACAAATCGGTCCGTGAATTTGATATTGTAACACTGGACAGAGTAAAGAAAATAGAGGTGGATGTGGATTATCCGGCGTGGAAAGTGTATGCGGCAGAAAAAGAAATCCACGGGGCAATCCGCTCTTATCTGGAAGGGAAACAGCAGTATTTTTACCGGATTGAGCAGAACCCGGATGGGAAAGAGTTTGTGACGGCCCGCGGCTGGGAAGATCTGAGTGTGATACTGAAACAATATGAGGACATGGATGTGGCTGTCAGTGAAGGACTGATTCTGCAGTATTTGCAGTGCCGGGAGATTACTGAGGACTTTGCCTCTTATTATAAGTTTTATCAAAAATGCTGTGAGACATACCGAACGGAAATAGAAAATGTTCTGATGGGAGAAGTGGAAAATTCTGTGCTGAATAGTGACAGAGAAGAGGAAATCCCCATGACGGACTGGCCTCTGGATGAACAGCTGACAGTCTCCGGTCTTTTGATTTCGCAGGTTCTGGCACACGTTTCTCACTGGAAATCATCTGTCGTTCAGATGCGTCGGATGGAAGAAGTCTGGCAGCTGCTGGAACGTCAGCTCCATGGAGATGAAAAAAATATATTTGAAGCAGTGGAAGAATTTTTTGGAAAACGTACTTTTGCACTGGAAGTGAAAGAACAGACGGAGACAATCGGAGAAGCAGAAGCCCGTCTTGAACGGCAGGTAGACAGGGAACTGAAGAAAATAACAGCAGAACTGCGAGAAAATGGATGTAGAAGCCAGCAGGAAGTGAAGAAGTGTTTTGCTGAAACAATGCAGAATAAAAAGCTGGAACTGGAACGGGAGGCACAGACGAGAGCGGAAGAAATGAACAGGGCTCTTGGATGGATTGCAGAAAAGTTTGGAATGGGAACCCCATTTCTTACGGCAATGGAAACAGTTACGGTGCACGAGGGCTGTATGGAACTGATACAGGAACAGAGTTGCCCGGTTTATGAAGAAAACTGTGGGATATTGATGACGCGGGACAGGGAGAAAAGGCTTCGGGAAAAAATTCAAAGAATGCAGGAAACAGGTCTGTTTGTTCCCTGACGGGAGGTGAAGGCGCAGTGATTAAAATACATGGATTTAATAAGTTGACGCTTCTGGATTATCCGGGGCGGCTGGCATGTACCATATTTTTAGGGAACTGTAATTTCCGTTGTCCATTTTGTCACAATGCAGGTCTGGTGCTGAATCCTGATCAGGAACCGGTGGTTCCGCAGGAAGAAGTATTTGGCATATTAAAAAAGAGACAGGGAATTCTGGATGGAGTCTGCATTACCGGCGGAGAGCCTACATTGCACCCCCAGCTGCCGGAATTTATCAAAAAAATACGGGAATACGGGTATCCGGTAAAACTGGATACCAACGGCAGCAATCCGGAAATGTTGAAACGTCTGGTGAAAGAAGGACTTGTGGACTACGTTGCCATGGATATCAAGAATTCTCCGGCAAAATATGCATTGACAGCGGGAGTGTCCCGTATGGATCTGGATGCGATCTGCGAATCGGTAGATTTCCTGAAAACAGAAACAGTGGATTATGAATTTCGAACGACGGTGACAAGAGAACTGCATAAAAGAGAAGATTTTCGTGACATTGGAAACTGGCTGGAAGGCAGCAGGCGGTATTTTCTGCAGACTTATAAAGAATCAGATCAGGTTATCCGTCCGGTATTTTCCAGTTACTCCAGAGAACAACTGGAAAATTTCCGGCAGATGCTGACAGAACATATCAGGCAGGTGGAAATTCGGGGAATATAGGTGCAGCGTTTCAGGGAAACAGACGATACCAGTAGCCGAACTGCCCGTAACGAATAGATTCCGTTCTGGCAGGTTTAAAATGCGGGAAGCCAAATACAGAGGCTGCCATTTGTTCCCACGGGTCATACATGCCGGGGACGGCAAGAACATATTCCGACGGGTCAGACTCAGCGGCTTTTCCCAGAAGAAAATGTTGATAGGAGTGACAACCGTGCTGAAAAAATGGATTATTTTCCATCGGAATTCCCAGTTTCGTAAGTTTGGGGATATCTTCGGTGGATAATCGGACACATTGGTGGATGGCATCATCAAAAAACGGATGGATATGTGGATAATTGTCCTGAAAATACTGCCAGGGTGTCTGCGATTCCATGGGAATGTTTTCTGGTGCGGATACAATATCCTCTTCAGTAGAGGAAATCTGAGATTCTGAAGAATGGTCAGGTTCTGCAGAGGTCGTTTGGATTTCATCGGAAGGTGTCCGGGCTTCCGCAGTCGTGTCTGATTTTTCCGGAAGGGATTGGGAATCAGAGACAGGAAGCTGATCGTCAGCATTTTCTTCAGGAGCAGAAGGAATAGAAGCTGCCTGAATCTGCGGTGTTTCTGTGTATACAGTGAACAGTTCCGGCTGAATCAGTATATCCTTCCAGGCTGTGGCGAAAAGCTGTCCGTGTTCTGTCTGAATGTAAAGCCCTCCCAGATCCTTCAGACCGTAAGGAGTCTGTGCAATCTGCTGCAGGGGCAGCATAAAATCTGCATATACCACACCCTGCTGCCATGCTGCTTTGCCCAGTAGGACAGCGATGTGCTGATGATCGGAGGGAATAAAAGCATAGACTTGAAATACAGGCGTGAATGGCACTGTGTGGAGCTTCATATGTATCTGCAGGCGGCAGCGGGAATTGCGGACTTCTACTTTGGCAAAACCACAGTTCTGCAGCCTGGTATGATTCTGGTATTCATAAATATAAGAAACAAATCTTTGATATTCAGACAAAAAAGACACTCCTTTTTAAAGTTTCTATGCAAGCATATGCAGACGGAAAAAAGGGTATGACTAAAGAGAGGAAAATTCATGGATGAAAAATATATGAAAGAAGCTATCCGGCAGGCAAAAAAAGCATACGCTCTGATGGAAGTGCCGATCGGGTGCGTCATTGTATATGAGGGCAAAATCATAGCCCGGGGATATAATCGAAGAAATACAGACAAGAATACCTTGTCTCATGCGGAAATGAATGCGATTCGGAAAGCGAGCCGCAAACTGGGTGACTGGCGGCTGGAGGGCTGTACCATGTACATTACGCTGGAACCCTGTCAGATGTGTGCCGGTGCTATCGTGCAGGCAAGAGTCAGCCGGGTGGTGATCGGAAGCATGAATCCAAAAGCCGGATGCGCAGGTTCTGTACTGAATCTTCTGGAGATGGAGCAGTTTAATCATCAGGTGGAAGTGACAAGGGGTGTATTGGAACAAGAATGCAGCGAGATGCTGTCAGGATTTTTTAGGGAACTTCGGGAACTGAAGAAAAGGGAAAAGGAAATGCGGAAAGAAAATACTCCGGAAGAAAATGGCTTGACGGAAGAAATAACAGGAAGTATAATGATAAAAGACTGCTGATGAGTTGGCTGATACAACATTTGTCGGCAGCGTCAGATACGGAGATGTACCCAAGTGGTTGAAGGGTCCGCACTCGAAATGCGGTAGGTCGGTTCACCGGCGCAAGGGTTCAAATCCCTTCATCTCCGTTTCCCATATGGATAAAGAAAAACACCGTGACGAAGAGAGTACACAGATGGTTACTGTTACAGAGAAATCCCGTTGGCTGAGAGGGATGCAGGAAAGTTTGTGGAAGATGGCTTCTGAGAGGCGCACCGAACCGGATGTCTGGAAACAGGAGAATGGCAAGGCTGCGACAGGATCCGCCTGTTACAGCGGCAGGGTATAACAGATGATATGATTGAAGTGTACCCGTTGAGATCTGTACTGTGAGGTGCAGATGAAAAGAAGTGGTAACACGGTCTGATGGACTCGTCTTCTGAAAAGAAGGCGTTTTTTTATATTATAGGAAAGTCAGAAGACTTTCCTATAATATAAAAAGCCCTCCGGGCAGGATCGCACTGCGGCGGAGAGGAATTATGTTGCTGAAAGCAACCCGCCGCAGGCGGAGAATCCTGCAAAGCAGGATTCTTTCTTATACATTTTTTTAAGGAGGCAGAAAGAATGGCAAAAGAAAAATTTTATATGACAACTGCGATTGCCTATACTTCAGGCAAGCCGCATATCGGCAACACCTATGAGGTGGTACTGGCAGACAGTATTG
>JBJELT010000067.1:0-2565 GCA_051879295.1 Oliverpabstia sp. | reverse complement strand
TGAAAAGAGTGATTGAAAAACATCATTTGAAAAAAATTCGTGTCCATGACCTTCGATATCCAAACTTAAATAAAATCCAAACCTTTTGCAGATGATGCAGGAAATGCAATAAATAGCATCTGAAAAAGTTTGGATTTTATTTTTATTCTTTCTTTCGGATACCGCAGAAATTTACGAGAGAGCCATAAGAGTTCTTCCATTTTGCAGATACTTTTTTATCGTTCTCATCTTCTAAAGTAGCAAGCGCTTTTGCTTTCTCCTCTGTTGTGATGTCAAGATAGATCATCGTAGTCTGGAGCTGCTCATGGCCAAGCAAAAAGGAGATCTGTACGATATTCATTCCATCCTCCAGCCAGTGTGAAGCCTTCGAATGCCTGAATTGATGGGCATGGAGATCCAGTGGCACATCTCTGCAGTTTTCATGGGCTGACTTTGCATACTTTTTCAGCATCTTGCTAATGGCTGGCTGAGTCATTTTTCCGTGGCTTCCGGTGTTCCTCGAATAAAAGACATAGGCTTCCGGATCAGGCGTTTCCCCATGGAACTCTCTTAAGTACCGTGTTAAATGGGCAACAACTTTTGGCAACAGGTAAAGAGTGCGGACCTTGCTTCCCTTTCCGATAATGACAACGTATGCTTTTCCGGCGGATAGATGGAGCTGATTGTTCTTCATCGATAGTATCTCATCCAACCGGGCGGCAGTGCTGTATAAGAGGATGATGAATGCCAGATCCCTGCGTCCGCATTTGCTTGAAGGATCAGGAGCCTCCATTAATGCCTTTACCGCTTCCCGGGTCAGGCCCTCCACTTTCTTTTTCAGGCATTTCCTTCGGGGGATTTCGGATGCTTCCAGATAAAGATGCAGGTAAGCGGCGTCACGACTGCTGAGATATTTTAAAAATGCACGCAGGGCTGCCAGCCTGTTATTACAGCTATCCGGGCTGTTTTTTCTCGATTTTTGCAGCCATACAAGCCACTCTTCTATAACTGTATGGTGGAACACATCGGCACTGAGGCTGCCACATTGAACCTTTTTTTCTTCTTCGAGGTATGTCAGATACAACGCCAATGTATCCCGGTATGATTTCAATGTGTTCATGCTGTCTGTTTTCTGAGACAGGACATAGTTGTTCAGGAATTCTGAAATATACCCGGCAATCCGGATACTTTCCTTAGTAGGTTTCTTCATCCAGGGGCACCTCCGGTATCATCCACTCAGAACTGTTTTCTGTCTGCTCTTTTATGATCTCTGAAAGACCGGGAACAATAGAATAGTAGTATTTTGTGCTTTCAAGCGTTGTATGTCCCATACTCTTGCTCAGATATACAAGTTTGTCATGGAATTCAAAACCATAGCCTGTCCATTGGTTGAGGTTTGTTACAGCATAATGGTGGCGGAATTCGTAGGCGGTGGCGTGAGACGTATTGGCTTTGCGCCATAATAGGTTGAAATTTTTTGTTACCCATCCCCGGTTGAAATGGGAATTCCTTATGGAAGGGAAGAAATATTCCCTCTCTGGCACGATGCCGTTAATGGCTGCATCATATCTGCGCATGATCTCCAGCATGGAATCGTGCAAAACAATGTAGTGCTGGTCATGGCCCTTGGAATACTGGATATCCAGTATCCCTCTCCCCAGATCCACATTTTTCCTGAGGAGCAGCCGGGCTTCATTTGTACGGATTCCACTGCTGTAAAGAAGCCTGAAAAACACAGGGACAGACATTTTTCTTATAATGGTTTCTTTCCTACTGTTGATGACCGGTATGCTGTCACATTCATGGAAAAACCGGATAAGTTCTTCCTCTGTAAAGGCATGCGGGAGGTATCTCCGCCTTTCTTTCCGGGGAATCTGCGGAGGCTGAACATTGGACAGGCCTCGCATGTTCAGAAAACGAACGAAGCTGTCTACCACATAGATCCTCGACCTACAGGAGTTGTTGGTTTCCGTCCTCCGCTGCCGGCACCAGCCGTCAACCATTTCCTGTGTCAGTGCGGTAGCACACGGATCATTCGCGTGGCAGTAATGGTCAAACAGCATCAGGTTTTCCTCATAGGAAGAATCATTCCATCGCTGGGATGCCTGCCGGTACCTTATAAAGCTATGGATCTGTGGGGGAAGGAACGAACGGAATTCTTTCATATGGACAGCACCTCCTTTGTCAGGGGGAACTGTTCCACGCTCAGGGCACATTCCTTTAAATGTACAAAATCTGCCCTTAGATAAGGCTCAAGGGAATCGGGAGCTGTATGTCCGAGAGTCTGTGTGATCACAGGCTGTGGCACACCGTTTTCCAACATAGAGGATGCCAGGTTGTGCCGGAAGATGTGTGTCCCCTTCCTGTCTCCTGGATTCTGCCGTACTCCTGCAATGCGACAGATTTTTGCTACGATATTTGCAATTCCCTGGGTAGATAACGGGGAAAAGGGATGCGTTTCTGTCAGGAACAGGCGGGGGCAGCCGGTATCTGGCCTTTCCGATTCCAGGTAATCATATATGGCATTCCCCACAACAGCAGAAAGAGGAAGTTCTAAGGGTACGGATGTTTTCTGCTGTGTGACCA
>JBJELT010000066.1:0-2576 GCA_051879295.1 Oliverpabstia sp. | reverse complement strand
TAGCGTCGTAATATGGGCTGCCGCTTAAAACCGGGCTGTTACTCAAAAATGGATCACTTGATAATAAAGAACGATTAGTAATGGGACTCATCCAATTATTAATCAAGTTATCACAATCGTTGAAGTAGTTTTGAATAATACCTGATGGCATAATTATATATCATTTAGACTTGTTAATCCTTCTGCAATAACAGCGTCAATCCTGACATTGCACCAATGCCGCCTTCGAAGGGATACGCAGAAATTGTCTTAATGTACCAGCCGTCGTTCGTAGTTAAAAACAGTTTGACGGAATCGGCATATCTCAATTATTAAAAAAACGGAATTGAATCAAAAACATACTGAGGCTTCTTTGATTTTTGTTTCTACTAAATCTATGGGTTCATAGACTTCAACATGCTCGATACGAGATGGGTTATCTTTTAATCTGATGAGTGTAGTGTTGATAATGCCGTCATAGACCTCTCTATTTGCGGACTTATAGTTTTCGATATCGTGAATTAAAAGTGTAATCACCTCATCGGTGGTGACATCTGTAACACGGATCGTTTCAGGTAAACTTGGCTTATCGCATAATTCCGGAGCCTTGAGAATAAGACTCCCGAACTTCCTGTATTTTGATGGAATATAATTCTGAGGAATATCCTTTTGCAAACGATTCAGTTTTATCTTTTTTGGAGGAGAACAAAACTGCTTTAAGAATGAGGGCACTCCTCCATCAATAGTTGGTAAGGACAAACCAAAATCAATAGTATTTACACTGGCATATTTAAAAGCATCATCCTCTATTAGTTTAAGTCCATCAGGGAGTCGAAGTACATCCCATACAAATGCGCAGCAGGCTTTTTCATGAATAACTTTCAGCGAGTCCTCCAATGTGGGTCCGTTCAATGTTCCCACGCGATCCACTTCCCCGTTATAATGATACACCTCTGTAAAATCTTTGGAATAAAGATTATAATTCCGACAAGAAAAAATAGGGTTACTTTTGTTACATAATAAACCTACATGTGCCGTTCCAGTCCCAATGCTGCTGCCGATTCTCCCCTCTAAGCAAACAGTACTTCCATTATCTGGAAGAATGAATGATGTTCCATAACAATACGGCGCATTTTTCTTGACATAAGTCATGACAACATCATAATCATTGCCATCTACTGAAATAATACTGGGGATTTGACGTCTTCCTCCGTCATAAGGAGCATTTTCATCAATGACGACAACTGCCATGCCGGGCCAGTCGCTTTTTACAGTAAACCCATCTACAACGGTATCTAAAACTGTAAAAACGCCATCATCTTCAAGTTTATTCTTAGCAGAAGCAATAATGTGTTTATAATAGGGCTTTAAATAGCTATTATCTATAAGATCCATATCTTTTCCTTTCTGGGATTTGGCAAAAGACCATCAGAACTACAGCTCAGAATCACCCTTGCCGATTGAAATAATAATTTGAATAGATTTATTGATTACTTCCCTGGCATCTAGTTTATCGTCTTCCAATTGTTCTTTCAGCACCGATTCCATGTCTTTCAAATCCTTCTCATTATCGGGGTCGATTGCCAAGATCCCTTTAAACTTCTTTTGGGGTTCCTGATACTTCTTGGCATCCTGTACTAAATACTCATAAAAAAACTCAGGAGCCATCCTGCATCTTCCGTACAAAGCGTAGTTAACAAGTGAAAATGCAACATTCTTTAAATATGCCCTCTTCATCCTCCAGTCATCATGATTCCCGTATTCTTCAATAGTCTCATGATTCTTGTACTCATTGTACAATAACGATGTAACCTTGTTGGTAATTTTGTACTTTGTCCTGTTGTCCATAATTATGTGTGAATACAAATATAATAAATAAAACAATTACTTGCGAATCTACCACAATGACCAGCGGAACTCCAGTTCCTCCATGGCCTCGGGATAGCCAAGGTTGGGCTGGTGCTGCTCCACTGCATCTGATAAGGTTTCCTAATTCTAAAGCTGTTTCTATTTATAATTGTTCTACAAATTTTTTGTATTTTTCTTCCTTCGCTATCACCTCCTTCGCACGCTCTTCTATTTCCTCCACTTCACCTTCTTCAGCATCAAAAATATTCTCTTCCTCATAACGCACAACCCTCTTAACAAATAATATCTCCATTGTATCTTCATCCAAATAATGTCTCACCTCATATTTTGCCCTTCGTGTTGTCATTCCCAAATACAATAACACCAATGCATCATTTGAACCTTGTAACGCATACATCTTGAGGGTTTCTTTTGTCAGGTCGCTGTTCTGGATGAGGTCAAATAAGTTGTCGTTGTAGTTAATCATAATGGTATATTTTAAAAATTCTGCACAAAAGTATACCCAACTTATGCAAGAATGCCGCATAAGTGCGACCTTTTTCAAATAATATTATGTTTATCTGCTAGTGTTTCAAATCGAGATCTTTCGCGGCCTCGAAACCTTCAAGGGTATAGGCATCGTCCGGTTCCCTTCCGGGATAAGGTTCCAGTTCGTCTTCATCCACCCAGAAATCGGACATATACTGCTTGACGGAGAAATCGACCGGGACAGTGAAGGTTTCGTCTAG
>JBJELT010000065.1:0-2585 GCA_051879295.1 Oliverpabstia sp. | reverse complement strand
GCTGTGTCATAATTCTGGTTCTTCTTCCAAGGACTACCCATGCAAGAAGGGAACCAATGATAGCATTTCCAATACCTGCCCAGGTAGCAGCGATACCATATTTCCATCCAAACTGTCCTGCGTATCCTACAAATACTACAGCAGAAAAATAAGACGTACCATATGCAAAAGCGGTAAGCCATGGCCCTACAGAACGGCCTCCCAATACGAAACCATTAACATCAGTTGCTGTTTTGCGGCAATACAGACCGATACCAACCATCAGTGCAAAGTATGCCACGAGTAGAATTACTTTTAGCATTTTTCTTTCCTCTTCCCTTACGACTAAAATGTTTAGCCTATGTATTATTCTTTAACGCCCAAAAGTTCTAAACTTTAAACCATTAAAGTAAATGTATTCTATCATACTACCCGTAATTTGTCAATTGTACTGCCTGTACCTTTGTATTTTTTCTTCCGGATTCTTTGATTGACAGATGCAGCAATTTGCTCTATCATTATTACAATAACGCATTAACGTGCAACAATTTATAGAGAAATTAAGAGGTAATTATTATGACTAATTTAAATGAAAGAATGGTTGCTCTGGGAACTCAGCGCTCTGTAATCCGCGAGCTTTTCGAATTTGGAAAATTGAGAGTTGCCGAAATCGGTGCTGAGAACGTATTTGATTTCTCCATTGGAAATCCAAGTGTTCCGTCTCCAGATGCAGTCAATGAGACCGCAATCAAATTGCTTAAGGAAACAGACCCGGTCATCATTCACGGATATACCAGTGCACAGGGAGATGCTGATGTCAGAAAACTTCTTGCCGATTCTGTAAACAGACGGTTTAACAGATCCTTCGGACCAGATAACTTCTATGTATCCGTTGGTGCTGCTGCTGCACTCTGCTGCTGTCTTAACGGTCTTTGTAATAGAGATGACGAAGTCATTGTATTTGCTCCATACTTCCCGGAATACAAGGTATTCATCGAGGGTGCAGGTGCAAAGATCAATATGATTCCTGCTGATACCAAAGCATTCCAGATCGATTTTGACAAATTTGAAGCTGCTATCAATGAGAAAACAAAAGCAGTTATCGTAAACTCTCCCAACAACCCCTGCGGTGTTGTATATTCACATGAGACCTGCACCAAACTTGCTCAGATTTTGAATGTAAAATCAGCAGAGCTGGGACATCCGATTTATCTCATTGCAGACGAACCATACCGTGAAATCGTATTTGACGGCATCGTAGTTCCATACTTGCCTGACTATTACAGCAACACACTCGTATGCTACTCCTGGTCCAAATCTCTCTCTCTTCCTGGCGAACGTCTGGGATATGTTCTTGTTCCGGATGAAGTAGAGGATCATGAACTGGTATACGCAGCCGTTGCAGGGGCAGGCCGTTCCCTGGGATATGTAAATGCGCCCGGCCTTTTTCAGAGAGTATGTGCTATGTGTGCAGACATGACCGCCGATATCTCCATCTACGAGACGAATCGCAACCTTCTTTACCATGGACTTCGTGAGCTGGGCTTTGAAGTAGTAAAACCAGATGGAACTTTCTATATCTTCCCTAAGACACTGGAAGAAGATGACATTGCTTTCTGCGAAAGAGCCAAACAGTACGATATCCTCATCGTTCCTGGAACCGGTTTCGGCTGCCCTGGACATACACGTATTTCCTACTGTGTACCTACGGAAAGAATCGAACGTTCCCTGGAAGCATTTAAGAAACTGGCTGAGTCTTACAAATAAAGTGTAAAAAAAGAGTAAATATTTATGATTATTGATTTCCATACTCATATATTTCCTGAGAAAATCGCTGCACGTGCGATTTCCAAGCTGGCAGCAGTCGTAAATCTGGAGCCAAGCATAAATGGCTGTGCGGAAGATTTGCGTACTTCCATGAAAAAAGCCGGTATCGATGTCAGCATCGTGCTTCCTGTCGTAACCGACATCAAACAGTTTGATTCTATCATTCGTTTTGCGGCTTATATCAATGAAACTTATGCCTCTGAACAGGAACAGCGGCTGCTTTCCCTGGCAGGCATTCACCCTGGCGATCCCGATTATAAAAGTCGTCTGGGACTATTAAAGCGCGAGGGATTTGCCGGAATCAAGCTCCACCCGAACTATCAGAATGTAGAATTCAACGACATCCGCATAAAAAACCTTCTTTATGCTGCATCCGAAATTGGTCTTCCGATCATCACCCATGCCGGGTTTGATCCTTATACTCCTGATCATGAATTCTGTACGCCGGATATGATTCTGGATGTTTTAAAAGATGTTGCCCCTGAAAATCTTATTCTTGCACATTTAGGAAGCAACGAATATTATGATGAAGCTGAGGAAAAACTCTGCGGTCAGAATGTATATCTCGACACTGCATATTCCATCACCCATGTGAGTGAATCCCAGTTTATCCGTATGGTTCGCAAACATGGTGCAAATAAAATACTTTTTGCTACCGACTGTCCATGGACAGAGCAGAAAACCTGTGTAGAAGTCCTGAAAAAATGTGCTCTCACCGACGGGGAAAAAGAATTAATTTTATCCAAAAATGCTATGCAATTATTAGACATCAAATAAAT
>JBJELT010000064.1:0-2616 GCA_051879295.1 Oliverpabstia sp. | reverse complement strand
GGATTCGTGATTTCCATACACCGGACAGGTGATGGATTTTGCTCCGGATTATTCAGGAACGGCCCGATTTGTAGCAAAGGGGAAGAATATGAATGTATCTATAGATGTAGAAGACTTCCTCAGTCAAATACCAAAAGAATATATTGCTAAACTGAAATAATCTACCGAGCAACGGATCCGTATTGTATCGAGATACCAAATCGCCGGAGTTATTTTTCTGGACACAGATTTTAATTGTCTGTGTTCGGAGAATAACTCCGGTTTTTTTATTTTTCATCATAGGTAAAAAATCGGCTTCAAATCGCCTGAAAGGAAAATGATATGGAAAAAATCAGACCGCCTAATGAAGGCACTTTGATCATGTAACTACATTGTAAAACACAAAAAATGATATCGGACTGCTAGATCTTAGCGCGCATGGCAGGAGGATGCACATACCGGATTTGAAGAATTCTCATAGGGGATTTTTTAAAATCTAGGTGTTACCTCCTTGTTTGTGTGCGCTTTTTTCATGCAGCCAAGGAAATAGAGGGTTTTCCGGATATGTGCATTCTCCGGGTTCAGCAGTCACTGGACAGGAGAATGAGATGAATAAAAAGTACGAAGAAATTGATGGAAAACTGTATATTTACGTGGAAACTACGGAAGAAGGTATCGCGGATTATTATAATTCTGCACGATATATGCCGGAGTTGAGGGATACGGAAGTACGCATAAGCAGAATGCGTGTTAAGGGAGAGTGGGTTCCTGCTTTCCTTGTGGAAGAAAAAGATCCGGAAGCATATGCGGAGTATAAGAGGCAGCAGTGGAGAGAAGAGGATGCCTGGAAGCGTGAGAACAGATGTGATATCTGTGGTGAAAAAGGGAAGTCCAGGAGATGTCCAGTACGTGTAAAGAATCCAGATTATACCGGTGCACCGGGAGAAAAGAAAACGCTGGCTGTTGATTGCTCACAATGTCCGTATGACAAGCTGTTTCGTCCAATAAAGGGCAATGTTTTGTTTACGACTCTGACTAAAGTGGACGAAGATGGAAATGAAAGTGAGTATGAGCCGGAAGATTATGGCAGTTTTGAAGGAAGAAAGTATGAGAGGCTGAGTGGAGATTTTGTGAAATATTTACGCAAAGAGTATCCGAAGTATGCAGAGCTGGTAGAAATTCTGAGTAGTGAAATTGATTTAAAGACTGCTGCAAAGATGATTGGAAAACCATACAATACGGTGTATGGATGGTTGAAGCGGCTTAGACTGATTTATGATGAATTCAGAAAAAATGTAGCTTATTTATAGAATTATGGCACCGTCAGGGGATTTATGTTTCCTCTGACGGTGTTTTGAGCTTAGGCATCTTTTTGGTAATACTGGCAGGTGTAACCGTCAGCTCTCAGGAGGATATCTTTCATCCAGTCCGGTGTCTGTGCCATCAGATCGCAGATGGATTCAACCGGTACTTCCTGTGTGCATTCGATGATCACTTCATCATGGACGTGACCACAGATCAGCTGATCGGAAAGAGTTCGCATGGCATGCATCAGAAGGTCTCTGGAGGTAGTGTAAAATAGTTTGTGTTTTTGGTAAAAAATACCTCTTTTTTGGTAAGAATTCAGATATGACAATTTTTATCGAAAAGGAGTATTTTTTATGGCAGTTGCAAAGGAACAAATTCGACAGATTATCTCAGAAAACAACATTAGTAGCGTTGCAGACGTATACACTCTTCTAAAAGACAGCTTCAAAGATATCCTACAGGAGCTGATGGAAGCAGAGTTGGATGCAACCCTCGGTTATGAAAAAAATCATAAAGGAGATTTGCAGACAAACAACAAAAGGAACGGTTATTCCACAAAGAATTTGAAAAGCCAGTATGGTGAATTCCAAATTGATGTACCAAGAGACCGTAATGGGGAGTTTGAGCCAAAACTAATTCCAAAATATCAGCGGGATATTTCTGGAATCGAAGAAAAAGTAATCTCTTTGTATGCCCGTGGTATGAGTACACGTGACATTCATGACCAGCTTCAGGATCTTTATGGAATTGAATTGTCTGCAGAAATGGTCAGCAAGATTACAGATAAGATTCTTCCACAAGTTAAGGAATGGCAATCCCGTCCTTTGAATCCGATTTATCCGTTTGTCTTTATGGACTGTATCCATTACAAAGTACGAGAAGATGGAAGAATCTTAAGCCGTGCTGCCTATGTAGTTCTTGGCGTTACTGTAGAGGGTTATAAAGATATCCTCAGTATCACAGTAGGAGCCAATGAAAGCAGTAAATTCTGGCTTGGAATGCTCAACGATCTGAAGAACCGTGGAGTAAAAGATGTTCTTTTCTTCTGCGTAGACGGGCTTCCAGGCTTCAAAGAAGCTATCCAGGCAGTCTATCCGCAGGCTGAAATCCAGAGATGTGTCATTCATATGCTGCGTAATTCATTCAAGTATGTAAACTACAATGATCTGAAAAAGTTTTCTTCGGATTTCAAAGCAGTATATAATGCTCCGAATGAAACAGCGGCTTTATCAGAATTGGAGAACGTTAAAGAGAAATGGGGAAAGAAATATCCTTATGCTATCAGCAACTGGGAAAATAATTGGGAAGATGTAAGTTCCTTTTTCCAGT
>JBJELT010000063.1:0-13430 GCA_051879295.1 Oliverpabstia sp. | reverse complement strand
AGCTGAGGAGGAACGGCCTGCTTCTGAAAAAATGATAGGAAGTTTCCGTCCCCCTCCAAATTAACAAAAAAGTATTTTATTTAACCACTCTGACTTTCAGTACACCATCAATGGCTTCCAGTTTTTTAATAATATCCTCTGTTGCAGGTGTCTCAAGATCGATCAGGGTATATGCGTAATTGCCTTTACTCTTATTGGTCATATCTGAAATATTCATGCCTGCTCCACCGAGAACTCCGGAGAACTGACTGATCATGTTAACAACATTGCGATGGTTGATTGCCAGACGACCGGCTGCCATGCACTGTCCCATATCACAGTTCGGGTAATTCACGGAATTGTGAATATTACCATTTTCCAGATAATCACGGATTTCCTTCACAGCCATCATTGCACAATTATCTTCTGATTCCTCAGTAGAAGCTCCCAGATGAGGAGTCACCAGTGTGTTTTTAGCACCTGCCACGATCGGATTAGCAAAATCAGTCACATATTTCTTTACTTTTCCGTTTTCCAGTGCCTCTACAAGTGCATTTTCATCTACCAGAAGATCCCTGGAGAAGTTCAGCAGTACCACTCCTTCTTTCATAGAATCAATAGCTTCTTTGCTGATCATACCCTTGGTGCTCTCGAGAAGCGGTACATGAAGAGTGATATAATCACAGTCACGGAAGATGTCTTCTACGTTACTGATATGTTTAATCTCTCTGGAAAGCTTCCATGCAGTGTCGATAGAAATATACGGATCGTATCCATATACATCCATTCCCAGATAAATAGCTGTATTGGCAACCATGGCTCCGATTGCTCCCAGACCGATAACACCCAGTTTCTTTCCTTTAATTTCACATCCGGCAAACTGTTTTTTCTGTTTTTCTGCCAGTTTTCCAATATTTTCATTTTCTTTCTGCTGTTCAATCCATTCAATACCACCCACGATATCACGGGAAGCCAGAAGCATTCCTGCAATAACCATTTCTTTTACACCGTTGGCGTTAGCTCCCGGCGTATTGAATACAACAACACCCTGCTCCGCACATTTCTCAAGCGGAATATTATTGACTCCGGCACCAGCTCTTGCCACTGCTTTTACATTTGCCGGAAGTTCCATGTCATGCATGGCTGCACTTCTCACCAGAACGGCATCAGCCTGTGCCAGATCATCGGTCTGTGCATAATCAGCAGTCAGACGGTCAAGACCAACCTTGGAAATGGGATTTAAACATTTATACTGAAACATGTTACATATTCTCCTTTTCAAATTTCTTCATAAATTCTACCAGAGCTTCCACGCCCTCGATCGGCATGGCATTGTAAATGCTGGCTCTCATACCACCAACGGTACGATGACCTTTCAGATTCTCAAATCCAGCCTCTTTTGCTTCTTTTACAAATTTGGCATCCAGGTCTGCATTACCGGTAACAAACGGAACATTCATCAGAGAACGGGATTCTTTTTCTACGGTACCATGGAACAGTTTGCTTTCATCCAGATAATCATAAAGAATCTTTGCTTTTTTTTCATTATGGGCTTTCATTGCTTCCAGACCACCCTGTTTTTTCAGCCATTTAAACACTTTGCCGCACATATAGATGCAGTAGCAGTTGGGCGTATTATACAGGGAATTGGCATCTGCATGAGTTTTGTATTTCATCATGGTTGGTGTACCCGGAAGTACATCATCAGTAATCAGATCTTCTCTTACAATGGCAATGACCATTCCTGCAGGCCCGATATTTTTCTGAACGCCGCCGTAGATAATCGCATATTTGCTTACATCTACAGGTTCTGACAGGAAACAAGAAGAAACATCTGCTACCAGATCTTTTCCTTTTGTATTCGGAAGTGTTTTAAATTTGGTTCCATAAATCGTATTGTTCTCACAGATATAAACATAATCTGCATCTTCACTGATCGGAAGATCGGAACAGTCAGGAATATAAGAAAAAGTTTTATCCTCAGAAGAAGCGATTTTGTTAGCTTTACCATATTTCTGTGCTTCCTGATATGCTTTCTTTGCCCACTGTCCTGTTACGATATAGTCTGCAACCTTATTTTTCATCAGGTTCATAGGAATCATGGCAAACTGCAAAGAAGCACCTCCCTGCAAAAACAGAACTTTATAGTTATCCGGAATATGCATCAGATCTCTCAGATCCTGCTCTGCTTCCTGAATAATCTCATCAAATACTTTGGAGCGGTGACTCATTTCCATCACAGACATTCCGGTTCCTTTATAGTCCAACATCTCTGCCTGTGCTTCACGAAGCACTTCCTCCGGCAATACAGCCGGTCCTGCTGAAAAATTATATACTCTGCTCACAATTTTCTCCTCCCTTGTGTTAACTCCCCATCCGAAAGAATGGGGAGTTAAATTCACTCATTATCACTCTAACGCTTTACTATAATAGTATAACGCTTACTATACACTTGTGATAAATTTTTGTCAATATTAATTTGATGATACCAGGGTCAAAAGGTCATGTATTCTCATGCTTGCATGAAAATACATGACTTTGGGACCCGCAAAAACATGAGAAAGTAGCCCGAACAAGGCGGATTTCGAATGTTTTTAGGATTTCGGGAGCACAGAGTGCGGAGAAATCCGTGTATCACAAGTGTCAAAATACATTTTGACAATCACCTTATTTTTTCTTCTTCAGATCGTCTTCATCAAACACATCTGCAATCGGAGCACCAGCCGGTACCATTGGGAATACTTTGTCATCGCAGTCAATCTGGCAGTCAATGACAACCGTGGTATTCAGAGCAATGGCCTTTTCTATTGCCGGACCTACTTCTTCTTTCGTTGTAACACGGATGCCCACAGCTCCCATAGATTCAGCAAATTTGACAAAGTCGACCTTATCTTCCAGCATGGTGTTTGAATAACGATGGTCATAGAACAGTGTCTGCCACTGACGCACCATACCCAATACATGATTATTAATGACAATCTCAATCAACGGGAGATTATTTCTCGCAGCTGTAGCCACTTCATTCATGTTCATACGGAAGCATCCGTCACCGGCTACATTGACTACGATTTTTTCCGGGCATCCCATTTTGGCTCCGATTGCGGCACCAAGTCCGTATCCCATAGTTCCAAGTCCGCCTGATGTGAGCAATGTACGAGGATTCTTAAACTTATAGTACTGAGCTGCCCACATCTGATGCTGTCCTACATCAGTAACAACGATGGCATCACCCTTCGTCACACGATACAACTCTTCGATCACGTATGGACCTGTCAGTCCGTCCGGATTATAACGAAGCGGATATTTTTCTTTCATCTCTTCGATTTCTGCAACCCATGCATCATGATTCTTCGGATGAATCATTTTATTCAGTTCTGTTAATACTTCTTTTACATCACCGATAATACTGCAGTCTACCTGTACATTTTTATTGATTTCCGCTGCATCTACGTCAATCTGGATAATTTTTGCATTCTTCGCAAACTTGGATGCATTACCGGTTACACGGTCAGAAAATCTCGCTCCAACGGTGATCAGAAGATCGCATTTGGTCACACCCAGATTCGATGTTTTGGTTCCATGCATACCCAACATACCGGTGTAGAGTTCATCTTCTCCAGAAAATGCACCTTTTCCCATCAGGGAATCCGTAACCGGTGCATTGATCGTATGTGCAAATTCTGCCAGTTCTTTATGTGCACCGGAAATAACTGCTCCGCCGCCTACGAAGATGAATGGTTTTGTTGCCTCATTAATCAGCTGTACAGCCTGCTCCAGATCACAATCTCTCATTTCAGAGGTATAAGGCAGCACTTCATCCGGCTCTTTATAAGTATATTCTGTTTTCAGTGCTGTCACGTCTTTTGTGATATCTACAAGTACCGGTCCCGGTCTTCCGGACTTGGCAATCGTAAATGCACGGCGGATCGTGTCTGCCAGCTGTGTAACATCCTTTACAATCATACTGTGTTTGGTAATCGGCATCACAACACCTGCAATATCAATCTCCTGAAAACTGTCTTTTCCCAGAAGGCTGGTTCCTACGTTCGCTGTAATTGCTACCACAGGAATGGAATCCATATATG
The DNA here is from genome assembly GCA_051879295.1 of Oliverpabstia sp. Taxonomy (GTDB): domain Bacteria; phylum Bacillota; class Clostridia; order Lachnospirales; family Lachnospiraceae; genus Oliverpabstia. Next base: position 9,366 of record JBJELT010000063.1, on the reverse strand, counting down.
CGGTAGCAATACCGGTAACCAGATTGGTTGCTCCAGGACCGGAGGTAGCCAGACACACACCTACTTTACCGGTTGCACGGGCATAGCCGTCTGCCGCATGAGATGCACCCTGCTCATGTGATGTGAGAACATGATGAATCTCATCACTGTGTTTATATAATTCATCATAAATATTCAGAATGGTTCCTCCCGGGTATCCAAATACGGTATCTACTCCCTGTTCTTTCAGGCATTCAATTACAATCTCTGCACCTGTTAATTGCATCACATTTTCCTCCTCATTAGTTTTTTGGTATTTCAAGAATTGCACCGCGATTTCCACTGGTGACCATGGATGCATAACGGGCAAGATATCCTGTTGTAACTTTTGGCTGGCGCGGTTTCCAGTTTGCTTTTCTCTCAGCCAGAACTTCATCTGATACCAGAAGTTCCAGCTTTGTCTCCGGAATATTGATCCGGATCTTATCTCCTTCTTCTACCAGAGCAATCGGTCCGCCCACTGCTGCTTCCGGAGATACGTGGCCGATAGAAGCTCCTCTGGATGCACCGGAGAAACGTCCGTCTGTGATCAGAGCAACAGAGGAACCCAGACCCATTCCAGCAATTGCAGAAGTCGGATTCAGCATTTCACGCATACCCGGTCCGCCTTTCGGTCCTTCATAACGAATCACAACCACATCACCAGCAACGATTTTGCCGCCTTTAATGGCTGCAATCGCATCTTCTTCACAGTCAAATACACGGGCTGGTCCTTCGTGAACCATCATTTCCGGCACAACAGCACTTCGTTTTACTACACTTCCATCCGGAGCAAGGTTTCCTGTAAGAACCGCAAGACCGCCGGTCTGGCTGTAAGGATTGTCAATCGGACGAATAACTTCAGGATTGCGGTTACAGCAATTTGCGATATTTTCTCCTACTGTTTTTCCTGTTACTGTCATGCAGTCCAGATTCAGCAGATTCTTTTTAGAGAGCTCATTCATCACAGCATAAACACCGCCGGCTTCATTCAGGTCTTCCATGTAAGTAGGACCTGCCGGAGCCAGATGACACAGATTCGGTGTTTTTTCGCTGATTTCATTGGCAAATGTAATATCAAAATCAAATCCGATTTCGTGTGCAATTGCCGGCAGATGAAGCATACTGTTCGTAGAACATCCCAGTGCCATATCTACTGTCAGTGCGTTCAAAATCGCATCTTTTGTCATAATATCCAGGGGACGGATATTTCTTCTGTACATTTCCATTACCTGCATACCGGCATGTTTTGCCAGTTTGATACGTTCGGAATATACAGCCGGAATGGTTCCGTTGCCTCCGAGACCCATACCGAGAACCTCAGTCAGACAGTTCATACTGTTGGCGGTATACATACCGGAACAGGAACCGCAGGTAGGGCATACTTTATTTTCAAATTCTTCTACATCATCTTCTGTCATGGTACCTGCAGCATAGGAACCTACTGCCTCAAACATACTGGAAAGACTTCTCTTCTGACCGCGCACATGACCTGCCAGCATCGGGCCGCCGCTGACAAATACGGTAGGAACATTCAGTCTGGCTGCTGCCATCAGAAGTCCAGGAACGTTTTTATCACAGTTCGGCACCATAACCAGAGCGTCAAACTGATGAGCGATCGCCATCGCCTCTGTGGAGTCCGCGATCAGATCACGGGTTACCAGAGAGTATTTCATACCGATATGACCCATGGCGATTCCATCACATACGGCGATTGCAGGAAATACCACCGGAGTACCGCCAGCCATGGCAACACCCTGTTTTACTGCATTTACAATTTTATCCAGATTCATATGTCCAGGTACAATTTCATTGTAGGAACTGACAATACCTACCAGCGGCCGTTCCAGTTCTTCCTTGGTCATGCCCAGGGCATTGAACAGAGAACGGTGAGGAGCCTGCTGCATACCTGTTTTTACTGCGTCACTTTTCATAATAATATCATCCTTTCATAAAAATCACTTTATCTTATCTGCGATCAGATTACCCATCTCAACAGTTCCAACTTTCTTACATCCTTCAGACATAATATCACCGGTACGGTAACCTTCTTTCAGGACTTCCTGAACAGCTGCTTCCACCGCATCAGCCTCTTTATCCAGATTCAGCGAAAATCTCAGCATCATAGCAGCCGAGAGAATCGTTGCGATCGGATTGGCAATTCCTTGTCCTGCAATATCCGGAGCAGAACCATGACTTGGTTCATACAGACCAAAACTTGTCTCATTCAGACTGGCTGAAGACAACATACCGATGGAACCGGTCACCATACTTGCCTCATCAGAAAGAATATCACCAAACATATTTTCAGTCAAAATAACATCAAACTGTCCCGGGTTATGAACCAGCTGCATGGCGCAGTTATCTACCAGCATATGTTCCAGTGTAATATCCGGATAGTCCTTTGCCACCTCTTCTACCACTTTTCTCCAGAGACGGGAAGAATCCAGCACATTGGCCTTGTCAACACTGGTTACTTTCTTTTTTCTTTTCCCTGCTATTTCAAATGCTTTCACTGCGATTCTGCGGATCTCATTTTCATTATAGGAAAGCGTATCCACCGCAGTCATCACGCCATCCACTTCTTCTGTCTTTCTCTCTCCAAAATACAGACCGCCGGTCAGCTCGCGGACAATGATCATATCAAATCCGTCCCCGATTCTGTCTTCTTTCAGAGGGCAGGCCTCTTTCAGTTCATCATACAGATAGGCAGGACGCAAATTGGCAAACAGATTCAGTGCTTTACGGATAGCCAGCAATCCTGCTTCCGGTCTTTTGGATGGCTCCAGCTGATACCATGGAGATGTCTTTGCATCACCTCCAATGGAACCCATCAGAACGGCATCACATGATTTTGCCGTATCGACGGCTTCCTGTGTCAGCGGAATACCATGTACATCAATAGAAGCACCGCCAAGCAGCACATTTTTATAAGTAAAACTATGTCCGTAGACATCACATACTTTATCAAGAACTTTCTTTGCTTCTGTCACAATTTCAGGACCGATACCGTCCCCATGAATCAAAGCAATATTGTAATTCATATTTCTCATCCTCTCTCATACGTCATTTAAACAATATAATAATCTATTTTTCTTACTTTTTCAAGAAATAATTGCCAAAATACTTTGTTACTTTAGCATATCAATGTTATCAGAGTATACTTTTTTGCAATTCTTTTGGAAGGGGACGGAGAATCTATGGTATTTTTCAGAAGCAGGCCGCTCCTCCTCAACTCTGCACTAAGCGCGACTAATTGACGCTCAGGAGAGCCTTCGCGCCAAAGTCTTGCTAAGTGCATATTTTCGAACTCGCTTTTCCCAATGCTTCTGAAAAATACCATAGATTCTCCTGTCTTGTTCCAAACGAAACAAAATGTGCCTGGACAGGAAACTTCCAGATTAACAAAAAAGTATAAGATGATAAAAGCTGCCGCATCATCGTGCGACAGCTCTTCTCATCTTATTAAGCATTACCATCCGCTGCTTTTTCTACTTCAGCAATTGCTGCTTTTCTCATCGGAATTCTACAGTTTTTGTTATTACCAAATTCTACAATGACATCATCATCGGTAATATCAATGATTACTCCGTAAAATCCACCTGTGGTCACTACAGCATCTCCCACTTCAACATCCGCAAGCATAGCAGCCACTCTCTTCTGCTCTTTTTTCTGCGGACGGATCATCAGGAAATACATTAAACCAAAAAGCAGAACCATCCAGATAATCATGCTGATCATCCCTGCTGCACCTGCACCTTCTGCTGCTGTCATCACTACTGACATTCTTTCATCCTCCTGCAATTCTATTTCCCCTGTTCAGGGCACTAGTATTATAATATACAAAAAACATGCCTACTGCAAGTTCTTTTTATATTTTTTTATCATTCTCCAGGAATCCATCCAGTTTTTTCCGTTTGTACTCCTGATACCGTCCCTGTTCGATTGCTTCACGGATCTCTGTCATCATCGTATTGTAAAAATACAGGTTATGAAGTACACACAGCCGCATCCCCAGCATTTCCTTTGCTTTCAACAGATGGCGGATATAGGCTCTGCTGTAATGACGGCAGGCAGGGCACTGGCAGCCCTCTTCTATCGGGCGCTGGTCTTTTTCGTACTTGGCATTGAACAGATTCAGTTTTCCCTGATTGGTATATACGTGTCCGTGACGCCCGTTTCGGCTGGGATAAACGCAGTCAAAGAAATCAATCCCCCTGTCTACTGCCTCAAGAATATTAGCCGGTGTACCCACTCCCATCAGATACGTGGGTTTTTCCAACGGCAGATAAGGGACCACAGCATCCAGAATATGATACATTTCCTCATGGGTCTCACCCACGGCCAGACCGCCTACTGCATAACCGTCAAGCTCCATCTCACTGATGGCTTTCGCGTGATCAATACGAATATCATCAAAAATTGCACCCTGATTGATGCCAAAAAGCAGCTGATTTTTGTTGATGGTATCTTCCAGACTGTTCAGTCTTTCCATCTCTGCTTTACATCTGGCCAGCCACCTGGTTGTTCTCTCTACAGAATGCTGTACATAACTTCTCTCTGCCACACTGGAAGGGCATTCATCAAAGGCCATGGCGATGGTTGACGCAAGATTGGACTGAATCTGCATACTTTCCTCAGGTCCCATAAAGATTTTTCGACCATCGATATGGGAATTGAAATATACACCCTCCTCTTTGATCTTGCGGAGACCCGCCAGGGAAAACACCTGAAAACCGCCGGAATCAGTCAGAATCGGTCTGTCCCAGTTCATAAACTTATGAAGCCCTCCCAGCTCCTTAATCAGTTTATCGCCCGGACGAACATGAAGATGATAAGTGTTGGATAACTCTACCTGAGTACCGATTTCATACAGATCAGTAGTTGCTACTGCTCCCTTGATCGCCGCAGCTGTCCCCACGTTCATAAACACCGGAGTCTGTATGGTTCCATGGACAGTCTGCAGTTCTGCCCGCTTTGCATTACCGTCTCTGGCAATTATTCTATACATAAAAACACCTGTCCTTTTTTATATTCAGCTTTCCCAGATGTCTTTTCTTTACTGGCAAAGCGTATGCTTTAGTATAGCGGTTTACATTTCCTTTTTCAATAAAATTCATAATTTATTTTTATTTTTTTTTAAAATAATCTATTTTTTCATCATTGCCATCTGTCATTAATTGTCGTATAATCGTTCTAAATTGGGTTTTCACTCATATCTACCTATTAAATGTAGTTTCCGGCATATTGATTGCCGTGATATAAAGAAAAGGAGGTGGCAGTTATTACTGCTGCAAATCAAACGAATTGTAACTATTCATTAGGTATTGATATTGGCTCTACGACGGTCAAGATTGCTGTACTCAACGAACAGCAGGAACTTCTTTTTGCTGACTACGAACGCCATTATGCCAATATCCAGGAAACGCTCGCCGCACTTCTGGGCAAAGCTGAAGAACTGCTCGGGGAGATTACGGTGCAGCCGGTGATCACAGGTTCCGGCGGGCTTGCCCTGGCCAACCATCTGGGGGTACCTTTCGTTCAGGAGGTTATTGCCGTTTCATCTTCTCTTCAGACCCTTGCTCCAAAGACTGATGTTGCCATCGAACTGGGCGGAGAAGATGCCAAAATCATTTATTTTGAAGGTGGAAATATCGAACAGCGCATGAATGGTATCTGTGCCGGAGGTACTGGCTCTTTTATTGATCAGATGGCTTCTCTGCTCCAGACAGACGCATCCGGACTGAATGAATATGCAAAAAATTATAAAGCGCTCTATCCCATAGCTGCACGCTGTGGTGTTTTTGCAAAATCAGATATTCAGCCACTAATCAATGAGGGAGCAACGAAAGAAGATCTTTCCGCTTCCATTTTCCAGGCGGTTGTCAATCAGACCATAAGCGGTCTGGCCTGCGGAAAACCAATTCGAGGACATATTGCATTCCTTGGCGGCCCGCTTCATTTCCTTTCGGAGCTGAAACAGGCATTTATCCGGACACTCAAACTGGATGAAGAACATACCATTGTTCCTGACAACTCTCATCTTTTTGCTGCTATTGGTTCTGCACTGAATGCAAAAGAAGATGTTTCTGTATCCATGACAGAGATGAAAAAACGGCTGACCGATTCCGTGAAGCTGGATTTTGAAGTGGCTCGTATGGAACCGCTGTTTGCTTCTCAGGAAGATTATGATGCCTTCAATCAAAGACAGAGTCAGTACAACGTGGCAACTGCGGATCTGGAAACCTATGAGGGCAACTGCTTCCTCGGTATCGATGCCGGATCCACCACAACAAAAGCTGCCCTTGTGGGAGAAGACGGCTCTCTTCTGTACTCTTTCTACAGCAATAACAACGGCAGCCCTCTGGCAACTACGATCCGGGCAATTCAGGATATTTACAGACAGCTTCCTGACACAGCCAGAATCGCCTACTCCTGTTCAACAGGTTATGGAGAAGCCCTGATCAAAGCTGCTCTTCTGCTTGATGAAGGTGAGGTAGAAACAGTATCTCATTATTATGCCGCTGCATTTTTTGATCCGGGTGTAGATTGTATTCTGGACATCGGCGGTCAGGATATGAAATGTATCAAAATCAAAGATCACACCGTCGACAGTGTTCAGTTAAATGAAGCCTGCTCATCAGGATGTGGTTCCTTTATCGAGACTTTCGCCAAATCCCTGAACTACAGTGTACAGGATTTTGCAAAAGCCGCATTATTTGCAGAGAATCCTATTGATCTGGGAACCAGATGTACCGTATTTATGAATTCCAAGGTAAAACAGGCACAGAAAGAAGGCGCCTCTGTTGCGGACATTTCTGCCGGTCTTGCCTATTCAGTCATCAAAAATGCTCTTTATAAAGTAATCAAGGTTTCCGATGCTTCCGAGCTTGGTAAACAGATTGTTGTTCAGGGCGGAACTTTCTACAATGATGCGGTTCTTCGGGCTTTCGAGAAAATTGCCAACTGTCATGCTATCCGTCCTGATATCGCCGGTATCATGGGAGCTTTCGGTGCTGCTTTGATCGCCAGAGAGCGCTATGAAGATGGAAAAGAAACTTCCATGCTTCCCATTGAAAAAATCAATGCACTGAAATATACAACCAGCATGGCCAACTGCAAAGGCTGTACCAATGCCTGCCGTCTGACCATCAACCGTTTTTCCGGCGGACGTCAGTACATCAGCGGTAACCGCTGTGAACGTGGTATCGGAAAACAAAAAAACAAAGAAAACATTCCGAATCTTTTTGATTATAAATACAAGAAATTATTCGGCTATACACCTCTGGAAGCTGATCAGGCAGTCCGCGGAAAGGTGGGTATCCCCCGTGTCCTGAATATGTTTGAGAACTATCCATTCTGGTTCCGTTTCTTTACAGAACTGAAATATCAGGTAGTGCTCTCCCCTACTTCCAACCGGAAGATTTATGAACTGGGCATTGAATCTATCCCCAGTGAGTCCGAATGTTATCCTGCCAAGCTGGCACACGGACATGTGACCTGGCTGATTCGTCAGGGTGTGAAATTTATTTTCTACCCCTGCATTCCTTACGAGAGAAATGAATTCGCGGATGCAGTCAACCACTACAACTGTCCGATTGTTACCTCTTATGCAGAGAATATTAAAAATAATGTAGACGAACTCAACGATCCATCCATCGTGTTCAAAAATCCTTTCCTGGCTCTGACCAGCGAAGCAACTGTGACAGAACGTCTGGTAGAAGAATTTGCAGATATTCCAAAAGCAGAGGTTACCGCTGCAGCCCATGCTGCATGGAAAGAGCTGGAACACATGAGAAATGACATTCGCCGCAAAGGGGAAGAAACTCTGGATTATCTGGAAAAAACAGGAAAGCGTGGTATTGTTCTTGCCGGACGTCCTTACCACATTGATCCGGAAATTCATCACGGTATTCCGGAAATGATTAATTCCTATGGAATCGCCGTACTCACAGAGGATGCTGTATCTCACCTGGCACCGCTGGAACGCCCGCTGCGGGTCAATGACCAGTGGATGTATCATACCCGACTGTATGCCGCAGCCAACTTTGTGAAAGAGCGGGATGACCTGGATCTGATTCAGCTGAATTCCTTCGGATGTGGACTTGACGCTGTAACTACCGATCAGGTACAGGAGATTCTTGCTGACAGCGGCAAAATCTACACCTGCCTGAAGATTGACGAAGTTAACAATCTGGGAGCTGCACGTATCCGTGTGCGTTCGCTGATTGCAGCCATCCGTACCAGAGAAAAACAGAACAAAAAACGCCAGATACATCCGTCATCCATTGATAAAGTTTCTTTCACTGAAGACATGCGGAAGAATTACACAATCCTGTGCCCACAGATGTCGCCGATTCATTTCCGGATTCTGCAGCCGGCCTTTACTGCCAGCGGTTACAATCTGGAAGTACTGCCCAACGACAACAAGGAAGCCGTTGATGTAGGGCTGAAATATGTCAACAATGATGCCTGCTATCCCTCTCTGATGGTCGTAGGGCAAATCATGCAGGCTCTTCTGTCAGGCAAATACGACCTGAACAAAGTTGCCATCATTATGTCTCAGACTGGCGGCGGATGCCGTGCTTCCAACTATATCGGATTTATCCGAAGAGCGCTGAAAAAGGCAGGTATGGAACAAATTCCGGTTATTTCCATTAACCTGAGTGGTCTGGAAAGCAATCCGGGATTCAAGATTACACCAAACCTGGCTATCCGGCTGGCCTATGGCTGTATCTTCGGCGATATTCTGATGAAATGTGTATACCGGATGAGGCCATATGAACTGAAAAAAGGTACTGCCAATCGCTTACATAAAAAATGGGAAAAAATCTGTATTGATTTTGTATCAGGCAAACGCCTGAGCCATACCAGATTTAAACAAATCTGCCGTACCATGATTCGTGATTTTGACCATCTGCCCATTGATGAAGATCTGAAAAAGCCAAGAGTCGGTATCGTTGGTGAGATTCTTGTAAAATTCCTTCCGGCAGCCAACAACTATCTGGCTGAACTTCTGGAAAAAGAAGGAGCTGAAGCTGTCGTACCGGATCTGATCGACTTTATGAGCTACTGCTTCTACAATCAGAACTTCAAATATGAAAAACTGGGATTCAAAAAGAAATCGGCGCTGACAGCCAATGCCGGAATCGCCGCCATCAACTGGCTGAGAAGTGCAGCCAACGAAGAATTTAAGAAGAGCCGCCACTTTGAACCATCTGCAGACATCAAGGACCTGGCACGTATGGCTTCACCGATTGTATCTATGGGCAATCAGACCGGTGAAGGATGGTTTTTGACCGGAGAAATGATGGAACTGATTCATGGCGGAACGAAAAACATCGTATG
>JBJELT010000062.1:0-2713 GCA_051879295.1 Oliverpabstia sp. | reverse complement strand
GTAAACGGTAAACCATCCGTGCCTTGAAAAATTAAACCGCCATGTTCTCTGCATAGTATCATCAGAGAATATGGCGGTTCGTTTTAATCTATACGTTTCTTTCTACATACTTCCGGCAATGAGTCTGACCAAGGCATAAGATCTTCAAGGAAGTCTAAGCTGGTCTCATCATCATGCTTTGGAATCTCAGTAAGCAGATGTTTCAGGTATTCATAGATTTTCAGGTTGTTTGCTTTCGCAGTTTCGACAAGACTATAGAGGATTGCACTTGCCTCGGCTCCATGAAGTGTATCTATCAGCTTCCAGTTATGCCTGCCTATCGCAAAACCTCGAATTGCGCGTTCGGCAGCGCTGTTATCAATCGGAATTCTTCCATCTGTTAAGAATTCTCTTAGATACTGTTCCTGATTTATGCAATATTTAAGAGCTTCCTGAGTCTTTTCTTTTGGCAAGCCTTTGCCGTATTCGGATTTTACCCACGCAAAAAACGCCTCGACCAATGGCTTAACCTTCTTTTCACGTTGTTTCAAACGCTCTTCCGGGCTAAGATCAGCAAGTTTGTTTTCTTCCCGATATATGTTTCGTATCAGCACAATCGCTTTAGAGGCAACAGTGCCTTTAGCTTTTTTCTCGCCAAGTGCTTTAACCACGTCGGCAAAGCCTCGCCGAGCATGAACCCAGCATGATGAATTCCGCAGGCCGTTTTCGCTCATCTTGGCGAGATTGTGGTAGGCCTGATATCCATCAGATACAATGACTCCGTTAAAGCCTTCAAGGAACTTAATCGGATACTCCTGCTTTCGCTGTTTCTGATAATCATAGATTACCACAGGGCTCTCATCACACAGTATTCCTGTGCGATATACCCACATCCAGCTTTTATGTACGCCCTCACGGCCATCCTTGTTAACGCATACTGGGGTCTCATCAGCATGTAAAACCGGGCACTTGAACAGCTCTTTTTTCATTCGGTCATAAACAAGTGACAGATATTTTTCTGTCAGCCTGATTACCCAGTTTGCCATTACCTGCCTTGAAATCACGACATCCTGTCTTGCAAATTCCTGCTCCTGCCTATACAGAGGCATTGCGTTAGTATACTTGCCATTAATGATTGCAGCAACAAGAGATGGTGTCGCAATGCTATTGTTAAGCATTTCCTTTGGATGCTTAGCCTTTACGACAGCTCCGTTCTTCTTGCCTTTGTATACCTTTATATGATGCTCAATAACCTCATAGGTTGCAGGATGCATTTCCAGCTTCCTGTAAACTTCGTCAGGAAGGTATCTATATCCATCTGGGAACAATTCCGCCAATTCCTCATCGGAAAGAGTATGCTCCTCTATCTTTACCGGAAATCCTGACAAATCATGGTCACGCTTACCTTTTTTCTTTCTGCGATAAGACTTTACAACAGTTTCCATATCAGGTTCTTCAACGATGCCTTTATCGAACTCAAATTCAACTTCATTGAAGAAAAGCTGCTGTCCTTCTTTCTCATCAGGCACCAGGTTCTTTTCCGTTTTTCTTCCGAACTGTCTCTGATTGGCGATTGCCAGTTGTTCAGTCAAAATTCTGACAGTAGCATTTGTTTCGTTTATCTGTTTGGACATTTCATCCAGCTTTAGCAATGCATTGTCAAGCTGCTCCTTAGTTGACAGCAGCATCTGAATCAGAATTTCCTTGTCTAGACTATTAAGTTTTTCATAAGTTAAACGTCCATTTTCCATATGAACATTATACCATTTTTTTGATTCAAAAACAATAGAAGAAGTGGCTAAAACCATTGAAAATTAAGGCTTTCACCACTTCCTTGGCCATACGAATTCGTCATAAAACACGCTCGGGATTCAGTTTTTTTACAGACTTTTTTTGATCTATTGACAGCCCTTCCATTAACCAGCGAAACTGCTGCGGAGTCATCTCCCGCACTTCTGCCTCATTCCTGGGCCAGTCAAATTTTCCTGATTCCAGTCTTTTATACGCCAGCAAAAATCCATCGCCTTCCCATAGCAATGCTTTGATACGGTCTTTTTTTCTGCCGCAGAACAAAAACAGTGTATTGGGTTCAAATGGATCCAGCTTAAATGCCTGGCTTACGTGGGCGGCTAAACCATCAATTCCGTATCGTAAGTCTGTGCGGCCAGTCGCTATGTAAATCTTGTTGAAGCCCTGTGCATCATTAAACATGAAGAAAAGCCCCCATTATCAGTTCTATTGTTGCATAATCAGTACTTGCTGGAATGGTTATTTTCTTTTCACCTGACTCCAGAACAATGCACTCAGCTGTGCCAGCGTTCTTTTCTGTAGCAGCAGTACGCATGACTGCCTCCGGGATTGCTTCGAAGGCAACAGTCTTTTCCGAAACTGGATCTTGTTCACTGGCTATAGCTTTTAATTTAGAACGCCTATATCTGAATGTATTAATATTTATTCCGTGCAAGTCACACCATTCAGCTTGTGTAAGGTTGCTTTCTTTGTAAGCCTGATATTCTTCCGCCCATTTCATATACAACGGATTTACTGTTATGCATTTCTGCTCATCCATATGTTACCTCCAAATCATCTTGTACAGATTAATAACTGAACACTAGTTGGTGATGGTCACTAATGGTTACTACTAGTTACTACTAGTTGGTGGTAACCATCATCTCTATCAATATTATATCTATTTAGATAAGTTGGTTCTAGGCACGGAGGATTTACCGTTTAC
>JBJELT010000061.1:0-2717 GCA_051879295.1 Oliverpabstia sp. | reverse complement strand
CAAACTACAATATGATCGATAACGTCCTGAACAATATGCCTCCGAAGAAAGAGCCTTATCTGGAATACTATGCTGCAGAATGTGATGAATACCATAGCCTTGGGAAAATATATAAGAGTACTAATCTGGATGAAATAGTTGCAAAATACCGGGAAATCATTGATGACCCAACATTAAGTTATTATGGAAACGGTATGGGAATTATCTACCGTGACCCGAATGATACTTTTTATGATGAGGCGGAGGTATCTCTGGTCAGCAGGAAATCTATCCGGGGAGACAACCTGGATGATGTGGCATTTCTGGCAGCACTTCCAATGGTACATGAAGCACTGGAAAAGATTGTAGAGGCGTTTCCGAATTTTCGGTATTATCCCCCGAAAGAATTGAATGTCCATTATTATCCGGAGAAAATGACTGCGGATGAACTGGCTGCGGCACTGGATCAATTAGCGGAAGACTTTGACCATTATGATTATCATGATAACTTTAGCCCGGAGGAAGATATGGTGGAAACTGTCGCATTGGAATTAAGATGTGGCTATGCCCATAAGTACATTCCGTTCTTGAAAGATATTATAGATGAGGAATGTGAAGAGTCTTCACGGGCAGAAGAACTTCTGGAAAAACTGAAAACCTACCAGCCTGAGATACCGGAAACAGCAGTACCGGTTGTTCGTATCAATTTCTGTGAGAATAAGGAAATGGATATTTCCGGTTATCAGAAGCTGGAAAGCCTGGATGAATCTACAGCCAAAATGGATGCAGAACTGTCTTCAAAAGTGGACCCTAAGACAGGAATGCCGGAGAAAACAGTTCAGATGTATTTTACGATTTATTATCCGGATCATAACCAGATGCAGGAATTAAAAGGAAAAATCAATATCGGAGATGGAAACGGCGGTATTGTGAGGCAGTTGAAGAACCAGAATGAGATGAAACTGAACGATGAAAGCTGGCTGAGTTACCAGAAGGCAAAGGGCGAAGAATCTTTTCAGGCATATATGGCAGATCTTACGGATATGCAGGAGCATGTGCTGCCATATTTGCAGAGTTTCTGCAGTTTGGAAGAAAGAGCACCAGAGAGATCAGTAGAACCGACCACGGTATCAAAATATGAAATGGAAGCAGGGAAGACAATAGCATCTGTTGGGAATGAAAAGTCGAAAACTGTGCAAACGGAGAGGAAGTCTATTCATGAGCGATTGAAAATCAATAAGGAGATCATTGCCAAACAGCAGGGAAAAGATAGCAAAGAGAAAGGGGTTGAGCTTGCGTAGAGAATTTCATCCAAATGGGAAACAGTAGCAAAAATGAATAACACAAAAGTCCTGTAGCTAGCCGTAAAAAATATGGTTAGCTTCAGGACTTTTGCACTTCTGTAATGTGCCATTACCTCAAGTATCATTGAGAATACAATTTATCTAATAGATATGCCTTTCTGCAAATATTTTCTTTGCGGTATAAATGGCATTTAAAACTTTGGGAAAACCGGTGTAAGGAATACACTGGATAAATGTTTCGATGATTTTTTCGGGAGAAAGTCCAACGTTAAGGGATCCATTGATATGTACTTCTAACTGTGGTTCACAACCTCCGGTGGTCAGTAAACTTGTAATTGTTATCATTTCACGTTCCTGCATACTAAGTTCAGGCCGTGTATAGACATCTCCGAAAGCAAATTCTATGATGTATTTTCCTACATCCGGAGCAATATCTTGTAACGATTGTATGACATTTTCACCTCCGATACCGTCAATTTCTTTAAGCTTCTCAGACCCCAGTTCAAAACGTGTGCTGCTCATTGCATTTACCTCCTGTAAGTTTTATAATTTGAGCATATGACTTAAACCATAGTTTAAGTCAAGAACAATTTGAGGTGATTTTAAAAATGCTAATTGGCGAGATTTCTGAAAAAACGAACCTGCCTGAAAGCACGTTACGGTATTATGAGAAAAAAGGATTAATCAAAGTAGCAAGAGACAGTGGCGGCAGGCGTGAATATGAGGAGAATGATATTGAATGGATAAAGTTTATCCGACGACTAAAAGAGACAGGTATGCATCTCAGAGATATTCAGAAATATTCTGAACTGCGGTACTGTGGAAAAAGTACAATGCCGGAGCGGATGAAAATATTGGAAGTACATAGAAAGTATGTGTTAGAGCAGCAACAGAAATGGAATGAGTATTTACAGAATCTGGATGATAAAATTGAATTTTACAGACAAGCCATAAATGAACAGCCAGAAGGTAACGATTGATTTCTATATTTCTGACACGATAACAGCAGTGTATGCAATATTGTCCGGAGTTTGTTATAATGCTTCTGGCTATGTATGAAATAAGTGGAAAACAGAATATTGATTGGAGAATATCAGATGGCAAATAAAAGGAAATTGAATAAAGAAGAACGAAAACGCCACCGCCTTCAAAAAGGTAAACAGTGGCTGCTTACCTATCAGGGCACACCGAAGCACATGGTAAAACATTACAGAGAAAGGTTCCATGTGGATTCTATGACAGCTGTAAAGGATTTGCAGGAACTGGGTGTTAATTATACGCAGGAACAATTGGATAATATAAAACGGGCAGAGGATGAACGATTAAAACAAAGGCGATTAGAGAAAGAAAAAAAGAAACGTGAAAAGTATGAAACTATATATGAGGATTGTGATGATCGGTTTGCATTTATTGCCGGGTATACGTCTGGAGGAG
>JBJELT010000060.1:0-13995 GCA_051879295.1 Oliverpabstia sp. | reverse complement strand
CAGGTGAGGAAAGTCCGGGCTTCATAGGGCAGGATGCCGGATAACGTCCGGTGGAGGTGACTCCAAGGCCAGTGCAACAGAAATATACCGCCAGTTTTTGCTGGTAAGGGTGGAAGGGCAGTGTAAGAGACTACCGCCTTGCTGGTAACAGCGAGGGCACATGTAAACCCCATCCGAAGCAAGACCGAATAAAAGCAATGTGGCTGCCCGTCACGCTTTTAGGTGGGTCGCTGAAGCCTGCTGGCAACAGCAGGATTAGATAGATGACCATTCAAGACATAACCCGGCTTATCGTTCTGCTTACACTTCGTGCAGTTGCAGAACCCCGTTTGTTCTGTGACTGTATTTCATTTACAGGAAAAACGTGACTGTTCAGAATCATCACAGTTACGGAAAACAGATATATTGATATAGAGGATCAGACAGATGAAGCAGATTGTTTTGGCATCACAATCCCCCAGAAGAAAAGAATTACTGGAACAGTTGGGGTTGGAGTTTACGATACATCCAAGTACAGTTGAAGAGAAAGTGACTTCAGAAGATCCGGTGGAGGTTGTCAGGGAACTGTCCCGGCAGAAAGCACAGGATGTGGCCGCTCAGATGGAAAAAGAACATCCGGGTCATGATATGGTGGTATTGGGTGCAGATACCATAGTAGTTTATGAGGGAAGAATTCTTGGAAAACCTGCGGATCGGGATGATGCAGAGAAGATGCTGCATATGCTGCAGGGAAATACACACAGTGTTTATACAGGTGTTACTCTGATTGGCAAAGGAAAATCAGTTACATTTGCAGAAGAGACGAAAGTAACGATGTATCCGGTAAGCCATGAAGAAACCACCTGGTATATAGGAACAAAAGAACCTGATGATAAAGCAGGTTCGTACGCAGTGCAGGGACTCGGTGCGAGATTTATTCAGAAAATTGAAGGGGACTACAACAACGTGGTAGGACTCCCCGCAGGAAGAATTTATCAGATACTGCGAAACTGGGAGGAATAAAAGGATGGAAGAACATCATACATATCCGGGTTATGTACATAAGGTACAGTATTATGAGACAGATCAGATGGGCTGTGTACACCACTCAAACTATATCCGGTGGTTTGAGGAAGCCCGGACTGATTATCTGGCATTTATCGGTATGGATTATAAAGGAATGGAAGATGCGGGAATCTTGAGCCCCGTTCTGACGGTACAGGCAGAATATCGCTCCATGTGCCGATATGGAGATAGTGTGGATATTCAGGTGAAAATGACAAAATATAATGGGATCCGCATTTGTCTGGAATATCAGATCCTGGATAAAGCGGATGGTACCCTGAGGTGTCGTGGAGAAAGCAGCCACTGCTTTCTTAACCGGGAAGGAAAACCGGTTTCTCTTAAGAAAGTTCATCCGGAGTGGGATAAAAAGCTTCGGTTGGAAATAAATATGGAGGGATAAAATATGGCTGTATACGTTAATGAATCTAAAAAACTATTTACTTTATCGACAGCATATACCACTTATCAGATGAAAGTGGACGAGTACGGAGTATTAAATCATCTTTATTATGGTGAGAATATCGGTCAGGAAGATATGAGTTATCTTCTTGATTATCGTGACAGTGGTTTTTCAGGCAATGTATATGAAGCTGAAAACAACCGAGAGTATTCCCTGGACACCAGGCCTCAGGAATACAGTACTTGTGGAATCGGTGATTACCGTGTAAATAGTGTGAGTGTTGTGAATCCGGATGGAACAGATGGTGTGGATCTGCGTTATGTTTCTTACAGCACATCGAAAGGAAAGTATTCCATTCCCGGTATGCCTGCTCTCTATGGTGTTGAGAATGATGCGGATACTCTTCAGATTCAGATGAAGGATGCGTCTACAGGGCTTACAGCTGTATTGTATTACAGTGTCTGGGAAGAAAGGGACATTATTACTCGATGTGTTCGCCTGCTGAATCAGGGAGCAGGGGATATTGTCCTGAAAAAAGCCATGTCTATGAACCTGGATCTGATGCATGGAGATTGGGAACTGATGCATTTCCATGGACGTCACTGCATGGAGCGTCAGATGGAACGTGTTCCGGTGATCCATGGTGTTATGGAAATCGGAAGTGTACGCGGGGCATCCAGCCATCATCATAATCCTTTCGTCGTACTTTGTGAACACGCGACAACAGAAGTGACAGGTTCCTGTTACGGAATCGGACTGGTATACAGCGGCAATTTTGCTATGCAGGTTGAAAAAGATCAGATGGGGCAGACCCGTCTGAATGCAGGTATTCATCCTGAGCGGTTTTCGTGGAATCTGGAACCGGGAGCAGAGTTCTATACACCAGAAGCAGTTATGACATACAGTGCAGAAGGATTTGGAAAAATGACATCCAATTTCCATCATACTTTCCGGGAGCATCTTTGCAAAGGCAAGTACAAACATGAAAGAAGACCGGTACTGATCAATAACTGGGAAGCAACTTATTTTGATTTTGACAGGGATAAAATCCTGAAAATTGCGGAATGTGCCGCAGAGCTGGGTGTTGAGATGCTGGTTCTGGATGATGGCTGGTTCGGCAAGAGAGAATCCGATGTCAGTGGCCTGGGAGACTGGTACGTGAATACAGAAAAACTCAAAGGCGGGCTGAAACCTGTTGCTGATGGTATCAATCAGCTGGGCATGAAGTTCGGTCTGTGGTTTGAACCAGAAGCTATATCGGAAGACAGTGATCTGTACCGTCAGCATCCGGACTGGGCTTTGCAGATACCGGGAAGAAAACCTTGCAGGAGCCGTTATCAGCTGATTCTGGATATGTCAAGAGAAGATGTCAGAGATTATCTGTATGAGAGAATGACAGATATTCTGGACAGTGCTAATATTGAATACGTGAAATGGGATATGAACCGTCATATCAGTGATGTATACAGTGCTCTGCTGCCAAAAGAACAGCAGGGGGAGGTAACCCATCGTTATATGTTGGGGCTGTATGATCTTCTGGAACGACTGACATCCCGATACCCGGATATCCTCTGGGAAGGATGCAGCGGCGGCGGCGGACGATTTGATCTGGGAATGCTTTATTATTTCCCTCAGAGCTGGTGCAGTGATGATACCGATGCGATGGAA
The DNA here is from genome assembly GCA_051879295.1 of Oliverpabstia sp. Lineage (GTDB taxonomy): Bacteria > Bacillota > Clostridia > Lachnospirales > Lachnospiraceae > Oliverpabstia. The sequence goes on along the minus strand of JBJELT010000060.1, from coordinate 10,883 downwards.
CGAGTAAAGATACAGTATGGAACTTCATTTGCTTATCCGATCAGCTCCGTAGGTTCCCATGTATCTGCAGTACCGAATCATCAGACCGGACGTGTTACCTCCCTTGCATCCCGCGGTGTTGTTGCCATGGCTGGAAGTTTTGGGTATGAACTTGATCTGAATCTGCTGACAGAAGAAGAAAAGAACGAAGTAAAAGAACAGATTCAGACATTCAAGAAATACTACCATCTTACCCATGAGGGAGAGTATTATAGACTGACGAATCCATTTGAAAATCAGATGTTTGCTGCCTGGGAATATGTATCTCCTGATCAGACAGAGGCGCTGATTCATGGTGTGCAGCTTCGTGCACAGCCGAACAGCCCTTCACAGCATATACCGGTTCGTGGTTTGAATCCGGACAAAATGTATGAAATAAATGGTGAAATGGTGAAATCCGGTCGGGCTATCATGCATGGCGGTCTGAATCTTCCCCGTCAGATGGGTGACTGCATGGCAGTTGAATTTTATCTGAAAGAAGTTTAACAACTAATATTTCCCCGGGGAGAATGTAAAAATCCCTGGGGAAATTTTTCTGTTCAGGAGGTTCAATATGGATAAAAATGAGTTCCTGCGATTGATTCGGGGCAAAATGATTGTTTCCTGCCAGGCAGTTTATGGTGAGCCTCTCTATGTGGAGGAAAAGTCAATCATGTATCTGATGGCCAGAGCTGCGAAAATGGCAGGTTCTCCTGCAATCCGTACCAGCGGAATCAGGGATATTCTTGCGATTAAGGAAGAAACAGATTTGCCGGTTATCGGCCTTATCAAGAAGCAGTATGAAGGATATGATGGTTATATTACGCCGACAATGACGGAAGTTGATGAATTGGTGAGGGCAGGTACGGATGTAGTGGCTGTGGACTGCACGTTGAGAAAACGTGGGGATGGGAAAACTGCAGGAAAGTTTCTTACGGAGATACGTCAACAATATCCAGATATCATACTGATGGCAGATATCGCAACTTTTGAAGAGGGCATCAATGCCTGGAAATATGGAGCAGATCTTATCAGCACGACAATGAGCGGATATACCTCGGAGTCACCGAAACAGGATGGACCGGATTATGAGTTGATGAAAAAATTAGTTGCAGCTGTAGATATTCCGGTTATTGGAGAAGGGAGAATTCACAGTCCACAGCAGGCGGTGGAAGCATTGAACACCGGAGTGTGGGCTATCGTGGTCGGAAGTGCGATTACCAGACCTCTGGAAATTGCTGAGAGGTTTGTAAGAGCCATTGAGAATAGGTATTCATGAGGAAAAGGGAGGTTGTTAACCGTAAGTTACAACCTCCTCTTCTTTATAATCATGGTTAATTCAAAGACAGTGCTTTCTTTTTCCACCCGCCTTTCAGGTAGAAGATGGAAGTGATTACTGCACCCATTACCCAGGATGACAACAGGGAAATCCAGATGCTCTGGTAAGCACCGTTGGGAAGTTCCGGTGTTCTGGTCAGGAAAGCTATTCCATAAGCCAGAGGTACACGGATGGCAACAGTGGTGATAAGTGAAATCCACATGGGGGTCATGGTATCACCGGCACCTCTCATAACGCCTGAGAGACACTGGGTTACTGCCATAGCTATGTAGCCGACAGCCAGGATTTTCATCATATTGGCACTTAAGTTTACCAGTTCTGTAGTGTCAGTGAAGATTCCCATCAGGTACTTGCCGAAAATCAGAATCAATCCGGTTATAACAGTGGATGTAACCACGGCAATCAGCGTACCCTGGCGGCTTCCCTGTTCCACCCGGTCATAACGGCGGGCACCAACATTTTGTCCTGCGTAGGTAGTCATGGCGGTACCGAAGGAGAAGTTCGGCATCATGGCAAATCCGTCCACACGCATGATAATGACATTGGCTGCAATAACCAGTTCACCGAAACTGTTGGTCAGAGACTGAACAATAATCATAGCCAGAGAAAAGATTGCCTGTGTCAGACCGGAGGGGAGACCCAGACGGATGATTGTCATCGTATGGTGTCCGGATATTTTCAGATGAGAGAATCCCATATCAAAAATATCCTTCATTTTACACAGTTTTATGACACATAATACAGCGGAAATTGCCTGTGCGATTACGGTAGCCAGTGCAACACCGGCAACCCCCATATGTAGAGTTGCCACGAAAAACAGATCCAGTATAATGTTGAGGACTGTGGCAACCAGAAGATATAAGAGTGCCGATATGGAATCTCCCAATCCCCGGAGAATTCCGCAGAGAATATTGTAATAAGCACATCCGGCGATTCCCATAATCAGAATCATCAGGTAAGAATCACACCAGTCAATGATACTTTCCGGTGTATTTAAAAGTTCCAGCAAAGGTCGGATTCCAAGTGCCCCCACAATCATAATGATAATCGATGCCAAAGCAGTCAGAGTGATGCAGTTTCCGATGGTAATAGAAAGCTCACGGCGGTTTTTTGCTCCAAAGAACTGGGAAACCATAACTCCGGCACCTACGGAGATACCCATGAACAAAACCAGCAAAAGGTTAAGAATCGGACTGGATGAACCTACAGCAGCCAAGGCATTATCCCCCACATATTTGCCCACGACGATACTGTCAACCGTACTGTAAAGCTGCTGTGCAATGTTCCCAATCAGCATGGGAAGGGTAAAAATCACGATTTTTTCCCACGGTTTGCCCTCTGTCATGTCAGAAGGCGCAAAAAGTTGTTTTAAAGTCATTCGCTACACACGCTCCTCTCTATTGGTAATTTTACCATATAATACAGAGCTTGTGGAGACCTGTTTTTGACAAAATATACAGTAGAAATTGACATTTCATTACAGTTCAGGTAGCCGCTATTCTGCACCGAATTATTCATGGTAGGCCCAAATGATTGTTAATTTGTTTTACGTCCTACTATTTTGGCTTTTGGGTAGGCTTCATTTCTTGATTTTCACATTTTCATCCTACCAAATAAGGAGAAACGTAGGCTGAGATTCCCAGAAATAGCTTACTGAGCCTACTAAAATTGGTTAAAATGTAGGCTACAAATTACAGAAACAAAGGATATAGCCTATAAAAATTAAAAAAGATAGGCGGGAAATCATAACAACAACTATTAGAGCCTATCGAAAGTGAAAAAGGCAGGAGGAAAATCCAAAAAATAATCAATGAAGCCTACCAAGAGAAAATAGGCAGGACGGAAGCCCACATAACAAACATCTGAACCCACCAGGAACAGTACGACATGGGATAGTGGCTACCTGAACTGTAATGACATTACACCATTATCATATAGGAACAGGTAGACAAATAGAACAATTTGGAATATAATCAATACAATATAAACATACAGAAATAGTAGGAAAGGACGATAATCATGAAAGACTACATCAGCAGAGAAGACGCATTTGCGTTATTGAGAAAATATAATCAGGATCATTTTCATATTCAGCATGCATTGACGGTGGAAGGTGTAATGAAATGGTATGCCACAGAGCTGGGTTATGGTGAAGATGCCCAATACTGGGGAATCGTGGGATTGCTTCATGATATTGATTTTGAACAGTACCCGGAACAGCATTGTATCAAAGCCCCGGAGCTTCTGCGTGAAGGTGGTGTGGGGGAAGATATTATCCATGCGGTATGCAGCCATGGATATGGGATCACTGTGGATATCAAACCGGAACATGAGATGGAGAAAGTGTTATTTGCTGCGGATGAGTTGACTGGACTGATCTGGGCTGCAGCTTTGATGCGCCCTTCAAAAAGTGTACAGGATATGGAAGTAAAATCCCTGAAGAAAAAATACAAATCTTCTTCATTTGCAGCAGGCTGTTCCCGGGAGGTTATTCAGAAGGGGGCGGATATGCTGGGCTGGGAGCTGACAGAACTGATGCAGAAAACCATCAGTGCCATGCGTGCCTGTGAGGAGGATATAAATAATGCCATGGCTCAGTTGGGATAAGCAGAGAAGATGCAGGATATGACAACAGGGGCAGCTCGTACCCATTTATGGAATTATGCGTTGCCTTTATTATTGGGAAATTGGCTGCAGCTGGCCTATAATGCGCTGGATTCTATCATTGCCGGCAGATTTATCGGAAAAAATGCTCTTGCAGCAGAGGGGATTGCCGGTCCGGTTATGAATCTGGTGATTCTTGCCATCACCGGACTGTGTATTGGTGCCGGAGTCTTAATGAGTGAATATTTCGGAGCAAAAAATTTTGAATTATTTCGGCAGTCGATGGCAACGATGCTTCTTTCTGGTGCATGTGTTTGTACTGCAGTCGCTGTTATATGTGTAATCTTTATTCCGCATCTTTTGCGGATGATGGCGGTCCCCGAAGAGATATACCGTATCACAATTACTTATCTGAGAATAATCTTCCTGGGAATGCCATTCACATTTTTTTATAATGCATTGGCAGCAGGACTGAAAAGTGTGGGCGATTCCAGAACACCATTGAAGTTTCTGGCGTTTTCTGCCATTTTGAATGCGGTGTTGGATTTGATTTTTCTTGGAGGATTCGGTTTTGGCATTGTCTGTAGTGCTGTGACAACTGTGATTGCAGAAGGTGTTTCTGCATTGTTGGCATGCCGATATATGCTGTTAGGTGCGAAAGAACTCTGGCCTCGCAGAAATCAGTGGAGAATAGACAAAACCATGATGATAAAAATCCTGAATTATGGTGGCCCGACAGCCTTACAGCAGGCGATACAGCCTATTGGAAAGGTATTGATCCAGGGGCAGGTAAATGCGCTGGGAGTCAGTGTGATTGCTGCTTTTCATGCAGTGACAAGGGTGGATGATTTTGCCTGCATTCCTGAGCAGGGGATTGCTTCTGCTGTCTCCACCTATATTGCTCAGAACAGGGGAGCGGGAAAAAAAGAAAGAATACGGAAAGGATTTCGCTCTGGTGTCGGTCTGGAGATTGGCTACTGGATGCTTGTAGGAATGATAACTGTAATTTTCAGAACCGCTATGGTCTCTCTGTTTGTGACGGGGAATGGGGCAGATATGGTCATCAGCCTTGGAAGCCGGTATTTGATGCATATGTCTGTTTTTTACCTGTGGCCGGCAATGACGAATGTATTTCAGGGATTTTTCCGTGGAATGGGGAAAATGTATACGACAATTATCGGAACGTTCATACAGATATCCGTTCGGACTCTGTGTACATATCTGTTGGCGCCTGAGATAGGAATTGTGGGTATTGCTTTCGCCTGCGTAATTGGATGGTCTGTTATGCTGCTGTTCGAAGTGCCTTATTATTTCCGGACATGCAGAAGTGCCGGTCTGGAATGATGATAAGAGGCATACTTGAACTTGAATAAAGAAAACCGGGAGGTGGAATATGGAATTTACACATGAACTGATTATGCCAAATGAGGATCTTCCCTTTAAAATGTTTCAGTTTGAGGGAAAAGACGGCAATTATGTACGGGACAAGCACTGGCATCAGTCAATCGAAATTTTTGCGGTATTTGAAGGTGGCCTGCTGTTTTATCTGAATGGGGAAAAATATCCGCTTCATGCGGGTGAGTTTATCATCGTAAATTCCAATGAGATTCACTCCATTGAGTCCCCCTGTCAGAATGACACGCTGGTACTGCAGATTCCGCTGAAGACATTTGCAGATTACTTTGTGGGAGAGCAGTTTATCAGGTTTACTCATGATTCGCGGAAGCAGGATGAACAGATGATGGAAGTCCTTCGGAATATGCAAGATACTTACAGTGAAAAAAAATGTGGATATGAGATGAAAGTGCGGAGCTATTACTACATGCTTTTGTATTTGATGGTGACCAAATATCGGGTGTTGGAGGTTACTCCGGATATGATTCGAAAAAACAAAAAATTGACACGGCTTTCTGTCATTACTTCTTATATTAAGGAAAACTATGACTCTGAACTTTCTCTGGAACAACTGGCGGAGGTATTTGGATATACACCGGCTTACCTTTCCCGGATGTTCCAGAAATATGCCGGAATTAATTATAAATCTTACCTGCAGAGTATCCGTCTGGAGAAAGCATTCCAGGAATTGACCAATACGGAACACACCATCAGCGAGGTGGCACTGAACAATGGATTTCCTAACAGCAAAGCCATGGGGCGTGCATTTTTCGGCAAATACGGAGTGATGCCCAGTGAGTATAGGAAAAATATGAAAAAGACAAAAAATTGACATCGTTTGGACAAGTTATTGGTTGCCTGATCTGCCATAAATTGATATGATAATACCAACAAAAGGGTAATGCTTAAAACAAAATGTAGATGGAGGTAAAACACTATGAATAACATGCCTGAACTGAAAATTGGCGTTGTGGCAGTCAGCAGAGACTGCTTCCCGGAGAGCCTTTCTGTAAACAGAAGAAAAGCTCTGATGAAAGCTTACACAGAAAAATACGGAGATGCTGAGATTTATGAATGTCCGATCTGTATCGTGGAGAGTGAGATCCATATGGTACAGGCTCTGGAAGATATCAAAAAAGCCGGATGTAACGCACTGGTTGTATACCTTGGCAACTTCGGACCAGAAATTTCCGAGACACTGCTGGCAAAACATTTCGATGGACCGAAGATGTTTGTTGCGGCAGCAGAAGAGCGCGGAGATAACCTGATCCAGGGCCGCGGTGATGCTTACTGTGGTATGCTGAATGCCAGCTACAACCTGAAACTGAGAAATGTAAAAGCATACATTCCAGAGTACCCAATCGGTACTGCTGAGGAATGTGCAGATATGATTCACGAATTCCGCCCGATCGCAAAAGCAGTGATTGGTCTGAACAGCCTGAAGATCATCAGCTTTGGTCCTCGTCCGCTGAATTTCCTTGCATGTAACGCACCGATTCAGCAGCTGTACAACCTGGGTGTTGAAATCGAAGAAAACTCTGAGCTGGATCTGTTCGAAGCATTCAACAAACATGCTGGTGATGAGAGAATTCCTGCTGTTGTGAAAGAAATGGAAGAAGAACTGGGTGCAGGAAATAAAAAACCTGAAATCCTCAGCAAACTGGCTCAGTACGAACTGACTCTGAAAGACTGGGTAGAGGAACACAGAGGATACCGCAAATACGTGGCTATCGCAGGAAAATGCTGGCCGGCATTCCAGACACAGTTTGGATTTGTGCCATGCTATGTCAACAGCCGTCTGACCGCACAGGGCATTCCGGTATCCTGTGAAGTAGATATCTACGGTGCACTGAGCGAGTTCATCGGAACTGTAGTCAGCGAAGATACTGTAACTCTGCTGGATATCAACAACAACGTTCCGGCTGACATGTACAAAGAAGAAATCGAAGGAAAATTCCCATATACACATAAAGATACCTTTATGGGATTCCATTGCGGCAATACCGCTTCCGGAAAACTGTCATTCTGCGAGATGAAATATCAGCTGATCATGGCAAGAGCTCTTCCGGAAGAAGTAACACAGGGAACTCTGGAAGGAGATATCGTACCTGGAGATATCACATTCTTCCGTCTGCAGAGCACCGCTGACTGCAAGCTGCGTGCTTACATTGCACAGGGAGAAGTACTTCCGGTAGCAAGCCGTTCCTTCGGAGCCATCGGCGTATTTGCAATTCCGGAGATGGGAAGATTCTACCGCCATGTCCTGATCGAAGGAAACTATCCGCATCATGGTGCTGTAGCATTCGGAAACCATGGAAAAGCCCTGTTTGAAGTATTCAAATATATCGGCGTTCCGGTAGAAGAAATTGGATATAACCAGCCTGCAGGCGTTCGTTATCCGACCGAAAATCCATGGAAATAATATAGAAATAGAATAGGCAAAGAGTATGCCCCGGTGTTTTGATAATACCGGGGCATACCTCTAAAAAATAAGATTCATTGGAGGATATCATGTATTACATAGGAATAGATTTGGGAACATCCGCTGTTAAACTGCTGCTGATGGATGAAAAAGGTGCGATTCATAACATCGTTTCAAAAGAATACCCGCTGTATTTTCCACATCCCGGCTGGTCCGAGCAGAACCCGGAAGACTGGTTTACTCAGTCCATGGAAGGAGTTAAAGAACTGATTGCAGACTGTGACCGCAGCAAAGTTGCAGGTATCAGCTTCGGCGGACAGATGCACGGACTGGTTGTTCTGGACAAGGAAGATCAGGTGATTCGTCCGGCCATTCTGTGGAATGATGGAAGAACAGGAAAAGAGACAGATTATCTGAACCAGGTGATCGGAAAAGATAAACTTTCCAGCTATACAGCCAACATCGCATTTGCAGGATTTACTGCACCGAAGATTCTCTGGATGAAAGAGAACGAACCGGAGAACTTTGCAAAAATTGAGAAAATCATGCTGCCAAAAGATTACCTGGCATACCGTCTCAGCGGCGTACACTGCACCGATTATTCCGATGCTTCCGGAATGCTTCTTCTGGATGTAAAGAACAAATGCTGGTCAGAAGAAATGATGGAAATCTGCGGCGTGAAGAGAGAGCAGCTGCCGGATCTGTTTGAAAGTTATGAAGTTGTGGGAACACTGAAAAAAGAACTGGCTGATGATCTGGGACTTTCTGGAAATGTTAAAATTGTAGCCGGAGCCGGAGACAATGCAGCAGCAGCCGTAGGAACCGGAACCGTAGGTGACGGAAGATGTAATATTTCTCTTGGTACATCAGGAACCATTTTCATCTCCAGCAAGACCTTTGGCGTAGACGAGAACAATGCACTGCATTCCTTCGACCATGCAGATGGATATTATCATTTGATGGGATGTATGCTCAGCGCAGCTTCCTGCAACAAATGGTGGATGGATGAAATCCTGCAGGATAAAGATTATGCAGGAGAGCAGGCAAAGATTGAAAAACTTGGTGAAAATCATGTATTCTTCCTGCCGTATCTGATGGGCGAGCGTTCTCCACACAACAACCCGGATGCCCGTGCAACATTCATCGGCATGTCCATGGACACCACAAGAGCTGATATGACACAGGCAGTTTTGGAAGGCGTTGCTTTCGGTCTCCGTGATTCACTGGAAGTGGCAAGAAGCCTTGGCATCAAAATCGAGAGAACAAAAATCTGCGGCGGAGGAGCTAAGAGTCCTCTCTGGAAGAAAATCATTGCCAACGTGATGAACCTGAAAGTTGATGTGATTGAAAGCGAAGAAGGCCCGGGATACGGCGGAGCTATCCTGGCAGCTGTAGGATGCGGAGAATATGCAAGCGTAGAAGAAGCATCTGCAGCACTGGTGAAAGTTATCGATACCGTAGAGCCGGATCCGGAGCTTGTAGAGAAATACGAAGAAAGATATCAGGAATTCAGAAGAATTTATCCGACGGTGAAAGAACTGTTCTAAGGTGAATTTGTGGGTCTATACAAAATTTTTGCGTTGCCAGACCCAATTACCCGGGAAATTTAGGTGAAAATCCCGGATTTCTAATGATAAAAGTATCTATGCAGAAAAAAATTGTCTCCAGACCCATAAAAACTTAAAAAGTTGGGTCTTAGGGGACAATTTTTTTGCATAGAGAAAATTAGGAGTGGAAAACTGTAATTTTCCCTGAATTTACGAAGTTAATGGAATCTGGAAACAAAGAAATTTTCTATAGACCCAATGGTTTTCCAAAATGTTTGGCGGAAGTCCCGAATCGCTTATTATATATCTGTATAACTGTAAATCAACTCCAAAATCACTTCCACGCATTTCTCCATAGACTGGATACATGCAAATTCAAATGGTCCGTGATAGTTCTGCCCACCGGTTCCCAGGTTCGGGCATGGCAGTCCCATATAAGAAAGTCTTGCACCGTCCGTACCGCCCCGGATCGGCACAATCTGCGGTGTGATTCCCAGCTTTTCATAAACGGTAATAGCAGTGTCTACAAGATGCATATGGGGTTCAATCTGTTCTTTCATATTATAATAGGAATCTTTGAGTACGAGCTCTACAGTACCATTTCCATATTTGTTGTTCATATATTCGGCAGCACGGGTCATGTAGTTCTTTTTTGCTTCAAACAGATCCCGGTCATGGTCACGGATAATGTATTCACTGACCGTTTTTTCTACATCTCCTTTAATAGAATCAAGATGAATAAAACCTTCCCGTCCTTCCGTGTGTTCCGGTTTCTGAGCCTCCGGCATCATACTTTGATATTCCATGGCAAGAAGAGCGGAATTAACCATTTTGTTTTTTGCGGAGCCGGGATGAATGCTGACACCATGGAAAGTCAGGTGGGCGGAAGCTGCATTAAAGTTTTCATACTCCAGTTCCCCGCATTCACCGCCGTCCATTGTATATGCAAAGTCTGCGCCAAACCTTTTGACATCAAACAGGTCCGCACCTTCACCAATTTCTTCATCGGGTGTAAAACCGACACGCACAGGTCCATGAGGAATCTCCGGATGTGCCATCAGGTATTCGGCAGCTGTGAGAATCTCAGCCACACCGGCCTTGTCATCTGCACCTAACAGTGTAGTGCCATCAGTCACGATCAGATCTTTTCCCACAAGGTTTTTCAGTCCGGGGAAAATACTGGTGTGCATAACAATATTCTTCTCAGCATTCAGTATAATATCATTGCCATCGTAATTGCGGATGATGGAAGGCTTGATATTAGCCCCTGGAGCCGCATCCACGGTATCCATATGAGCAATAAAACCGAGAATGGTTCCCTCGTAATCAGGAATCGTAGAAGGTATTGTACCAAACACATATCCATATTCATCACAGGAAATATCAGTAAGACCCATCTGCTTCATCTCATCTGCCAGCATAGCTGCAAAATCAAGCTGACTTGCTGTGCTGGGATGGGTACCGGATGAAGAATCCGATGTAGTATCAAAAGAAATATAGTGTAAAAATCTGTCTGTAACATTCATAATATGAAAACTTCCTTTCTGTGATACGAAAA
>JBJELT010000059.1:0-14063 GCA_051879295.1 Oliverpabstia sp. | reverse complement strand
ATGCAAAGCATGACGCGCACCTCGCAGCAAGTACGCCGAGGCGTACTTGAACTCAGAAAATATGTTGCTGGTCACGTATTGGACAGGAATGAAAACATTATTTTTTCAATAACATGAAGACAGATGAGGATTGACATGATTACAAGTTCAGGTAATGCACAGGTAAAACAGATCATACAGCTGAATAAAAAGTCCAGAGAACGGAAAAAGCAGGATGTCTTTCTGGTAGAGGGGCTGAAAATGTTTCGTGAAGCCCCCAAAGACCGGCTGGTGAAGACCTATGTTTCTGAGAAATTCCTTGCGGATGACAGACATAGGGATGCGCTTGAGGGAGTCGAGTATGAGGTGGTAAAAGATCAGGTATTTGCTCAGATGAGTGATACGCTGACACCCCAGGGGATTCTGACCGTAGTGCGTCAGTATCATTATGAGCCGGAACAGATGCTCCGCCCCGGAAAAGAGCCATTTTTTCTGGTGCTGGAAGATCTGCAGGATCCCGGCAATCTTGGGACTATTTTTCGAACTGCAGAGGGAGCAGGAGTCAGTGGTATTATTATGACCAGAAATTGCGTGGATATCTATCATCCAAAAACAATCCGCTCTACGATGGGATCTATATATCGTGTTCCTTTTTTGTGTACAGATGATATAGAGGAGATTCTGAGATGGTTCCGTAAGAACAATATCACAACTTATGCAGCGCACCTTCAGGGGAAACAGATGTATGATCAGGAGCCTTATCAGAAGGGGACGGCATTTTTTATTGGCAATGAAGGGAATGGACTGACGGAAATGTTGTCTGATTGTGCTGACTGTTGGATCAGAATACCGATGGAAGGACAGTTGGAGTCACTGAATGCCGGAGTGGCTGCAGGGATTCTTATGTATGAAGTGATGCGTCAGAGAAGGCAGAGCGCATCAGATGGGAGATGTAAATAGTCAAAGACCCCGATGCAAGCATACGGGGCATCAAAATTGTAGCGATGCAGGCATCGGGGTATTTGACCCTTGCGGCAGTCGCCAAATGGACATGCAAGCATGTCTGCCTGGCTTGTTGCTCGCAGGAATAAAGGAGGAGAAATACTATGGGTAAAGAAAAAGAAGTATTGAGTAAAAAAGAACAGCGACGACGGAAAAAGAGAAAATCAATAATAACGAAAAGTATTGTTCTGGTTATACTCCTGGCTGTGCTGGGTGTTTGTGTTTTCTTTTTGGTTCGTATGCTGCGCACGGAATCGACCGCTCAAAAACCGGCGGTTCAGGAACAGCAGAGTACACCGGAACCAACACCGGAAACGCAGATAGAAGAAAACGTATCGGAGGAGCCGGAGACGGAGAATACTTCCGCACAGGCAGGTCCCGGAAAGGCTGAAGTGATGGAAGAGGCAGCTCTTCTGGCAGCATCTTATGATTATGATGGGGCAATAGAAAAGCTGAACAGTATTGAAGGCGCTGCCAGTGACCCGGAGATCACGGCCAAGATTACAGAGTATGAGACAACAAGGGACAACTGTGTGCCGGTAAATATGAATGAAGTCACTCATATTTTTTATCACTCACTGATTGTTGATCCGGACCGCGGTTTTGCCGGTGATGATTATCTGTCAGCTGGTTTCAAACAGTGGATGACAACAGTGGATGAGTTTAACAATATTACGCAGGCGATGTATGATAATGGTTATGTCCTGGTTCGCCTGCGAGATCTGGTGGTTCAGACAACAGATGCGGATGGTACCGTGCATTTTGCTGCGAATCCGGATTTGAAACTTCCGGCAGGGAAAAAAGCATTTGTAATGTCTATGGATGACCTGAGCTACTATCACAGCTATGATGGAAGAGGAATCGCATCTAAAATCGTTCTGGATGAAAACGGAAAGCCGACTTGTGAATATGTACAGGCAGATGGAACAACTGTGACAGGGGCATATGATTATGTTCCGCTTCTGGACCAGTTTATTGCGGAACATCCGGATGCTTCTTACAAAGGAGCGAAGGGAATGATCGCCCTGACCGGATACAATGGAATCCTGGGTTATCGTACAGATATTGCCTATAAAACGGGAGAAAATCTGACTTCGGATCAATCTGCATGGCTGGCTGCACATCCTGACTTTAATTGGGATGAAGAATGTGCACAGGCAAAAACAGTGGCTGATGGTATGAAAGCTGATGGATGGGAATTTGCCAGCCATACCTGGGGTCATATTAAAATCGGTGATGCAAGTCTGGAAAGAATTCAGACGGATACAGAAAAATGGGAAGCTTATGTAGCTCCCCTTGTCGGAGGAACCGATACCATCATTTTTGCACATGGACAGGATCTGTCAGACTGGCATGATTACAGCACAGATAATGAGAAATTTAATTATCTGAAAAGCAAGGGATATAACTTTTTCTGTAATGTAGATTCCACTCAGTATTTCCTACAGATCCGTGACAACTATGTCAGACAGGGACGGAGAAACCTTGATGGTTATCGCCTGTGGAACGATGTCCACGGTTCCGTGAACAGAACCAGCGATCTGTTCGATGCAAGTCAGGTACTCGATCCGCGAAGGACGGATGTGCCGGCTTTATAAAAGTTACTTTTTTGTAGTTCCTTTGCAGAGATTCTCCTGTCTTATGCAAACGAAATAAAATGCGCCCGGAGGGTGCGTATGTTGAACTTTTGTCACAAACGTAGAAATTTAGATGGCTGATATGTTTTGTGAAATTGTATCACATATGTACTTTCCGGGCGTATTTTGTTTTGTTTGGAACAGGATAGGAAGTTTCCGTCCCTTTCCAAAGGAATTACAAAAAAGCACATTTATCTGAGAATAGTCTGTAAAATTCTCTTAATCTCCTAATGAAGGCAGAATTGGTATTGAAAAAAATACAAGAAATGGTGTTGACAGGGAAACGTAATTTTGATACAATCTGTTCGTAACAAAAATTAATAAATTTGTAACATATATTAAAAAGAACGAAAACATTAGGAGGTATTCATAGTGAATAAGAGATGGAAAACAGCAGGTATCCTGGGAAGTGTTCTGGTTGTAAGTGCCGGAGCAGGAACTTTGGTGTATGCGGATGATACATCTACAGAGGTTACAAATGATAATTCCACTGCTTCCGTTCTGGAAACTGCCGATTGGGGAAATATGGCGGCAGCCGATGTTAAAACATATGCAAATATCAGGGTTGAGGCTTCTGAGGAAGCTGACAAAGCAGGGGTGCTGCCGAAGGGAGCAGCAGCCACAGTACTGGGGCAGGAATCCGATTGGACAAAGATTGTGTCCGGGGAAATTGAAGGGTATGTAAAAACGGAACTGCTCACATTTGCAGATGAGGCAAAAAATCTTTATGAGGAGACATATGGAAATCAGGGCGTTGTGGATGCCAGTTCTCTGCGTATTCGAAAAACACCTTCTATGGATGGAGATGTAATAGGTGCGAAAAGCAGGGGAAGTATGGTGAAAATCCTGGGGCAGGAAGGAGACTGGTACCAGGTAGAATGTGGAAATGACAGTCAGGGCTATATGTTTGCGGAGTATATTAATATAGAAGAAGTGACTGCAATCACAGTGGAAGAATATCAGGAGCGGCAGGCAGCTGCAGTAGGTAGTGCTTCCGTAACAGCAGGTTCCGGGGAATTGAATCTGCTGGCAGCAATCATTGAGTGCGAAGCCGGTGGGGAGAGTCATACCGGTAAAGTAGCGGTAGGAGCCGTTATCATGAACCGTGTCAGAAGTGGGCAGTTTCCAAACAGTATCACAGAAGTAGTATATCAGAGCGGACAGTTTTCTCCGGTAGCCAGCGGAAGACTGGCAGCGGTTTTAAGCCGCGGAGCAAGAAGTGATTGTTTTCAGGCAGCACAGGAAGCTCTGAATGGATCCAATCCAATAGGAGGTGCTCTTTACTTCAACAGTGGAAGAGGTAGAGGTCAGCAGATTGGAAATCAGCACTTTTTTTAAAATAAAAATGGGCAAATTCTTCATGGAGGAGGGATTTGCCCTTTTTTGTGGAGGCGAAATTTACAAAAGTCTGAAAATTCACCGCAGATTGTTGTATTTTTAACACAAATAGTGTATGATAAATAAAAATATCATATAAGGAGGGACATATGGAAGCAATTGTTTGGCTTGCAGTGGCTATTGTTCTCCTGGTTGTTGAGATTATCACGTTGGGGCTGACGACCATCTGGTTTGCAGGCGGTGCGTTGGTGTCCTGTATCGCAGCCGCATTGCAGGCGGATTTTCTGGTACAGATTATTCTGTTTCTTGTTGTATCGGTGGTGCTGTTGTTTTTTACCAGACCGGTGGCCATGCGGTATATGAATAAAAACCGTACCAAAACAAATTCAGAGAGTCTTGTGGGAAAAGAGGCTGTGGTTTTGCAGGAAATCAATAATCTGAAGGCATCAGGTCAGGTACAGTTGAATGGAATAGAATGGACGGCACGTGCAGAGAATATGGAGGACGTAATCGAGAAAGGTGCCATTGTGTGTATAAAGAAAATTGAAGGTGTTAAACTGATTGTCAAAAGAAAGGAAGGTAAGTAGATGAGTGGAGGTATTTTAGTATTAATGTGGTTTCTGTTATTTTTGATTTTGGTTGTCCTGATTGCCACTTCCTGCGTAAAAGTAGTACCACAGGCAAAAGCATTTGTAGTGGAACGGCTTGGAGGATATCAGGCCACATGGTCAACGGGTATTCATTTTAAGGCTCCTTTTATTGACCGGGTTGCCAAGAAAGTCAATCTGAAAGAGCAGGTTGTGGATTTCCCGCCGCAGCCGGTAATTACCAAAGATAATGTTACCATGAGAATCGATACAGTTGTATTTTTCCAGATTACAGATCCGAAGTTATTTGCCTATGGAGTGGAAAATCCCATCATGGCGATTGAGAACCTGACAGCAACTACCCTGAGAAATATTATCGGTGATATGGAGTTGGATGAGACACTGACTTCCCGTGAAATTATCAATACAAAGATGCGTGCGGCATTGGATATGGCTACGGATCCGTGGGGAATTAAAGTTAATCGTGTGGAACTGAAAAATATCATGCCTCCGGCTGCTATTCAGGAAGCAATGGAGAAACAGATGAAAGCAGAACGTGAACGTCGTGAATCCATTCTGATCGCAGAAGGTGAGAAGAAATCTACCATTCTGGTGGCAGAAGGAAAAAAAGAATCAGCGATTCTGGATGCAGAAGCTGAGAAACAGGCGGCTATTTTGAGAGCGGAGGCACAGAAGGAAAAAATGATTCGTGAAGCTGAAGGTGAAGCGGAGGCGATTCTGAAAGTGCAGAAAGCGAATGCGGATGGTATCCGTTTCCTGAAAGAAGCAGGTGCGGATGAAACCGTATTGACCATGAAGAGTCTGGAAGCACTGGCGCAGATGGCAGATGGAAAAGCAACCAAGATTATTGTTCCATCGGATCTGCAGGGGCTGGCGGGGCTTGCTACATCGCTGAAAGAAATCATGAGTGAAAAGTAAGTATATTTTTTAGCTGTTTGGGAAAGGGACGGAAACTTCCTATCATTTTTTCAGAAGCAAGCCGTTCCTCCTCAACTATGCACTAAGCGCGACTAAATTGACGCTCAGGAAAGCCTTCGCGCCAAAGTCTTGCTAAGTGCATATTTTCGGACTCACTTTACCCAATGCTTCTGAAAAAATGATAGGAAGTTTCCTGTTCTGTTCCCAAATAACAAAAAGATGCAGTGGAAGGATTGTATGTTATATATTTTTCATAGGAATTATAAAAAGCATGAATAGAAATTGAAAATAAAAATAGAATGTAGGGGGACTGCAGCAGGAAATGATTCTGTCTGTCAGTCCCCTGTATTTATCTTGAAAGAAGATAAAGCCTCCGGCGGATTGCAGAGGTGCGCAGCTGTGTCGTGTCATGCGAAGCATGACGCGCACCTCGCAGCAAGTACGCCGAGGCGTACTTGAAAATGGACGGGAGGAAATGTCATGAAGCCTGTGATAGATTTGGATAAGGAATATGGAATTGTTCTGGAGGGCGGCGGTGCCAAGGGGGCTTATCAGGTGGGAGCCTGGCGGGCACTTGAAGAGGCAGGAGTGAAGATTAGGGGAATTGCCGGAACCAGTGTGGGGGCTTTGAATGGAGCCATGATGTGTATGGATGAGCTGGATATGGCAGAGAATTTATGGAAAAATCTCACATATTCTCAGGTGGTGGATGTGGATGATGATAAAATGGAACAGCTGATGGACAGGGAAATGCCATTGAGAGAATTTCTCAATGCTTTGTTTGGACGAATGGGCGAGGGCGGTCTGGATGTCAGTCCCTTAAAAAAGCTGATTCTTGAGGTAGTGGATGAGGAAAAAATATTAAATTCACCAAGGGAATTGTATATCAAAACATTCAGTGTGGATCATTTTCGGGAGCTGGATATTAATCTCAAGGAGGTAGAGCCCGGGCAGATGAAGGATTATCTGCTGGCCAGTGCTTACATTTTCCCCTTGTTTAAAAATGAAAAATTGCATGGGAAAACCTATATCGACGGTGGTGCTATTAATAATGTGCCGTTGGATTCGCTGGTGGACAGAGGATATGAAGATATTATTGTTATCAGAATTTTCGGTATTGGAAGAGAAAAGAAGGTACGGATTCCGGAGAATACGCAGATACTGACGATTGAGCCTAGGGTAGACCTGGGTAATATTATGGATTTTAATTCAAAAAAGAGTATCCGTAATATGAAAATCGGATACTATGATGCAAAAAGAATGATTTATGGGCTGAAAGGCCGCATTTATTATATTGAAGAAAATCAGGAAGAGTGTTATTATTTAAATCAACTACTGCAAATTCCGGAATCTGTGATGGAGAAGTTCATGGAATGGTATCATGTCCGGGAAGAAAAGAAAGCCTGGGTTCGATGCATGACGCAAATTGTCTTTCCGGGAACTGCTTTGGAACTGAAACTGGAGAAGGACTGGAATTATCAGGAACTGTACCTGGCCTGTCTGGAGGCCGCCGCGAAGATCTGCCGTGTCCCCAAGTACAGGATTTATACGGTGGAAGAACTGCGAAACTGTGTGACGGGAAGAATTGCCAGGATGACACAGGAGGAGAAAGAAGAACTTCCGGTATTTGCACTGTTTTTTGATTGTGATGAGAGAGAAAATCCCGCAGTGGATGAAGAACAAGATGAGGACGAGGAGGAATTATTATGAATTTGAAAGGACGCCATTTTCTTACATTAAAAGATTTTACACAGGAAGAGATTGCTTATCTTCTGGAGTTGTCTGCAGAACTGAAAGCGAAAAAGAAACAGGGAATCCCGGTAGATACTTTGCGGGGAAAGAATGTTGCATTGATTTTTGAAAAGACAAGCACAAGAACCCGCTGCTCTTTTGAAGTAGCTGCTCATGATCTTGGAATGGGAACTACTTATCTGGATCCGAAAAGCTCACAGATTGGAAAGAAAGAGAGCATTGAGGATACGGCAAGGGTTCTGGGAAGCATGTTTGAAGGTATTGAATATCGTGGATTCGGTCAGGAGATTGTAGAAGAACTGGCAAAATACGCCGGCGTTCCGGTATGGAACGGACTGACTAATGAATACCATCCGACACAGATGCTGGCAGATATGCTGACCATTCAGGAAGTATTTGGAAAGTTGAAAGGCATCAAATTGGTTTATATGGGAGATGCCCGTTATAATATGGGCAATTCTTACATGATTGCCTGCGCAAAGATGGGAATGGATTTTGTAGCCTGTGCACCTGCGAAATATTTCCCGAATCAGGAACTGGTAGATCAGTGCATGGAGTATGCAAAAGAGTCCGGAGCAACGATCACATTGACTGAGAATGTGGAGGAAGGAACAAAAGGCGCAGACGTCATCTGTACAGATGTATGGGTATCTATGGGCGAGCCGGATGAAGTATGGGAAGAAAGAATTCATGATCTGACACCGTATCGTGTGACGAAAGAAGTCATGAAAAATGCGGGAGAACATGCAATCTTCCTGCATTGTCTGCCATCTTTCCATGACCTGAATACAGGAATCGGAAAAGAAATGGGAGAAAGATTCGGACTGACTGAGATGGAAGTAACCGATGAAGTATTCCGTTCCGAACAGTCCAAAGTTTTCCAGGAAGCAGAAAACCGTATGCACACTATTAAAGCGGTTATGGCAGCAACACTGGGAGCATAAAATGGAATCAAATAAAACAAGAATTTTAAAAATATTAAGAAATACAGACGGCTATCTCTCCGGTCAGGAGTTATGTGAGCAGCTGGGAATCTCACGGACTGCCGTGTGGAAATACATGAAACAGCTGAAGGAAGAGGGCTATGAGATCCAGTCGGTGCAGAATAAAGGATACTGCCTGATGGAAGTTCCGGATGTGCTGGGAGAAAGTGAAATCAAAAGCCGTATGGAAACCCAATGGGTTGGTCAGCGGGTATATTTCTATGAGGAAATCGATTCCACCAATACACAGGCCAAGCGGCTGGCAGAAGAAGATGCACCTTCCGGAACCCTGGTAGTTTCTGACTGTCAGGTGAAGGGAAAGGGCAGGAGAGGCCGTGTGTGGACATCTCCAAAAGGAGAAGCCATCTACATGACGATTCTGCTTCGGCCGCAGATTCGCCCGGACAGAGCTTCTATGGTGACGCTGGTGATGGGACTTTCCGTGGTACAGGCGATTCGCAATGTACTGGGCCTGGAAACTTCTATTAAATGGCCCAATGATGTGGTTCTGAACCGGAAAAAGCTGGTAGGAATCCTTACAGAGATGAGTGCACAGATGGACTACATTGAATATCTGGTTATTGGTACGGGAATCAATGCCAATATGACAGAATTTTCCGAAGAACTGAGGGACAAGGCTACATCTCTGCGGATGGAAATGGGTCGACCGGTAAACAGGGCGGCACTGATCGCAGAATCAATGAAATGTTTTGAAATAAACTATGAGATATTTGAAAAAACCCAGGATCTGTCCGGGCTGATAGAAGATTATCAGGCAGTTCTTGCCAACCTCAATCAGCCGGTACGTGTTCTGGAACCAGGTCATGAATATTCCGGCATTGCCAGGGGAATAAATGAAAAGGGAGAACTACTGGTAGAGCGGGAGGATGGAACTGTGACAGCCGTATATTCCGGCGAAGTGTCGGTTCGCGGACTTTACAGTTATGTATAGGAGGAATTACCATGTATTCGGATAAAATTGTACTGTGCGGAGCCAGTGCGTATGAACAGAAATACTATTTTAATCAGGATTTTGATGCGCTTCCTCAGCAGGTAAAGGACGAGCTGCAAATCATCTGTGTCATGTATACGGAAGAAATCGGCGGCGTATTTACGATGGAATTTGACGAAGATGGAAACTTGCAGTTTAAGACAGAAGCTCTGGAGGCGGATGCTATGTATGATGATATCGGCAGTGTCCTCAGAATTAAAAAACTGCAGGAAGAAAAACGTGATCTTCTGGAATCTCTGGAAATGTATTACCGTGTATTTTTCCTTGGGGAAGATGTAGAAGACGGGGAGGATGCATGAGATTACAGATTGGCAGCGTAAATCTGGAAAATAATGTGATATTGGCACCAATGGCAGGAGTAACAGACCTGCCATTTCGTCTCCTGTGTAAAGAACAGGGAGTCGGACTTCTCTGTATGGAAATGGTAAGTGCCAAGGCCATTTATTATCATAATAAGAACACAGAGAGTCTGATGAGGATTGAGCCGGAAGAACGTCCGGTTTCTCTGCAGTTGTTTGGTTCGGATCCCGTGATCATGAGTGAAATGGCAAAACAGATAGAAGATAAGCCATTTGATCTTCTGGATATCAATATGGGATGCCCGGTGCCAAAGGTGGTCAATAACGGTGAGGGTTCTGCTCTGATGAAAGATCCGGCATTGGTCAGAAAAATAGTGACTGCTGTTGCCGGGGCAATAAAGAAACCATTGACTGTGAAAATACGCAAGGGCTTTGATGATGATCATGTAAATGCAGTGGAGATTGCAAAAATCATTGAGGACAGCGGAGCAGCGGCCATTGCTGTTCACGGAAGAACCAGACAGCAATATTATTCGGGAAAGGCAGACTGGGATATCATACGCCAGGTCAAAGAATCTGTGTCAATTCCGGTCATCGGGAACGGGGATGTGAATTCTCCGGAAAGTGCGGCGAGATTGGTGCAGGAGACCGGCTGTGACGGCATTATGGTAGGCCGGGCAGCTCAGGGAAATCCATGGATTTTTAATCAAATTACACATTACCTGGATACAGGGGAAATCCTTCCGAAACCAACCCTGGAAGAGGTAAAGGAAATGATCATTCGTCATGCACAGTTGCAGATCCGATACAAAGGAGAACTCACAGCTATGCGGGAGATGCGGAAACATGTGGCGTGGTACACTGCCGGGTACCCACATTCCGCAAAACTTCGGGCGGCAGTCAATGAAATAGAAACCATGGATGAATTGCTGAAAATGATTGACGAATGGAGATAGAATTGGCAGGAAAACTCCCATAATAGTTGACTTTTTGACCACTTTCCTTTATAATACAGTGACTGTTATGAGGGAGTGGTTAACTTCACAGGTTATATGCGGGCACCAGTCCGCAGATAGGTTTAGAAAGGAATTGGGTAGGAATGGAAGCAAAGAAAAACATACTGACATATGCCGGACTGAAGAAACTGGAAGATGAACTTCATGAGTTGAAAGTCGTAAAAAGAAAAGAAGTAGCAGGAAAGATCAAAGAAGCCAGAGAACAGGGTGACTTGTCTGAGAATGCAGAGTACGATGCAGCAAAAGATGAACAGAGAGATATCGAAGCACGTATTGAAGAAATTGAGAAAATCCTGAAAAACGCTGAAGTTGTCGTAGAGGATGAAGTAGATGACGGAACCATCAGCGTGGGATGTAAAGTTCAGGTTCTGGATATGGAGTATGATGAGGAGATGGAATTCCAGCTGGTAGGTTCTACAGAGGCCAACAGTCTGCAGGGAAAAATCTCCAACGAATCTCCGGTAGGAAAAGCTCTGATCGGAGCTAAAAAAGGCCAGGTAGTAGATGTGGAGCTGGCTGACGGAGAAGTGATGCAGTACAGAGTACTGAAAATTGAGAAAAATATTTAAAACTATAATAAGATAAATAATAAGAAGAGGGAGTGAAGAGACGTGGCAGGACAGCAGAAGCAGGTTCAGGAACAGGATATTCATCAGTTATTGAAGGTGCGCCGTGAAAAACTGGCAGAACTTCAGGCAAACGGAAATGACCCGTTCCAGATCACAAAGTATGATGTTACCAATCACAGCGCAGATTTGAAAGAAAATTTTGAGGCTTATGAAGGAAAAACCGTTTCCATCGCAGGCCGTATGATGTCAAAACGTGTAATGGGAAAAGCTTCATTCTGTAATGTACAGGATCTGAAAGGAAACATTCAGTCCTACGTGGCAAGAGACAGTATTGGAGAAGAATCCTACAAAGCATTTAAGAAAATGGATATTGGTGATATCGTGGGAATCACCGGCGAAGTATTCAAAACAAAAACCGGAGAAATTTCTATCCATGCATCTGCAGTAACCCTGTTGTCCAAGAGTCTTCAGGTACTTCCTGAAAAGTTCCATGGTCTGACAAACACAGATATGCGTTATCGTCAGAGATATGTAGACCTGATCATGAATCCGGAAGTAAAGGATACTTTTATTAAACGTTCTAAAATCATCAGCACCATCCGTAAATATCTGGATGGACAGGGATTTATGGAAGTAGAGACTCCAATGCTGGTATCCAATGCCGGCGGAGCGGCTGCAAGACCATTTGAGACCCACTTCAATGCATTGAATGAGGATCTCAAACTGCGTATTTCTCTGGAACTTTATCTGAAGAGACTGATCGTAGGCGGTCTGGAGCGTGTATACGAAATCGGCCGTGTATTCCGTAATGAAGGTCTGGATACCAGACACAATCCGGAATTTACACTGATGGAGCTGTACCAGGCTTACACCGATTATCACGGCATGATGGATCTGACAGAAAATATGTACCGCTATGTGGCACAGGAAGTTCTGGGAACTACAAAAATTGTTTACAATGGCATCGAGATGGATCTTGGAAAACCGTTCGAGAGAATCACCATGGTGGATGCTGTTAAAAAATATTCCGGTGTTGATTTCAACGAAATCCACACGCTGGAAGAAGCAAGAGCCGCTGCAGATGAGCATCATGTAGTATATGAAGAGCGACATAAAAAGGGAGATATCCTGAACCTGTTCTTTGAAGAATTCGTTGAAGAACATCTGCTTCAGCCGACCTTCGTTATGGATCATCCGATTGAAATCTCTCCTCTGACCAAGAAAAAACCGGAAAATCCGGAATATGTAGAACGTTTTGAGTTCTTCATGAACGGCTGGGAAATGGCCAACGCTTACTCCGAGCTGAATGACCCGATCGATCAGAGAGAACGTTTCAAAGCTCAGGAAGAACAGCTGGCACAGGGCGATGAGGAAGCCAACACCACCGATGAAGACTTCCTGAACGCACTGGAGATTGGTATGCCACCGACAGGCGGTATTGGATTCGGTATCGACAGAATGTGCATGCTGCTGACAGACTCTGCAGCAATTAGAGATGTTCTCGCCTTTCCTACCATGAAATCGCTGGATTCCGACAAGAAAGCTGCCAAAGTTGTAAAACCGGCTGATACAGCTGCACCGGCAGTCGAAAAAGAAGTCATTGACTTCTCAAAAGTAAAAGTTGAGCCACTGTTTGAAGAACTGGTTGATTTTAATACATTCAGCAAGTCTGATTTCAGAGCTGTAAAGATTAAGGACTGCGTAGCTGTTCCGAAGAGTAAAAAGCTGCTGCAGTTTACACTGGATGACGGAACAGGTACAGACCGTACAATCTTAAGTGGAATTCATGAATATTATGAGCCGGAAGAGCTGATTGGAAAGACAGCAATTGCTATCGTAAACCTTCCGCCTCGCGCTATGATGGGAATCGATTCCTGCGGAATGCTGATCTCCGCAGTACATGAAGAAGAGGGGGTAGAAAAACTTCACCTTCTGATGGTAGACGAGCATATTCCGGCTGGAGCAAAGCTGTACTAGGATAATTTAAAAACTGGATATAGAAAATGAATGCTTATAAATGGGATTGCTGTAATTGATGATTACTGCAATCCTGTTTGCATATAGGAAAAAATGATAAGTATTATTAAACAATTTACAAAATCAAAAACAGGAATTGAGTCTGCCAACGAAGATGGATTATTTATCTCAGAAAAATATATTGCTGTTATAGACGGCGCGACCAGCAAAGTGAATAAGCTTCATAATGGATTGACTGGCGGCCAGGTGGTGCGGAATATTATTATGTCGTATTTACAGGAATCCTCTGGCTTAAAGCCGTTTAAAGAGACTGTACTGGACATACAACATTGCATAGAGAATTCATTTCCGGTATCTCAATATTTTCCTGCATCAGCGTCAGCTGTCATATACAACATTCAGCGGAAGGAATTATGGATGGTAGGGGATTGTCAGGCTCTCGTTAATAATCAGCTTTTTTGTAATAAGAAAAAGGTGGATACCATCTTATCGGAAGCGCGGGCACTGGCAATCAATGCCTTGATTTCTCAGGGAATATCTGAGACCGAACTTATGATAGAAGATAAGGCGAGAGAACTGATTCTTCCATTTTTACAATTGCAGCGAAATTTTGAGAACACAGCAGGACCATTTGGATTTCTGGTTTTCAATAATCATTCTATGGAAGAAGAATTGCTGGATGAACAGGGAATCGTTATTCCGATTCCGGATCATGCGACAGTGGTTCTGGCAAGTGATGGTTATCCTTATTTAACAGATTCCTTTGAAGAAACAGAAAAGAAACTTGCAAAAATATTGATAGACGATCCTCTGTGTTATAAAGAAAACAAATCCACAAAAGGAATAAGAAAAGATGCGGAAAGCTTTGATGACAGGAGTTACTTAAAATTTGTTCTTGCTCGTCCTTCCTGCATTGATTGTGAACTTCCATGAAAATTAACTCTCGTTTGAGCCAGAAAACGTATGGGCGATG
>JBJELT010000058.1:0-2800 GCA_051879295.1 Oliverpabstia sp. | reverse complement strand
ATAAAGTCTATAATAAAAGAAAAAAAGGAGCAAGATTATGATTAAAGGATTTAAAATGAAATTATTCCCGGGACAGGAAGAAGAGTATGAAAGAAGACACAATCTGCTGTGGCCGGAGATGAAGGATATGATTCATGAACACGGTGGAAAAAATTACACTATCTTTCTGGATAAAGAAACACTGACGTTATTTGGTTATATTGAAATTGAAGATGAAGAACTGTGGGCGAAAGGTGCGGACACCGCAATCAATCGCAAATGGTGGGATTTTATGGCGGATATCATGGAAACCAATCCGGATAACAGTCCGGTAAGCGTGGATCTGAAAAATGTATTCCATCTTGATTAATTGATTGAATTTTCCCCGGGGAAAAATGAGTAAGGAGAAGAGGAATGAAAATTGTAATTCTGGACGGTTATGTGGAAAATCCCGGAGACTTGAGTTGGGAAGGATTTGAACAATTAGGTGAAGTTAGAATCTATGACCGCACACCTGAAAATCTGATTACAGAGCGGATTCAGGATGCGGAAGCTGTGATTACCAACAAAACACCAATCCGAGAGGAAACATTGGCGGCTTGCCCATCGGTTCGTTATATTGGAGTTCTGGCTACCGGTTATAATGTGATAGATACGGAAGCGGCAGCCCGCAGAAATATTCCGGTATGTAATATCCCTGCTTATGGAACGGATGCGGTGGCACAGATGGTTTTTGCACTTCTTTTGGAAGTATGCCAACATGTGGGTGAACACTCTGCTGCGGTAAAAGGGGGGGAGTGGACAAAGAATCAGGATTGGTGTTTCTGGAAATATCCTCTGATTGAGCTTAAGGGAAAAACGATGGGGATTATCGGATTTGGAAGAATCGGACAGAGTGTGGGGAAAATTGCTCATGTGTTTGGTATGCATGTGCTGGCCTACGGAGGTTCTTCTTCTCCGGAAGATACGGTATTTGCTGAGAGGGTGACGTTTGAGGAATTGTGTGCCCGGTCAGATGTGATTTCATTGCACTGTCCTTTATTTCCTTCCACACAGGGAATCATCAATAAAGATAGTATTGCCATGATGAAGGATGGAGTTATCCTCATCAACACCAGCCGGGGTGGTCTGATTGTGGAAAACGATCTGGCAGAAGCATTGCAATGTGGAAAAGTTTATGCTGCGACCTGTGATGTGGTATCTACAGAACCGATTCAGCAGGACAATCCTCTGCTGAAATGTGATAACTGTATTCTGACACCCCATATCGCCTGGGCGGCAAAAGAAAGCAGAGAGAGATTGATGCAGATTGCGGTAAAAAATCTGAGATGTTTTTGTGAAGGAAAACCGCAGAATGTGGTGAATCTGTAATAGAAGACGGTGAAGAATATGAAAGTTGTGATTGCGATTGATTCTTTCAAAGGGAGTCTCAGTTCCATGGAGGCCGGCAAAGCTGCGGCGGAAGGAGTCCGGCGTGCCGTTGAGACGGATATTGTCATCAGACCTCTGGCAGACGGAGGGGAAGGAACGACAGAGGCACTGATTGGTGGACTGGGCGGTACCTACCAGCAGGTGGAAGTGTCAGGGCCTTTGGGAGAAAAGGTTATGGCCAGATACGGGATATTAGAAGATGGGAAGACTGCAGTGATGGAAATGGCAGAGGCAGCCGGTATCACGCTGGTGGACCGCAGTCAGTTAAATCCGTGGAAAGCCACTACATATGGAGTAGGGGAAATGATCCTTGACGGGATTCACCGGGGCTGCCGTGAGTTTATCATGGGAATCGGAGGCAGTGCCACATCGGATGGCGGCGTGGGGATGCTGCAGGCATTGGGATATCAGTTCTATAATCAGGAAGGCAATCCCATCGGGACTGGTCTGGGTGAACTGGATCAGATTGCGGGAATCAGAGAGGAAGATGTGGAGCCATTGCTGAAAGAATGTCACTTTCAGATTGCCTGTGATGTAAAGAATCCGCTCTGCGGCGAAAATGGAGCGGTGTATATTTTTGGACCGCAAAAAGGTGTAAAAGAAGAAGAGAAGGAAATACTGGATCGGAAAATGGCTGTCTATGCGGATAAAACCGCAGAATTTACGGGAAAAGACAGGAGAAAAGAAGAAGGTGCAGGTGCCGCAGGAGGACTGGGATTTGCATTTCTTAGTTATTTCCCTCATGTAGAACTGCAGTCAGGTATTTCCATTGTACTGAAGGCTGTAGGTCTGGAACAGGAGCTGATGGATGCAGATGTGGTTATCACCGGAGAAGGCTGTCTGGATGAACAGACAGCCATGGGAAAATTGCCGGTGGGAGTGGCTCATCTGGCTAAGAAGTATCATGCGATAGTGCTGGCATTTGCCGGAAGTATTAAAGATGGTGGTGAAATCTGCAACAAAGAGGGAATCGATGCAGTTTTTCCGATTGTCCGGGGAGTCACTTCTCTGGAAGAAGCCATGAAGCCGGAAACGGCGAAAAAAAATATGACTCTGGCAGTGGAGCAGGTATTTCGCCTTATTAATTGTATGTGAAAATTAAAATTTTATTGAAAATATCCTGAGAACATGTCATAATGAAATTTACCTGAAAAGTTATGATATGTTTTCAGGATATTTTCTTATCATCGGCAGATCTGCCGGAAATTCCACAAAAAAATAATAAAAGAATATAGAGTAGATATATGATAAAAGCAAAATAATAGATTGCTAAAGCGGCTTGAAAGTGGTATGATTTGATAAAACAATCATAAGCTGTTTGCAGTTTACATAAGTCTCTATATTCGGAAAGGAGAAGATGCAGGAAGCGGATATTGTAATATCCCGTTAT
>JBJELT010000057.1:0-14528 GCA_051879295.1 Oliverpabstia sp. | reverse complement strand
GAATCGTTATTCTTCTGAAAAAAAGAAATAGCACCTCTTATTTCGCTGATATAATTCTTTATTTTACTATGACTCTAAAGTACAATATATCCATAAACATGAAACGGTCGCCCGGAGGTTCTGGAAGAACCACCCTTGAGCGTAGAATCGTGTTGAAAAACACAGGTAACCAGAAAGGAGAAATGTATGGAAATTTTAATTGGTGTTGCCGCTGTCATTGTTCTATTTATCATTATTATCCTGATCGGGTATGTAAAAGCTCCCCCGGATACGGCGTACATGATTTCCGGTTTTCGTAAACCCCGCATTTTAATCGGTAAAGCCGGCATTCGCATTCCGTTCCTGGAACGCCTTGACAAACTGTCCCTGAAAATGTTCTCTGTGGATGTTAAGACTACGGATTATGTTCCGAACGCAGAGTACATCAACGTGAAAGTCGATGCTACTGTTAAAATCCGTATCGGTCAGAGTGAAGAAATGATGTCGCTTGCATCCAAGTTCTTCCTGAATGAAGGCGAAGACATGATCATTCGCCGTGTTCAGGATACTCTGGAAGGTAATATGCGTGAAATCGTTGGCCAGATGCGTCTGGAAGAAATGGTTACAGACCGCAAGGCTTTCGGTGAACGTGTTCAGGAAAATGCTATCCCTGACCTGCAAAAAATGGGTCTTGAGATGATATCCTTCAACGTTCAGTCCTTCTCCGACCAGAATAATGTAATCGAAGACCTAGGTATTGATAACATCTCACAGATCAAAAAGGGAGCTGCCGTTGCCAAAGCCCAGGCTGATCGCGATATCGCAATCGCACAGGCTCAAGCCGCTAAGGAAGCAAATGAAGCCAAGGTTCAATCTGAAATGGAAATCGCTGAAAAGCAGACCTCTTTGGCAATACGTCAGGCCGAACTGAAAAAGCAGTCCGATGTAAAAAAAGCTGACGCAGATGCTGCTTACTCCATTCAGGAGCAGGAACAGCGTAAGGCAATCGAAGTTGCTTCTGCCAATGCTGACATCGCTCGTGCTGAACGTACTGCTGAACTGAAATCAAAAGAAGTGGATGTTACCAAGCAGACTTTGGATGCTCAGATCCGGGCAAAAGCTGATGCAGAGCGTTATGCTGCACAGCAGGCTGCTGAAGCCGAGTTATTCCGTCGTACCAAGGAAGCCGAGGCCAAAATGATTGAACGTCAGCATGAAGCCGAAGGTATCCGTGCCGTTGGTGAAGCCGAAGCTGAAGCAATCAGACTGAAGGCTCTGGCGGAAGCAGAAGGTATTGACAAGAAGGCAGAAGCCATGAAAAAATATGGCGAAGCCGCTGTGATTGAAATGATTATGGCTGCCCTGCCTGAGATTGCAAAGAATGTTGCCGAACCGCTCAGCAAGGTTGACAAAATTACAATGTACGGTGAAGGCAATAGTGCGAAACTGCTCTCTGACATTGTCAACGGTACTACTCAGGTAACTGAAGGCATCAGCGCTGGTATGGGAATTGACATCAAGAGCCTCATCATGGGTGCTCTTGGCGGCAAAATAGCTGCTGATACCAGCGCTCCTGTAGTGGTTGTACAGCCTGCTAAGGAGGCATCTGCCACACAGGATGAAGAACCGGAAAATAAGTAATTAAGATAGCAAGCAAAAAAGCGATGGTCTGGCGTAAGTATCGTCATATCATCGCTTTTTTATATAATAGGAAAGTCCTCCGGTATTATACTCATCTCTTTAATATCCTGAGAACCAGCATTCCTTTTATGATCAATAATAAAAACGCCATTGTTATTGCATAGGCTTCCCTCGTCATTGCCAAAAACAATACCGTGATAATACTAAGTACTATGGAAATATCCGTAATAATTTTCCGTCCCTTTTCTATTTTCATTTGATTCAGCAGAACCTTTAATCCACCAATCGCAATAAGCGCAGCAAACATTGTCCAATAAACCATACGATTAAATGGTGTTGTCTGCGTGTACGCAAATAGATTTACTGAATAAATATACCCATCAATCAGATTTGGATAAAGTGGTAAAATTATAAGAGTAATTGTCATTAAATCAACAATTCCAAACAGCAAATCACAAATATTCTCAATATTGGATTTGTTTTCTTTTTCAGCAATAGTCACCAATTTTTCCCCTGATAACAGGTCATCAATGGAAACTGAAAAAAACTTTGAAATCTCTTTTAGTGAATCGATACTTGGATATCCTCTTCCAGATTCCCATTTCGAAATTGCAGTCCTGGATACATATAAAGCCTCCGCCAGTTCTTCCTGCGTAAGACCTCTGCTTTTTCTTAATTCTTGTAGTTTTTCGTTAAATTCCAAAGTAGCTCCTCCAATTATGCTTTCACATTTTTATCCAACAACAAAACAGTTGATTTGTAAATCAAATATAATCCTGTACTAAGAATAACTGAGCCTATAATATCTGTCAACCAATGCACTCCTGCAACCGTTCTCCCAATTACCATGAATAAGGAAAACATCACCGAAAATGTATTGATAACACATTTCATCATCGTATTTTTCATCCTCCGTTTTACCTGAAAGTTCAGGGTAGGCATAACACTTAACACAAGAAGTGTCGTAGAAGAAGGATACGATGCCTCCATAATTCCTTCGATCAGAATTGGTCTGTAATTGATTGGAATCATTTCAAAAATCATATATCCAAAAATCACTAAAACATAATATATTCCCAAAATGATAATATCATAATCAACCTTGAAAAGACTCCTTCTTTTAACCAATTGAACAAAACCAATTCCACCAAATATCATGCAAATAAATATTGGTACCAGGCCCAACCAGTCGGTCACCGTATAGATTGCCATATGTACGCCCGTTAATTTATGAAACCAACAATTAAAGGATGCAAATCCAACATTTGTTCCATTTTGTCCGACAGGCTGAACATCAACACGCTGTATCAATGCTGTCCAAATTACGAATGCTGCCACCAAAATCATACCTACACATAATAATCTTTTTCCACGTCTTTTCATTTTTCCTATGTCTTTTCTCTTTTTGCCCGTGGGCTAATTTGAAAGTAACAAAATACATGCTAAATGAAAAGAAACGCAGGGTAACATGCATGACACGAATCGTAACATCCCCATAAAAACAGCATTTTAAGCAAATCAGTAATTGCCATCTCGGCAAATACCGAATTTACCACTCGCTTCTTTCAGATGGCACTCACAATATCGCAGTTCTGTTTCCTCCTGTGATCCGTACACCAAGTGCCTTTTTATAATGCTCTTACTGCAGCAGTTTCACAATATCATATAATTCGCTCTTTCGTTCATTAATTAATTCATCAAATCCCTGTGGTACTTCCCCATTGTAATCAATGTCTACTTCTACACCCTGTACATATTCATTTGTAATCGGGTTGCGATATTTCTCCGGAAGCCATAAACACACAGGCTCACCACTTATTGACTTAATGCTTGTCAATAACTCCCATACGTCACATCCTACTTCTTTACAGTAACTCCAGTATTCGGTTGCGTGAATCCCTCTCTTAATTATGACCTTTCTCTCAGGCTTCTCAATAACCTGAATAAAAATGTTTCTGGTATTGCTCATCGCTACTGCACTCCTTTCATTTCGTGTTTCAACTAGTATAATCTACGTTAATTATGGCTCGTTCTTCTGAGATATTTATTGATAGTATATCAAAAAAACCTTGATTTTCAAAAATAACTTGACTAAATAGGGGGAATTTTATTATGGTACAGATGACAGAAGAAACCTTAGCACTATCACATCAATGCGGAGGTTACAAGAAATCAGGAGGAATAAACTATGGAAATGACATCTTATGAGCGTTTTTTACGCATGTATCAGCATAAGGAAGCAGACCGGATCCCGATTATCGATGTTCCTTGGGACGGAACACTGCTCCGTTGGCAGAGAGAAGGCATGCCAAAGAATTGTGACTGGCGTGACTATTTCGGTGTAGATAAGGTTGCCAAAATCAACGTGGACATTTCTCCACAGTATCCTATCCGCGTGGTAGAGGAAACCGAAACCAGTATTACTAAAACCACAGAATGGGGTGTAACACTCCGCTACAATAAGGATATCGATTCCACTCCGGACTTTTTGGATTTCCATGTAACCGATCAGGAAAAATGGAATGAATGCAAAAAGCGTATGCTGGAAGGGACTAACCGTATTAATTGGAAATATCTGGAAGAAAACTATGCCAAGTGGCGTGCAGAAGGTCAGTGGGTAGAAGCAGACTTCTGGTTTGGTTTTGACGTAACACATTCCTGGATGATGGGAACAGAAAATCTTCTCATTGCCATGTACGAAGAGCCGGAAATGGTTATGGATATGTTTGGAACCTATCTGGATCAGTCCATCAAGATGTTTGATCAGATTTGGGAGAAAGGGTACAAATTCGACAGTATCTTCTGGTATGATGACATGGGATACAAGGGACACACCTTCTTCTCTAACGACATGTATGATGAGCTGTTAAAACCGTTTCATAAAAAAGCTATTGACTGGGCTCATGACCACGGCATTTATGCTCACCTGCATTCCTGCGGTGACATTATGACACGTATCGACCAGCTGATGGAAATTAATCTGGATGCGCTTAATCCATTAGAAGTAAAGGCCGGAATGGAGCCCCTTACTTTAAAGGAGAAGTATGGTAAGCAGTTGGTTTTACATGGCGGTATCAACGCGGTGCTTTGGGATGACAAAGAGGCTATTTTGGAAGAAATTCACCGTCTTGTACCAAAATTGAAGGAGAATGGCGGATACATCTTCTCTTCCGACCATTCCATTCCCAACACGGTTTCTTTAGAAAACTTTAAGGCAATTGTCGCTGCTGTAAAGGAAACCGGAAAATACTAAAAATATTATGCCTATGCCTTGCGGCGGAAGGGGTACCTGCGGGTACGCATTGAGTTCAGGGAGCATAAAATCAAATTTACAATTCATTTATATAAAATTCATTGAAATTTTCGGCTCCCTGAGCTCTTAATCTCCCATCATCATGGGATAGATCATTAGCCAAATCAGCCGCCCCAGTGCTTCCGCAATTTGGCTACGACAGGGATTATGGATGTAAATAAATGCGATTTTGGGCTTGCTAATATGATATTCCTCTTAGAAGCCCAGCTTATGGAGTAGTTTTTCTACGTCAGCGGCTTTGAGAACCTTTCCCATAGAAACAACCTTTTCATTAACCACGATAGCAGGCATACTCATAGCGCTATACCCCATGACCTTCTCCATGTCGGTGATATACTCTACTTCTACAGCCAGGCCCATAGCCTTGACAGCAGTCTTCGCGTTCTCATACTGCTCATGGCAGGACTTGCAGCCTGCGCCCAAAACCTTGATGTTGATGATGCCGCTTGCAGTATCGCCGCAGCAACAATCAGCGCTTTCTTCAACCTTGCTCTCAGAACTGCAACAGCAACAGGTAGAAACTTTCTTTTCTTCTTTCTTTTTACCCAAACCAAACAGTGCCATAATTATATCCTCCTAAAAATTTATTAAATGCGAGCCAAAACATGTATAGACCGATGAGCAGAATCGCAGTACCCATGACTATTTTTTAAATTATTGCAGTTTTATAGTATTTTTCGCTGCCGCTAATTTTCTGAACAAATCCGACAGAAGTCCCTGAAACTATGACCGGTGGAATACTGCATCATCCGCAGCCACAGAACGAATTTTTTCCATCTCTTTGGGCTTTGCCCTCATAAAAACGCTTGAGATTTTCGGGAAGTTCATAAGTACCGCGGGAACAGGCCGGTTGCATAGTCAGACTTTTGAGAATGGCATTTGCCAGCATCTCCTTTGTCGGAACTTCATAAGTCTTACCCTCATACACAAATACCCGGCAATCTACATCCACACCGGCAATCTCACCGCAACAGCCACAGTTTGACTCTTGTACAGTTCCGAAAATGTCCTGCCCATTGACAAGAATGGTAGGAGAAGAAAGGAAGTGATACTGTTCGGCAAGCATCTGTGTTGACATTTCATGCTTCTGGTAGTCAACTGCATAACCAGCCAACTCCAGCGCAGGACGGAGCACCTCGATTACTTCTTCCAGAACAGCATCCGTACCAACGCAGCGGTCACAGGTATTCAAGTCGAGATACAAATACTCGATTTGCAGTTTCCGTTTAGCAGTTGCTTCAGCATTCGCACCACAACCGCATCCACAGTCAGATTCCGCCATTTCTTTGCCATATTTTATTCCTCCCTTTATATCAGCAAATATTGAAAAGCATTGAAAAAATAACCTACAACGATGATGCCGATTGTGCAGATGCCAATAAACAGTCCCAGCAGTTTCGGCTTTACCGCTTTGCGCAGCATAATCATGGAAGGGAGACTCAAAGTAGTAACAGCCATCATAAAACTAAGGACAGTTCCAAGCAGTGCGCCTTTTGCAAGCAGTGCTTCCGCAATGGGAATGGTTCCGAAAATATCCGCATACATGGGAATACCCACAAGGACAGCCAATACAACTAAGTCGGGATAATCAATCGCAAGATATTGTGCAATCATTCCACCTTGAGAAATCCCTAATATGTTAGCACTTTTTATACCAAGCATTTTCATAGCTTCCGCTTGGTCTCTTGCCATATCTCTTGTTGAATAACCTTCTTCCAAATCATTTTTCCTGCTGAAAATAAATACTTTATAGTCATTTGCATACATTCGGTAAGCCATTGACATTGGTAGAGCTATTCCCTTAACTGTAGTCAATCCGTCCCCCAGCCCAGGAAGCATAATTAGATTATTTGTTCCCTTTCCAAAAGATACATAGTACATATCCATATCATCAATACGGACACATCCATTTTTTGCATTCCAAAGCATAATTTCAGTTGCCTCCTACTTCCAAAGCCCGTTCTTTAATATTTCCATATGCTCTGTTAAACTCTGCACATATTCATGTTTCAAAGATTCAAATGAACTATCATTATTTTGAATGTGTTGTAAGAAATCCTCGTTAAAACCTTTTAGAAACCATTTCAATATATCAACCGTTTTCTGCCTATCTCCACGGAAGTTACTCAAATCAACATTTTCAAGTAATTTGTAGTATATATCTGATTCTATTATGCCGTACCTTTCTACGGTCTTTCGATAAATCTCAGTATCCTTTTTTGCAAAAGCGCCTATTACCAATCTTGATTTTTCAGGATTCTTAATATACCACGAAAACTCTAAGGCAGAATACTCAATAACTCTTTGAAACAATTTCGTTGAAAGAGCTACTGCGTCTTTTTCTAAAGCTCCAGTCAGTTCTGTTGTAACTGTATCAAGTATGAAAAAATAAAAATCTTCTTTAGTTGGGAAATATTTAAATAAACTGCCTTTACTGATTCCAGATTTTTTTACAATTCGATTAGTAGAGCTGTTTTCATACCCAAACTCAGAGAACTCAGATATTCCAGCACAAACAATCTGTGCTTTTTTATCAGTGCTTAATTCAAAAAACAATTTTGTAGGCATATTTCATTTCCTCCCTTAGTGACCATATAGTCACTCATTGTGTTAATATTTGGTGACCACGTGGTCACCAAAATAATTATATCTATTCTTTTCACAGAGACAGAACAAGGATAACGGTTATGGTGAATGTCTGCAATGGGTTTTCATATGCTCGCACTTAGGTGCAGTCAATACCATAAATTAATCTTAATACATCGGAAACTCCAAAATTATATAAAGCACGTTGTTATCACATTTTGCCCTTATACTTCCCTTCATGCTCTCTACTAAAGTTTTTGCAATTGCAAGTCCAAGCCCTGTGGACTTTCGTGCTTCTTCAACCGTATAAAATCGGTTGAACAGTTTTGCAACCTGTATCTGTGTAAGCTTTGATGTATGGTTTGAAAAAACAATCTTGCCGTCTTCAGAGAAACTGATTTTCAAATCGCCTTCACTATACTTGACTGCATTATTCATCAAATTTGAAAACACACGTAAAAGCATGGCTCTATTTAAGTTTCTTATATCCGGTTTTTCTGAAATATGTATTTCTGGAACTATATTGCTTGCATTTAAAATTGCATAAAATCCAAGAATGGATTCCTCCAAAACTCCATTTATGGAAATCTTTTCTAGTTTCATTTCATTGTCAGCAACAATCACTGAATATTGAAATAATTCATCCATAAGTTGTTCAATCGTTACAATACGATTTCGGATCACGGACAGATAGCGTTCCACTTTTTCATTCCCGTTCTCTTTCTCTATCAAATCCATATACCCGTTCACTGCAGTTAACAGTGTTCTTATGTCATGAGAAATATTGGTGATTGTTTCTTTCAACTCATGGTCGCCCTGTTGAAAACGCTGTCTCTCCTGCTGCAACTTTTTCAACCGGCTGTTCAGTTCCGAAGTAATTCCTTTTATATACTTATCATCAGAAGAAGTGGATATTAGAAGGTTCGTATCTTCTGACACTTTTTCTTTCAATTCATCATGAATCTCCTGGATATCTTTCAGCAGCATCCTATATTTTATGATCAATATACTAGAAACAACTATGGAAAAAAGTGTAATAATCCAAGATTCCATCTTCTATACCTTCCTGCTATTTGATATCTTTTCGTTTAAAAACAAACGCAATCAGTGTTCTGATTCTGACTCCATATGGTAAATAGATAAGAGTTGTTCCATAGGATATGAGCAAAAATCCTACTACAAACATCGTAACAAAGATCGTTGTTACGATGAACGCCATGCAAACATTTGCAATATAGATTTCCCCTCTTTTCTTTCCAGAAATCACTTTATTGCGTATTGTTCCATCACTATATTCTCGTCCAATCATAAGCGATAGAAAACCGCATTCAATCACAAACAATGGAACAATGAACATATCATCAAAGGTACCTTTCTGTCCAAAAGAAAAATCACTCGTTGAAAAACCGAACACAACTCCTGCAGCAAAAGATGCAATAAGTGCCAACCAAAACAGTTTACTACAACGGCAACGATAAAGAATCATTTTTAATAAACTATACATCTTTTGCACCTCCAATCAAATTAATATAATAACTTTCAAGAGTTGCATCATGGTTTTCGATTGATAATACCTCACACTTCTGATTGAACAAGTCCAATACGAGATCCGTTACTGATATTTCTCCAAATAAATCCGCTATATTTTCTGCAACAACTGTATACTCCAGTTCAAGTTCGTCCATAACCCTGCTAAATATCTGCATATCTGACACTTCAACTCTTTTGCATTTGCGGCAAACTTTTTCCAACTCCTTCGAACTGATTTCTTCCACCATATGTCCATGATTAATAAATCCATAAAGTGTTGCCAACTTCGCTAATTCATCCAGTATATGACTGGATATGATAATCGTAATCCCCTTTTCTCTATTGAGCTTTAAGATCAACTCTCGCATTTCTACAATCCCCTGAGGATCAAGACCATTGATTGGTTCATCAAGTATCAACAAATCTGGATGACCGGCAAGAGCGACTGCGATTCCCAGTCGTTGCCGCATTCCCAAAGAAAAATCCTTCGCCTTCTTTGAACCGGCATTTTCTAATCCTACTAACTCAATTAATTCTTTTATTTCCTCAGAATCCGGTAAACTCAACAGTTTATACTGTGCTTTGAGATTCTGTTCTGCTGTCATATCTGTATAAATTGCCGGAGACTCAACAACCGCACTTACTCGTTTCCTCGCCTTATAAATCTCTGCACTTTTACTGCTCTTTCCATATATTTTATATTCACCCACAGTCTCTCTTTGGAGACCGCAAATAACACGCATCAACGTTGTTTTTCCAGCACCATTTTGACCAATCAACCCATAAATTGCGCCTTTGGGAACTTTCATATTCAACTGATCCAATGCAACAAATTTTCCATATTTTTTTGTCAGCTCATTGACTTCCAAAACATATTCCATATAGAAAACCTCCTTTACTTTGATATACATATAGCCTATCAGAAAAGAGTTAAGAATCAGTCAAGAAAACTATACAAAAACAGTGAATTTACGAAATCAATCTAAACCCGATTCCCCACACAGCTTCAATATATTCTCTTTTCTCCACTTCACAAAGTTTTCTTCGTAGATTACTCATATGTGTCTTCAATGAACTTTCCGTACAATCCGGTGTATCAAAACTAATGTGATCAAGAATTTGTGATTTTGAAAGTACATTCGTCTGATTTTGAATAAGTAGCTTCAGTATCGCATATTCCGTTTTTGTTAATTTCACTTCTCCCCCTGCAACCGTCACCTCATAGGTATCGGTATCTATTTCAATATCATCAAAAAATAATTTATGAGACTTATTTTGTCTATTACTTATTCTTAGGTGTACAGCCACACGAGCAAGCAATTCTTTTACCGGGAAAGGTTTTGTCACATAATCAACAGCTCCACCGAGCAAAAGACTTACCTTATTTGTCAAATCGACTTTTGCACTGATCACTATCACTGGGATATCCTGTATGTTAGGAAGTACTTCTTCTCCTGACAATCCCGGTAACATCAAATCCAATAAAATCAGATCTGGTTTGCATTTTTTCAACAGCAATAATGCTTCTGTGCCAGAATATGCATGAGACACTTTGTATCCTTCTTGAGTTCAAGTACGCCTCGGCGTACTTGCTGCGAGGTGCGCGTCATGCTTTGCATGACACGATACATCTGCGCACCTCTGCAATCCGCCGGAGGCTTTATCTTGGAAGGAGATTGGACTCCCACCAAGACTAAATTGTCATAACTCGCCACCTATAGAGGTGGGAGTCTTATCTCCTTTCAAGATAAAACTTCGTCAAGCATGTTATTTATATATATGTCATCATCTATAATCAAAATATGATTCATAGTAATCTTTCTCCAACTAATAAACTAATATCTCCGTGGCATCCGCAATCAGCAGCCGTTTTATGTGACAGATGAGGACGGCGAGGAAACGGGCGAGGATGCTGCCCTTGACGATAGTTGGAACTATGCAGACATCCCCTGGATGTCGACCATTCATACCCGATTTTTCGGAATATCCTCAAACCAACATTCCGCCACACGGAGCATTTTCTGGCCCAAATCCTCCTGCCCGATCTGCAGAAGCACCAATGCCGTGGACACTGTTTGTATGTATCCCCATTCCCAAATGGCCTGTTTGGAAACGCCCGTTAGCCTGTGGAGGCATTCGCATCTCTGTAATCCTTTTTTCAAAGGCTCCTGCGCATAATCGTCAACCCATTCACGCATCAGCACGCCAAGATCATAGGCTTTTTCATAAAACAGTCCATCTGGGTCGATCAGCTTGAATCCGTCTCCATCCAACGTTTCGAGAACATTGCCGTTATGCGCGTCACCATGGATGAGTACAAATTCATCGACATTTTCATCTGACGCTCTCGATTTGAGATAGGTAAACGCCTGCTTGATAACCTTAGCCGAACAGAGATGCTTCAACGTTTCATAGGCTTCTCCGATGAATTTTTCAAACCATGCCGTGTTCCCGACTGCCAGCTCTGCATTCTCGACCGGAATTTTCCATGCTTTCTGCAATGTCCGGCAGATAATCTGCAACTGTTCTTCGATAGAATACCCAAGTTGACCGATTGGCTTTCCGAGGCGTTCAAGCAGGGTAGCTTTCCGTTCCGCGTCGTAGGCGTACAGCTTCACGTATCCGTTTCCGTCCGCTATACGAAGTGCTGCTATTCCGCAGGCAAAATCACCTCCCAGGTCTTCGGGCATATCAATTTTCAGGACAAATTTTTCATCGTTCTCCCCCTCTGCATGAGCGACAAAGGCGTGACTGCCGCCGGGCAATGCGTCTCCAACGGAAATATGCCACAGTTCTTCAAGTTCCGCAATCATGCTGTCAAGCCCCGCAAGCCAGACCTCCCCGGGGATTCCGGCGGATTCTGCACGGCTGACAACCTGTGGCGGCAGTGTCCATGAACCGCTTGCCGTCCGGCTTTCGCAAAGTGTATGACGCAGAATCCGGTAAAACCGTGTCCGATCAACCGATCGTGCAATCTCCACACATCCGTCCAATGCAGGAAAAAACGATGTGCCGCCCATATTGCTTTTTTCTTCCGTTTCCACCTGTACATTTCCACGCTCAAACCGGCAGATGTCCGGATGAAATACGGAAACAGCGGCGAGGGGATCATGGAGCGTCAGCTTTGCGGATTTTTTTAACCAATTATCTCCGAATGCGTAGACGGCTTTCATCACATCACTGTCCGATTTCAGCAGTCTTTCTGCATGATCTGCCTCGATGCTGAGTGTATCTGTAACCTCCAGAGGAATCACCCGATGCGTGGTCACACGGGTAGAAAACACAATCTTCGATGCCAGAGGATCTGCCCACGAATTCCAGTTGTAATGGGAATCAGGCAACGGTTCTGAGCCGAAATAGCCGTTCATTACATGAAGCCCTTTCAGCAGCCCTGCGGCGTCGGGATATCTGCCGAAAAGCGTGGCAATGTTTGTCATATTTCCAATACCGATCAGCACGATCTCACCCGGATTTTCCTTGATTTTCTGATACATAAATGCAGGAGCATCGGATTTTTCATAGGTATCATGGTGCCAGAATGACAGCGCACCTGCACCGCCGGGCGTAGGATATCCGGGTACCTGCGACATGGTACTGTCCAGTCCCGCCGTGATCGGAATCTGCTTTCCCGCAGCTTTGCAGATTGCATCCGCAACAGCCGCACGGATTTCCGGATTACCGCAGACTGTGGTGATCCCGACAAGATCACACTGCGGTTCTTTTAATAAATATGCCAGACAAACGGCGTCATCAATGTCACCGCCGATGTCAGTATCGAGTAATACTTTTATCATTTTTTCTAATTCCCTTTCAAATCATCCCGAAATGCCGGAAAAACATTGGTGTCTGACACAAATGTGGCATTGCTCCCTGAATTCTTAAACACAAGATCACCTGACACCGTGTACTTATTTGCCATCACCACCTATACTACTTCAAAAATCAAAATCTTTTCCCTCGGATCATTTCCGGGAAATAAATCTCTACAGTCAATCTCGTCCAAAAACATAAGAAAATCCCGTGTCATGAGAAAGCTGACATATTCATCAGACGGATAATAGAAAAAGAGCAGCATCTCCCGTGGTTTTTCGTAATAAGACTCCATCACTCTGGCAAATGCTTTCTGCAGGATCTCTACGGAAAACGGGTTAAAGAAGAATACCCTGTCTACTTCAGTTGAAACCGGATATTGCTCTGCATTCTGCATTTCGAAACTGACCCTTCTCCCGGAAACAGCCGTCTCTTTGTTTATCACTGCGCCATTATAGATCCGCTCATCATATTCGATTCCTACAGCCTTACATCTGGTCTGATAAGCCAGGAATAAATCCACTCGTCCTTTACCGCAGCCATAATCCAAAAGAACATTGTTCTTCCTAATCAATCCACTGTTTGCCAAACGTTCCAACACACTATACGGTGTGGGTTCATACGGATACTTGTACTGATCTGCATTGGAATCATCGCGACCAGTCGTCTTGATTTTCAGGAGTTTATCCCACATTAACTCGTTCTGATCCATGGCTATATAATAATCCCGGTGAGATGGTCAATCTCATGCTGCGCAATCTGGGCTGTCCATCCCTGGAGCTTTGTCTTCTGCTTCTTCCAGTCAAAATCGTAGTATTCTACTTCGATATTCTGGTATCTCGTCGTCGGGCGCACTCCATCCAAAGAAAGGCATCCTTCCTCTGTTTCATAAGGTCCACTTTTTGAAACAATGATGGGATTGAACATGACAACATCGATAAATCCCATATTTACGATGATCACATTCTTTTTCACGCCGATCATGTTCGCTGCCATACCGACACACCTGCCTCGATTTGCTTTTAATGTATCCTGTAAATCTCTTCCCACCAGCAGATCCGCCCTGGTAGCTGGTTCTGACTTTTGGCCAAGGAAGAACACGTCTTTCATTATCGGTTTTACCATCTGTTACGCCTCCGTATCAAATCATTTTACATTCCAATTATAGCAACAAAATCATATTTCCACCATAGCGAAATTTTTCATTTCCATATTCGCTACAGAAAACGGAATGATGCCATCCGGCATTTCCGGGACGGCCTGCTTCATAAAATATCATTTGGAAGATCCCAGATTGCTTCAATCCACATGTGTTTCAAAATCGTATTTCATATGAATTCTCCTTATTATACTAGAATCATTGTAGCGAAAAAGTCGCAAAAAGGACACGACACAAACACTTAGAATGTACGAAAAGAGCGGAACCCCTCCTTTCTCGTTTGTTTTTGTACTCCTGCTTTATTTTTTGTGTATGCTATCCTCTCCAAC
The DNA here is from genome assembly GCA_051879295.1 of Oliverpabstia sp. Classification (GTDB taxonomy): domain Bacteria; phylum Bacillota; class Clostridia; order Lachnospirales; family Lachnospiraceae; genus Oliverpabstia. The sequence continues at coordinate 181 of JBJELT010000057.1, read as the reverse complement.
CGGCATATTTCCTTTCTGACCTCTACTATCCCAGAAAAACATGTTCATTATGCCATTACAGGTATTCTCTTGAAGGTAAGTCAATATTCTTTTCTGGAAGAATTAATAGCCTTTCTTCATGATATTGGTTCTTTCTGAACTTTGGGTATGCTGCCAACTTTTAATCCGGCGATATGCCTTG
>JBJELT010000056.1:0-60452 GCA_051879295.1 Oliverpabstia sp. | reverse complement strand
TCTTCTCTTATTTATTCAAGACTAAGTTTAGCCCTTTACACTTCCAACTACAAGACCTTTGATAAAGTATTTGTAACTGTTCAGTACTTTCACAGTTACAAGCAAAAATCCAATGAAAATTGCCTTCAGCAATTGGATTTTTGCTTGTCTATCCCAAATCCGGCGTATCCGTGAGACGAATTTGCTCTGCAGCCTTTCCATCTGACTCAAACAAAATAATCTCATTTGTCCCCTTTTTCAAAAGCGGACCAGGAATATACAAACGCTTCTGCGGGCCCGCTTCCCAGAAACGCCCAATATTTTTACCGTTTAATATTGCACAGCCTTTTCCAAATCCAGTTACATCAAGGAATGTATCACCTGTTTCTTCTACCTCAAAGGTAAACCGGTAAAATGCCGGCATTCCTTCCTGATATCCCCTTGAAAAATCCAGTGCGGACAAATTGTCCATCGGAAGCCGATACATCTCCCATCCCATCTGGAATGTTTCGTTGATTAAAACACCTGTACTGATTCCTTTTTTCTGGAACTCGATTTCCGGTCCATAATTTACCCGGCCCATATTTTCCATCAAAATATCGAAATCTGCTTCTTCTTCCTGGAGATCAAATCCTGTTGTCTTATTCATTTCGTAATCATTACGAATTTCCAGCTGCCTTCCTTCTGCAAAAAGAATAGCCCGGTCTGCACCACCCTTTATTTGGCACATCTCAATATGTTTTCCTCTGTTCAGTCTTGTTCGGTACAAGGTATATCCGTAATTTTGACCTATTTGTTCCATTGACTCCGGCATAGCTTTTTTTACCGGTGTATCCAACAGATCCAGAACTTCAAACAAACCAACTTTTTCCTGAAGCCTGCATACTCCATAATCTTTACGATATATCGGAGTTGTAAATTCCACCTGAGGAATGTCTCTGTATTTTCTGATTACATTTTTGAATGCATTATATTTTTCTGTAATCTGTCCATCTTCGCTAAGTGGTGCATCATAATCATAGGAAGTCACGTCTACCAACATCTTATCATCATAGTTTGAACCATTCATGAAGCCAAAATTCGTTCCGCCATGGAACATATAAAAATTCACATGACCTCTTGCCAGCATCTCATCCAGAGATTTCACATGTTCCGCCATGTCAACTGTTCTATGTTCTGCGTTGCCCCACTGGTCAAACCAGCCCACCCAGAATTCCATGCACATCAATGGACGATCTCCTATGATTTTCTTCACCTCTGCAAATCTTTCCGCTCCCTTTGAACCAAAGTTTGCTGTTGACCAGACACCTTCCAGGCTTCCGTCACTCATATACTGCTTTCCTGGTCCATCTGAAGTTACAAACGGTACATCAATACCTCTATCTTCCAACATCATTTTAAGTGCATTTAAATATTTCTTATCGTTTCCGTAAGAACCATATTCATTTTCAATCTGAATCATAATGACAGGTCCACCATTTGTAATCTGATAAGGCACCAGAAGGGGAATCAGTTTATCGTAATATCTCTCCACACATTCCAGATAGACCTGGTTATAACAACGCAGACGAATTCCTGGCTTCGTCAGGAGCCATGCAGGAAAACCACCAAATTCCCATTCAGCACAGATGTATGGTGACGGTCTGAAAATCACATACAATCCCAGTTCCTGTGCAATTTCAATAAACCGACAAACATCTTTATCTCCTTCGAAATCGAACTCACCTTCATTTGGCTCATGTACATTCCATGCTATATATGTTTCAACTGTATTACAGCCCATTGCTTTCAGCTTTTCAAGGCGGTCTCTCCAATACTCCGGAACAACTCTGAAATAGTGGATTGTGCCGGAAATAATCTGTAATTTTTCTCCTTCAATATAGATATTATCTGTAATTTCGACTTTAGTCTTCATATTCTTCTCCTATACTACTCTTTTCCTTCACACTCCCGGGAAAGTTCTATTTGCCTTAAAAATGTAAAAAATATTTTCTGGAAGCCTTGCCGGATGCCGCAGACACTTCAATAACAGCCTTTCCTCCACATTCTTCTTTTGAAACAATAACAGGCTTCATGGATACTATTCTTCCATCCAATGGATATTCTGTCTGTTCTCCACAAATTGTAACTTTCGCATTCGGATCATAAGCGATTGCCTGAACTGTAATTTTCTTTTGTGCAGGCAATGTATATTCCGTACATTCCGGTGAGAAAACAAGATCTGCTTCTTTAACATTGATTCCAGAAAGAGCATATTCCTTAACAGAATCAACACCATAATCACGATAAGCTTCAAAGTTCTGAATACCTGCTGACAGTGTTCCATCTACTTTAATAAAGACAACCTTTATATATCGTACATTTTGTGCTGAGAAATGATCCAGAACTCCATTAGACCATCCGGTTCTGTTACTTCCTATCTTTTTCTCCCAGCTAATTCCATCTGCAGAAGTATGGATTTCATATTGAAAAGTTGTACAGTCAGATCCCATTTGCCCTCCAACATATACCCTTGCATTTCGTACACACATCAGCTCTCCTAGATCAACCTGCCATTCCTGGGCTCCATCTGCCGGACGTCCGCCGAGCCATCCACCTTTTCCCCATACGTCTTCTGCATTTTCTGTATTTACAGTAGCAGATGCCGGTTTTCCAAATGCTATATTTCCCTGTAATTCTGTCTCATTTTCTTCAACCCGTCCTTTCCATAAATACGGTGAGCAAAGCATAATTTCTGTAAATTCCGCTGCTCGGACTTCCATCCTCATTTCAGAAGCATTATCAACAATTACTGTTATTTTATCTACCAGATCCGGTTTCCCCTTCCACCTCAATATATCATCTAAATAGATCAACAGCTCTGCGTTACGGTCACCACTCACTATGCTGCACGCCATCTCCAAATATGTCTCATCTCTCAATTTCCAGTTTGCTGTGCCGTATAAACAAATGCTGTCAGGATATAAGCTTCCGTCAACTTCTGCCAACTGTATTCTCTTTGCATCTCCTGCCATATCGTGTACAGACAAATTCTCTTCGCCGAACCGTTTTTCATGTATGGTTTCATATGCAATTCCTGGAAGATCCGGATTTTCCGGAGAAACAAGCGATATTTCTATTTTATCTTCACAAAGGCCTTCTGCTGAGGCAGCTACAGACACTCTTCCTGCTGTTTTTCCAGCCTGCAGATATACAGAAGCAATTCCAGCCTCCGCACGAGCTGGATTTGTATCTGCGAGCAGATGATTATCTCCTACAATTTTGATATCTCCTTCTGTTTCAAAATAGATTCTGTGTTCCGCATCTGTACAAAGTACCCCATTTTTATCCAGAATTTCAGCATGTAATAAAACTATATCATTATCATCTGCCTGAAGTGGTATGCCCAATGTTTCTGTTTTTAACTGAATACGATATGGTTTTCCTGCGGTCCGCCTGCTATCTTCCGCTATTATTCTTCCTTCTTTATCATACCCGCAAGCATGGAGGATTGTTCCATCCTTATAAGGTACGCCAGCAAAATAAAATGGAGGATGTGGAAGAAATGCTGCTCCTTCTTCAAGATAAGGCGTTGCCCTTTTCTTCCATATAATAGTGTGAGTATTTTCCATTTCCACAGTCAACTCTACCTCTGCAGCATTGCTGTACACATAAATTTCTCTGGCTGTATCTGTTCCGAAAATATTTTCCTCTTCAGACTTGTCAAGAACAGGAGCTTTCCTGGTCCACTCTGTTGCCAGATATAATATAGGATTACTATCCTGCTGACTAGCAAAAGCCCAATAAGAAGTTTTCGGAAGCCGATATGCATTCCAGATTCCACATGGACCTATTTCACTCTGGGCACCCCGGCTGTCAATTCCTGTCCAGATTGCACATCCTGTAAAAGCTGGATTTTCGTTCCGTAAAGCGTAACATCTTGCCAAACTGTATTCTCCCTCCAGATGTTGCCACAACATCTGATTGGCCTTTTTTAAATTACGCGCTTCTCCAGATGGATAAAATCCATCCGTCCTTCCTCTTGTAACCCTGCGAGAAGCAAATTCCCCATATGCCTCAATCCAGCAATCTGTATATTCTCTTAAAAACATGACTGCTTTTTCGGTCTTCTCGAGAGGTTGCTGGAATCCATATATAAAATCTGACTCCCGATCAATTCCATTTGCCTCCGGTCTCGCATCATAACCATAGCTTTCAGCAGCAATCTTGGCAGATTTTTGTTCTGCAAGTGCTGTCAATGCAGATTTTCGCGTAAAACCATAGGGAACGTGATAGGTTTCATTCAGTACAACTTCATAAGCCAATATACATGGATGATTTCTGTCACGGCGCACCATCTGACGAATATTCTGTCTTACCCTTGATGAAAACGGCTCTGGCTGATCGACCGGAAACCACTGCCATCCCGGTGTCGCTTCAAAAACCAAAATTCCAAGTTCATCGCATGCATTCAGAAAATCTTCTGCCATCGGATAATGTGCCGCACGTACCACCTGAAAGCCTGCTTTTTTAAAAAGAATTGCATCTCTTCTTTGCATAGATGATGGAGCTGCGCTTCCTATCACCAGATAATCCTGATGTCGGTTGATTCCCGAAAGAAGAGGCTGCACTTCTCCATTAATCAATACGCCCTTTGTCCTGTCCACTTCAATTTGTCGAATACCAAATTTTGTTCGTTTTACATCAAACAATATATTATCTGCCAGTACAGATGTAACCATTTCGTATAAAGTAGGCGATTTTAGGCTCCACAATGAGGGATTTTGAATTTCCAATTCCATCAGGATTTCCTCAGCAGAATCTGGTTTCATTAAAACTTCCTTCTGGCTGCGTATTACGCTCTCTCCATTCATAGTGACAACTTCCTGAATGAGAGTAACCGATTTTGCTTCCGTTTTAAGGGAACGGAGCTGGGTCTTTACTTCTATCAATGCTTTTTTTGCTGAAACCAGTGGATATTCAATCAGAAGTCCCCCACTATTTTCAGCATTCTCGAATAATGGATCTGTAATATAAATTTCTTCCGTTTCCTCCAACCATACATTTCTGTATATTCCACCAAAATACGTAAAATCAAGAAGTTCCTGTGGTTTTCCGGGAGGAACCTGTCCATTATCCCGATTGTCTGTCCGGACTATTAACAAATTATTTCTTCCATCAAAATAAGCGGCATCATTCAGGCAGACTACAAAAGGAAGATAACCACCATAATTCGTATGCAAAAGAATTCCATTCAGCCAGACTTCTGTTACTCCCATCACGGCTTCAAATGTAATAAACAATCTTTTACTCTTCTGACCCGCTTCTAAAGAGAAACACTTACAATAGCTTCCAACTCCCTGTGCAGTTCTGACACCCTTATGAGCATACGGCTCCAGCCGAAATGTATGCGGCACAGACACTTTCTCCCAGATATCCGGCCTTTTCTCCGGTACATATTCCTGATAATTTTCCACGATATCTTCTCTTGTAAAATACCAGTTTTGATGTAAATTCCATTTTTTTCTCATCTTTTTCTCCTAAAAAAAGAGGGGATATGAAACCCTCTCTTTTTTTTAATACGCTTAATTATTCTACACAAATTACCTTTGTTTGATTATCTGTTGACAAATTTACAGAAAACGACTTATCTTTAATGATTATTTCGTATTCACCATCAAATCCTCTGAATTCACATTTTCCAGTTTCTGAAGTTATCAGCTGCTCATCCGTTGTCCATTGATGATGAATCAGATCCTGCAGTGCATAATATGCCGGCTTCGGTGTAAAATCATCTCTGATCAGACCACCTTTTACCTGATTCCACGTGTATTGATCCAGCAAATCCCAATATGTACATTCATATACATTTTTGTGAGCAAACGCCATTCTGTACATACGTACCAGAAACTCCTTCTGTGTTTCCTCTGTAATTGGCTGATTCTCCCGATACTCTTCCATATTGGTGATCCCTAATGCCGGAGCAATTGTCTTATCCACATGCCACGGAAGATAACTCCCTTTTCTCGCTTCAGATACCGCTCCGATTTCTGTAAACTTAAGCTTTTTACCATAACGCTCAGTCAGATAATCATAATGATTCCAAAGACTTTTAAAAAAGGTGAGTGCATTACTGTTATACAATTCAAAGTATCCTCTAATCCCCAGATAATCTACTTTACTTCCAAATTTTTCTGCATTCAGAATTCCTTTCTGATAAAAATCCGGATCAATTGTATAGCCGCCATTATCCACAAGACCGGCGTTCGGAGCAGTTTCTTTCAACCATTTATAGACCAGCCCCTCATTAATTCTCAACTTTCTAACACTCTGTATTTCAGCATAAGCCTCATTTACCGGATGCCAGTAATCTACTACAGTATCATATTCAGACGCTACTTTCTTGACATGACGTTCCAGATAAGCGACCGCTTCTGTTTCGTTACAATTCATCAAAAATGATGGATTAGAATCCTCGTGTGGATACAGAATTGCATGTGCCGTAATAAAATGATTGAGTTTTTGGGCACGCTCTACCATCCTGTTCATCGGTCCAAATTTCCCCACCTTTTGATCAAACGTCCACTTTCCTTCTTCAGGTTCCAGAACTCTCCAGGCCCACCACAATGTCGTTCCATTAAATAGATTTTTGATGAAATCCCAATATTTTTCTGCCTCTTCTCCTTCTCCACAAGCAAGTTCATTTGTCATACTGATATGGCCATTCGGGCAGACACCAAACACAAAATTATGTCGTTTGTGTTTTACATGAACTTTTTCACATTTAATCTCATTTCCAAGATGATCCAGAAACAAAATCTGAAACTTATGTTTTCTGTTTTTTTCAATCTGTTCATTTAGAAAGCAATCAAATTCTTCAACGTCATTTATTTCTTCTAATATCATCATATTCTTATCCGTAGTATTCTGCTATTATATTAGCCTTTAACGCTGCCAAGTACCAGTCCTTTGGTAAAGTATTTTTGCAGGAATGGATAAATCATCATTACAGGCAATGCACCTAAAAATAACTGTGCCGCTCTTCCTGTTCTCGCATTCATCTGCGACAAAATATCCTGCATACCAACTCCGCGTCCTTTACCCATAACATTCTCGAAATTCTGCAACAAAGATTGTAGATATGTCTGCAATGGATAGTTTTCTGGGTTATTCATATACAACATTCCACTGAACCAGTCATTCCAGTGACTAACAATACAGAACAAACCGACTGTAGCCAGAGCTGGCTTTAACACAGGCAGTAAAACACGTATGAGTATCTGAATAGGACTGGCTCCGTCAATGGATGCTGCCTCTTCGATTTCTTCCGGAAGTTCACGCATGAAATTCATCAAAATAATCATATTATAAACCGGAAGTGCACCAGGAAGAATTAATGACCACATAGTATCTTTCAGTCCCAGGTTTGTAACGACCAGATAAGTCGGTATCATACCTCCACTGATTAACATAGTAACTGCGAAAAAACCCATATAAATATTTCTTCCTGCTACCTGTTTCTTTGTTTTTGATAACGGATATGCTGTAAGGACCATTAAAATCAGGTTGAGTCCAACACCCAAAACAACCCTTTCCAGAGAAATTAGTAATGCATGTACAAATTTTCCCCCTGTCAAGGCAAACTCATAAGCTGCCAGTGTAAAGTCTACAGGCCAAAAGCCGACCTTACCAGCCGTTACAGCAGCATTCCCGCTAAAAGATAATGCAAGCAGATGAACGAAAGGAAGAACACACGTGAGCGATAATAATGTTAATATAATGTAATTAATAATGTCAAAAACCTGTATTGATTTTTTACGTTGCACACTTAATCCCTCCCTCTTATAACACTTTATATCCGGCAAGTTTATCAGCCAGAACATAAGACATGATAACCAACACACACGAAACAGCTGATTTGAACAGCCCGACTGCCGTTCCTACTGAATACTGAGCCTGCTGAATACCAAGCCTATATACATAAGTATCAATAATATCACCTGTCTCATATACAATCGGAGAATACAGGTTGAAAATCTGATCAAATCCGGCATTCAGAACACTTCCCAATGACAATACAAGCATTAGGATAACAGTTGGAAGCATCAACGGAATTGTAATATATACAATCTGCTGCCATCTCTTTGCCCCATCGATGCGTGCTGATTCATATAATCCCGGATCAATTCCAGTCAGTGCAGCCAGATACACAACTGTTCCAAATCCAAATCCTTTCCACACATCACTGATAATCATCGTCCACGGGAATACTTTTACGCTGCCCAGGAAATTAATAGGGGCGATTCCCACCATTCCAAGTAAATGATTCACTGCACCAGTCTGAGATAAGAGATCCATCATCACACCAGCCATAATAACCCATGACAGGAAGTTAGGAATATACACCAATGTCTGAAAAACTCGTTTTGATTTGTTGGATGTAAGCTCATTTAATAAAAGAGCCACTGCTACCGGAACAATGATACCGCCTAGCAATTTAAAAAACGCAATATAAAATGTATTAGTAATCGTTCTAAGAAATCCCGGCTGACTGAAAATGTATTTAAAATTCTCCATTCCAACCCATTTTGACGCAAATCCAGTTACCGGACTATAATCCTGAAACGCAATGACAATTCCATACAATGGAATATACGAAAAGATAAAAACCAATATTACACTCGGAATAAGCATCAGATGATACTGCCACTGCTTTTTAATCTTCTTTACCATATATAATCCTGCTTTCTAAGTAGTGTGATGAGGTGAGCCCCCATCACACCTTATAATCATTTAGTTTCCGTAGGTTTCATTTACTTCTTGAGTTGCCTGTTCTCCACCGGCTGTCTTCCAGTTTTCTACCAGAGTATCAAAATATTCTATTGGTTCTTCTCCAACAATGATTTTAGTAAATCCTTCGTCCAGAATATCATCAAGTGTACTTCCGGATTTGCTAAGTGTCTCGGTTGGCATACCCCAACGTTTGTCATAAACAAGTAAATCATTATCAATCAGATCGACTCCAACGCTGTGAGACGCATGTGGGCTGGCATATAAGAGGTATTCTCCACCACCGGATGCCTCGTGATTTTCTATCGCTGCAACACACTTTTTATATTTTGCACCGGCAAGTCCCATCTGAGCAGGATCTGCTTGTGTACCATCCTTTTCCAGAGCTCCCTGAATAGCTACATAGTTATCATATTCCTTCTGTGGATTCAAAACACGGAATGCATAAAGAATTGTACCAAGATCAGCAATAGCCCCTAAAAGTTCCGGATCATCTGTCTCATCCTGTACATACGCATAGAAATTCAGCAAACGGATAACTGCTTCCGGATTCTTACATTCTTTGCTTACAACAATATAGCCCACGTTATTGAACATAACACTCTGTTTGGTTGCTTCACCGGTGGCAGATGGAATCGCATAAGCATCAAAATATTCATCTTCACTCATTTTTTCTACCATTGTCGGTCCAACGCCCCATGCAAACCAGTTAGTAAATGGACTGATTCCTGCTTCACCACTGACACATTTCTGGAACAACTTATCTCCATCTGTAATAGTAAATTCAGTATCAATCAATCCTTCGCTGTACCATTTCGCATAATTTTCCAGAACCGTCTTCATTTCCGGCTGTACGGAACCATATCCAATTGTACCGTCTTCCTTTTCAATCCAGATACCCGGATATGCGCCCCATCCATTTGCCATAATTTTCATGCCATCCAGGGTCTGTGTTTCTGTCATAACATATCCGCCATGCTTTTCCTTCATTGCTTTTGCAACCGCTTCAAACTCATCCATAGTCTGCGGTACTTCCATTCCGGTTTCTTCCAACCAGTCTCTTTTGAGATACAACTGACCTGTCATATCGATTGATCCATAACTAAGCTGTGGAATACCATACAGTTTTCCATCAGTAAAGCCAGTTTCAAATGTATCTTTTGCCTCGTCCATGTACCCTTTCAGACGGTCAGATGCCTGAGATTCAAAGATATCTGTCAGATCCAAGATCAAACCAGACTCCTGCAGTTCCTGCAGCTGCTGTGCATTGACTTTAAAGACATCCGGAAGATTTCCTTCTGCGATTGACAGGTTCAGTTTAGTTGCATAATCGTTACTTACCCAATCATTTACAACCTTGACATTAAACTTTTCCTTCCAGGCTCTGTACCATGTATTATTTTCATAGTCATCGCCATTTTCCCAAGTGATACCTGAGTTTTCCTGAAGCACAGTACTCAAAGTAACCTCCTCTGCATACGGTTCCCAGATATCCTCCGGTACTTCTACTGCCTCTGCATCATCTGCTGCTTTTTTAGATGTTTCTGTTTTCTTCATGCAACCAGTCATTCCAAACACTGTGCAGCCGGCAAGGATTACTGCCAATACTCTTTTTCTTGTTTTCATGTGTTTCTCCTTTCTTATTTTCGTTACTTTCTTTATGTCTCGTATATTAAAGTATTATTTATAAAAAAAAAATAAAATATTTTTACATTTTTGCATTATTTTAACTTATCATCATTTTAACTCAAAGATTTTATAAAAAAGTCAAGATACTATAAGATGTTCATCTCCAGCCAAAGGCAGCGGAATTTATCATACATCTTGATATTGTTCTAGAATAGTGTTCATTCATATTATAAGTTTGATTGCAGCCAACGGCTACAATATGATATACTCAATTATATAAAACTGCTTTTGACCGGAGGAATAGTATGAAACACATGAAAAGTAAGAATACATTATTAAAAAAGGTTATCTTTCTTTTTGTTATTGTATTAATCCCACTTGTTTTGGTCAGTTCTGTTTATCTGCATCGAAACAATCAACAACAAAAAGAACAGACACTAAATGCCATACTTTCAAATAATATCACCTATATGTCACATCTGGATGAAAATCTCAAACAGATTTACTCATCCAACACATATATGGTAGAACAAAATCTGCTCAGGAATCTGGCTGTGCGCTTTTCCTCCCTTGCTGCATATGAAAAAGGGGTACAGATCAATCTGCTTCGTGATCAGCTCTACAGTATCAGGACCGCATCTCCGTTTCTGGAATCTGCGCATGCTTACTTATTCAATGAAGGAACTGTATACAATTCAGTGAATTATAAATATGGCAGCTACCAGACACTCAAAGAAAACGAGATTGAATTCTACCAGACTTTAAGTACCCAAAGCGGATTGATGCAGTACTATTTGGATCCCATCCATAAGCAGCAAACCCTTTCCGTTTTTATGGCACCGGTCAACCGAAATGCATCTTATGCTGTAAACCTGATTCTATCTAAGGATGCATTGAAAACTTATCTTGCATCCAATGCATCCTATGACGGAGAATACTATCTTTTTTCTTTGGAAAATGGCTTTACACTGCAAAATCTTCCATATAAAAAGACTGAAGATGCCCAGAATCATCTAAATCATTTTTCTGCTGAAACTGACGCCGGTTATCAGGAAATTACACTGGACGGTGAAGATTATATAGCTTTTTTTGATCATACTTCCTATTCAGGCGGTACTTATGTACGCTTTATACCAAATGACGTACTGATACAATCTATCCATTACAGTTATAATCTGATGATGATTTTCTATCTTCTGATAATAGTCGCATGTATTCTGTTTTTCATTGGTATCTATCGTATGGTTCATAAGCCGCTGGTGGGATTGACCGATGCATTTACACAGATCGAACAGGGAAATTTCCAGATCCAGATTCCGGAACCCGGCAGTGGGGACTTTGCCTATCTGTATCATGCCTTTAATAATATGGCTGTTCAGCTGAACCGACTGATTGAACAGGATTATAACCAGAAGCTGCTTCTGCAGAAAGCAGAACTGAAACAGCTGCAGGCACAGATCAATCCGCATTTTCTGTATAACAGCTTCTTTATGCTGCAGCGGATGATCCGATTCAATTCGGAAGAGGCACAGGAAGTAGCCGGTGCACTGGCTACCTGCTTCCGCTACATTACGAAAAACAGTATGGATAATGTAACATTAAAAGAAGAATACGACTATGCAAAAAACTATGCCTATATTCAGGGACTGCGATTTGAAGGCCGTATAAGCATAGAACTGGGTGAACTACCAAATGAATTTGCCACTATTCCGGTACCAAAACTGATTCTGCAGCCAATCCTAGAAAACGCATTCAACTATGGTCTGAAGAACAAGATTTTTGATGGTCTGATCCGTGTTTCGTTTTTGACCGATGCGTCTTCCCTCATAATTCGAATAGAAGATAACGGAGAAGAACTGACTGATACCAGACTAAGCCAATTGAAGAATCGACTTTACGCTGCATCTAACTCCTATAAAGGAGTAGAGATGTCCGGCATCCTGAATATCCAGAGAAGACTCAACATCTTTTCCAATTGTGAAGATTCTCTTCGTATATCCCGCTCCGACCTGGGCGGTCTGTGTGTTGAGATTGTATTGCAATTAAAGGAGGACGAATGAAATGAATTTATTGATTGTAGATGACGAAAGACTTATCGTGAATTATCTGGTTTCTCTTGTGGAAACCAATCTGGATGCTGATCTGAATATCCAGAAAGCCTACTCTGCTCCGGAAGCACTGGAAATCCTGTCTGCGCAAAAAATTGACCTGATGCTTCTGGACATCCAGATGCCCGGCTGTACCGGCCTGGAACTTGCTGAAACAGTCAGTGCAAGCTGGCCAAAATGCCGGATTATTTTTCTGACTGCATATGATAATTTTGATTATTTATACCAGGCCAATCGCCTTCCCCGCACCTCCTATCTTCTGAAAACAGAACCTGACGATGTTCTTCTGAATGAAATTCAGAAAAACCTGGATGCGATTGCAGAGGAGCGGCAGCAAAAAATCATGCTGGATGACACGCAAAAGAAAACTCGCCTCCTGAATCACCTGCTGCATCAGAATATTCTGCGTGAAATTCTGACCGGACGAAATATTGAACAGTTAAAAAACGAACTTCGTTTAGCCGGATCTGATTTTCATCTGGATCTTTCACAGCCTGTCTATCTGGTTTATATGATGGCGCATCTTCGCTCCATTGATGAATACACCTGTAATATTTCCACGCTATCCATGGATTACCTGTATCCGGCTGAAGAGCTTTTACAGGGGAACTTTACCTGTGCCATGCTGAACCTGAATCACGGAACCATGCTCTGGTTCCTGCAGCCAACTGATCAATTTCAGAAAAATATCCAGACCAAGCTTGCTTATTTAAAGGGATTTTCCGATGATCTGATAAACTACAGCACCACTGTACTGCACCGGAATCTGAACATGATTCTGTATCCGGAGGCTGTTTCATGGGGGGATGTCAGCAATATCCACTATAAGCTGCTACAGCAGCTTGAGACTACACATACCAGTGAATCCCGGCTGCAGTCTTCTGTCTCGGTCTATGCAAAACAGTCCCGGAAATCTGCACTGCCTGTCAACTCCACGAACCCAAGCTCTGCAGACCAGAAAATCCAGGCGCTTTCCTTTTACCTGTACCAGAATACACCTAATGAATACTATCAAATGATGGATGAGCTGCATCAGAAATGCAGATCCTATAAAAGTATGCATTCCCTGGATGCTTTACGGATTTATCTTGGTATTTCCGTCACCCTGATTTCCTACGTTGATCTGTACCAGCTGCAGGAAAAACTGTCTACCAAAGTTGCACTCTATCCTCTCTATCATTTGATGGATTTCTCAAGCTGGGATGATGCTTTCAGATATCTGAAGAAATTCTCCGAATGCTTGTTTTCACTGCTTTCTTCTAATGCGTCTGACAAGAATGAGACAGTGATCCGCACTATCAAAAACTATATCAAAGAACACCTGGCAGAACCGATTTCTCTTGCCTCTCTGTCTGCGCTCGTGAATTACAACGAAACTTATATATCACGGTTGTTCCGTCAGAGCACTGGAATCAAACTTTCCGAATATATTTATCAGGAACGGATTGCCAAAGCAAAATTCCTGCTGTCAACCAGTGGCGACTCCATTCAGAGCATTGCAGCCGCAACCGGTTTTGACAGTCAGCAGTATTTTTCTTTAGTATTTAAAAAATCCGTCGGCATCTCTCCAAGCGAATACCAACGGATTCATTTTACAAAATAGCTTGTAACTACTCAGCCTGACGGCTGAGTAGTTATTTTCACCCTCAACCACAAGATGTATGAGAACTGATATACATCTGAAGTCTCTCACATAGAATATTCATTTTTTTCTCCGTATCAGGATTGCTGTATGGAATCTGCTTTATAATCCGCTCCACATAGTTTTCCTCTTCAATGATCTGAAAAGTCTCCGCAAAATTCACGTCAAAGAAATATGCAAGATAAGATACCCAATAATCCATAGGTGTAATCCGGTCTGCAGAACGAACAGAGCAATTATGTAAGCAGGTTTCCCAGACTTTATCAGATATTTCATATGTTCCGGCGTTTTCTGCTGTTGTTCCAACCAGTACTTCTACAGATTCTTCCAGTTTCACACGACAGTTATCAAGTTTATCGGCATCTCTGATCATCTTAGCATGAAACAAGGTCTGTTCATCGGTAATGCCTTCCAACTGAAAATCACTGTGTTTTGCTATAGCTGTTTTAATAATTAAATCCCATTGTGTATTCTTCACAAATTGACGAATCATATTTTTAGGTCCGAACAGTAATCCTACCCCATACGCTGCATGATCCATGGTTCCAGGTTCGAAGCTGCCAAAACAGCGAATCTGCTCAAATCTCCCGATATCATGAAGCAGCGCGATCAGTTCTGCAAGTTCTTTATCCTCTTCAGAAATATCCATCCGGGATGTTATTTTTTGGACACAGCTTATGACACCTTCTGTATGTATAATTTTCAATCTAATCTTTTCATCATTTCTGTCATATTGATCAAGATATTTTTGAAATTCTTCTCGTGCAAACTGTAAATCAATCATTATTCTTCTCCGTTACTCTTTTAAAGCTGAGGATAGATTTCCTCAAAAACTCATGTTACTTGTGCAGTTCATCCCAAAATCACTCATTCCTCTCAAACAAATCTTCCAGAATTTCTTCCGGGGTTTTGTTTCTGTAATCTTCCGGGTCACTGAGTCCACCATTCTCCTCATCCCCTCTCTGCAAATGTTTTTGGAGTCTTGGTGGATGACATCACATATCCATCCTGTCCATCTTCTGTATTCATCACATTGTACATAATCCATCCCAGATATCCTGAGCAGTCCAATCCTGCATAATAATATTCATTATATCCGGCATAAGGGCAGTTGACAGAAAATTCTTTAATGTACGTTCACCAGGTTCAGCAGCCACCGGAAGCTGATAGTTAATCAGTAACTCTTTCTCTGCTACTGATTTTACCGTACCGTTATATATCAACTGATATTATTATAGCATTTCTCTATGCAAATACAAGGGTCAGAGTTTCGAATGCCCTGAGAGTTGATGATGTTACTGTTCAGGCATAAAAAAGCCGCCACATCCAAGAATTTGACCCAAATATCATTTTGTGATACTGTAAGAGAAAAAGGAAAGCTGGTTTATCTATATGAAGTATTCATTTAAGAAAGTAACCGTATTAGGAGGTCTGGCACTCACCCTGCTATTTTCCGGATGTAATAACGATAATCATCCCGATTTTTTGACTGAGCACCAATGGGTGTATTTTACGAACTGTGATGAAACCATCAGTTTTCATAACGACGGCGGTTTTGCGTATTACTGTGCCTGTGGAAGTCCCGTGGGAAATTCTGATTTATTTGACAGCTATACCTATAATACTAAAACGTCAGAGATTATTCTTTCCCCAGAACAGGATGGAAATGTAATTCCTGTTTTAAGGCAAAAAAAGTCAAGATTATTGTTAAAAACAGATGGGCAGATGAAAGAGTTCTTTGATATCGATGACCCCATGGTACCCTGTCCGGAAACTTATGCTTCTTATGACCCTGAAGACTATACCTATCATCACAGCTCCTATCTTGCACTGTTTGACAAAGATGGGGACTCCATCAGCACAGCCCCTTCCGGTTACGCCACTGATTCTTCCGGATATGAAGAATATCTTCTCACCGAAAAGCTTGCCGAAAATGTTACCTTTTTCAAGTGGACTTTGAAGATTGAACAAATCAATGGAGAAGAATCTATATCAAATAATTACGAAGAATTAACTGAAGAACAGGCAGAGGAAATCCTGAGGACCGGCTCTGCAGCAGGATATGTATGGTATAATGATCAAATAGAAATCGAGAAAATTGTATTTGCAGATACTTCTTCTTATTTTTGAAATTTGTAACTTTCAGTATCTTCACTATTACAAAAATGCGGGCCAGCAGACTGTTACGTTCTTTCTGCTTACCCGCATTTTTCATCCTGAGCGAATCAGTTTGCAGTTACTTCTTCCGAAGATGAAGCAAACGTTACTGTGTAAGTTTCTCCCTTAACCAGTTCTTCACTGCTGAAAATGAATACATTATAAGAAAGTTCCGGTGTATGAGACAATAATTCTGTTCCATTGGCATCTAAAATTGTAATACTATCGCCCGTATCTGCTGCTCCCACATTTATTGCGATAACACCCTGTTCAGAATCACTGAAAGACTGTGCCATTCCGGCAGCTCCGGTTCCTATAAAGGTTCCTCCGGTAATAATACCTTCTGTATCATAATCCAATGTGGCTGTATCACCTTGTGTGGGACCTGTGACAATCGTTGTTCCTCCGGTTATTTTCAGAGAGCCATTGGCATCTATGCCATCCCCTGAAGCTGTAACATGAATGTTTCCGCCTGATATTACAATACTTCCACCGGAAGATGATTTTCCTCCAAACTGCTCATTGCCCCGCTGACCGCCAAATCCGCTGGAATCCGTACCTCCTGCTGCATTAATGCCATCATCACTTGCTGTTACAGTAATGTCACCACCTGTTATAGAAACGTGAAGCCCCTCCAATGCTTCATAACTTTCTGCCACATGGATTGTTCCGGAATTCACTGTCAGATTCTCGTCCGCATGGAAAGCATCATCTCCGGCTGTTATTTCAAAGCTGCCGCCATTAATCATAATTGACGAATTGGAATGAATCGAATCATCCGCAGAATCTATCGTAATATTTCCACCCTGAATGATCAGATCCCCTGTGGCTTTCAGCCCTTTGATACTGGTACTGCTGTCTTCCTCATCTGTCTGTGAATCCACTGCCTCTACATCTTGCGGTTGAGGAACAGTACCTCCCTGAGAGGGGTTCATATTTTCCTGCTCAAATTCCATATCACTCTGCTCAGGCATTCTATCGCCCCGTCCGGGTTTCATGTTGCCCTGATCAGTCTTCATCTCGCCCTCCCCGGGTTTCATACCTCCTCTTCCAGGCATTCCTCCCCGGAATTCTCCCCAGGAAGCTGAACTTTTCTGAGCTGCATTTTCACTTCCTCCTCCAGTGGTTATGGTAAAGGTTCCGTCGTCAATCTGCATATAGTTGCCGGCACTGATTCCGTCACCTTCTGCACTGATATCCAGAGTTCCACTTCCTATATAAACAAATCCAAGACTGGTATCGTCTGAATTTTCTGCATGAACTCCGTCTTTTCCCGCTGCGATAGTAATTTCCGCATTGACAATTCTGACACTGTCATTGGCTTCCAGGCCGTGAGAAGCCGAATCAATAATATAAGATCCACTTGTAAAAACCAGATCATCCTTGCACACGATTCCATGACCGGATGGAGAGGTTACCGTCAGACTACCAGAACCGTTGAATGTCAGATCCTGTTTAGAAAAAATTGCAGCATCAATATTGTTATCATCAATTGCTGTGAAAGTTCCGCCATTAGACAACGTGTTGTCTGTATCGGAAGCCAGTGTCACAAATACTTTATCTGCTTCCAGAATATACAGAGGAGCCGATGTTTCACAGTTGACCGATACACCATCAAAAACCAGCTGCGGTTTATCTGTCTCTTCCGCATTCACAATAATCATACCGTCATCCAGGTTACCCGTAAAGATATATGTCCCCTCATCGGTAATGGTAATCGTACTTCCATCGATTTTGACTGCATCCGAACTGCATACGGCAGAATCTCCATTCAGCGTAATGATCGCACTTTCTTCACTGTCATAACCGACTTCATAATCACGGCCGCTGAACATATCAGAAGTATCAGTCACTGTGTTCACTTCTGCAGACTGTACACTTTCTTCATTTGGCTGTTCAGAAACACTTTCATTCTCTTTGCTGCTGCATCCGGCCAAAACCAGTATACACGCAAGAATAACTGACATTACCTTTCTTTTTTTCATATGAGATCACGCTCTCCTTTCTTAAAGCTCTGCCACAGTTGTTTCCTGTCTTGAAACTGTAATTTCCAGATTACCGTTTCTGCAGCGAAGTTTATCAATCATTTCTTTTTCCAGCGTCTCATCCCGCAGAGTCAGATTATATGTGAGACGAAACATACTTCCCATGTTCGTGGTTTTCACCCGAATCAGTTCACAGGATGTAGTATATTCTTTCAATATACTCTCAAAAACACCGGTATAATCCAGATCTTCTGGAATCATAATGTTCAGTGTTTTATAGATTGCTGCATTTCGTCCTGCGCCAAAATCCAGATGACTGTATAACACACTGAACATACATACAATCACAGTAAAGAGAATCGCAAATCCCAGATAACCCATACCGGCAATCAGACCGGCTCCCATAGCCAGAAAAAGCATGGTAATTTCCTTTGCAGTACCGGGAACTGACCGAAAACGCACCAGACTGAAAGCTCCTGCCACTGCCACACCGGCTCCCACATTTCCATTTACCATCATAATAACCACACAAACCACCGTGGGCAGTAGAGCCAGTGTCACTACAAAGCTTTTCGTATAACGGGTACGATACGTATGCGTGAATGCCAGAATCAATCCAATCAGAAGGGCACATCCCATACACAGTAAGAAATCAAATACGGTAATCACGCTTGTCATATCCGTATCAAATAATCCCCTAAAAAAATTGTTAAACATGTTTATAACCTCCTTTATTCTTCGGATAAATCATAGTCTGATAAGCGGTTCCATATTTGGAAAAAGAAGTCTTATACAGATTTTCCTGTGACAGAACATGACTCATCCACAGAGGAATTCCTCCCAATGTTTTAATTTCCATCAATACCTGCCCGTCTTCCAGCAGAGGCATTCCCCAAACTTCAGACTCCAGGGACAGTTCCTCCTGCCTGCAGAGGATCTTTTCATCGAATGTAATTCGGAAATCGCCTCCATCTTTTGCATAATACGCTTCCCGCTCATAGCAAAGGAATACCACAGGATGCAATGTCTTATAATATGCAAGGAAATAATCGATTTCTTCAGAAATCTGCGTCTCTTTCTCACAATGATGTTCTCCCAGCACCCACTGCATCGCCTCTTCTTCCGAAAGAGCCAGCCTCCGTTTATATACAATAGACTCGTATTTCTTTTTCAGTTCAACAAACACCTGATTTTCTGGATTCACCCGGCTGTAACTGCGGATTCTAAGTTTTTCTTTATATGCAGTTTTCTCAATGGAATGCCGAATCAAACGATAATTATCTGTATCAAAATATATATTACGGATTGTCGTCCGCCCGTATTGATCCAAAGCCATGTAGGGTTCCATTGCCGCCAGAATTTTTTTCTTCTGTTCCTTTGTGAGCATATATTTCAGCTCATAACGTTGAAAAACATTTTGATATGCCATCCCTTAGCCTCCTTTTCGAACATCAGTATAGAAGCTGAACCCTAACTGGACTTAAAAATCACAAAATGTTCAAACTTTATGATAACTAAGAAAGAATCCTGCTCAGAGGACTTTCCTATTATATAAAAAGAGACTGTCCGCTGTCAGACAATCTCTTTCTTTTACCATTGGTTACTGTTCACTTCGTGACCAGTAACTACCATTGTTCATAATGAACTCTGTCCGCTTCCCATTCCGGTGCTTTCACTTTTGGCTCTTCAGCCGGATATCCGAAAGCAATGATGGAATGCGGTATGATTGTTTCCGGAAGTCCAAATATTTGTGCCTGTGCTTTTACACGGTCCATCTGAGGCCAGGTTCCCAGCCAGACGCTGCCGATTCCCAGGTCCTTTGCCGCAAGAATCATATTCTGTGCCGCAATACTACCGTCAATTACCCAATATTCCTGCGCCGGAGGAAAGGCTTTTTCTATATCGCCACAGACCAGAACAGCAAATGCTGCATTGCGAAGCGGTTCTGCCGGTCTTCCATTAGCATCTGCCATTTTATTCAGTGTTTCCTTATTCTTTATCACAAGAAAGGCCCAGTCTCTGGAGTTCACGCAGGAAGGACCACTCATCCCTGCCCGTAAAATCGTCCTGACATCTTCATCACTCACCAACTGATCCGTATACCTGCGGATACTGGTTCTGGTCATAATCGTCTCTAATGTATTCATTATGATATCCTTACCTTCCCTTTTAAACTTCAAGTTATTAAAGCAATTATAGCATAAAACCAATGTTGTCTGGTACAATTTTTCACCTTGCCGAAACAAATTTTTTGGTAAAAAAGTCCTTTGAAAATCTTTTTATTCATATGATATAATACAAGTACAACGAGTAGCACTTATGCGTAATTCCAGTTGCGTATGTGCTGCTCTTTTTTCATATGAAAGTCACAAGCACTTTCATTCCTAATAATGTCTGCGTCAGCAGGCATATAGTATTAAACTTTGAAGGAGGGATTAGCAAATGAAACGAGTAAAAGCTGCCTGTATTTGTCAAACTCTTCACTTTATGCTGAAGGAAGATGCCGAACACGAATGGGCGGTAAAACAAGTGGAGCAGGAATTTGAGCAGTATAAGAGACATCTGGAAAACAATCATACGCAGTATCGAATCACTGAACAGACAGTACAGCCTGATGATTCGATTATTGTAAAGGTTATCAAACAATACAATTCCAGCCCTGTCGGAAATTATCTTGACTGAGCGGGTTAATCCCAAAAGCGTGTAGCCTGTGGCGTAAATCCAGCACCATATGGCCACACGCTTTTTTGTTATTGTTCCCAACAGTGGCCTGTAGTGCTGAACAATTACATTTTTTAAGAAAGGAAAGTGAATCCCATGGAACATTCTAATCAATTTCTGGGAACAGAACGTATTGGCAAATTGATGAAACAATACGCGATTCCCTGCATCATCTCTCTTCTGGTCGGAGCACTTTATAACATCGTTGATCAGATTTTTATTGCCAATGCCAGTTATCTTGGCTCATACGGTAATGCGGCAAACACAGTTGTTTTTCCTCTGACAGTAGTTGCTCTTGCTATCGCTGTTATGGTAGGCGACGGTTGCTGCGCATTTGTCAGTATCAGCCTTGGTAAAAAAGAAACGAATACTGCAAAAAAAAGTGTTGGCAATTCCGTACTTATGATTGTTGTAACCAGTATCCTGCTGGCTGCCATTTATCTGATTTTTTCTGATCAGATTATTTCCATGTTTGGCGGAACCGTCAATGAAGAAACTTTCTATCATTCCAAAGAATATTTTTTCTATATATCTCTTGGTATTCCGTTCTATATGTTCGGTCAGGCAATGAACCCTGTTATACGGGCGGATGGCAATCCGAAATTTGCAATGATTTCTACTCTTGCCGGTGCAGTTATTAATATCATTCTTGACCCGATTTTTATCTTTATCTGTAAATGGGGAATGATGGGAGCCGCTGTAGCTACTGTCATTGGGCAAATTGTCACCGCAATTCTTGCTGTCTGGTATCTTCTTCATATGAAGGTTATTAAACCTGCCCGGGAAGATTATCGGCTGCATGCTTCTGTCTGCGGTAAAACTTTAATTCTCGGTATCACCAGCTTTCTGTCACAGATCAGTCTGGTTGCTGCCATGGCAGCAATTAATAATATGCTCCGCAAATATGGAGCATTGGATCCGATTTTTGGTCAGGAACAGTTTGCTCAGATTCCTATGGCTGTTGTAGGAATCGTTATGAAATTTTTCCAGATTGTCATTTCTATCGTTGTAGGCATGGCTGCCGGATGCATTCCTATTGTCGGATTCAATATGGGCGCAGGACAAAAATCCAGGGTCAAAGAGCTTTTTACCAAATTACTGATTTCAGAAGCAACTGTCGGAGCCATTGCATTTATTCTGGTTGAGTTTTTCCCACGACAGCTGATTTCCATTTTCGGAGCTGCCAATGAGAGTGTCTATTATACCGATTTTGCAATCAAAGCCTTCCGTACTTATCTGTGTATGATGATACTTGCATGTATTAATAAAGCCTGCTTTATTTTTCTTCAGGCCATGGGAAAAGCCGCAGAATCTACTGCTCTGTCCATGATTCGTGAAGTCGTATTCGGTGTAGGTTTTGCTCTTCTCCTGCCTGTATTCTTCGGACTGGACGGCGTTCTCTATTCTATGCCGGTTTCTGACCTTTTAACTTTTATTGTTGCAGTATTTTTAATTTGTGGTACTTATAAAGAACTTCGCGAGAAAGGAGAACTTACATTATGAGAAACAGAATCATTACCATCAGCCGTGAGTTCGGCAGCGGCGGACGCACCATCGGAAGAAAACTGGCAGAAAATCTCGGAATACCCTGCTACGACAAAGAGCTAATCCAGAAAATAGCACTGGAAAGCGGATTTGACGAAAATTACATTAAGGATGCGGGAGAGTATGCTCCCGGCGGATTTCTTTCATCGGCCTTTTCTAATCGTGCCTTTGGTCCGACAAATGAAGATTATCTCTGGGAAATCCAGTACAAGATTATTACCGATATTGCTCAGAGAGAATCCTGTGTGATTATCGGCCGGTGTGCGGACTATATTCTCAGAGACAAGGCTGACTGTCTTAAAGTATTTGTCCATGCCAGCATAGATAGCCGGGCAGAACGCATTGTAAAAGTATACGGCGAACAGGAAAAATCAACAGAACAGCGTTTAAAAGATAAAGACAAACGTCGTGCTGCATACCATCGTTTTTATACTAACATGAAATGGGGCTACGCACCTAACTACCATATCACTCTGGACAGCAGTGTTCTGGGAATTGACAAATGTGTAGAAATTCTTCAAAATCTTTATTAATTCGATGATGATTAATCAGGACTGCAGATGCAAAAGTCGGAATGTCTGTAAAGGCTTCCATGCATCTGCAGTTCTATTTTTATACATAAAGATTGACCATTGAATCAATCTATGTTAGAATACAAAACAGACCGAACGGTTTGTTTTTGGAAAGGAATCATACATGAATCGAGAAAAAAAGAGTGCATTGTCCAGACAACGGATACTGGATGCCGCTATGGAGGAATTTTCTTTGAAGGGATATGATGGAGCTTCTCTTAATACCGTCTGGGCAGAAAAAGGAATTTCCAAGGGAGTTATTTATCATCATTTTAAAGATAAAAATGAACTATATCTCCTTTGTATTGAAACCTGTTTTTCCGCCATTACCTCATACCTCCAAACAGCAACAAAAAAGGTAACTGGAACTGCCAGGGATCGTCTGCAGGCTTATTTTGATGCCAGACTCCGATTTTTCGCTGAAAATCCGAAATATCTTGGTATCTTTATAAACTCCTCTTTTGATCCTCCGGAAGAACTTATGCCGCAGATTGCCGCATTGCGTCAACCATTTGACACACTGAATATTTCCATACTCACTGATTTACTCAAAAGCGCACCTTTGAGGCCTGGGCTTTCCATTGATCTTTTAGTGGACGATTTTCGAGTGTATATGGATTATTTCAATCTGCGTTTTAAAGTTGCCTGCTACGAATCTCGTTCACAGAAGGATATTCTTCACAAACATGAAGAAATGTGTCATCGGCAGCTGGATATTCTGCTGTATGGTGTATTAGACGTTACTGTTCACTCCGTGACCAGTAACTATTAGACTACAGTATAGGAGTGATAAAATGAATTTGTATGTTTTAAGATGGATTTGTACATTGGTGTTAGCATTCCTTATGGGAAAGCTGATTACCAAACTGAAAATGCCTTCTATTTTAGGATGGTTAATTGTAGGTATGCTTCTGGGTCCAAATGCTCTCGGTCTGATGCCCCAGGAAATCATGGATTCCTCATGGTATAAGTTAATTATTACATGGATGCAATGTACCTTCGGTCTCATGCTTGGAACAGAACTGATCTGGAAAAAAATCAGAGCATATGGTACAGCACTGGTGATCACTACATTGGCACAGTCGC
Source organism: Oliverpabstia sp. (assembly GCA_051879295.1). GTDB lineage: Bacteria > Bacillota > Clostridia > Lachnospirales > Lachnospiraceae > Oliverpabstia. The sequence continues at coordinate 36,259 of JBJELT010000056.1, read as the reverse complement.
TTGGAACTTTTACCTTTGTAACTCTGATGTTTGCCGTTATATTTTATTTTTCAAATATTCCTCTCTATCTGGCATTTGCTTTCGGCGGAATTGCTCTTGCAACTGCGCCAGCACCTGCTCTTTCGATCGTACAGGAATTTCATACTCACGGTCCGGTAACAGATACCCTTTTACCAATGGCTGTGTTGGACGATATTGTCGGAATCGCAGTATTCTTTACAGTAAATTCATTTATTGCCCGTGCTGTTTCCGGCGGTTCTATTTCTTTGTATATGATTCCGCTAATGATTCTTTTGCCTATCGTTATTGGAATCTTAACGGGAATTATTGCAGGATATATTTTGAAAAAAGGTCCCGGAAAAATCGGAACCCTTTGCATTCTCCTTGCCGGTATTACTGCTACCGCTTTGATCGGATTGTTTTTTAATACAAAGGTTTTCACTAACATTACATTGAATTACATGCTTATGGGTGTGTCCTTTTCTGCCGTTTTCTCAAATATGATCACTGAAGAACAACTGGAGCACCTTGTTGACTGGTTCCGCCCCATTCTGGGCATCAGCTTACTGGCAGCTATTGTTGACCTGGGAGCTCCCCTTGACTACCACCTGATTCTTGGAGCAGGCCTCTATACCTTTATTTATATTGCAGCCCGCGCCTGTGGTAAATATTTTGGTGCCAGATGTGGTGCAAAAGTGACCGGAATGCCCAAAACTGTTCAGAAATATCTGGGATTTACTCTACTTCCGCATTCCGGAGTATCACTGGTTTTCACAGGAATCATCTGCACTGTGCTGGCTGCTTCCGAACCTGATCTTGCAGCCATCGTAAAAGGAACCATTGCGGCTGCGGCCGTTATCAATGAAATTATTGCTGTTATAGCAGCCAAAAAAGGATTTGAACTGGCCGGAGAGATAACTATCTCATAAGAAAAAAGCAGGCAAGCCCCTCGCTCATGAGGGGCTTGCCTATTTTGTGCGCCGATGTGCGGCTGCTTTAGCAGCCTTCTTCTGCACATCGTGTGCATCACCCCGGAGGGCTTTTTAAAGTTCTTTTTCGGAATCAGCCAAACTGGCAAATGGTCCCGGAATTACATGGATTCCACGGTGTCCTCCAAAATAATCTTCATCAAACTGAATCGGTGTTCCGTCCGGATTTTCAAATTTCTCCTCCGGTTCAAATGCCATACCCAATACATCCGTATTGATCATTCTGCCTGTAAATCCATCCAGGAACTCATAAATATTCGTATCCAGATAATACTTACCGTCCTTCTCTTCAAGTTCTACCCGTATGTCACTGCGGTCATTTGCAGCAACCCAGCCATTCACTTCGTTTTTACATGCTCTGGCACCGCCAAGATATGCATTTCCTTCTGTCCAGACCGGCAGGCGTCCGAAATGAGCATCCTCCAGTTGTCCTATATCTGCAGGCTTACTGAAATCAAACTGCGCAATCCACTCTTCATAAGTCGGATATTCGTCAAACATCCAGTTTCCCACAACTCTGTTCTCCGTATCAAATCCATCATCGGAATCGTGCATGGTAATCACATCCTCCGCAGGCCATTTCTGAACAAAAATATTGTTATAAAATCTGTCATCACCATGAAGGATCGTCATAAAGCCCATAACCTCTGTGCGATGAGGAATATGGTACGGTGTATAACGGGGACCGGTACCGTCACCTACGCAGGTAAATGCACCACAAATCAGATTATGTACCAGCGCCACGCCCTGTGTGGCAAATCTCAAACTGGCTTCTGAAAGCATAATATTATTGTCAATCAGTGTGGGGCCATGACCAACCTCCACAAAAATATCCTGAGACATCATGCCACCTTTCAGCACCTGTGCATAAGGCGGTCTCTGATTGTCATGAAGAAGATTCTGAGTCAGGCGTGTGCCCTGTGCTTCCCAGTCACACCAGATCCCCATCGTGCAGTGATGAATATGATTCCGGCGCATAATCACATCAATGGCAGCATGCATTTTAATACCGGCAATTTCAGCACCACCCAGCTCCATCATATTGTTGATATGATGAATATGGTTATCTTCGATAATACTGAACACACCGCCCATACGTCCGATAATTCCACCCTGCTCACAGTGATGAATATTATTTCTGCGGATAATATGGCTTCCTACCTTTTCTTTCAGCCATCCATGATACTGACCACGGCATACGGCATCTCTCTCCATCTGTGTGGGGCTTTTCACATATTTATATGTAAAATAATGATTATTATCCGGATCCAGATATTTACCCAGAGAAATACCGGCGCACTTACTGTTGGAAATCTCACAGTCCTCGATGATCCATCCTTTACTCCAGTGCGGACCGATCATACCATCCTGAAAAGCTGCCGGCGGAGCCCAGGTAGTTGCTGCTTTATTGATATTAAAACCACTGACGGTAATATATCCGATACCTGTCTCAGAAGGCATGAAACATTCCCGTCTTACATTGATTTCCACATTTTCTTCATTTGGATTCTTTCCTTGAAAATTCGCATAGATGACCGTCTCATCCTTCTCCTTATCCTGCTCGGTATACCATTTGTACACAGATTCTTCCGGCACCCAGCTGCACGGGTAAACCTCCCCTTTGATACAGTCCTGTAGAGAGGCAGTTTCATACATGGCTTTATCATTCAGATAAACACATCCTGTATGCTTATCCGCTTTCGCGAAATACCAGTCCCCGTACACTAAGGTTGTGTACGGATTATAACTGCCGAAAATACTGTTGCTGATACGGCACACCCAAACATTACCCGCATACATTTCCCAGTTTTTCACCTGTTCTGCTCCGGTGATTACAGCTCCAAGCGGTTCTGTGCTGCGGTAAATAATACGCGCCTCTTCTGTTCCCGCATGAACCGGATTCACATACTCACGGTAAATACCGGGAGCAACCAGTACTTCATCTCCGGGTTTTGCAATTTTTGCGGCATCATTGATACAGCGAAACGGCATGGATAATGTACCATTTCCGCTGCGCCCTGCATTTGCATCGACATAAATTTTCATACTCATTCACATTCCTTTCCTGATTAATTTGTAAGAGTATTTCTTTTTTCCTTCCGACAAAGGATGATTCCTGTCAATAACAGTACCGGAAATATTACTCCGGCCAGAATTCCCATTTTCAAGTTGTCACCCATCCTGCTGGATACCATTCCCACCAGAGTGGGACCTCCGGAACATCCCAGATCTCCACCCAATGCCAAAAGCGCAAACATGGCTGTGCCGCCTTTCGGCAGGGCAGCCGCCGCCTTGCTGAAAGAACCCGGCCACATAATTCCTACAGAGAGTCCACAGACCGCACAGGCCACAAGACTAAGCTGAGGCAAAGGCAGCAGGGAAATTCCCAGGTAAGATAAGATACACAGACAACTGCTGTAAATCATAAAGCGATCCAGATTGATACGGTCACCGTATTTTCCATAGAATGCTCTGGATGTTCCCATCAGAATTGCAAAAGCCATAGGTCCGGCCAGATCACCCATTGTCTTGGAAATTCCCAATCCCTCTTCCGCAAAAGTCGAAGCCCACTGACTCACCGCCTGTTCACTTGCGCCGGCACAGACCATCATAATCAGCAGAATCCAGAATATCCTGATACCGAACAGATCTTTTAACCGCAGCCCGGTCTCACCCTCTTCTATGAGAGTGGCAATCGGCACTTTCATGAACACAAAGGCATTGCAGAAGGGAACCACAGCCCACACCAGCGCCAGTATCTTCCAGTTCTGAATTCCGAAAACATAAAAGAATAACGTAGACAGAAAAACAACACCAACATGCCCCCAGCAATAAAAGGAATGAAGCATACTCATTGCTTTTTCCTTATTATCCGAGGGACAGGCTTCCACCACAGGACTTACCAGAACCTCAAGAATGCCTCCGCCGACTGCATACACCATCACCGCAATCAGTATTCCCACAAAAGGTGAAGGAAGAACTTCCGGCAGGACAGTCAGCAGAATCAGCCCGGCAGCAGCCAGCATATGAGCCATAACCATAGAAGCCCGATAACCGATTCTGTCCACAAAGCCCACTGACAGAAGATCCACCAGAAGCTGCACACCAAAATTAAAGGTTACAAGCAGCGTAATCTGTGAAAGCGGAATATCATAAGTCCTCTGAAAAGTTAAAAACAATAAAGGTACAAAATTATTCACAATTGCCTGCACGATGTACCCGATAAAGCAGGCTGTGATTGTCTTATTATACTGATGATTCATAGCATAAATATCCTCCTCTCCTGAAAGATATTGTACCATATCGATGATCGAAATCCTATGATATTCCATCAGATATTTCCAAAATTCTATCAAAACAGATACCTATCTTTTTTATTCCGGAACTATCATATCCCATGTATTACTTTCCGGATGATAACATAAAATGAAATTCTGCATCCGATCATTCACAACCGCCCTACAGTCATACCTGTGCATCAAAATACCGGCATAATATTTCTTATCAGACTTTAACACTTCAATATCTTTCAGCAAATGCCGGACTCCATCCGCGTCCTCATATTTTATCATCCTGGGAATCATCTTACCAGTACTGGTAAACCAGCAATCCGCCGCCACCTTATGCGGCACGCCCCGAATTGCTTTCTCCTGAAGTTTTTCTTCTTCCATCCCGATTGCAAATCCCATCAAATATCACCTCCAGCTATTCTACCTTCACTTTTTTGTAATCAACAGTCCGTTTTTCCCGGCTGATACCACCCGACATATGGTCAATCCTGCTTCCTACAAATGCGGCCCGTTTTAAAGAGTCTCTGCCATAACGTATCCTGATTTTATCTACAGCAGCATCCATCTGCTCCAATTTTTCATAATCTGTCGTATCAAACATATCAAGCTGACGCATATCCATGTGATCCCTGATTCTGCTGGTATGGATGCCAAGATGGCGGATTGCTTTTCCATTCCATAGAGAATCAAAAAGCTGGCAGGCACAACGATGAATCTCTATTGTAATATTGGTTGCATTCTGCAAAGTCATCTGGTGGCTTGCATACTGAAGGTCAAATGTTTTGATTCCAACTGCAATTACCTCTGCACGGACTCCTGCCGCCCGCAGCCGGGTTCCAACTGTCTCTGCCAGAGCAAGCAGAACCAATTTAGCCGTAGATGCATCTGTAACATCAAAGGCAATCGTCGTACTGTTCCCATATCCTTTATTTGCCGGAGCTTCTGACTGTACCACAGAAACATCGATTCCATTTGCAAATGCCCAAATCACCTCCCCGTGTTTCTTCAAATGGCTCTTCAGCATGACCGGATCTGATTGTGCCAATTCTCCAATCGTATGGATTCCCATATTAAATAATTTTTTCGCGGTAGCCCGTCCCACAAAAAACAAATCTGTCACCGGAAGCGGCCACATTTTTGTTTTGATTTCATCTTTCCAAAGAGTATGCACACGGTCGGGCTTTTGAAAATCACTGGCCATTTTTGCCAGAAGTTTATTCTCGGACACTCCTATATTTACCGTAAACCCAAGTTCTTCTCTGATCTGGTTCCGAATCCGGTGTGCCGTTTCTACCGGGTCTCCCCATAATCCCTCTGTCCCTGTCATATCTACAAAAGCCTCATCTACACTGTACTTTTCTACATCCGGTGAGTACTGCCGAAGGATATCCATAAAGGCTGCAGAACATTTTTCATACAGCCCATAATTTGGAGGAACTAATTTGAGCTGTGGACACTTTTGAAGCGCCTCCACAATACTTTCTCCGGTTTTAATGTTATACTTCTTTGCCGGAATGGATTTTGCCAGGATAATTCCATGTCTCATGGCCATATCTCCGCCGACAGCAGCTATTTCATCCCGCAAATCTACTTTCCCTCCCAGGTGATAGAGACGATAAACAGCCTCCCAGGAAAGGAAGGCTGAATTCACATCAATATGAAAAATCACTTTATCCAAACTTATGTTCGCCTCCTTTCGTATTATTATAGCGAACATATGTTCTTTTTGCAAGAGGAATATTATGACAAAATTCATTTAAGTCAAAATAAACTCTGCTGTTCGTATTCCTGCCTTCGCTCCAGATGCGGCGGTGTTTTATGCAAAGCGAATTCCAGAAATGTATCATCGTATACCCAGTTTTCCAACTCATTCCTATCCAGAATCAACGGCATCCGATGATGTACCGGACTTACTGATCCATTTGCCTGAGTAGTCAGGATAATAAATCGATCTTCATCCTGAAACCGATTATAAAATCCTGCCATAAATATAACAGGCTGATTTTCTCTCAGGAAAATAACCTTATTTTTATCTGCATCCCACTCATAAAAATGTTTTGCAGGTATAATACACCTCCTGTGCAGCGCGCTGTCCCGGAACATTTTTCTTTCCAGTACAGTTTCTGCTCTTGCATTAATCAGCAGACCTTTTTTCTGATATTGTGGGAACCCCCACGCCATTTCTTCTGCCAACAGATGTGATTTTCTTCCGGTAATCACAGCAGCCGACTGGGAGGGATAAATATCACCACTGCGTTCTCTTCTAAGCTTTTTATCCACCTCCCTGACCACTTTTTCTATTTCTCTTGCTGTATCATCATCCACATAATATCGTCCACACATTATATCTCTCCTACATTTTCTTCCAGAATAGTTTTCAATGCCGACATTGAACTTGTATGCGATCGTACAACCTTTACGTCCTGGCCTCTCGTTTCAGATAAAGCATTCCGTACCATTTTATGTGATACTGTACCGGTAAATAGAACAAGCAAATCTGGATTTCCAATTCCTTTCAGGCTGCTGTTCTGCTTGGGATACACCTTTGCATCACACCGATATTCTTGACATAAATTCTTATATTGACGAACCATACATTCGTTTCCTCCTATGATTACTACACTCATAGTTAATTTTTCCTTTCATAGTTAGCTTCCACTAACTATTTATATAGTACAGTTCCTTTGAAAGATTGTCAATATTTTTCTATGTATTTGAAAATTCTTTTCCATATCTTTGTCACTGTTCACAGTTATTTATATGTAAACAATCAGAGCCGGCGATCCGCATCACCAGCCCCGATTTCTCAAATATTCTGTTTCAGACAGCTCTTAATATCATCCTCTGCATTACTGATCATCCGCAAATCAAAAGTATCCACCAGATACTGCAGCACATTCGGACTCAAAAATGCCGGCAGAGTCGGACCCAGATAAATACCTTTTATCCCCAGACTCAGCAATGCAAGCAAATCAGCAACTGCTTTCTGTTCATACCATGATACAATCAATGACAACGGCAATCCATTCACATCAGTATCAAAAGCATCTGCCAGAACTGTTGCGATCCGTATGGCAGAATATACATCATTACATTGCCCTACGTCCAGAAGTCTTGGCAGTCCTGCCACCTCTCCAAAATCCAATTTGTTAAATCTGTATTTCCCGCATGCCAGTGTTAAAATCATGCAATCCTGCGGAACCATCTTTGCAAATTCTGTATAATAGTTTCGTCCGGGTCTTGCTCCGTCACAGCCGCCAATCAGGAAGAAATGCCGGATTTTTCCTGACTTTACTGCCTCCACAATTTTTTCAGCATAGCTTAGTGTGGCATGATGCCCGAATCCGACCAATATTTCCTGCGGTTCCTGATCTTCCGGGTAGCCTCCCAGTTCAATCGCCTGCTGAATAATTTCACTGAAATCCTTATCTCCGTTTTCCTTTCTGCCGATATGCTTTACCCCTTCCCAGCCTACCACATTTGTGCTGTAAATCCGGTCTTTATAACTCTCTCTCGGCCGCATCAGGCAATTCGTTGTCATCAAAATACACCCCGGAAGATTGTCGAACTGTTTTTGCTGATCCTGCCATGCCCCTCCGAAATTTCCGACAAGATGAGGATATTTTTTTAATCCCTCATATCCATGACAAGGCAGCATTTCACCGTGCGTATAAACATTGACTCCTGTCCCTCTGGTCTGCTCCAACAGCATTTCCAGATCCTTCAGATCATGCCCTGAAACAATAATAAATGGCCCCTTTCTCATATGGATATTGACCTCATGGGGAGACGGATTTCCATAAACCTCTGTATTGGCTTCATCCAGCTTTTTCATCACCTCAATTGCCATTTCTCCGGTCCGCATGGTCATGCGGATCAGTTCTTCTACCGTAAGATTATCATCTGTGAGTGCCTCCAATGCCTGAATGTAAAAGTCATCTACCTGGTCACTGTAATACCCCAGTTCTCTCGCCTGATGCCCATAGGCACTGATACCTTTGAGTCCATATAAAATCGTCTGTCTCAAGGAACGAATATCTGGATCCAGGGATTTATCATACATGATTCCTGCCAAAGGGGCATCCTTTAACATCTCCGTTTTCGTCTCCGGAAGATTATAGGAAGCGTGGGCCGTATGATTTGCAATTTCCCCTGCCGTCTCCCTTAAATTTTCTTTGATTTTCTGAGATTCTCTCAATAATTCCACATGTACTTTTGCATCAAAATTAACATTGGTAAGCGTTGTGAAAAGAACATTTTCGATAAAACTTATCACATTTTTACCTATACCCTGTCCATCCTCCAGCAGTTTTTTTCCATAACAGCTGATCCCTTTAATCTGAAAAATCAATAAATCCTGCAGATTGGCAATTTCCGGTGTCTTTCCGCAAACACCCAGCTTTGTACATCCTTTTCCATTTGCTGTCTGTTCACACTGGTAACAAAACATTTCATATCCCAAATCCATATTATTACTCATATGCTGACCGTCCTTATCATTCATTTTTATAGTATAGTATCCGCCAACATATGAAAAATATTCTTTATCTGTCAAAATGAATGCCGCTCCAGTAAACACAATCTTTTTTGATAGTCTCTGGCATTAGTTCTACACCTTCCAATGCCCACTTTTTGTACTCTTCAAATCCAACACGATCAATGATATAACCGATGTGTTCTTTCCTTCCAGGTGCATTTGGATCAATGTATTTTTCTACAAATTTGTATGTATTTAAAATAATTTTTACAATACTGTCCTCATCCGCCCATAGTAAGAAATCTTCTCCAAGACGTGGATTTTTCTTGCCGGTACGACCCATAATAGTCAATTTGTAGTATTTCTTTTTACTTCTTGTAAATGCACGAGTCGGGCATTTTGTTACACAAACGCCACAGCCGATGCATTTCTCTTCATCTCTTACGATTTTGTAGTTTTCCACACGAAGAGCACCTACAGAAAGGCTCCTGCATCCTTTTACACAGGCCTGGCAGTTTACACAGCGGCCTGGATCATACTGCGGCATTGTCATACCGATGATACCAAAGTCATGCATTCTTGCTTTTGCACAGTCGTTGGAACATCCTGTCAACGCAATCTTGAAATGAAGATCATTTGGGAACACTTCTTTTTCAATTCGTTTTGCAAATTTTGCTGTATTATAGTTGGCAAACGGACATACATTGTTGCCGATACAGGCGCTTATATTTCTCGTTCCGGATGCAGGATATCCAGTATGGGGTTCTTCCTGATTAATTTCTAATACATCAATGATTGGCTGAAGTTTTTCATTGATTTCATCCATGTCTTCTAAACGGATTCCCTCAATTTCGAAACCCTGGCGAGTTGTCAGATGAATATACCCATTGCCGTATTCCTGGGCAATTTCCTGAATTGTACTTAGTACTTCCGCATTTAAATACCCCCCAGGCACACGGATTCTGGCTGCACCGATTCCACGCTCTTTGGAGACACGAAATGCATTTTTCTTTAATTTCTTTGTATTAATATCTAATCCCATTCCTATACCTCCTAGTCGATTAACTCCTTGCCTTCCACATAGTTAAATACAGGTCCATCAAGGCAAATATATGTGGAACCAATTTTACAGTGACCGCATTTTCCAAGTCCACAGCACATCTTTCTCTCATGAGAAATCCAGAGGTTCCTCTCAGATACACCAAGTTTTAAGATTTCCATTACAGTAAATTTGATCATGATTGGCGGTCCAACACAGATAAATGCTGTATTCTCAATGTCTTCAAATTTTAATTCCGGAATATACTTTGTAACCATTCCTACCGGACCTTCATATCCTTCCGGTGCAGTATCTACGGTCTTGATTACGTTAATCTGGTCATTCCAGAAGGCAAAATCATCTTTGAACAACACATCTTTTGGAGATTTGAAGCCTGCAATTAATGTTGTGCTCTTTGTTTCATCTGTGTGGTGGGCAAAATAATCTATCACACCGCGGACAGGAGAAAGACCTGTACCACCGGCTACTACAACAAGTTCTTTGTTCTTGTAGTTGTCAATTTCAAATCCATTCCCGTATGGTCCACGGATAAAAAACTGATCACCTATATAATTTTCAAAAATTTCGTTTGTTACTTTACCTACGCGGCGTATGGTAAAATCTATCGTTCCTTCGCCAATACCGCTTACAGAAATAGGGGCTTCTCCGTATTTTGGAATGGAAACTTCAAAGAACTGTCCCGGTTTTACATCTCCTTCAAATGTCATGCGGAAAGTGTACTCCAGATCGGTATGTTTGATTACTTCTTTGATAGTAGAAAGCTGAGGAATATAATGATTTGTCATAGCTTACATCTCCTCCTTTGCTAAACGGTTGATACAGTTGGAATAGGAAATGTATTCCGGACACACATCATCACAACGTCCACATCCAACACACATTGGGTAACCAAATCGTTTCTCGTAATCATAGATTTTGTGCATTACTTTGAAACGCATTCTGTCGCCCTGACTCTTACGAAAGCCGTGTCCTCCTGCCATATCCGTGTAACCATCAATCTGACAGGAAGCCCATACCCTTCTTCTTTCCCCTACTTTTGGATTATCTTTGTAGAAGATGTCCTGCATTGTGAAACAGGTACATGTAGGACAGACAAAATTGCATCGTCCACAAGCAATACAGCGCGCGCCATACTCCTGCCAGATTTCCTTTGTGAAACTTTCATTAGAAAGCTTCACTGGAAGTGTTACTTTTTCCTTGTTTTCTGTCACATGATCGGGTGTTACATCCATTGCCTGCACGTTTCCCATATAGGCTGCTAATGCATCCCATTTCAAATCCATTGTTACAATATCACCATCAACTTTGATATAGGCATCATAGTTATCAGATTTGTTTGTTCCCATAGATACACAGAAACCGGATAGGCAGGTTGTCTCACATCCCATAAGAATAAATTTAGCTTTTTCCCTCACTCTTGCGTAATAGAAATCTTCGAATCCATTATTCAGATAAATTTCATCTAAACGTTTTACCGCATGAAGATCACAAGAGCGTAAAAAAATCAGAATATCTTTTTCCGGTTCTTTGGGAACGGTTGTCTGATCCTCCGTAAAGTAAAACAATGTTTCGTTGATTGCCAACAGAATCTCTTTGAAAGAATATTCTGACTTCTTATTCCACTCAATATCATCCAAACTGTCTACTTTTCCATAACGAATAACATCCGTATCAGAAAAGCATCCTTCCCCCTCCATCAAAACAGGTGCGAAAATGTCATATTTTGCAGCCCACTGATGAAAAATACCATTTGCCTTTTCTTTTAATAATTGGTATCCCATGTCCTGCTCCTTTCTAAAATTCATTTGTTCTGCCGAAGCAGACTTCCATCTGACAATATTTTATCAAAGCGCAAAAAAAGATTCTGTGATATATGTCACAGAATCCTTCCAATTCAAAAAATATTTTATTCATTTTTACCAGTGCGATAAAACACAGATAACCTGTCTGGATCTACTATAATAATCCTTTTCTTATTTACCCTTATCAACCCGTATTCTGTTAAAGCAGAACACACTCTGGATGTGGTCTCTCTGGAAACACCGAGCATATCTGCTAAAAATGTAATAGTCATATTAATATCAATTTCAATTCCATCTTCATTTTTAATCCCAAAGTCCCTGCAAAGCTTCCATAGTTTCGATGCCAGTTTTCTCTCCAGATAAATACTGCTCATAGTATTTTTAAGCTGATGAGAAAGACGCCACATCTTTCTCTCCTGTGTCTCCAAAACACACTTCGCTAAAGAAAAATCCTCCTCCATGGCCTTCACAAATTCTGATGAAGGCACTGAAAAAATTTCACTTTGATCCATGGTCTCACAATATATTGATGCGATACGATTATTAAATACATGCTCATTTAACATTGCACCTTTTCCAAAAATAAACAAAATCTTCCTTTGCCCATGATGGGTCAGATTATATACCATGGACTTTCCTGACAACTGTAAATAGATAAACTTCTCAGACTCTTTTGCCCGTATCAACACCGTTCCCTTGGGACATACCATCACTTTTCCAACTTTCCATAATCGATCCACCGTACCGGCTGTTACATCCCTGAAGAGTTCTAACTCTTTTAACTGATTATTCTTCATACTAATCTTCACCTTGTTTTCCGATTAAATCATAATGGAAATCAAACCCCAGCAACTAGTGTTAAAATTCCCACAATAATAGCTATAATACCGCCGACCCGGTTGAGACCCAATGCCAAATCTGAGGGTTCTGCGTTTTTATATCTCCAACCATACTCCAAATACCACGCAACAGAGGGAGCAGCCGTGTTAAATGCACCAATACCGAGTTGTCTACCTTTTATTTCTATTATACTCCCCCTTTATATATCCCGCAATCATTCCCCTGATTTTTCCCCGCTCTCTTCCAATACAGGAGAGTAAACCACCTCATATCCTTACTCAGAATTTCGCAGTGCAGTAAGTACATTTTTCACCATCATAATTGCGTCTTCCACCTGCTCTCTTGCCGATGCAATCTTTGACTGTACCAGATAATCTGCGACCAGTCCATCAAAAAAGAAATCAGCAAATGATAGAAATCCTCCGACCTCCATGCGGAGATCCAATGAAAGATTTACGTCTTTCAGTTCTCTCTGGAATGCCTTCAAATGGCATTTTGCGTCTTCCATACATCTTGATGCATCGTTCATTTTACTGTGTTTTACCATGTCCGTGAATAACCCACCACCAAACAGGTCGATCATTCCCCATCCTCTTGCACTTTTCAATTTATCCTGCGCTGCGTAAAGGCTGTTCAAAGCCTTTTCTCCTGCAGCAATGGCTTCGCGAATTTCTTTCTTATTATTTTCCATATTCATTAACTCCTGATCATCTCATAGATGCAAACAATACTTTACCCGTTCCCCTATACACATTTACCAGCTCTTCCTCAGATTCTGCCAAACATACCGAATCATATATGCTTCGGAAGTATGAGTGAAACAATTCCCACCACCAGCAAAATCGGCAATGCAATTCCAATCAGGCCGGCAAATACCATACCTACTAAAAATAGTGGCAGCAGCACTATGGTACATACTACTTTTGAAATTCCCCATGCTGCTTTTACAGCAAAAACAATCAGTTTTCCAAATATAAGGAACATCAGGATGATAAACACCAACTCTAACATACTTTATTCTCCTCTCTATTGATTCTTTTCCCGTGAAATTTTGACCAGTCTTCGAGACCAAGCTTTTCACTGTAAGCTTCGTATTCGTGCATCCTTTCAATCACAAGGCACATTCTGATTCTTTGTTCTATTGTCATATACATCTTCCTTTCCAGCAGATTATGTTCTTATTATAACTACATTTACGTTTTCAATAAACTGTTTATTTGTGGAAATAGAAACATCTATTTCGCTTTTTTCTTCCCTTTCCGGCAAATATCTTATATAATGATGTAGGAATCAAAAGGTATTTTGACCCCTATGATACACGGATTTTTCCGCACTTTGTGCTCTCGAAATCCTAAAAACATTCGAACAATGAGGAATTAACTATGGGAAGAAAATCAACAAAAGAAAATAAGAATATATACCAGATAAGCCGCGAGAATATGGACTATACACGGGAAACTGCAGCTGAAAAGCTTGGCTTTATCTCTTCAGACCGTATTGAGAAAATAGAAAACGAAAAATCATTACCACATCCTGAGGAAATCCTTGCTATGGCAGACTGCTATAAGAATCCTTCCCTGTGCAACTATTTCTGCTCTCACGAATGCCCAATCGGAATAGAGTATGTTCCTGAAATCAAAGCCAAAGAACTCTCTCAGATTACTCTGGAAATGCTCGCTACCCTAAATAAACTCACACACGAAAAGGAACGTCTCATTGAAATCACAGTAGATGGGGAACTTTCTGAAGATGAGCTGCCAGACTTTCTCAAAATTAAAGAAGAGTTGGAAAAAATGGCTCTGGCTATTGATTCTCTTAATCTCTGGCTGGATCATACGATAGCTTCCGGAAAGATTGATAAAAATTTGTTATGACATTTTCCATCATTAACCGTCCACTCTACTCTCGCATATCCTAAACAAAAAGGAGATTTTCTCATGCCTGATATTTTTGATCCTTTTGAACGCAGGCGTCGCGGATGCCCTCCGTGCCCTCCATGTCGCTGCGAACGTGATCGTGATCGGCGCAACGATCGACGAGATGACCGTAGGGACGATAGACGGGATGACCGCAGAGACGACCGTAGGGACGATAGACGGGATGACCGCAGAGACGACAGGGATAGGCGAGATCGTTATTAGATTTTTATCGGAACTTCTCCTTCCTGTATAATTTCCAATTTTCCGCACATCCTATTTTCGAAAGGATGGTGTGAATATGTCAAATAAAACCAACTCTGCAAACAGTACACGAAATGATTACGATGATGGCAATATTCCGGATGTAGATTTGCCTTCCGGTGAAGATATCGTAGAACCTCTTCCGGAATCAACCAGACCTCGAAAAGATGGGCCCGGAGGTGAGGATTGATGGCATCCTATGTATCACCGGAAGTCCGGGAGAAGTTTGAAACACTTTCCGTTGACCTCAAGAACTTAATCCTCGAACGGAATGTGCAGCTTCATACGGTCCATGATCTCATCAATGTACTTGAGCAGATTGTTGCGGAGGCAGGGGAGTGATTCCCTGTCTCTGTTTACCGTTGCCGTATACATTCCTATCGGAATCAACCTTTCTAGATGTCCGCACTCTGGACAAACGACTATCTCACAGAGGCAAGTAATACTTTGCCTGTTCCCCTATACGCATTTACCAGACCTTCCCCTGATGCTGCTGATCCAATTAAGCTCTTACCGGAACGTTCCACCGTAAAATCAAGGCTTCCGCTCCATGCGATTGCAAAATTACCATCTACTTTTAATACGTCATTATCAAGCGTAATCTCTACCAACTCTTCTCTCGGGCAAGGGGACTCCAGACAGACAACGCCTTTGCCCTGAATTCCCAAGTTAAACAATCCCTCATTACCTGCTACTGTAGAGGAAAAATTTGATCTCATGACTGCCTTATGTTTTAAAGTTGATTCACAAGCAAGGAACAATCCATCATCCAGTACAATTGAACCATTCCAATCATTTAAGTCTACCAGAAGAATGTGCTTATAGGTAGGTTCCAATACCAATGTCCCATCTCCAGTATATTCCGGCTTAATCGCAGATTCTCCTGTCACTGACCCACGCACCGCTTTTCCAAAGAGATCTCCCACACCCTTGATTCCCGTCGTCGCCTTTACGCTTCCAACCATCCACTGCATTGCTCCTGCCTGAACGGTAACATTCGATCTGGACACATCACAGACAACCTGTCTCTTACGTACATTCATCTGGCTTGCGTAAAACGCCTCCATTGCGTTTTCCGGCATCACGCTTAAATCTCTCTGGTATTCGACTACCGAGAATGCTCCCAGAGAATCAATTACTTTTACATCATCGTTTTCCGTAAAATTTTTAATATGATACATCATACAGCCTTCTTTCTTTTTATATTTTGTTTTACTTTGTTGCCTGGGCATATATGCTTCGGAAATATTAACGAGACAATTCCCACAACCAACAGTATCGGCAATGCAATTCCAATCAAACCGGCAAATACCAGGTTATGTTCTTATTATACCTGTAGTCCCAGTGCAGATAAACTGTCTATTTGTGGAAATAAAAACATCTATTTCGCTTTTTTGACGGGCAAATCTTCACATTCCAACAAATATCTTATATAATGGGAGGTGACAACATCTAAATAATGAGGAATTTGCTATGGGAAGAGTTTGACACCCTTAATAAATAATTGGAATTATAAATATACTACTTATATACAGGAAGGAGTGACGATATGCCATTACCCGAAAAAACTATTTATACATCAGAAGACTACTGGAACCTTCCGGAAGGCCGTCGTGCTGAGCTGATTGACGGTCGGCTTTATGACATGGCACCGCCCAGTTATGTACACCAGAAACTTGTTATGGAATTATCTGCCACTATCAGAGATTACATCCGTACCAACAACGGAGATTGTGAAGTGCTTCCAGCACCGTTTGCTGTCAATCTCACAGGAAATGATAAGACATGGGTAGAACCGGATATATGTGTTATTTGCGATAAAAACAAACTATCTGACCGAGGATGTGAAGGAGCGCCTGATTGGATTATCGAAATCGTTTCTCCAAGTACACAGCCTAATGATTATGGAATTAAGTTATTTAAGTACCGCACGGCTGGCGTCAAAGAATACTGGATCGTAAACCCAATGAAAAAAACTGTCAATGTATTTGATTTTGAAAACGAAAATATGACCGGACTTTATTCTTTTGATGATGAAATCCCGGGTTCTATTTACCCGGAATTCTCCATAACAGTTTCATATTTACTCAAATAGTCAAAGACCCCGATGCAAGCATCGGGGTCTTAAAAGGTAGCTTCTCTTTCATTCAAAAAGGCGGCCACTCCGGCCGTCTTATCGTTTCTGATTAACCGGTGCAATCCCCTCCAGGCGTGTGTTATGCTCCTGGTTCTGGTTTTCCACCTTGACTTTTTGTGTTATGCTGTTGTATTTTTCGTTGGTTTTCTTCTGTTGCTGGTGTTCCAGCTCTTTTTTGTTCATGATATCACCTCGGGATTATGATGCCCGAAGCTTCCAGAAATATACCTACTCTTCTTTTTTTAGCTGCTTCCCACCTGATTAACATATGTACTCAATCCTGATTATTACCTCCTAAGAGCAAATGAACATTTCTCAGAGCTATGCAACATGAAAAAAGCCCCGAAAATCGAGGCTTTTAAGACTGCCGCAGACCGGAATCGAACCGGTACGGGTATCACTACCCACGGGATTTTAAGTCCCGGGCGTCTGCCAGTTCCGCCACTGCGGCTCATATATATGTGTACAGCTCTCATCAGGATCATATGTGCAAGCACTGTACCCTTAGCTAATTACCACATATATAAACGAAGAAAAATCATTTTCTCCTATGGATGGAGGTGGATTCGAACCTTTTTGCTTTTAGGGCTGCGGATCTTTCTCCTATGGATGGAGGTGGATTCGAACCACCGAAGCAATTTGCAGCAGATTTACAGTCTGTCCCCTTTGGCCACTCGGGAATCCATCCAAATCTGTCAGCGCTTTTCAAGCTCTGACAAGATAGAATTATAACGCACTTTTGATTGAATTGCAAGTGTTTTTCAAAAAATACTTGTTTTTTCTTTTAGTTTTCATCACTGGAATACAGTACCACTGCTTCCAGCGGAGAAAGTTCTATATTAAGGAATCCGCCTTTTACCTCATATTCCTTCTCTTCCATGGTATATCCAACCGCATTGCTGCTCAGGACACGTTTCAGTACACTGTCATGCGTTCTAGACATTCCTGTCTCCCATACCGGGATTTCCGCATTCACATTGTCATTATTGTTATTCACGATTACAATAATTCTCTCGTCATCGGCAAAACGACCATAAGCAATCAGATTGTATTCCCCCTTGAGGAATTTTACAGATCCGCCTTTTAGCACATCATATGCTTTATGCATGTGGATTGCATCTGTATAGAAACGGATCAGTTCCTTATCTTCATTGCCCCACGGATACGTTCTGCGGTTATCCGGATCGGTGAAACCACACACTCCGGCTTCATCACCGTAGTAGAGTGTAGGAGCCCCAGGCCAGGTCATCTGCATAACAACTGCTTCTCTTAAAATAGCTTTATTGACATTTTCTTCTGCTGCCCGATGCCCAAGGGAGTGTAATCTTCCTGCTCTTCCGTTTGTCCGACTCAAAAAGCGGGAATGATCATGGTTGTCCAACTCATTCATAGCAATCTGAAGGGAAGGTGCATAAAAACGGGAACTGTTATAACGCATGGCATCACGGAAACTGTCAGCATTGCCTTTCAGATCTTCTCTGTACTGATCGCTGTGCTTTTCCATACCGGTCAGGAACCAGGAAACCGGTTCCATAAAAGCATCATAGTTCATGACAGTATCCCATTCATCCCCCTGCAGCCAGGAACTGGCATCGCCATAATGTTCTGCAATAATGACTGCGTTAGGATTGGCCTCCTTTACCACCCGGCGGAATTCTTTCCAGAAAAGGTGATTATAACCGGAGCTGTGCCCAAGATCAGCGGCAACATCCAGACGCCATCCATCCACATTATATGGCGGAGAAACCCATTTTCTCGCCACATGCATAATATATTTCTGGAGTTTAGGTGAATCTTCATAATTCAGCTTGGGCAGCGTATCATGTCCCCACCAGCCATCATAAAACTCATTGTATGGCCAGTTATGTTCATTATGGAACTTAAAAAAAGTATGGTAGGGACTATCAGCCGAAATAAATGCTCCCTTCTCATAGCCCTCCTGATTCTCATAAATTTTTTCTTTATCCAGCCATTTATTAAAGGAACCGCAGTGGTTAAATACACCATCCAGAATAATTTTCATACCTCTGCGGTGAATCTCCTCGACCAGTTCAATAAACAACTGATTGCTGGCCTCCAGATTCTTTTTATCAGCCACGCGGTTAATGAATCGGGTAGCATGACTGTTATCACGATCCCCCTGCGACAACAGTTCTCCTTCATCCTCAACTATTTTTCCAAAATGCGGATCCACATAATCATAGTCCTGAATATCATACTTATGATTGGAAGGAGAAACAAAAATTGGATTCAGATAAATAACTTCTACGCCCAGTTCCTGCAGATAGTCTAATTTATCCATAACTCCCTGCAGATCACCGCCATAGAAATTGCTGACATCCATCTGCTCAGGCAGTTTATTCCAGTCTTCCACACGGGTACTTTGGCTGTCTATATAAAAATATTCGCCCGTCAGCACATCATTAGACTTATCACCATTGCAGAACCTATCCACAAAAATTTGATACATGACAGCACCTTTTGCCCAGTCCGGTGTCTTGAACCCGGGAACAATTCCAAAAGAATATTGTTCCTGCAGCTGCCGCGTCACTCCCAGTTCATTATAATAGCAAATAATTTTTCCTGACTGAATCTCAAAATAATAATGTATTGGGTCATGACCGACTTCGAGATCAATACTGTAATAATCAAATCCATGCTTTGTCTCTGTCAGCTGCATCCGGGAACGCATGGCTCCACTGATAAAATAAACCGCATCCACATTATTCTTCAGAGTACGAAAACGTATGGTCACCACATCTCCCGGTTCAGGCTCAAAGGGAGTCCTGTATTGTTTTGTCTCATCACTGAATAATGCCTGTTTATTAAATACCGGCCGCATTCTGTTAATATATTCCTGTGCTTTCTGCACGTTTTTATACTGTTCCATATCATTCTTTTCCTTCATCATATTCTGCCCCACTACTTCTCGCTTCCCCGGCCCATTCAAAACTCTCTGCAAGTCTTGAATTAGTAATACTCATCATTACTATTTTATAGTATGATTTCCCAAAATACAACCTTAAAATGTAAACTATCTGGCACGTGAACAGTAACAACTTACTTCGAGGTACAGATAGTAAAAAAGACAGCCTAGGCTGTCTTTTTTGGAGAAGGTATTTCTTCTTATGGGGTGTAGCAAAAACTATATAATGTATTGGGGGGTTTTTACGGTTATTATAATACCATGACAGTGCAAAAAAGTGTGCACAAACCTGCTTTTTTTTTCAGGATTTTTTTATTCACTTTTTTACTATTTCTTTGACATTCACCATCACGCTTCGGAATTTTGTACAATTTCCTCTGAAACCCCGTCAGTTTTTCCTTTTTCAAACAGTGCTTCAAATTCTTCATTGCCGATTTTTTCTTTTTCCAGCAAGAGTTCTGCACAGCTGTAAAGCACATATTCATACTGTTTGATAATCGCCTTTGCTTTTTCATAGCACTCATCAATGATAGCCTTCACTTCACGGTCAATGGCTGCCGCTGTCATCTCACTGATTCCCCGGGCATGAGCCAGATCCCGACCGATAAAGACTTCATCCTGATCGTCACTGTATGACACCATTCCCATACTGGATGACATTCCATATTTGGTGACCATAGATTTGGCAATCTGTGTAGCCTGCTTAATATCCTGAGACGCTCCTGTTGTGATATCATCAAAAATCAATTCTTCTGCAATTCGACCGCCCAGGCAGACCTGAATATGCTCCAGCATCTTACCCCGGGTATTAAACATTTCATCCTTATTTGGAAGAGGCATTGTATAACCTGCTGCGCCCAGTCCCGTAGGAATAATAGAAATGGTATATACCGGTTCCATCTGATCCAGTACATGAAACAAAATCGCATGACCAGCTTCATGGAAGGCTGTGATTTTCTTTTCTTTTTCAGAGATGACACGGCTGTGTTTCTCTGTACCAATACCTACTTTGATAAACGCTTTCTGGATATCCTGCTGCTTCAGATATACACGATTGTCTTTTGCTGCAAAGATTGCAGCCTCATTCAGAAGATTCTCAAGCTCCGCACCGGTAAATCCTGCAGTTGTCTGTGCGATCTGAGCCAGATCCACATCATCTCCCAAAGGCTTGCCTTTTGCATGGACTTTCAGGATTTCCTCTCTTCCCTTTACATCTGGAGCACCTACCACAACTCTGCGGTCAAACCGGCCTGGACGAAGAATCGCCGGATCCAGAATATCCACACGGTTGGTTGCAGCCATGACAATAATACCCTCATTCACACCAAAACCGTCCATTTCCACAAGGAGCTGATTCAGTGTCTGTTCGCGTTCGTCGTGGCCGCCGCCCATTCCGGTGCCTCTGCGTCTGGCTACCGCATCAATCTCGTCAATAAAAATAATACAGGGACGATGCCGCTTGCCGTCTTCGAACAGATCTCTTACACGGGAAGCACCCACACCGACAAACATTTCCACAAAATCAGAACCTGAAATAGAGAAAAACGGTACTCCAGCTTCGCCAGCGATTGCTTTTGCCATCAGGGTTTTACCTGTACCCGGAGGTCCCACCAGCAAAACACCTTTGGGGATTCGGGCACCAACCTTGTTATACTTGCCTGGATTTTTAAGGAAATCAACGATTTCTTTCAGATCTTCTTTTTCTTCCTGAAGACCAGCTACATTATCAAAGGTAATCTTTTTATCAGCTTCCGTTGACATTCTGGCGCGGCTTTTTCCAAAATTCATCATTTTATTGCCGCCGCCTCCTCCGGAGCTTCTTACCATCGTGATTACCATAAAAATCAAAATACCCAGAGTTGCAAAGGGAAGAACTGTGGATACCAGCTTACTTTCCTGAGGAACATTCGTAAATTTGAAGGAAACATTACCCTCCTGCAAAAGATTGCCCACTACTGTCACATCATCCACATACATATCTTTCCGGCTTCCGTCAACCAGCTGTACCACCAGCTGACCGGTTGGAACCTGCTCGTTCTGATGAATCACTGCCTGTTCAATTCGATTATTTGCGAGGTCCTGCTTCAATGCCTGATAGGAATAATTGTTGCTGTTCTGCATCTGGTCAGATATATAACTGAATCCCATAACCATCAGCAGGACCATGATAAGCCATATCCATACTCCTCTTGTCTGTTTATTCACGCTATTTCTCCTTTCGGTCTGTTATGCTTCAGGCTCAATGATACCGATATACGGAAGGTTTCTATACTTTTGTGCATAATCCAGACCATAACCAACCACAAACTCATCAGGAATTTCAAAACAGGTATAATCCACCTGCACCTCCTTCACTCTCCGCTCCGGTTTGTCCAGCAATGTACAGAGCTGAAGACTTGCCGGCCGTCTCTGTTTCAAAATCTCAATCAGATAGCTGAGTGTACGCCCGGAGTCAATGATATCCTCAACAATCAGCACATCTTTGCCTTCCAGCGGCTCATCAAGATCCTTGACAATTTTTACCACACCGCTGGATTTGGTGTCGTTGCCGTAACTGGAGACTGACATGAAGTCCAGTGTTACCGGTACTGTAATTCTCTTGGCCAGCTCGCAGGCAAAAAATACGCTTCCCTTCAGCACACAGACCATATGAACACATTTGCCTTCATAGGCTTCACTGATTGCTTTTCCGATTTCTTCAATTCTCTGATCCACTTTTTTCTCATCAATCAATACACTGATTTTATCACTCATGGATGTTTCCTCCTTTTATCTGGATGTGTAATATTTTTCTGGTTTTATCCGTCACCTTATACGCTTCACTGATTCTGTCCCCAATCACCCACAGAATCTCCGATCCATCGGCAGCCAGCCACAGAGCATCCCGCTTCTCCCGCGGAATCTTTCTGTCGATCAGATAGTCTTTCAGTTTTTTACTTCCGCCTGAAGATAAAATACTGATTCTGTCTCCTGATCTTCGATGACGAATTTCTACACTATTTTTTATTTTATCATAATCCAGCCATTTCGTATATGTTTTTTCCTCGATTGTGCCAAAATTGTAAGGAATAACGCGGCAGCAAATGGTATATTCTCCCAGATTCCATTCTTTTGCTTCTTCACCCACTTCCAGAACTAACAAAGTCTGCAGACAATTATCTGTTTTTCTCTCGCTCTTCCTGATCAGCATTCCTTCATAACCACGAACAGCTTCCACACCATAGGGCAGCATAATCTTTTTTCCTACAGGTTTTTCCCGAAGTTTTCTCACATCTTCCGCATGAGTTCTGGTAAAGTCTCTGGCGAACCCTGCCACCTTCTTCATCCCCTGAAGAATTGCTCTTCTCTGAAGCAGGTCAGGTTCGGCCCAAAAATTCTCCCGAAAAATCATATTCCCATCAACTTCTGCAGTACACCGATGCATACACGCCTCTGTCAATTGTTCCAGCAGCAACTCTGTCTCCTGCAGTTCCTCCGCAGTCTCTGCCATATGAGCCGTCGCTGACGGATTAATTTCTTCACAAAGATATCTTACGACATGATGACGGATTTTATTCCTGGTATAATCATCATTCAGATTCGTACTGTCCATCTGCCAGGGAATTCCTCTTTCTATCAGATAATTTTCTATTTCTTTCCGCTCCAGACAAAGCAACGGACGGATTCGATTCCCGGACATCGGCCGTAAGCCACACAGACCTGTTATACCCGTTCCTCTTGCCATATGATGGATCATCGTTTCTGCCTGGTCATCTCTGTGATGAGCCAGTACGATTTTCGTCCCGCACTCTTCTCGCATAACCTGAGTAAATGCATCATATCTGGCTTTTCTTCCTGCTTCCTCCAGACTCAGCCCTTCCTCTGCTGCCAAATGTGCCACATCCTTTTCAAAAACCCGAAACGGAACTCCCGCCCTCCTGCACATTTCCTCCACAAACTTCTGATCACGTACTGCTTCCTCTCCCCTGAGCATATGATTCAGGTGAACAGCTATTAGCCGAAACTTCCATACTGCCTGCAATTCTATCAACAGATAAAAAAGACATACCGAGTCTGCTCCCCCGGATATGCCTGCCACCAGAACATCTCCCTCCTGAATCAGATGATGTTTTTCCACATAGTTCCTGACTTTTTGTTCTGTTGTCCACATAATCTGCAGTATATCCTTTCTCTTCTCCTGTTAAACATTATTTTTTCCACATACCGGCTACAAGCACCGTCATATCATCCATTGCCCGGTAATTACTGTAACTGAGTACTTTTTCCAGAATATATCTTCCCAGTTCTCTGGGCATCTGTTCCGGTGACTGCATAATAATTTCTTTCATGGTTTCTTCTCTGTTGTTGTCCGGCAGAGCATCCAGAACTCCATCTGTCACCATGACCAGATAATCACCATCATACAGCTTTTTGGATGTTTTTTCAAAATCCAGCTGCTGTACCAGGCCGGCAGCCATACTGGTGGATGTTATGGTCTCCACCCAATGAGAACGCCTGATAAATGTGGTTGCAGCTCCTGCTTTCAGGAATTCACAGATTCCTGTATATAAATTCAGGGAACAGATATCCAGACTGGAAAACATACCATCCTTCCGCTGGAGAATCAAAGCTGAATTGATCATACGGGCTGCTGTTTCTCTGGAAAAACCAGATGCCACAAACTGCTCCAGCAGTTCAACCACCGTCTCACTTTCTTTACACGCTTCCACACCGGACCCCATTCCATCCGAAAGACACATGACAAATTGATCATCCGTACAGGTACAGGCATAGTTATCCCCGGATACCGTTTCCTTTTCCCTCGTAATTCTGGCAACCCCATATAATACTTTATAATTGACATCTTCCGTAAATAAAACCGTTTTCATTTCACTGTTCAGTACCGACCGACTCTCCCGGGAGGGAATCATCCTGCAGCCACAGACCTGCGACAGCTGCCGTGCAACCTCTTTCATGGTCATACACTGACCCCCTCTTGTACGCAGTGTGAGAAAAATTCTCCATTTTTCGTCCTGTCCAGACAGCATCCAGACCTGTTTTACCAACACATGCTGCTTCTGAAAATGTTTTTGTATCTTTTCTTCCATAGCAGCAGGCACGGTACTGATATCACTCACATCTGCCGCCAGTTTATGAATCAGCCTTGCCACTTCATTTAACTGCTCTGCCACTGCCAGACGGTTTTCAATCAGACGATTTCTGTACAAAAGTTCCTCACGCGCACTAAAAAAAATTTTCTGCAGTTCTCCTGTAAACTGAGAAGCCTGCAGACACTCCCCCACCCAGTCTCCCTGTGCCCTCAAAAAACGATCCGGATCTCCGGCTTCAATAATCTGCAGAAGTTCAAAAACTTTCTGATTCGTCTGATATTCCTTTTGTTTCCAGCACACATCCATGTGGGGACACTCTGCACACACACGTTTTTTTACTTCCGCAAAAATATCCCAGACTTCTGTCTGTGTCAGTTTTTCCTGATGATTGGGCATTTCATAAAATGTATGTGCAAGTTTCTGAAACGACCGGGCATATCGCTCTATCTTTTCTTTCTGCGGATAGGTGTCATATATCGGTTTGCCTTTTTTTCTGTCTGTGAAAATAAGTTTTGCCATGTCCCGGACAATCAGTATAACACTGATGGCGAGCATGGCAATCATCCACATCTGCATGCATCCATAACCCCCTTATACTGCCGGAATATTCCGTGCTTCCTTAAAAGAGTATTATAGGTGCAGAAGTATGAAAAACCTGTCAAATATACAGAACTGGCAGAAAAAAAATTCAGACAAAATCTGAACTTTTTCTTCTGCACTCTGCTATTTGTTTTCCTTAAACAAAATCTCGTTATCTTTTACAAGACCAATTTTTTCTTTCGCAATCTTCTCGTAATATTCATCACTCTGCATCTCTTCCTGCAGCTGTTCAATCTCTTCGGTACGTTTCTGCTCATCCGCATAGGCTTCCGCAATCTGTGCCTTACGCACCTCATTAGCCTCAATCTTTTTCTGCAGGGATGCACCCTGATATAAAAGAGCAATCACCAACAGGCTCACCACACCACTAATTCCGATCATGGCTGCTTTATTCTGAGTGTCTGTGCGTCTTGCTTTTGTATTTTTTCGCTTTGCCGCGGTTCGTTTTTTCTTCATTTTCAGCTCCCCTATCCGGTTCTGTACGCCTACTGCACTTTTTCAGTACAGACTTTCCTTTTCTATATAAGGAAATATTACAACGTACCACCCAAAATTTCAACCTTTTTGCCAAAATTAGTAATTTTCCTGCCGGAATCTTTAGAATCACGCGTATTTTTATCAAAATGCAGGACACGCCTTCTACCCAGACAGTACTCAGTGAATATTTCCAGGCAAGTGCTCCGACACCTGTTCCCACAAATAGATAGCCTCTCAGAATTCCTGAATTTTCTCTGAAAAATACCGAAAACAGAAAAAATGCAGCTCCCATCCAGTATAACAAATCCTCTATGGCAATCACCGCTCCGATATGCGGAACCGTTCTTCGCAATATTCTCAGACAGTCATACAGAAAAAAAAGAAAAGAACCATACCATACAGATTTCGCAAACAGTATCAGTTCCCTTCCCATATAGGCACTCATCTAGGAAAACAGCCTGCCCAGCAGGCCGCCTTTTTGCCTGCGGCTATAACTGCCGCCTTCTGTGTACACAAAACTGTCCACAGTTCCTTCCACATCAATTTCTCCAAGTTCCAGCTGAAGACGGCTGACATGCAATTCTCTCCCCCTGATCGTCAGCATTCCCTGAGTCGTCTCCAGAAAAATCTGTTCGCTGTCGAAGGAAATCACATCGACTACTCCTGTCAGAGTTCCTTCTCTTCTCTCTTTCAGGCAGAAATGATGAACTCTCTCCAGATTTTCTTCCATAGCATCCCTCCCTCTGTCTGCAGAACTTTGCGTTACTCCCGCCTTATCTACAGTATATGATTGGGATGATAGAGTCCATGTCACAATCTTACAGGTATTTGTATAATTCCTGTGCCTCTTCTTTTTTCACTGTTTCCTGTACGTTCAGTACCTCTACCTTTACCGCCTTGCTTCCAAACTGGATCTCCAGTACATCACCGGCCTTCACCTGGGCAGATGCTTTGGCCGGACGGTCATTAATCAGCACACGGCCGGCATCACATGCCTCATTGGCAACAGTTCTTCTCTTAATCAGACGGGAAACCTTTAAAAATTTGTCCAGTCTCATATGCCACTCTCCTGCAACATTATTTGCTATATGATAAAACATGGCTTTGCAGACTCAAAAATCCACAAAGCCACATATATAATCAAACCAATCAGCTTATGCGTTAACCATATCTTTCAGAGCTTTTCCGGCTTTGAACTTTGGTGTTTTGGAAGCATTGATTGTCATTGTCTCACCAGTAGCAGGATTTCTTCCTTCTCTTGCTGCTCTTTCAGATACTTCAAATGTACCGAAACCTACCAGCTGAACTTTTTCACCTTTTTTCAATTCTTCAGATACTACATCGATAAAAGCTTTTAAAGCAGCTTCTGCATCCTTTTTGGACAACTGGGTCTGTTCAGCCATAGCTGCAATCAATTCTGTTTTGTTCATGATATTCCTCCTATAAGTGTCTAGTATTATTTTACTACACCTATTTATATACTCTAACGCCCTATTTGTCAAGGATTTTGCGCATATTTATCGTTATCTCAGCCTTTAACCATATCCTCTATGATATCTGTCAGTGCTTCTTCCGGATAAATATTATATTTTGCAGAAATCCGACAAATATCATATAAAAGTTTACCCACCACTTCAGATGCCTTCTCGTTATCCGATATAACGCCTGTTTCCAGCAGATCAATCTGTTGTTTTGTATTTTCACAGATCTGTTCCAGAGATACATCCTCACACAGACCGCTTCTCTGCAATTTTTTTTGCACTTTCATCGCACGGATTAATGCCGGAAAAGCTCTCGGCACAGCTTCGGCTTCCAAACGGCTGTCGCCCTTATCTTTTTTCTCTTCCTGTTTCAGCTGTTCCCAGTCAGGCAAAACTTTCTCCTGATCTCCTGCCTGCCCACTGCCAAATACATGAGGATGACGGTGGACCATTTTCTTACAGATTCCCCAAAATACATCCTCCGCAGTAAATAGACCTTCTTCTTCCGCCAGAAGGCTGTGAAATGCCACCTGAAATATCACATCTCCCAGTTCTTCACATAGATTGTCCCCATCACCGGTATCACGCAATATATGAATTCCTTCCACAGCTTCATATGCCTCTTCAATCATGCAGCGCTCCAGACTTTCATGGGTCTGCACTCGATCCCAGGGACATCCATTTTCACTGCGAAGGGTTCTCACAATATCCATAACACTGTCAAATGTATCTATTTTTTCCACGATTCTCTTCCTTTCCATTCACAGGTTTTGATGCCTTCATTATTATACCCCTATGTCAGACAAAAAGGAAGAGAATCTGTAACTGTTTATTCTGGAAACTGTTCCAGAAATCGTTTCCACGGTTCTCTCAGTTCAATGGTCTGATTCAGTTTCTCCAGGTTTTTTCGGGATATCCATGATTTATTGCTATTCGTATAAAAATTGGCAATTTTCCAGTATTTCCACGGATACGCCAGCAAAATTTTCAGATATCTCCGTTCTTCTTCTGACATCCTACGTTCCTTTTCATATGTTTTCAGCATCATCATTCCCAATTCCCTGTTCCAGTGATGCTTTTCGAGGATTTTTCTCATAAATTGATACAAATCAGCAGTCTGTGGTCCATAATTCCAGTGTTCAAAGTTCGTAAATGCTGCTTCTTCTTCCACCATAAGAATATTATGCTGATTACAGTCACCATGGCATATGGCAGTCGCATTTTCTCCGGATATTTTTTCAAAATCCAAAGTCTCCATCATTTCCAGACTCGCTTCTCCCTGCTCTATAAAGTAGGACACCGATTTCGATAAAGTTTCTTCAAATTCATTTTTCTTCTTTTTTTTCTGAAGAAAATTTCGAATTTTTCTCATTTCCCGGTTATGGCGTTTCATTTCCTCCGGTAATGTTTCCGCTGTAGTATTTTCCTCTTTGTCCATATGCATAACCTTATGTAATTCCGCCATATAGGCAACGCTTTTTCTTATATCTGTTTCTGATCTTGTATCGCATTCTCTTCCGGAAAACCAGTCACGGACAATATAAGGGGTCCCATCCTCCCCTTTACTGATTACCTGTCCTTCCTGATTGGAAAGCACCAGATCCACCTGACGGAATCCTTCTTCCCGACAATGAGCCTGTAGTTTCTGCTGACGCTCCATCTTTGCCGGGGAACCCCAGTATTCTCTGATGATTTTTAATCCCTGTTCTGTATCACAGATCAGAGCTCCCCGTCCCCGTATCACAGTGTTTGCCGTCAATCCGTATTGTTCCAATACCCCCAGACCGCGATCGTACAAATCAGCTCCCCCTTTTGGTCTCTACATTCTTTCTATCATATGAGATCATGAAAGGAAATATACGTTACTGGTCACGGAGTGAGCAATAACAAATATACTCTTCCAGCGTAAGCCCCTGGCTGGTAATTTCCTGTGCCGCTTCTGCCCCCACATACCGAAAATGCCAGGGTTCATAGCTGATACCTGTGATATCCGTTTTATCCGGCGGATAACGGAGAATAAATCCATATTTACTGCAATTTTCTTTCAGCCACTGACACTCGGCCGTATCTTCCTGCCCTTCATCCAGAAGCTGATATTCTGCGGAAACAATATCTACCGCAAGACCTGTTTCATGTTCACTGCAGCCCGGCGGCATGGTCTCTTTGACCGCTTCTTCCCAGGCCTGATCATACGTCATATTTCTTTCATTCATCAGATTTCGGATATCCTCCCCCAGTAATTCCTCCTGCCTTTCCCGGCTGCGATATCCGGACGCTACCACAAAACTGCAGCCCTCCTGCGATCCAGCTGTCAGCATCCGGCACAAATCCTCATACATTTCCTCAGCAACTGCACATCTCCCGCTTTTCAGAGTATGAAGACTAACCTGATAATCTTCCGAAAGCATGTGTGTTGTGTTAACCAGAATCAGGAGTGGATTTGGGGGTTTTTCTTCCGTATTCTGTATTTTTTCTTTCCTGTAGTCTTCTGTCTGATGCCCTTCTGCATGTCTTGCTGCTGAAAAACATACCCCAAATGCCAGAATGCTGCATATAATGGTCATTTTAATTTTTTTCTTCATATAAAATATCCTCCCTGTTGTTGATACAGAGAGGATATCAATTCCATGTTTCATTTTATTTTCTGACTTGTATCTGATTTGCATCATTCGACAGAATCCACTGCACCCGCATTAGTCATCGAATACATCGAATACATCCAGTAATCTGTTGTCACTACTGATTCCCAGTTTCCTAAAGCCCCCATAAAAGAATTGACAAATTCGTGCCAGTGCTGCGTACCAAATACAATGGCTATCCCGCTTCCTGTGTCATTCTGAATCACATCACGCCATGCAGTTACATGGAAGGTATCAAAATCCAACTGCACAGAACATTCCAACTCATCAGGAGAACTGGTCATACTGCCGCTTTCCGCACCACACACGGCTGAAAATCCTGTACTGATATCTTTCGTCGTTTTGTCATGAGTTTTTTTCTCAGAAGCGCTGATTATCATATCTTTCAGGGAGTCGTATCCCAATTCCTGTACCATCACATCCTCGGCATAAGTTCCAGACAACGATGCATAGTAAAAAAAATCATGTTCCTGATCCATCACAAGAACCACCCTGTCATTCGTTTCCGATTCAAAGATCATCACATTCACCGGAAGAGCCGCCGTATCTGTATAGATATAATGTTCTGATGACAGAACCAGATATTCCTCATCAATCCAGGATATACATTTTTCCGGTAAAAGTTCCGCCTCACACCAGATATTCATCGTATTCCGACATTTTTCCAGCATATCCAAAGAAATCATTTCTTCACTTTTTATATGGTAGTACTTCAGATACTTTTCATTCCACTGGAACATGTCCGTATCATAGAGAATTTTCAGACGCCCCACAAGATCCATAGAATCAATATCAAGAAAAGAGATACCTTCCCGCTTCGACAACGTAACCTGATTCATCATTTCACTATCCTGCCATTTTCCATACCACCCGGGCAGGCACCAGGCGATGATAAGTACTTCCGACAACAGCAATATTCCCGCAATATATTCGAGAATGATTTTCCATCTTTTCTTCATACATCCTCCTTTTCAGCGGAGCAATACCGCTTTTCCGAAGGAATCTCAACAATCACACGCAAACCGCCAGATTCTTTATTCTCCATGTTCCATCTTCCCCGATGCAGCTGTACAATTTTGGCACACAATGTAAGCCCCAGACCTGCACCGCCTTCTTTCCTTGCCCTTGATTTATCCACCATATAAAATGCCTCTGTTACCCGCTCCATTTCCTCAGGGGGGATTCCTTTTCCCTCATCTTCCACAATAAAGCGATACCCATCCTGCATCGTTTCTCCTTTCAGGCAAATATCCTGCCCGGGCCCAGATGCTTTTCTGCTGTTATCCAGAAGATTCAAAAGCAGAGAAGCGAGCAATTCCCGGTCACACCATACCATTTCTTCCTGGACGGACACCACCAGATTCAGATGTTTTCCTTTCATAACCTCCTGAGATGTGCGCACAATCTCCCGTACCAGCTCCGTAACTGAGATTCTGGAAAACGACAGATCGGGCTTCCTTGCCATCGTAAGTTCCAGCAATTTATAGGACAGAGTCTGAAGTCTTTTCCCCTGCCGATAAATATAATCCGCACACATCGCCGTCTCCTCCGGATCCAGATTCATCTGGCGGATCGTATCTGCATAACCGATAATGGATGTGAGAGGAGTCTTCAGTTCATGAGCAAAAGCCGAGGTAAATGCTTCCTGACGCTCCACTTCGTTCTGCAGCCTGTTCATCTGATGATTCATACAGTCTGCCATCCAGTTAAAATCATTTGCCAGAGTACCGACTTCATCAGAACTTTTGATTTTTACCCGGGTATTATATTGTCCATCAGCAAATTTTCGGGTAGCCAGTGACAACTTTCGCATATTCCGCATAACAAAAAACAATGCAAGCAAAGTCACCAGTCCCACCAGAGCTGCCACAAATAATACGCCTGTCTGATACCGGGAATACATTTCCGTACGGCTTTTATAAATAGCTGTGATATTCTTTGCAGTCTCAATGTACCGTTCCGAATCTGTGCAGCATACCACGACCAGATATACTGCCCCTTCCCTTTGTATCAATTCATATCCTACATTATTTTCTTCATCAAGGCTGTCCAGAATATGATGCTCCAACCGAAAATTTCTTTCCTGATACAGAGGAAATCCTACCTCATTCAGGATACATACGGTCACATCGTCCTGCTCCTGATAAAAACTCTCCACCAGCTTTTTTTCTGAAGTCTGCTTCAACACATCTTCCGAAAGACTGTGACGGGTCAGTTCATAGGAATTTTGAAACATCTGATTTTCCACCATGCAGCGCTGGATTTCTCTGTCCAGACTATTTTGAAAACTGTCCTGAATCATCCACACACCAAACAAAGTCAGAAACAACACAAACATGGGAGTTGTAATAAAAAATAATTTCCAGGAAAGTTTCATCCGTCCCTCCTCACACAACCAGACGATATCCTACTTTATAAATCGCCGTAATATGTTCTTCCAGCCCCAGTTTTTTCTTCAGCCTCTGCACATGCAGATCCACAGTCCGCCCGGTTCCGGGATACTCCCCGCCCCAGACATTCTCATAAATTGTTTCCCGATACAGTGCCCTGTTTTTATTTCTCACAAACAAAAGCAGTAATTCATACTCTTTTAATGTCAGTTCCACCTGTTTTCCGTTTTGGAACACCATTCGTG
This sequence comes from Oliverpabstia sp., assembly GCA_051879295.1. GTDB lineage: Bacteria > Bacillota > Clostridia > Lachnospirales > Lachnospiraceae > Oliverpabstia. Next base: position 3,636 of record JBJELT010000056.1, on the reverse strand, counting down.
ACTCTGTATCAATCACAATATCCAGCAGATACAGCCTGGCATCTGTTTTTTTATATCTGCGAAGCACCGTCTCCACCCGTGCCAGAAGTTCCGTTATTTCAAATGGTTTGCAAATGTAATCCTCCGCTCCCATCCGCAAGCCCCGGACTTTCTGTGCGGTCTCTCCCATAGCAGTCAGAAAAATCACCGGAATCTCCAGCGATTTGGCATACTCTAAAACCTCGTATCCATTCATTTTCGGAAGCATAATATCCAGAATCACCAGATCATAGGAAGAAACCTCCAAAAGATCTGCTGCCCTCTCCCCATCCTCCGCCATCTCACACTCATACCCTGATTTCATCAGATTCATACGAAGAAGATTGGCAATAGCCTCATCATCCTCCACAATCAAAATTCGAATCATACCTTACTCCCCCTTTCGTACTTTCAAGACTCACCCGTGAGGCACCTCCCATCTAATATACAATTCTCCATAAAAATGTATCAAAATTGTATACTTTTTTGTAATTCTTTTGGAAGGGGACGGAGAATCTATGGTATTTTTCAGAAGCAGGCCGCTCCTCCTCAACTCTGCACTAAGCGCGACTAATTGACGCTCAGGAGAGCCTTCGCGCCAAAGTCTTGCTAAGTGCATATTTTCGGACTCGCTTTCCCCAATGCTTCTGAAAAATACCATAGATTCTCCTGTCTTATTCCAAACGAAACAAAATGCGCCCAGAAGGAATGTATGTGAAACTTTAATCACAATAATTGCTATTTTTGAAACGGATATTACTTGCCTAAAAGTACAACATCTATTTCTCCCCACGCATTTTGTTACGTTTGGGAGAGAACAGGAAACTTCCTATCATTTTTTCAGAAGCATTGGGGAAAGTGAGTCCGAAGATCCGACGCTTACGGAGACTTCCTTGCTCAGGCTCTCCTGAGCAAGGATTTAGTCGCAGTTAGCGGCTAGCTGAGGAGGAGCGGCCTGCTTCTGAAAAAATGATAAGAAGTTTCCGTCCCTATTCGACCGAAACAAAAAAGTATACGTTTTAAAAGAGGACGGATATGCACACAAGGTGTCCATATCCGTCCTCTTTCTGTTCAATTATTATAATACTCTTCTGACTGCTACGATTTCTCTGTAAGCAGCATTGTTCGTAATTTTGATTCCATCTTTTTCGTTACTTGCATGTACAATTGCTCCGCCGCCTATGTAAATAGCAACATGCCCTGAATAACAAATGATATCTCCCGGCATTGCCTGTGCATATGACACACCTTTTCCTACACTCGCCAGCGCACTGGATGAATGTGGAAGAGATACTCCAAAATGTGCATAAACACTCATAACAAATCCGGAGCAGTCAGCACCATCTGTAAGACTTGTGCCGCCCCATTTGTAAGGATTCCCCACAAATTGACATGCATAATCGGCTACCTCCTGTCCTTTCGGGTTATACGGCACAGAAGAACTTCCTGAACTAGAGCCTGAATTGGATCCAGAACCAGAATTCGAACCAGAATTTGATCCAGAATTCGAGTTCGTGCCAGAATTTGAATTGTTTCCATTTGATGGTTTTGTTGTCGTATTGTCTGACGGTTTCGTTGTACTGGATGATCCACCCGATGGCTTGGTTACAGTGGATGATGTATTGCTGTTCGAAGAGGATGTTGAGCCGGAAGTTGTCTTATTATTTGCTTCCTGTTTTGCTTTCTCAGCTGCTGCTTTTTTTGCTGCTTCCTCTGCAGCTTTTCTTGCCGCCTCTTCTGCAGCACGTTTTTCCGCTTCTTCCACTTTACGGATCTCAACATTTATCTGTCGAATCAGTTCTGTATATTCAGCTGCCTGCCGTTCTGCATTTGCAATCTGATTTTCATAATCGGATGATGTTGCTTTCTTCTGTTCCAGCTGATTTTCAATGTCAACCTGTCTTACCTGATATTCCCTCTGCATTACTTCCAAATCTGCTTTTTCACTCTCCAGCTGATTGCCCAGATCTGTTACCTGCTGTACCATCTCTTTGAAAGTCTCAAGACTCCTTCTGTCACTGTCATACATTTGCTGCACATATTCTGCCTGATTCAGCAGACTCGAAAAATCCTGTGCCTGAAGAAGAATCTGTGCCCATGCACCATTACCGCCTTTTTCGTAAAGATACTGAATTCTTTTCTTCATAGCCGCATACTGTTCATCACGATCTTCCTCGGCAGCTGCCAGTTCTTCCTTTGTTTGTTCAATCTCTATTTCTTTATCAGCAAGTTCCCCCTTCAGGATATCCATCTCCATCAGGAGATTCACAAGATCCGCATCCAATGCATTAATCTCCTGAGACAATGCATTCTTTTTATCTTCCAGTTCATTAATCCTGGACTGCTGCGCTGACAACTGACTCTGTGTCTGAGCTTTTTCCTGCTGAAGCTGAACTTTTTTGCTGGAGGCACTGACAACTACAGTCTGTGACACTGCCATAGTCAAACTTAGAATCAAACAAAGCATACGTTTCTTCATACTTAACTACCCCTTTATATATCTGAAATATCTTCTTTTAAAATTTATTAATAATTTTCTCATTTCCTTAACATATTATCACAAAACTCATATAGTTGCAACCTTTCCCATAAGGAATTTTCTACAGAATTTTCCGCTACAGTAACGTTACTGTTCACTCCATGACCAGTAACCTCTATTTCAAAATCTCACCAATCTGACGGGCTACTTCACAACTTCCCTTATGCAGGCATTTGTTATAAGCACAATCTACCGATTCTAATATCAGACGATTATCCACACAAACAACCTCACAGGTTACTGTCTGGCTCTGATTGAATGTCCGGCAAAATCCCGAAAAAATGTATTCTCTATCTTCTTTCATTTTCTGTCCTCTATTTCTTTTACTGTTACTATTCATCCTTTCAGACTTCATAGCATTCAAGTACGCCTCGGCCTACGTCCCATTAAAGGTAACAAGCTGCAGAGGCACCAAATAGGCCTTTCAGCCTACTTTTCTACAAAAATAATAGGCTCCAAAATTGCAAAACAAGTCTTGTGGCCTATTTTGCAGAAATTATAGTAGGATGAAAAACCGAAAAATCTAACTTTGTAGCCTATTTTTCAGAATATATAGTAGGCTATAATACATGTAGACAGGTTTTGCAGCCTATTCTATGGCTGAAATGATAGGCCGCACAACAACAAAACAGACTTTGCAGCCTACTTCCAAGAGAATAGTGTAGGCCCAAAACCGCTAAAATATATTTATAGCCTACCAGGAACGGTACGACATGAGATAGTGGCTGTCTGAACTGTAACCATAGTATATCGATAATAATTTAAATTGTAAAGCAGTTCTTGACATTTTCACCTATACATGTTAGGATGGAAACATCAAGAAAACAAAAGGTTCCGATAACTGACGGATATGTGGATTACCACAGGGAAGTCGGGATCAATAAGGTGTCGACCGTCTGGGCAGCAATGTATTTTACATTTGCTGCGTTTTTTATTTTTAAAAGATATCTTTCAGGAATCTCTTTGTTTTCGTAATATGTTTTTCACAGTCTGCATAGTTCGAAGCTATGCAGCAGAAAGGAGAATGTAATATGGGTTACAAATCAGACATTGAAATCGCACAGGAGTGCGAAATGTTG
>JBJELT010000055.1:0-2876 GCA_051879295.1 Oliverpabstia sp. | reverse complement strand
GGTACGCACGGTGGTGTGAGAGGACGGGAGTTAATCACTCCCTCCTACTCGATTATAGGAAAGTCCTTCGACTTTCCTATAATATAAAAAGCCCTCAGGGCAGGATCGCACTGCGGCGGTAAGGAATATGTTGCTAAAAGCAACCCGCCGCAGGCAGAGAATCCTGCAAAAGAGGAGAAACCAGCACTTTATGTGGGAGCCCTAAAGACCCTTTCTTCCTGCCTGGAAAAATATCATGAAAAAAGTGTATCATTCTTATCGATGAGTATGACGTACCATTGGAGACTGCATGGTTTGGCGGATTTTATGACCAGATGACAGATTTAGCGCCTGTTTCGGTTTTACAGAACCAGAGGTAAAGGGGATGTTGGCATACTATGGATTGAGTGAACGATTTCATGAGGTGAAGGAGTGGTACGATGGATATATTTTCGGTATTTCCGAAGTATATAATCCCTGGAGCATTATTAATTATACAGATGACGTCAGTAAAAAGGATGCCTTATATCCAAAACCGTACTGGTCTAATACTTCGTCAAACAGTATCATCCGGGAACTGGTAGAAAAGGCAGATAATCTTTGGAATTTTTTATTCTTTATAGGTTATCTGAAATCCTGTAGTCAACGATATGATGGAGAAAACACATTTATTCAGGTGGCTATACCAAATATAGAAATACAATCCATTTATCGCAGAAGTATTTTGTCCTGGTTTGATCAAAAAATAAAACTGACAGATCTTACTCCATTAATTCTGGCAATTGAAGAAGGATGCCAGGAAGCATTAAAACAGGTTGAAAATCGACAATATGAGGAAGGTCTCTGTCCCGGATAGCACGGCTAGTGGATTAATCTCCCGTCGGTATTAAAGGAGGATGGTTTCTGATCAGTCTTATCCTTAAGTGGTGATTGGGGCAGGCTGTCCGACAATTAGTTTTATTCATTCCTTTGAACGCATATATTGTAATAACGACACTGAAAATGGTAAAAGCATATGAATTATCTATGGGGCGGTATGATCCTGGTTGGTATTATCTACGGGACAATAACCGGTAATCTGAAAGCAGTCACGGAGGCGGCGATTGATTCCTCTAAAGAGGCAGTCAATCTTTGTATGGTGATGGCGGGAGTGACGGCACTGTGGGTAGGAATGATGAGAATCGCAGAAAATACGGGTCTTCTGGATGTCATGGTAAAGAAAATGCGGCCGGTGATGAAATTCCTTTTTCCTGCAATTCCGGAAGACCACTCGGCCAACAGCCATATGGCCATGAATATCGTGGCGAATATATTGGGACTGGGATGGGCCGCAACGCCGGCTGGGCTGGAGGCCATGGAAAGCCTGGCGGAACTGGAGACGGAGCGAAGAAAAGGGAAAATTGACGGAATCATTCAGAAACAGGGGACAGCCAGCAATGAGATGTGTACTTTTCTGATATTGAATATTTCATCGCTGCAGTTGATTCCGGTGAATATTATCGCCTACAGAAGCCAGTATGGCAGTGTGAATCCGGCAGCTATTGTAGGGCCGGGAATTGTGGCTACGGCGGTGAGTACGGCAGTGGCGGTGGTATTTTGTAAAGTGATGGATAGAAAGCATGTTTGAGTGAATATTCAGAGGGTGACTACGAGCCCGTCCCCTAGTCCCCCTTTTTCATTTTTTCATTGATAAATTGCCCAAATTGCGATACTATTATAGAAAGTAAGTAATATACAGGAAACTGGGAGGATGTAAAATGAAAGTAGAATTTGATAACAGTCTGGTAACAGGAAACGCTATGATTGATGAGCAGCACAAAGAGTTGATTGGAAAGATTGACAAGCTGGTAACCTGCTGTGAAGAAGGCGGCGGAAAAGTAGAAGCGATTAAGATGCTGGATTATCTGTCTGAGTATACAGATTTCCATTTTGGAGAGGAAGAAAAGCTTCAGGAAGAAGTTTCCTATCCGGCAATCGAAGGACATAGGGCAAAACATGCAGAGTTTAAGAAAGCAGTAGAAGAACTGCATGAGATGCTGGTAGAAGAGGAAGGACCGACCGATGCATTTGTAGCAGCTGTTCAGAAAAATGTAGTGGACTGGCTGTTTGATCATATCAAGAATATGGATCAGGCACTGGCTGCTTATGTACAGAAATAAAAAGTAATTTTGACGAAAAAAGTGCTGTAAATCAGATTTTTTTCTGTATTGTATCTTTGCATGACCTGAACTATAATAAGGAACGGAAAATTTCCCGGGCAGTTTTGCCCGGATTTTTTTCTGTTTTATTCCCGCGAGCAACGAGCCAAGCGGACATGCTTGCATGTCCATTTGGCGACTGCCGCGAGGGTCTTGGACTCAGATAAAAAGAAAGGCGGATACATCTATGGAAAAAGATATGACAGCAGGCAGCCCGGCGAAAATTATCTGGAATTTTACCCTGCCCATTGTAATCGGTAATATATTTCAGCAGTTTTATACGATGGTTGATACTGTAATTGTAGGTAAGTTTGTAGGAACGAAGGCTCTGGCAGCGGTTGGTGCCACAGGAACCATCTGTTTTCTGATTCTGGGATTTCTTATGGGAATGACGGCAGGTTTTACGGTGATTACCAGCCAGAGGTTTGGTGCCGGCGATTTGGAAGGTATGAGAAAGACGGTAGGATCTGCGGCAGTACTTTCTGTTGTGATTTCTCTGCTAATGACGGTGGTCAGTATGGCAGGTATGAAGCCATTGCTGAAGTTTATGAATACACCGGACGATATTTTTCATGATACTTATCTGTATATCATGATCATCTGTGCCGGTATCTTTGCACAGGTTCTGTATAATCTTCTAGCCAGTATACTGAGAGCATTGGGAAACAGCAAAACTCCGCTGTATTTCCTTTTGTTTTC
>JBJELT010000054.1:0-60977 GCA_051879295.1 Oliverpabstia sp. | reverse complement strand
GGAGAGGTCATTCTAGGCTTTTTTATTTGTTTCGTGACAGAAGACACACAGTCTCTGTATGAACGGTTTGACTAAACATATCACACCCCACAACCCTCGTAATCGCATACCCATTCTCACACAGCCACTTCAGATCCCGTGCCAGTGTCGCAGAATCACAGCTGACATACACAATCCGCTCCGGCTTCATCCGCACCATGGTTTTCAATACGCTTTCTTCGCATCCTTTCCGTGGCGGATCCACCACGATCACGTCTGCCCGGGCGTTTTCGCCGGGATGGTTTTTGGCATATTCCTCATAGTATGCGGGCAGTACCTCTTCGGATTTTCCCACAAAGAATTCTGCATTACGGATATTGTTCAGGGCAGCATTTCTTCTGGCATCCTCAATGGCGGCGGGAACAATCTCCACGCCATAGACCTGTTTTGCTTTCTGGGCCAGGAACAGGGAAATGGTTCCGATTCCGCAGTAGAGATCCCAGACGGTTTCATTGCCGGTAAGGCCGGCAAATTCCAGAGCTTTTCCGTAGAGTTTCTCTGTCTGCACCGGATTTACCTGATAGAAAGAAAGCGGCGATATCTGATATTTCACGTTGCCAATGGTGTCGGTGATATAGGGCTGCCCCCACAGAAGTTTGATTTCACGTCCCAGAATTACATTCGTCCGCTCCCGGTTCACATTCAGAGTAATGCTGGCCATGCCATCGATTTTTCTCAGTTCCTCCACCAGTTTTCCAGCCTGCGGGATATGGTTTCCGTTGACCACCAGACATACCATAATTTCCTTCGACTGAAAGCCGTAACGAATCAATACATGACGCACCAGTCCCTTTCCTGTATTTTCATCATAGGCCGTCACCTGATACTGTTCCATGTGTTTCAGTACAATATCCAAAATTTTCTCATTGATTTCCACACCGAGATAGCATCTGCGGTTGCTGATGATCGAATGTGTGCGACCGGCATAAAATCCGGTGATTAGATTTCCTTCTTTATCATAACCAACCGGAAACTGAGCTTTATTCCTGTAATGGAACGGGTCATCCATTCTGATGATCGGTTCCATGGGAAGTTCTTCACTGGAAAATCCTCCAATTCGCATCAGATTATTCCTGATTTTATTTTCCTTATATTCCAGCTGTTTCTCATAAGATAATGCCTGGATCTGGCAGCCGCCGCACTGGCGGGCATACGGGCACAGCGGTTCGACACGGTCGGCGGAAGGTTCGAGAATCTCCATCAAACGTGCATATCCATAATTCTTCTTTGTTTTCATGATTTTTGCGGAAACGGTGTCACCGATGACCGCATCTTTCACAAACACGGTATAACCGTCTACTTTTCCGATTCCTTCCCCGTCATGTCCCATATCCTCGATGGTCACTGTCAAAAGATCATTCTTTTTATATTCCATACACACTGTCCTTTTCTGAACGTTTTTATTTTGTGGTTTTCCGTATATTGGATTCAAATAACCGGTTATAGCCCAGCCAGTCATTCTGGTCTCCGGCGGCATCAAATATTTCCGCAAATGTCTCCATCTTGGCATCTGTATTGTCTGCCATATTCAAAGCAACTGCCTCCACCAGTGCCGGTTTTTTCGGAGAGCCATATTCCAGTTCACCGTGATGTGCCAGAATGCAGTGTTTCAGTTCACTTTCCAGTTTTGCCGGAAATCCCGGTATGGTCCGTACCGCATCATGAATCATTTCGGCACCGATCATAATGTGTCCCAGTAACTGCCCGTCATCCGTATAATCATTCATGGGAAATGCAGATAATTCCTGGGTTTTTCCGATATCATGGAAAATAGCTGCCGTGATCAGAAGATCCCGGTTCAGCACCGGATAAGCCTGCGTATAATACTGGCACAACTTCGTCACACTCAGGGTGTGTTCCAGAAGTCCTCCGACAAAACCGTGATGTACGCTCTTGGCCGCAGAACTGAATTTGAAACGTTTGATAAAAGCTTCATTGTCTAAATAATACATTTTTAACAGCTGTGACAGATAAGGATTTTTTACAGACTGAATATATTTAGTCAGTTCCTGATACATTTCCTCGATATTTTTTTTGCTGACCGGCAGATAATCAGCAGGAACATATTCTCCCTCCTGTGCTTTCCGAACCCGCTTGATACTGATCTGCAGAGCCCCGGCAAAGCAGCTCACATCTCCCATAATTTCAATATAATCAAGATCATCGAAATCATCGATTCCCTGTGAATGAGGGTCCCATATTTTTCCATCAATCGTCCCTGTTTTATCCTGAAGAATTACATTTTCATAAGGTTTCCCATTTTTTGTAACTGCTGCCTGTTTATGTTTGCACAGATAAATTCCTGTAATTCTTGCTCCCTCAAAAAAATCCTTGATATATTTCATATTTTCTCCACTCCTCTATGATTTCGAACATTTGCACCATATCTGAAATGACCATGGCATTCCTGAATATGTCATAACTCAGGAAAACCAGGCCGCTTGCACAGTCTGGTTTTCTGTCCTGTCTATCTATTTTATATCGCGCCTACCGTTACGTCAAATACTATTTCTACATATCCTTCAGCGCCTTTTCTCATAGCTGCCACCTTGATTTTTTGATCCGGCTTACATCTGTCCATTGCTTTTCTCAACTGGCTCAGAGTTTCTACACTGGTCTCGCCAACCTTAACAATAACATCTCCATTCTGCAGCCCGGCTTCCATAGCCGGAGAATCTTCATCCACGGCATTAACAAAAATACCCTTGGGAATTCCGGTCTTCTGTGCCAGATCACTGGCAATATTCTGTCCACGGACACCCAGATACATAGTCTCTTCATTGTTGGACAGCCGCTCAATAACGGAACGGATTTCTGAGATCGGCAAAGCTGTTACCACACCTTTGTCATCCGTCATGGAAAAAGACTGTACGATCACACCAACAACTTTTCCTTCCATAGATACCAGGATACCACTTCCCTCTTTATCTCCCATGATATCTGTGGTAAGCAAATGGTACTCGTTGTCCAGTGTATACCGGATATTTGAGGATGATGTCACCATACCGCATGAAATGGAACCATTATAACCGGCCGGACTTCCCACTGCCATTACCAGTTCTCCACGCTGAATCAGTGTGGAATTACCCAGTTCTGCCACCTCTATGGCGGCTCTGGTCTCTTCTTTTACTTCATCTTTGGCGATCTTCAGTACGGCAAGCCCCGTACCCTGATCCCTCTTCTGGAAGTTGGCATCTACCGTTGTTCCATCCGCAAACGTAACCAGAATCCGGTCTACATTTTCCACAACACGATATTCAGTAACTACAAAATATGACTTTTCATTGTCAGCCACAAGGAAACCTGAAATCTGTTGTTCATTCTCATAAGAGTTATTCATCCAATCCACATCATTGGTAATTCCCTGAACTGTCACCAGGGCCTTCTCCGGAGTTTTGGCCATCTCTACAGCCAGTTGATAAACATTTCTAAAATCTTCCAGATCAGCTTTTTCTTTTTCCGCTTTTTTCTCTTCCTGATCAACAGGTTCCTCTATGGGTTGCGGAGCGATAGAAGTCTGTTGTGTTTCCTCTGTAATATCTACTTTATCATTTTTTTCTTCTGGCATTATAAGTGGAAGTACCCGTGCAAAAGTAAATGCAGCTACCACACCAAATAAAACAGCGCCCGCCATAATACCACCGACTCTCCAGAGAATCTTTCTCTTATCAATTGGCTTTTCTTTAATAACTTCCCTCAGGAAATGATACTCTTCCTGATTTCCTGACAATTCCTTATCCGTATTTTTTTTATGATTGCGATTTTTTTCATCTTGCATAACCGTAATCTCCTGTGTAGCAACCTTCAATTCCTGTTTTATTTTACCAAATACATATGAACAATTTATGAAGAAAAGGCAAAATATTTTAATTTGGAATCACACCGCACCGTCCAGAGCCTTATTTTATAGGCTTCGGCAGCAGTTGAACAACATTGCATTTTATTCCCTATGGCATCATTCTGGAAATGTACACAACTTTTTACACAACTCTCATCTTTCTACACAGAAAAAGCGTCCTGCTGCCCTGCAGAACGCTCATCAATTACCGAAATAACCCTACTATCTTTTTCATTTCCTCTGCTTTTGTATCTGGTAAAACATGGCTGTACAAATCCATTGTCATTCCCAATTTACTATGTCCCAGAATCGTTTTTAATACCTGTGGCGGCATCCCATTCTCTATGCACCTTGTAGCAAATGTGTGGCGCAATGCATGCGGTGTAATTCTTTCATAGTCTGGAAATTCTTTTTGCATCTCCCTGCTCACTTTATCCATCCGATCAGACAATGTTCTCTGTGATATCGGACGTCCATTTGGCATAGTGAATACAAGTCCTTCCAGATCCGGAAGTGGCTGCCACTTCATCCCCAGTATAAGCCGGTATTCATTTTGTTCTTTCCTTCGCTGTTTTAAAATCTCATAAACATTATCCAGCATAGGAATATCCCTTTTACTGGTGCGGGTTTTGGGAGTATCAATAAAATACCTACCCTCCATATTTACCAGTGTACCCGTGACATGAATGATTCTGTTTGTAAAATCCACATCCTTCCATTGCAATCCTCTCAGTTCGCCCGACCGCATCCCTGTTGACAGAGCCATTTCAAATAAATCTCCTGACGGAAGTTCTTTGCAGTATTTCAGGAAAACATTCTGTTCCTCTTTGCTTAAAACCCTTCTCTCATCCTCATCATTGGCACGTGGCAGACTGGCCAATGGAACCGGATTCTTTTTGATGATTCCATTCTTTTCAGCCTGTCGGAACATTCCTGACAACACCTGAGCCACTCCGATCAGTGTGTTTGGCTGTATCGTCTTTGACAGCTTATTATACAGTCTCTGAATATGCTCCGGACGAATATCTTTCATTTTCTTCTTTCCTAACTCCGGGGCTATGTACTTTTTGAAATTCTGCTGATATATTCTGATGGTCCCCTTTTTGACGGAGGGCATTTTATACTCCTCCATCCAAGTTTTATTCCAGGAAGAAACCGTGATATTCTGCTCTTTTTGATAGATTCCATGCCGCAATTCATACCGCATATCCTCCATTCTTTCCAGCAGCTTATCCAGATCAGCATCATACAAGCAGTGTTTCTCACCCTCGTATTGGAATCTTCCCATATATCTCCCATCTGGACGCTGCGTAATGCCTTTCGGAAGTTCTTTCCCTTTCAAATCTTTTGCCATAGTATCACCCATCCTTTATAAACAATGGGGCAGCAGGATTATTGGCGCTCCTGCTGCCGTCCTACTCTATTGATTGCCCCTGTATCGCCGGGGCCTGCGGTCCAAAATATGTGCAATCTTCGTATATATGTAAAACCGTTCATTCTCACCCTGGTAGTGCTGATAACGCTCCAAGGCATTATTTTCCCAGATAGTATTGGTAGCACATCTGAGATACTTCTCACGATCATAATCATAGTTGCCTGACTGCCGTCCTGATCCAGTGTTGGCGCACCTTCCCCGGGATGGCAGCAGGAGGTATTATTTCTTTTTATCCTCGTACCACTTAATAGATCTGTTTCCCGGCTTCACTGCCGGCTGAAGGATAACTGAGTGGCCGATCTGCTTTACTACTGAGCATTCTTCCTTTGTGACGAATGTATTAATTACTGTCATGATATGCTCCGTCCTTTCTCAATCTCTAATCTTTTCTCCCAAGCTTAATATCAAAAGCATCTTTTTAAGCCCACAAGCTGTTACATATAAAATTGTTTCATCCTCGTAATGACAGGAGTTTTGAATTTCAAACACTTCCCTGGATTTTCCTCTCCCTATTCCGTTCCAATCGTAACCAGGCACAAAAAATTCTAATCTAAAAAATGGTACTACATCCAAATCACGATTAAAGAATTTTTCCATGTCATGTATGAGCCATATCGGCTTACCATTATACTCTTTGGATATATCAAAGAGGGATTCCAAGTATTTTGTCTTCTTTCCCGTGCTGATTTTCAAAGCTCGAACAATATCACTTCTTTTCGTATAGGTATTGATAGAATCAAAAATCATGCTATATGAAGCAGGAGAAAAGCTCATGCAATACACCCCCTCTCACTCCCAAGAGTAGAATGATTCACACCCAAAGATTTGCGCTTTTTTGACTGATTTTTCATATATTGCATACCCTGATGGAATCCATAGCAAAACGTTGAATAACTGGCATTTATGTAATTGTTATCAAACAACCTTGCAATAAGCATTATTTGGCTGAAATCCATACAATATCGTCCAATATCCATTTTTTTCACTTTATCAATCTTCTCCCAGAAAACTTTGTCTTTTCCTGTAAGAGATTCTATTGCTTCCTCCCTGGCTCTTATTTCCTCAACCATCATTTTCATGCTCTCTGCGTGCTGTTTTTCCTTTTTGGCAGCAGCTTCACGTGCTGCTTCTTCGGCTTCCTGCAGTTTAATCTGAGACACCTGCTCAGGCGTTGTGTTAATGTTATATTTTTCAATCTCATGCATATCTCCCATAAGGTTATACATAAGAGAAAGCCCATCTTCATTCAAATTGTGAATGACAATATCAAGCTTCTGCACCAACTCTTTCTGGTTCATTGCTTATCAGTCCTTTCTTGTTGCGAAAGGGCAGCAGCCGTGTTATAATCTGCTTAACCCTTTCATGGTCTTTGGGTTACTGCCCCTGTCAGTGTTGGTAGCACTGGCAAGGGCCTTTATTTATTCAACAGCCTGTACCTGCGACATACCGAAGAATCTTGCTTTATATGTTGCGCCATCACCTCTGGAGCCCCAGATCAGGTCGACGCCAAACAGAGCCTTGCTTCCATGAATCACTTCATAGCCCAGTTCTTTCCAACCACTCCAGGTATTTGTCTCCTCGCTGATTCCGGCCGCCGCTTTTGCAGCTTCGACACGCTTTGCATTTACCTCTTCCGCTTTTGCTGAGAGCCATGCACGGTGGAGACATTCTCCAAATGACAACTCTGTGAACTTTCTGAAGATTTTCCAGGCTTTTGTCATGATGCGACTTAAATTGTACTTCATTGCTGTTACCTCCTGACTTTATTTGATTGGTAAAACTCCGCTGGGCTGCTGTTTGCTGTTGGAATTCTTTGTGACCCCTCAAAACTCGCTCTACAGTTATGAAGCCTTTAACTTCCGTTTGCCTTACCTCTATCTTATGGTTATATTATATCGGATATGTACATATCTTTCAATTGACATTTTTAACAAATATGTACATATCTTTTCTGTTATTTTGTATATGTACATATCTTTATTTATGTGATATAATTGCAGTATAATAGAAAAGGTGTATCCATTTTGGCAACACCCCCAATTCAGAAAGAAGGTGTATCAAATGCCACTATCAGAACAACGAAAAGAAAGCATGTACAAATATGCCAAAAACAATTTAAAACGAATTCCGCTGGACGTTCAGAAAGAAAAATATGAGGAAATCAAAGCAGCGGCAGATGCAGCAGGAGAGAAAGTAAATGAGTATATCAAAAATGCCATAAAACAACGCATGGAACGCGACTCTGCCAAATAAATCCACCTGCAATTTCGAGATTTTACACGCGCAACTAGCCCCAGTCTTCCATTTCGCGATTGCACACGCAGCACTTACCCGTCGTTCTATAGAAGATGTGGTTGTAGAGATTTGCACCGGCCCTACCATATACTTCCGGACATTTTTGTCCAAAAGTCTTGCGTCCTGCTGCCAGAAGTGATATATTGAAGATACAAAAAGGGAAAGCCAGAGACACACGGCCTACCCTCGATAATGACAAACTTAATGCTTTAAAGCATCAGCCGTTCACTATTGGCAGTAGTGGGCGGCTATTTTCTTTTCCCGAAGATTGTATAACACAACCCTACGAGAGTGACAATGAATATACCTATCTGGATCAGATCCGAATATGTAACATACATTGGCATCACCCTCCCTTCTTTCGTCTGGAGGGTAATTCCCTCCGAAAAATGGAGGGTAGGCCGCCTTTATGTGCTCTGACTTTCCGTGAAATCAGTATAGCACACGCTTTAAGGTTTCACAATCACATCATTCAGTTTTTAATACCTATTTCCCTTTTAAAATCCTTTCCTTGCCAATTCTACCCAAAAGCAATTCAAATCGATTTTTACCCGTTTTCGTTCCTTATGTACTGGAATCTCCAAATATCTCCCATTCAATCTGTTACCCATCTCTTGACGTTGCTCATCAGTAAACTGTTTGGGCGGAAAAATCTTTATCCAGGCAACCGGAATATGAGCACATAGGCTTCCATCCTTATTCTCTGCCACAATCTCACATTCCTCTGGGTGTTCTGCTGCCAGTCTCCTGATTCGTGTTTTATATCTCCCCTGAGAAAATGTCACTGTTGCCCTGCTGCTGTCCCTGGTAAATTCAATTGTGTTTTCCATATATGCTGTGTGTAATCCGAAAGATATATTTCCTCCGGCTTGATTTCTACTGCATCAGCAATCCTCTCCAAAGCTTCCTCGGATGCAGATCCATTATCCAAGATCCATTGCAGTGATTTTCTATAAATCCCTGTTCTGATGCAGATTATCTCCTCTGTCAAATTCTTCTGAGCCATGATATCTCTTAATTTTTCTTTATTTATTCTCATTCTTTTATCCTTTCTTTCTTGAAAAAACTGTTAATGGTGTCACATTTCATTACTACCAAAGGCAAATGTCCTGTTCGTCATTAAGTACGAACAGGAGTAGCCCAAATAACGCCTGCCCGGTTTGAGCACCCGCTCAATTTGAGCGGCAGTTGATATATGAACTGAGGTGAGACCCAAATTGGACTCACCACCAAATGGTTGCCAGTATGGCAGCAGGTGGTACGGGGAGTGGAATACCAACTTCAAGGGCAAGACATTTTTGACACACCCTTTTCATTAAAGCGTTCTTTTACTTTTCAATTTGGGAGGTAGTCACAATCTGATACCACATTCATTTTGACTCACAACATTTTGGTGGTCAGTATTCACCATGCGGGGCGAATACCACCACTTAAATGCAAATGTCACTAAGTAGTCAGATCAGGAACGCAGATAAGCCGGGGTGAACGATTCGTTCAGGGCAACCAGAAACAGTGCAACCATCCCTCAATCTGGTCTATCGTGCAAATCTTAACTGCCAATAGTTCCAATTACACCGGCTCGACGTCGAGCCAGCATACTGGTGGATATATTTCTATACGCTCCTTATAACAAGTTTTCACATGTTATCACCATCCAGAGAACTTATAATGCATCTCTTTTTAAGGGCTCCGAAATCTCCGGAAACATCTGCCGGTATAGCGGTCATTCGTCGTTTTGTAAGTTGCAACGAATGTTGGAAAATGTTGGGTTCACACGGATATTGTCTATTCGTGTTGTTTTGGAAATGCAACGAAACGTTCGCTAATACTCGAATTCACTCGGATATTTTCTATTCGTTTCGTTTTGAAAATGCAACGTATCGTTCCGAACGATAAGGTAAGTACACATGCAACTTTTGTGTTTGTTTTCAATAAACCCAACAAAGGTTGCACTCATCCGAACATTTTCTTATTCGTTGGTTTTGTAACTTACTTAAAGTGCTGCATCTTCATGCGTAACACTCAAAAAATTCTCCAGGATACTTTCCCCCGTCGGTCTGCAATCTCAAAATAAAAACGCATTTTTGCAGACCGGGGGACTATTTTTTCATGTGCGAGACATGTCGGATTGTCCTCTACCCTCCCCCGTTGCAAAACCTCCCTGAAAAAGGGGGGTTAGGGGGTGCTGGGGGCTGATGACAAAGAGAGGAACTGATAGATTACACTTGATATTTTGATATGGATAATCAACAGAAACTACCAGAAAAATAATACTTTTTCCACATTTTTCACATGTAATTTCACACAATTATGCAAATATCAACATCTTATTTTTCTGTAATCCATCTATCCTGCTGCCGCCCGCCCTCAACTTCTCAGCGAGATATTTTCACAGTGACGGCGGGTGAAGGTCTGAGGGCCACCGTGCCGGGTCACATGCCCTCACAATAATCCGCTTATTTTACTAAGTTTTGCTAACTTTTGCTAACACTTTCTAAGGTTTGTTAAGATTTGTTAAGGTTTTGTAGTAATTTCAGAGACACCATGGCAGCAGTTGAAACTACATTCCACATTCTTTTCTTATCAGCTCAAAATATCTTTCCATGTCCCCTTCTATCCAAAGTGCGGTCCTCTCTGTTGAGCTCATACCGGAACGCTGGAAGCTGCCAACACCATTCCCCGACATGGATCTGCTTCTGATATCATCTTCCATGAAAGGCATAAGCCGCCTTGAGTTTGAAGGTTTCCGCATCTCCCGGAATGCTTTGGATTCCATTGTCTTTGCCTGTGAAATACTTATACCCAGGGATTCTCCTGCTTCTTTCAATGTGCATCCATGCTGGTACCGCATCCGGATAATTGTAGACTGTTCTTCCGGAAGGCTATCCACTATCTTCCATACCTCATCCCGAAGCTGCTCCTGCTGCATGCGTTTTACTATCTCATCCTCCTGATCAGAATTACCTGGCACCATATCATACATACTGCTGCCTTCTTCCTCCCCTATGGGTACATCCAGACTTCCTATTTTCCCCATCTGACCGTCTTTCTCTATCTGCCTTAACATTCCAGGGGTAACATCCAGATAGCGGCATATCTCCCATTCTGTAGGCTTTCTGCCAAACTCAGATTCCCACCGAGAAACCATCCGGCGATATGCCCTCACCTGAATTCCAGCATGTTCCGGGATTCTGACGGTACCATTACTCTTGACATACCGGCTGATGGCCTGCCGGATCCAGAGAGCTGCATAATTTACAAAAGGAACACCAGTCTCCGGATCATAGTGCCGCACTGCTTCGTAAAGCCCCAGGAATCCCTCCTGCAACAGATCCTCTATATCATCTAGGCTCTTATAACGACTGGCGATTTTATAGATTAACCCATAGTTCTGCTTCCAGAGCTGAAGCATAAGTTCCGCCGGCGAAACTGCTTTTCTGATCAGAATCACAAGCTGTTCATTCGATAGATTCTCATGGCTTCCTCTCGTCTTCGCCAATAAATCCTCGCTGTTCACTCGCTGTTCATTTTTAAAATCCTCGTTGTTCGCTCGTTGTTCGTTTGAAATATTCTCGGGGTTCACTCGGGGTTCAACCGATAAATTCTCATGCTTCCCTCTCGCTTCAAACTCAAGGTTTACTTCTTTCATTCCCTGTTCAATTCCATTTGACATAGCCCGCATCCCTCCTGTAAAATAACTCTATCGAATCCAGAGAAGAGCGGGCTTGTCCTTGTGACTGACCTGCTTTTATTCTTCTGATGCTGTTTCAAACATCATTTCCAGTGTATCTGTGTCTTCCGGATCACATTCAGGAAACATTTTTGATAATTCATCTTGAAATAATAATTCTGCTACGTCTTCATCAACTTTCTGCTTACTCATGATTTCATTTATTCTCAATTCCTTTTTACTCATAACAATTACCCTCATCTTCCTGCAGTGCTTCCCTGGCACTTCGTAATGCAATCAATGTATTTTCGCTTCTGTTCTGCAAAGTCACACAGAATTCCCTGATTTCCTGCTTATTTGCCGGAAGAAAATATCCTCCTGTTGTACTGCTCAAAATCACGGCTCCTGCTGCCCTTTCCGCTGCAATCACCTGTTGCAGCTCCCTTACGCTCTTGCATCCTGCCAGATCAGCAAGTTTCTGTGATTCTATTGCATTTTCTTTCCCGGTTGGTAACAATTCTTTTATCATTATTCTTTCCTTTCCGGGCCGAAGCATGATATTATGTATGTGTGTGGTACATGGCTCCGGTCCTGTGCTGGCCCTCAAGGATACGCCAATATCTAAGAGGGCTTTTTATTTTACTGGCATATAGAATAGGCTCATTTCCTTCTCGTAAGCGGTTATAATATCCATCAACACGCCTTTCGCTCTGTCAGCATCTTTATATACACCCAATATAACGGTATCTTCCTCACTGAAGCTTCTGCCGCGTATAATATGGCCTACCTGATGTTTTTCAATCCAAACACTCCCAAATTCATAAATTCCTGTTCCATCATGAGAACGGATTTTCATTTTCTCACCTTCTTTTATGCTTCATCTAAGCTCTCAATAACTGCACTCATCAAGCATTTTACAGATTCTTTATTTTCGGGTTTCCTTCCTGCGTTTTAATTCCTGCTGCAGTTTCTTGCTCATTGCAGGATTATTTTTCAGTTCTTCCATAAACAGAAGAGCTTCTTCGGACATATAAACAGGGCGAACTTGCACTTTCTCCAATCCATCTCCATAATTCGCCATATCGTAAAGCTGTTCCAGGGTCCATGTACCATCAACTACAAATAATGTCTGGACCCTACAACCCTGCTTTTCCAATTTATCTTTTACAACCTGTGCTGCAAGATAGACATTATCAGTACCACATACAATATGTGGCTCATTCCTATCCATGCCGTTCTCTGTGAAGTCTGCCAAAATATTTACATGCATAATCATTCAAAATCCTTTCTTTTTCTGTTGCCTACTCGTTGGGTTCCCCTATATACAGTGACAAAGTCAACCAGTACGATACAAACCCTTATTTTTCAAGGCTTCACCGTATTGGATGCCCCCATCCAGTACGTAGATTACGTACTCGTTGATTAACACCGTACTCGTTGGGTACCCTCCAGTACGTAGAACCCCTATAAATACTATGTTTTTACCGTACTCGTTGGTTTTTTAACTGGCTATAAGAGAGATGTAAAATCTCTTTGGATTAAAACCAACACACCATGTTTTGGTTTTACCCTCTTTCTTGAGCTCTGCTTTAGCATTTTTAAGAGCATTTTTACTTATGCTCATAGCTGCCGCCATTTCATCAAGTTCGGAAACTTCTTTTTCTCCATCTTTTAAGAATTCCAGAATAAACTCTTTGGCTTCTTCCTTCTGCGGCATTTGCCTGGAATTGTAATCTGTCTCAGATACAAAGTCCTTATCCTTTTTGTTCGTATACCCTTTGAATTGTATAACTTCATCCTCTATTGTGTACAAGATGGAATCGCTGGTTGGTCCGTAGTTGGATTTCTCATGGGAAAGATAACGTACACCTCTCTCATTGGTTTCCCCGGCCATAATCACAAATCTGCTGATATCCCAAATGTCAGCACTATCTGCTATTCTTTTTCTTCCCCAGACTCCAGACTGTTTATTTGCATGTTCTACAATCAAGAAAGTAACACCATATTTTTCTCCATATCCGATGAGCGGTGCCAAACAGTTTCGCATAGCATTTCTATCTCCCATGCGGATATCCGGCGGTACAAATGCCTGAATAGGATCAAAAATACAAAGAACAGGACGGTGTGCTTCTAATAAACTCTCTAAGTATGGACTATTAAATTTAATGTCCTGGAATCTATCATCAGCGATATCTATTGACAGAATGTTATCCAAATTAGCACCATTCTTCCTAAGCCTTCGTTTAAGCGTATACTCAAAGGAATCTTCTGCTGAAAAGAACATTACTTTCTGAGGATCAGTAATTCCAATACCGTTTGGAATCATATCTTCAAGAAATGTCTTCCCTCCGGTGCTGATAGCTGCAGCAATGGCACACCAGACTGTAGTTTTGCCGCTTCCACCATCACCAGCTAATGAAGTAATCTGGAATCGTGGCATATATCCGCATATAAGCCATTCCGCTTCTTTTTCTTCTGCTTCGCTCATTCGAACCATTTCTAAACTATGATTCTTGACCTGCCTTGTTTTTCCCACGTCCGGTACTGCTGTATAGTATGGAGAAGTTGGTTGCCACCCTCTTTTCAGTGCAGGAAAGATTGTCTTTTCCAACTCCTGTTCGGTAAGAGGAGGACTGCATTTCCTATCATTTTCTGATCTGACTGCTGCCCGAATTGTTTCATCATCTAATCCTTTAGATTTCAATGAACCAATCAGCGAAATCAATACGCTATGTCGTTGTCCGTCTGGTATTGTTTCCGGTGCTGTAAAAGTCTGTCGTTCCCAATTCTCCGGCTCTGGCCCCATCAGGAAATTAATCACTGTAGTATCTGCCTGGGCAATCTCGCAATCTCCCGGTCCCTGCTCCCATTCATACCTACGCCCATTTGGGTGCAAGCTGGGTGGCGCTACTATGTAACCGCCTTCTCCCCGGATATCAATACCATCATATAATCCTGTCCTATTCCTGTTTTCGGCTGAGTCTCTGAAGAAAAAGTGATACCCTCCACGCCCCGTAATGCTCTGCCAGGTTTCTGGAAGTTCTCCATGTTCCCGCTGCCACTCCTTCAGCACTTCATACCCATGTTTATCTTTCTCTTCGTCCTCATCCAGATCGATTACCAACAGGCCGCCGGATTTGCTTCCGGTAGCGATACCAATATTACAGTCTGGATATCTGTCCCACCAATTTGATATCTGCTGCTTATTGATAGTGGCGGCTATACAACCGTTTTCTGTGGCTGGACGTTTATCTCTGGGTCTAAGCGGGAATACAGCCAGTCCCATATCGGCGTATTTTAAAGCCCATTCTTTCATTGTTTCCTGCATCTGCTGCACCGCCTTATTCCGAGATACTGTCCATATACGCATCTACTTTGGAAAAATTGACCAGGTAGCACTTGCCGATCCTGACAACAGCCCCGGCTTCATCTGCAACCTTTCGCATTGTGTTTTTCCCAAGGCCGTATCTCATACAAGCCTGTTCCAGTTTCCCGGTTCTCATTTCTGGTTCAGTTCTTTCAAGTTTTCTCATGATTTTTGCTCCTTTCACTTTCATCGTGTTTCTTTATTTGCATCTATACCAATTATAACAAATTGGATTTTTCTCTTATTTATGAGCAATTATGAATAGTCTGTGAACAAATGATTCTTTATGGATGTAAATGAATATAAATGACGCAAATCAATATACATTTCCAATAAACTTAAACATTTTTACTCAAAAATTAATTTTTAATAAATAATATAAACAATCTATAAAATCACCATGGATTGTTAATCGATTTATCCATCAAAAAATCCAAGCTTCCACATTTTTCTATCCTTTTGTCTTAATTCTTTATGTACATAGCATAGCATTTGTGGTATTATATAATCAAATATTATATTTATATATTTTAAAAATATATTTATTCTTGAAAGGAATTTTATTATTATGGATTATGATTTTTCTATTCTAAATAAAAATATAAAAGAATTGATGGAAAGACAGAACCCTAAATTAACACAATTAGATTTAGCTGATATCATTGACTCGACACAATCAAGAGTTTCCAAAGTATTATCTAACAATAGTAAAGATTGTTTTACTTTGGAACAAATAATAAAGATTGCAGAATATTTTAATGTGTCTATTGACGAACTCTTAGGTATTACCAAAAATAGACAGTTATCAATGGCAGACATATTAACTCTATTGTGTGAAATATACGAAAAGATACCTTTTAAAATCGGAGAAGCGACTGTTCCAGTAGATACAGAATGGTCATATACTCCCACTTATAATCCAGATGGGCACGAAGTAATCAATCTAGCTCCACAAAAGAGACATGTAATATATTTCGATAGCACCATTTATGAAGAAGCTATTAAAAATATGGGGGCTTTACTTTCTTTAGATGATTTGGACACAAGACAAACTATGTTACAAATATGGAAAAAAAGTTTAAACAATCAGTATGGAAAATATCCTGCACATGATGCATGCATAATGGATTTCCCCTTTAATTAGTACCTGACAAAACCTCACTTTTCCTTTGCCTTAACTCTATTTCAGCACCCGGACACTTAATCGGGTGCTCTTTTTCTGTACACAACTTTTACACAACTCCACCATAAAACATGATAAACCACAATAACTATTTACCCCTACTTTTCAAGCAAAATAAAGCATGATAAACCTGGATAATCAACCAGTATTACACATGAACAATTTATGAAGAATTTAAAAAAAATCCTCTGAAAATAGCCTTTCTTTTCCCCAGCAGATAAGGTAAAATAATACTGTTGTCAATATTATGTTTTACTTGTAAAGGATTGGACTATGAACGAAAAAGCATTATCCACACTGGAATATGATAAAATTATTGAGATGCTCACTTCTCGTGCTTCTTCTCCTCTCGGGAAGATCCGCTGTGAGGATCTCGTTCCCTCCTCTTCTTTGGGGGAGATTGAGTACAGACAGCAGCAGACGCAGGATGCCCTGACACGTCTTTTCCAAAAAGGGAATCTTTCTTTTGGAAGTGTGAAGGATGTAAGGGGTTCTCTAAAACGCCTGGAGATTGGTAGTACTCTTGGTATCACAGAACTTCTGCAGATCTGCGGTCTTCTGGAAAATACAGCAAGAGTAAAATCCTACGGCCGCAGGGAGCGTGAAAACGGCATCGCAGACTCTCTGGATGAATTGTTTGATTCTCTGGAACCGCTTCCCGGACTTTCCGCTGAGATTCGCCGCTGCATTCTCTCAGAGGATGAGATTTCCGATGATGCCAGCAGTACATTAAAACAGATTCGCCGTTCCATGAAAGTGACCGGCGAGCGAATTCACACACAGCTATCCGGTATGGTCAGCGGTTCTGCAAGAACCTATCTGCAGGATGCCGTTATCACCATGCGGAACGGCCGCTACTGTATCCCTGTTAAAGCCGAATACAAAAGTCAGGTGCCCGGCATGATCCACGATCAATCTTCTACCGGTTCCACCTTATTTATCGAGCCGATGGCCATCGTCAAATTGAATAATGATATTCGTGATCTGGAATTAAAAGAAGCTGCAGAAATTGAAGTGATTCTGGCTACATTAAGTGATCTGGCAGCCAATAACCGGGAAGTGATCCAGTATAATCTGGAAAATCTAGTTGAGCTGGATTTTATCTTTGCCAGAGCAGCACTGGCCATGGACATGAATGCCACACGTCCTATTTTCAATACGGACGGCTATATTAACATACGAAAAGGGCGCCACCCACTGATTGCTAAAGAGAAAGTAGTTCCTATTGATATCCACCTGGGAAAAGAATTTCATCTTCTGATCGTCACTGGTCCCAATACCGGTGGTAAAACGGTATCACTGAAAACCGTGGGACTGCTTACTCTGATGGGACAGTCCGGACTACATATTCCGGCACTGGATCGTTCTGAACTTTCTATTTTCGATGAAGTCTATGCAGATATCGGGGACGAACAGAGCATTGAACAGTCGCTCAGTACTTTTTCTTCGCATATGACGAATGTGGTATCCTTTATCGAAAAGGCAGATCCACATTCTCTGGTATTGTTTGATGAGCTGGGTGCCGGTACCGACCCTACGGAAGGAGCGGCACTGGCAATTGCCATTCTGAATCACCTGCAGAAGCAGGGAATCCGCACCATGGCAACGACCCATTACAGCGAGCTGAAGGTATATGCTCTATCTACTCCGGGCGTGGAAAATGCCTCCTGCGAATTTGATGTGGAGACACTTCGACCCACCTATCGTCTTTTGATCGGAGTACCGGGAAAAAGTAATGCCTTTGCTATTTCCGGCAAACTGGGACTGCCTTCTTATATCATCGATGATGCGAAAAAACAAATCAGTGAAGAAGATGAATCCTTTGAAGATGTAATCTCCACTTTGGAAGCAAACAGAGTGACCATTGAAAGAGAACGTCTTGAAATTGAAAAATATAAAGAAGAAATCCATGCACTGAAATCCAAGTTGGAAGCCAAACAGGAAAAACTGGATCAGAGGAAAGAACGCATTATTCAGGAAGCTAACGAAGAAGCTCATGCGATTCTCAGAGAAGCCAAAGAATACGCTGATCAGACCATGAAGAATTTCCATAAGTTTGGTCAGGCCAACATATCAGTGAAAGAAATGGAAGCTGAGCGGCAAAAGCTTCGCCAGAAGATGACAAAAGTGGAGAAAAATATTTCCATAAAGGAAAAGAAGACCACCGGCAGTCTGAAGCCCTCCGATCTGCATCTTGGCGATGGCGTCAAAGTTCTCAGCCTGAATCTGAAAGGAACCGTAAGCTCCCTGCCGGATTCCAAAGGTTTCCTTTTTGTTCAGATGGGTATCATGCGTTCCAAGATTCATATTTCTGATCTGGCTCTGCTGCAGGAAGAAGCTGTTATCACAGCTCCCAATATGCAGAAAACCAGTGCCGGCAAGATTAAAATGTCCAAATCTTCGTCCGTGGGAATTGAAATCAATCTTCTGGGCAAAACCGTGGATGAAGCAATCGCGGAGCTGGACAAGTATCTGGATGACGCCTATCTGGCCCATATCCCCAGTGTACGTGTAGTACACGGAAAGGGAACCGGTGCCCTTCGGAAAGGCGTTCACAACTATCTGAGAAAAGTAAAATACGTCTCCTCTTTCCGCCTGGGTGAATTCGGTGAGGGAGATGCCGGTGTAACCATCGTAGAATTTAAAAAATAAGGAGATGACGCAACTATGGTAGCAAAACAGAAAATCCTGATTGTCGATGATGACAATAATATCGCCGAACTTATTTCTCTTTATCTGACGAAAGAATGCTTTGAATGCAAAATTGTGAATGATGGCGAAGAGGCACTACATGCTTTTTCGGCTTTTCAACCTAACCTGATTCTTCTGGATCTGATGCTTCCGGGTATCGACGGATATCAGGTATGCAGGGAAATTCGTCATAAGTCCAACGTGCCTATTATCATGCTGTCTGCCAAAGGTGAAGTATTCGATAAAGTTCTCGGTCTGGAACTGGGGGCTGATGATTATATCATCAAGCCCTTTGATTCTAAAGAACTTGTAGCAAGAGTAAAAGCGGTTCTGCGCCGTTTTCAGCCAGCTCCAACGCAAACACCTAAGAACACCGGAAAATACGTAGAATATCCGGATCTTGTCATTAATCTGACTAATTATTCTGTTGTTTATAATGGAAATACTATCGATATGCCACCGAAAGAACTGGAACTTCTATATTTTCTTGCCTCATCACCAAACCAGGTATTTACCAGAGAGCAGCTCTTAGATCATATCTGGGGATACGAGTATATCGGTGATACCCGGACCGTAGATGTTCATATTAAGCGTCTTCGTGAAAAAATCAAAGATCATTCCAGTTGGGCAATCAGCACCGTTTGGGGTATCGGCTATAAATTTGAGGTCAAATCCTGATGAAAAATACATTGTATTTTAAGTTCATTGCAGCTTACATCATTCTTGGCATCCTGGGTATTTTTACTATCTCCACGCTGGGATCTGCTTTGATACAGAATCGGATTGAAGAAAATACAGGAGAATCACTTTATAAAGAGGCAATTTCTCTTGCCACACATTATGCCAATACAAACTATACGGACACAGATGAGATTCAGGAAACTTACCAGGCACTAAAAACCCTGGCAATCTATCAGGATGCCCGCATTCTGATTCTGAATCCCAAAGGAGTTCCTCTGATTGATACAAATCATGCCTATACGTCAAACCTGCCGGATCCGATCGATGGTTTTGATCCGGCAGCGCTGGGAACCGTCCACTACCAGACAGGAAAGTTTTATCAGTATATTTTGGATGATGTGATCAGCACCATGGTTCCGATTACTAAAAACCTGCACATTAAAGGGTATGTATCACTTCATATTTCCATGGATGAAATCATTCAAAAACGTGAAGGGATCCTGATCACCGTTTATATTATTTTTCTGATTCTCTATCTGTTTTCTGTAATGATTCTTGGGCTCTTTTCCTTCAGTGTATACCGACCGCTGAAAAAAATCACAATCGGAGCCAATGAATATGCCGCCGGTAATCTGGATTACAATATTCCGGTGGATACGGATGACGAAATGGGGTATCTGGCCACCACGCTGAATTATATGTCCGACGAGCTGAATAAAATGGGTGAATATCAGCACAAATTTGTTGCCAATGTTTCCCACGATTTTCGTTCTCCGCTGACATCAATCAAAGGCTATATCGAAGCCATAATGGATGGCACGATTCCACCGGAAATGCAGGAGCGTTATCTGAAAATTGTAGTGGGTGAAACAGAACGTCTGGAGAAGCTCACACAGAGTCTTCTCACCCTGGACAAACTGGATAAACGCGGACGGCCGATACATATGACCAACTTCGATATCAATCAGACGATCAAAAGTACTGCTGCCTCTTTCGAAGGAACCTGCCGAAAGAAAATGATAGTCATCGAACTTCATCTGGAATCCGAGAAATTGTTTGTCACCGCCGATATGGAACAGATTCAACAGGTACTGTATAATCTGATCGATAATGCCATCAAATTCAGTGACAATGATTCCACTATTAAAGTAGAAACTACAGAAAAACACGGCACGGTCTTTGTATCTGTCAAAGACACCGGACAGGGAATTCCCCGTTCCAGCCTGAATAAAATCTGGGACCGTTTTTACAAACTGGATTCTTCCCGCGGAAAAGACCGGAAAGGAACTGGTCTGGGACTTTCCATCGTAAAAGAAATCATCACCGCACACCATCAGAACATCAATGTGATCAGTACCGAGGGTGTGGGAACCGAGTTTATATTTACCCTTGATAAAACACGATAAAAAAAAGGTAATGGTGCAGCATTTTTTACACCATTACCAATTTTATCATATTACATGTCATTTCCATTCATACCGTGTCAGATGTCCTTCCAGCTGCATATTTGAAAAATTATGCTGCCGGAGTGCTTCATATAATACAATCGCCACAGAATTACTGAGATTCAGAGAACGTATTTTTTCCAACATGGGAATGCGGATGGCTGTTTCCTGATTTTCCAGCAAGATTTCTTCCGGTATCCCTGCGCTTTCTTTTCCAAACATAATATAACAGTCATCTTCATATTCCACTTCCGTATAGGTTCGCGGAGCCTTGGTTGATGCCATATAAATTTTCGCTCCCGGATTTTTTTCCAGAAAATCCTCATAATCGACATATCTGGTAACATCCAGATGTTCCCAGTAATCCATGCCTGCTCTCTTGATGGACTTTTCATTAAGAAGAAATCCCAGAGGTTCTATCAAATGCAGCCTTGTTCCCGTAGCCACACAGGTTCGTCCGATATTTCCGGTATTGGCCGGAATTTCCGGCTCATATAATACAATATTCAGTCCAGCCATTCTCCGCTCCTTTTTTTCTTTATACAAATCATTCAAGTACACTTCTGCAATCCGCCGGAGGCTTTATCCCAATATCCTGTATAATTCATCCGGCTGTGGTTTATCAAGATAGCGTACATCTTCTCCGTTCCTGAGAATTCTGTCATTGCCACTGTTAGTTCTTCCCACTACCGACCCGTGAATTCCTGCCGCTTCCAGTTTTCTCACCAGTTCATGGCCATTGTCTGCAGCGATCATCATGGAACCGCTGGACATAATCTGATAGGGATTCAGGTCAAAATACTGGCATATTTCAACAGTTTCCTGACGAATAGGTATCTTTTTCAGATCCACTTCCAGTCCGACACCTGCTCCGCTTGCCATCTCCCAGAGGGCACCAAATACTCCGCCCTCTGTGATATCATGCATAGCTGATACTCCATGAGCCATTGCGATCCGTGATTCCGGAATAACAGAAAGCAGGCGGTCAAAACCCATCGCCGTATCTACGATTCCAGACGGAAAACGCTTTCTCAATTCTTCTTCTTTTTCTTTGGCCAGAATAGTTGTAGCTTCCAGTCCAATCCATTTGGTTATTATGATATCCTGCTCGGGCTGAATCTGTGAAGTCTGTAAAACATGGGACTTCTTTACTTTTCCCACTCCGGTAACAGAGATCAGGGGTTGTCGAACCACATTGGTAATCTCTGTATGGCCTCCCAGCACTTCCATCTGAAGTTCACTGCAGACGGACTCCACATCCTGCATCATCTTTCGAAGCTCCGGTTCTTCCACGGAATCAGGAAGCATTACCGTGAGCATCACACCAATAGGTTCCGCTCCGGCAGCAGCAAGATCATTCGCTGTAATATGGATACAATGCCGGCCCAGGTCCTTGACCGTTCCTGTAATAGGATCTGTCGACATAACAAGGGCTTCATCTGGTTCTATCTGCAGTGCCGCACAATCCTGTCCCACCGCAGGTCCCACCAGAACCTCATCTCTTCTATGTCTGACCTGCTTCAATACAGAACGAATTAAAACCGGTTCCGGCAATTTTCCAATCTTCATTCTCCTATACCTTCCTCTCTGTTGTGCTGTCCGAATTCATCTTAGTATTTATTTAACACTACATAAACCTCATTTAAATCATTCAGTGCAATTGCTCCATACATGGCACTGGACGCTTCTGCATTATCCGTTTTGACACCCACTTTATATTTGTTAGGTGTCATCTGATAATAACTGCTGTTGACCTCTTCTCTGGTCTCCTGACCATTTTCTGTGACCACTTTCCACAATTTTGCTCTATAACCTGTATGACCACTCTGGGTCTGCTGAATACTTCCAAAGTTACTTTCTGTGTCCGCTGTAAGCTGGGTCTGCGGCTGAATTGTCTCAACCGTTTCACTTTCATATACAACCGTTCTTCCGGCAGACCGATATTCTTCTCCATAAATCGCAAAACTAATCGTTCCACCGGCGGCATATCCTTCAATATATACCGGGGCTTCCAGATTATTGACAAACTTAAAATCCTTGGAACCTTCTGCAATAGCTGCATCCATCGAAGGCTTCACATAGGCAACACTCATAGAATGATTATATCGTTCTGTCACTTCCAATTCAGCACGGATAACCGCCAGATAAAGAGTCGTAGATACCTGACAGATTCCACCGCCTAACGAATCCACAACTTCGCCATTAGCATAAGAAGGAGCCATCTGATACCCATTTTCCTCCGTAAATGGAGTAACCAGCTCACACACGGAAAGGCTGTCTCCAGGATAAAGCACCTGTCCGCTCAACTTTTCCACACCGGTCTTAATATTCTGAGCTCTTCCCACTTTTCCCTGTGAATAATTCGTGCTGCCCTGTCCCAGCACATCCTTTACTCTGGAAAGTTCTTCCTGTGAGCCTTTCGGCTCCGTAATATCCACATCCAGTTCGACATTACCGATACCATCCTTCCATACTTCTGTCAGATAATATTCTACAGTCTGTATGGAGTCTTCCACTTTCAATTCCACTCCACTCTGACCGCCAGTGATCTGAAATACACCCTGATTATGTGTAAGCCCATAGTTAATCACTTCCCGATTCAGCGGAATACAATACTGCTCCAGTGCACTGCGCACAGCTTCCGTATCAACCTGATACTGCATGGGAATCTGCAGCGGTTCTTTTTCCAGATCTTTTTTGGCTTTATACCGCTTTATAACATTTCCTGTCTGTCCCAGTTCAGCCGCTGCAAGCACCGCATCATGATTGGCCCCGCTGACGCCCAAGTCTTTCGCAGTTACAGCCACAGACTGATCATCCATATGAAGAACAATATGATATCCGCTAATTTCTTCCATCCTCTGATCTGCTGCAGTCTCTGCCTCCTCCACAGTCATTCCTGACAGATCCACCGTATCCAGATAAATATGATCCAGTATTTTCCCTGACGGACTGACACTGTTAGAAGAAGTTCCTGTATCCAGTTCTGTGCTGTCCACCGCCATATGTTCCTCTTCCGGCTGCAGTACAACCGGATCTTCCTGCGCTGCTGCAGAATTTGCTCCAAAAACAACACTGGCCAGCAAAAATAACGCACACAAATATCTTCTTTTCATCAATGATCTGCTCCTGTCACTATCAGATAAACATGTCCATCGCCAACGGAACTACCATGGCAAGAACCATGATAACTGCAATGATGGTTGCCATAATTCTTTTTCCCTTATTATTCCACATAAAACATCACCTTACAATCCTTCCATATTGAGAAATAATGTTATCTATTTTCTTTGACGCTTCGCTCTTAGTCATACTGTCGGTTTCAACGCCAAGCTCTATTTTATGATATTTCACCAAATCATTCAAGTAGGCTTTTTGTGAATTTGTAATCGGACTTTGTCTTTTGGGCCGATATTGCAGCTGTACCGGCTGAAAAACTTTCTTCTGTTCAGAAGAGGCGATCTCCTTTAACTTAACATATAACTCATGAGTAGCCAGTGCATCATGAAATGCACGATGTGCCTGTTCTCTGTTTATCTGAAAATATTCACACAGACTGGTCAGACTTCTGCTCTCAATATCCGGCAGGAGAGTCTTGGCTATTTTCAGCGTATCAATTCCCTTTTTCTCAAAGGGTATCTTCTGATTCACTGCCTGATGTTTGAGAAAACTATAATCGAACATCAGATTATGTCCCATAAGGGTCATATCACCACAAAATTCATGAAATTGGCAAAATGCTTCTTCTGCCATCGCTCCGTTTTGTACCATGTCCTGTGTGATACCCGTCAACTGCTGAATATACTCCGGTATTTCCATACGAGGATTAATGAACATACAGAATGTATCTGTCACCCGCCCGTCTTCTACCTTCACTGCACCTATCTCAAGAATCCGGTCTTTACCCGGCTGAAGACCGGTGGTTTCCAGGTCAACCACTACATAGCTTTCCTCTTCTTCCAGTTCTACCTGACAGTAGGACGCGGCATATGTCAGCACATCCCGTTTTTGATAATCAAAAAGATATACAAAAGTACCCGGCTCCAGGGTATCAGGATGAAAATGCATTACTTCCAGATGTGTCATTTTACTCATCTGTTTTTCATCATATGCTTCATATCCCGGCAAAAATCTACGTTCCTGTACTTCCTGTTGATAAAACCTGCGAAATCTGGATTTGTACGGTTTCTGATCGTCAGCCCAGGACGGACGGGTTTTTAGATTTTCTCTGGAATACAGATCAAATACCAGTAATTCTCTGAACATCTTCTCCTTCCCGGGTGCTGTTTCCTTCAGAAAATCTCTTAATATTTCATATCTGCGGATACGGGTATGAGAAATATCGAGATATCCCATTTGATCATAATAATCACCCAATGCCTGATAGAAGGCAAACGGGCTCTCAAACAAGCTGACCGCCGCCGGTATGGTCTTCAGAAACTGGCCACTGTTATAATAAACTTCCGTCATCTCCTCCACCAGTTTCAGACGCAGCAGATCCTCATAGGGAAGCCACCGGGTAAATAGAACTTCATACGGCTCCTTATCCTGATGACAACATCCATATTCCTCTGCCATCTCACTCATATAAGAGCCTTTTAGAACCTTCAAAAATCCCAGCTGCAATTGCTGAGGCTTCATCTCGTAAACGCCATCAAATGATCTTCCAAAAGTCTCATAATCTTCCCAGGGAAGCCCTGCAATCAGATCCAGATGCTGATGCACATTATTCCCCTGACGTATCCGCTCCACATTGGCTTTTACAAGATTCAGATCCATCCTGCGGCGGATTTCCCGGATTGTTGCCGGATTGGTAGACTGCACCCCAATCTCCAGCTGAATCATTCCCGGTCTCATCGTCTGAATCAATGATATTTCTTCTTCTGTCAGCAGATCGGCCGCCACTTCAAAATGAAAATTGGTAATCCCATTATCGTGTGCAATCAGATACTTCCAGATTTCCATGGCATGTTCATGGCTGCAGTTAAATGTCCGGTCAACGAATTTCACCTGCGGAACCTTATGGTCCAGGAAAAACTGCAGTTCTTTTTTTACCAGATTAAGATCCCGGAATCTCAGTTTCTTATCAATGGAAGAAAGACAATAGCTGCAGGAAAATGGACACCCTCTGCTGGATTCATAATAGATAATCCTGTTTTCAAAGTTTTCCAGATTTTCATAGACAAATGGAATCTCACTCAGATTCATAATCTTGCGCCACCCATTATCCCGAATGGCTGCGCAGTCATCCGGTGCAGTGCTATTTTCTCCACAAAGTTCCCCGATCCGGTAAGTGATACCTGCAATCTGTTCCAGTTGGTCTATCCGTTCCTCACTTGTTTTGCTTTCCACATAGCACGCGACCAGTTCCAGAAAAGTAGCTTCTCCTTCACCTTTCATAATACCTGTAATCTCCGGATTATCCCTCAGAACTTTTTCCGCATCATAGGAAACTTCCGGTCCACCCAGCCAGATGGCAGTGTCCGGAAGTATCTTGTGTATCTCTTTTACCAGTTCTTTTACCAGTGAAATATTCCAAATATAGCAGGAAATGCAAAGGACTTCCGGCTTACGCCGGAAGATTCCTTTCAAAATTTCCTCTTTATTCTGATTAATCGTAAATTCAGCCAGTCCAATATGTTCCTGATACTTTCGGGCATACGCCTGCAGACTGTATACAGCCAGATTGGAATGGATATACTTTGCATTGATTGCTGTCAGAAGGATTCTCATAATTCATTCATAACCTGTTCAAGGGTAGGCATAGCTGGAATCGCACCGCGTTTTTCCACGCAGAGACCTGCAACCGCATTGGCAAACTTCAGATACTCTTCTGCCTGTTCTTTTGTCAGATCTGCCGGTTTTACGTTATTCAGTGCCAGACGGGAAAGAATTCCTCCCCAGAACGAATCACCGGCTCCTGTAGTATCAACCGGCTTTCTGTCCTTTCCTTTTACCTGAACTTCAACCTGTTTTGTTTTCAGAAGAGCGCCGTCCTTTCCAAGAGTTACGATCACACAGGATACTCCCTGATCCAGAAGTACTTCAGCCGCTTCCATAGGATCAGATTTGCCGCTGAGCAGTGCAGTTTCTTCATCGGAAATCTTCATAATATCCGCATACGGTATCATGGAACGCATATGTTTCACTGCCTCTTCTTCACTTTTCCATAACAGTGGCCGATAGTTCGGATCATAAGAAATAACTGCTCCCGCTGCCTTTGCCTCTTTCACTGCAAAAAAAGTGGCACTTCTTGCCGGCTCATCTGTCAAAGACAGGGAACCGCAATGGAAAATTTTAGTATTTCTAACTACATCAAGATTGATTTCCTCACTGGTCAGCTGAGTGTCAGCACCTGGTTTTCTGGCAAATGAAAAGCTTCTCTCTCCATTTTTCAAAGATACAAAAGCCAGGGTAGTAAAATAGTTGGAATCTACAACCATACCTGAAGTATCAACACCGATACGATCCAGCGTATCTTTCAGCAATGCTCCATGCATATCATCTCCAACTTTACCGATAAAGGCAGGTTTCTGTCCCAGATTGGAAACTGCGGCAAGAACATTAGCCGGTGCCCCTCCCGGATTCTGCTCAAACAATGCCATTCCTGCTTCTGATACCCCATATGGAGTAAAATCAATTAAAACTTCTCCCAAAGCTGTTACATCAAACATATCTTGTCCTCTTTTCCTTTTCTTTGAAATTCTGTAACGATTCGGCAGCCACGGTAATGGTACTGAACAGTTACGAAGTTCTTCACTGTCATGTGAAATTTCTGACATTATTGTAACATGACAGCCGCAAAAATTCAATTATATCTGTTATGGACTTAACTTTAAAATTACCCTTATTTATGCGTTCAGCGGGTATTTATCTGTCAGATTTTTTACAATGGCGAGGGCTTTATCTTTATTGTTTTTATCCTGAATCATCAGGGCGATCGCCTCTGCAATCTGCTCCATATCTTCCTCTTTCATTCCTCTGGAAGTAACTGCAGCAGTTCCCAGACGTACACCACTGGTTACGAAAGGAGATTCCGGATCATTGGGGATTGCATTCTTATTACATGTAATATTTGCTTCATCCAGAAGTTTTTCCATCGCTTTACCTGTAATTCCCGTTCCTCTGAGATCTACCAGCATCAGATGATTATCTGTTCCTCCGGACACCAGTTTGATACCTCTTCTTGTCAATCCGTCTGCCAGAGCTTTACAGTTTTTAACAATCTGTTTCTGATATTCTACGTATTCTGGCTGCAGCGCTTCCTGGAAGCAAACAGCCTTCGCTGCAATCACATGCATCAGAGGACCTCCCTGGGTTCCCGGGAAAATTGCCTTGTTAAAATTAAACTGTTTTGCAATCTCTTCGCTGGAAAGAATCAGACCGCCTCTTGGTCCTCTCAATGTTTTATGTGTCGTAGTTGTTGTCACATGGGCATAAGGAATCGGACTTGGATGAATACCTGCAGCCACAAGACCAGCGATATGGGCAATATCAACCATCAGATATGCTCCCACTTCATCCGCAATTTCACGGAATCGCTTAAAATCAATCACTCTGGCATATGCACTTGCTCCTGCTACAATCAGCTTCGGCTTTGCTTCCAGTGCAATTCTTCTTACTTCATCGTAATCAATATATCCTTCATCGTTTACACCATAAGGCACTACATGGAAATATGCTCCGGAAAAATTAGCCGGACTTCCATGGCTCAAATGACCACCATGTGCCAGATTCATACCCATAACCGTGTCTCCCGGTTTCAACATAGCAAAAAATACTGCCATATTTGCCTGTGCACCTGAATGAGGCTGCACATTGGCATAAGTACATCCGAATAATTTCTTTGCTCTTTCAATTGCCAGTGTTTCTACTTCATCCACACATTCACATCCGCCATAATATCTCTTACCCGGATAACCTTCCGCATACTTATTAGTTAAAGGGCTTCCCATAGCAGCCATAACAGCTTTACTTACCCAGTTTTCAGAAGCAATCAATTCAATATGAGAGTTCTGCCTGTCAACTTCCTGTCTAATTGCCTGCGCAATCTCAGGATCTGTTTTAAGAATTTCGTCAAATGAATACATGGTGTTCTCCTTTTTTCTTACGCTTTATTGTTTTAATATGATATTGCACAGAATTATAACACAAAGCGACAGGGGACTGCAAGTAAAATATGCTTTTTTGTAATTCGTTGGTTACAGTTCAGCATTCAACTATTTCATCTCAAGACCTCCTGGGTAGGCTATAAAATGTATTTCAGCGTTTTTGTCCTACAATATTCTCTTGGAAGTAGGCCGCAAAGTCTGTTTTTCTGTTCTGCGGCCTATCATTTTTGCTATAGAATAGGCCGCAAAACCTGTCTACATGTATTAAGGCCTACTATACTTTCTGGAAAATAGGTTACAACGTTTGATTTTTCGGTTTCCATCCTACCTTTTTGGTCTTTCGGTAGGCTTCATTTCTTGTTTTTCACATTTTCATCCTACCAGATAAGGAGAAACGTAGGCTGTGAATTCCAGAAATAGCTTACTGGGCCTACTAAAATTGGTAAAATGTAGGATGGAAATTACAGAAACAAATGATATGGCCTATAAAAATCGCAAAAAAATTCAATTTTTTGAATTTTCCTCTTGCTTTTTTTCATTCCTCATGTTATTATTGTTTATGGACTTGCCCAGATAGCTCAGTTGGTAGAGCAGAGGACTGAAAATCCTCGTGTCACTGGTTCGATTCCAGTTCTGGGCATTTTTAAAAATTTTAAAAAAAGTTCTTGACAACGCTTTGAACATCATGTATAATCAGTTTTGTTGTTGAGAACAACAGAAAAACACTTGCGGGTGTAGTTCAATGGTAGAACACCAGCCTTCCAAGCTGGATACGTGGGTTCGATTCCCATCACCCGCTTCATAATGATTATGCACGAGTGGCTCAGTGGTGGAGTATCGCCTTGCCAAGGCGAGGGTCGCGGGTTCGAATCCCGTCTCGTGCTTTTTTTAATTCAAACCTCAAATGCTTATTGTCAAGCATTTGAGGTTTTTTGTCTCCAAACGTGAAATACTCACAACGAAAAAAAGGTGCACAAATAATTTGTCAAATTTGTTGTATTTTTTTTGGGGGGTACTTGTGCTTAATGTTTCATCTGAATTTTCAGATGGAAAAAAATGTAGCACTTTGATTTTTCAAAAGCAAGTGACGGACAAATTGTAATTACATTTTCTTTGCCCAGATAATTGCTCTGCTTGTATTTTCACTAATAGGATTACCTTGGTAATCTCCCCACTCGTTTTCGATGACAAACCCGGAACGTTTTAACCACTCACGAACCTGCTCAATAGTTGCAAAATGTTTCTCAGTTGGTATTTCTTGAATAAGACTACTTCCATCAACAAGTGTCATTTCAAATCTGCGAGTACATTTTGCGATGCCTGTTTCCGTATCATAAGTATTATTAAGCAATACCATTTTTCCAGAATTTCCCTCGCTATCTGTTCCTTGCCATACAATATTTGGATTAGGGTTATTAAACCATTTCTCGGGATAAAATGTGTATGCGTAATCAATGAGAACATATCCGCCTGAAACAAGTGCGTCAGCTGATTTTTTAATCATCAGTTCTTGTGCTTGCTCATAATCCATATCAGATACAATGTTAGATAGGAAATTAGCAACCAACAGCACAATATCAAATCCATTTTCCCATTCATCGTTAATGACATCAGACTTATGCCAACGAATATTTTGATTACCTGATATTTTTGTAGCTATTCTATTTAACATATGTTCATCGAAATCAAGACCTGTAACATTGTGTCCTGCGTTTGCCATAGGTACAAGAAATCGCCCACTACCGCAAGCAATCTCCAAAATATGCTTAGGTTCAATACCTATAACAGATAATGCAAATTCCACATCATTGGTATCTGTTTCATTACAATCATACATCTCCGAATTCCACTTAGAAATAATATCCTTTTCGTTATACAATTTTCTTTCCTCCGTTTTGTTCAGAGGGTTAATACATTGCCACCCTCCTATTTTTATCGATACTGTTCATTGTTGTATTTCTCATATGAAATCACTCCTTCCAATCAATTTATGTATTTACAGTAAATACCCGTGGCTGCCTTTTCACCAGTAAGATTAATGTCATGCTCAGCACACATTTTTAAGGGCAGGATGCAACTCACATCCTGCCCCTTTGAGATTATGCAAAAATCGGTTTCAACGCTTCAGCAAGTTTTTCTTTCTGTGCTTCTGCTTCTGCCAGATCTTTTCCAAGTGTTGTAAAATATGTTTTGATCTTTGGTTCTGTACCGGACGGACGAACAACTACAGTTGCTCCACCTTCCAGTGCGTAAATCAGAACATTGGCTGCCGGGAGACCTGTCTCTTCCGGTTTCTTGTAATCTGTAACTTTTGTAACTTTATAACCGGCAATTTCTTTTGGAGGATTCTGACGAAGTTCATCCATAATACCAGTCATTTTATCCATTCCGGAAAGTCCCGGGAACTCAAAACTGTCAACTTTATTCAGATAACGGCCATATTTTGCATAGATTTCTTCCAGACGTTCTTTGATGGAAGAACCAATGCTGCGATAATAAGCAGCCATCTCACAAATAAGCATAGATCCGATAATAGCATCTTTGTCGCGTACATACGGACCTGCAAGATAACCATAGCTCTCTTCGAATCCGAAAATGAAGCGATCCACTTCACCTGCTGCTTCCAGTCCTGCAATCTGATCGCCGATCCATTTGAATCCGGTCAAAACACTGCGAAGTTCTACACCATAATTAGCAGCTACTGCATCTGCCAGCGGTGTGGAAACGATTGATTTTACTGCAACCGGATTCTTCGGCATTGTTCCGTTCTCAATACGGCCTGCACAGATATAGTCCAGAAGAAGAACACCTACTTCGTTACCGGAAACCAGCTCATAAGTTCCATCCGGACATTTAATAGCGATACCTACACGGTCTGCATCCGGGTCAGTTGCCAGCATCAGATCGGCACCCGACTTTTCAGCCAACTCCAGACCAAGACGAAGTGCTTCGAAAATCTCCGGGTTCGGATACGGACAGGTCGGGAAGTTTCCATCCGGATACTGCTGTTCCGGAACGATGGTAACATCATCAATTCCAATATCAGACAAAATACGGGTAACCGGAACCAAACCGGAACCATTCAATGGAGAATATACCAGTTTCAGTCCTGCTGTCTTGCACAGACCTGGACGAACGCTGCGCGCTTCAATAGCTGCATAAAGAGCTTCTTTACAGTCATCTCCCACATAAGAAATCAGACCTGCTTCCATACCTTCCTCAAAGCCCATAATCTTAGCTCCGTCAAGGATATCTGTTTTCTGAATCTCTGCGTAAACAATATCTGCTGCCTCATCTGTCATCTGACATCCGTCAGGACCATAGGCTTTATATCCATTATATTTTGCAGGATTGTGAGAAGCTGTAACCATAATACCTGCATTTGCTTCATAATATCGAGTTGCAAAACTCAGAGCAGGAACGGGCATCAACGCATCATAGATACGAACTTTGATACCATTAGCTGCCAGAACGCAGGCTGCTGTTTTTGCAAAAACATCACTGTTGATACGGCTGTCATAGCTGATTGCCACAAGCTGATTGCCTCCCTGTGTCTTCACCCAGTTGGCAAGGCCCTGTGTAGCCTGACGAACCACATAAATATTCATACGGTTAGAACCTGCTCCCAGGACACCGCGCAAACCTGCAGTACCGAATTTAAGGGCAACTGCAAAACGATCCTTAATCTCTTCTTCATTACCGGCAATAGATTCCAGTTCTTCTTTCAGCGCTGCGTCTTCCAAATTCGCTTCCATCCAGCGCTTGTAATCATCCATGTACATAATGCTCACCTATCCTTTACATTTTTCGACATTTTTGTGATACTTCACTAAATACAGTATAAGGAATTTAAAATCAATTGTCAATGTTTATCCAGCATTCGCACATAACCTATTTTTACACTTTTACCATTCTATATCCAATACCCACGTGGGTTTGTATATACTGTACAGATTCTGAGTTTTTTTCCAGTTTTTTCCGAAGTGTCGCCATAAATACCCGAAGCGAAGCCACATCATTATCCCAGCTGTGTCCCCAGATTTTCTGTGTGATAAATGTATGTGTCAGGACCTTTCCCACATTCTGGCACAGCAGACACAAAAGCTTATATTCGATTGGTGTCAGATGAAGTTCTTCATCTTCCAGATAGGCACATCCCGCCGAGTAATCTACCCGCAGGCTTCCATTCACAAAAACAGCATCTTTTTTCAGTTCGCTTTGTGCAGCGACCAGTCTCCTCTCTGTTACGCGGAGTCGTGCCAGAAGTTCCTCAACCGAAAATGGTTTGGTCAGATAGTCATCTGCTCCGGCATCCAGAGCCTCCACTTTATCTGTATCCTCACTCCTTGCACTGATTACAATAATAGGCGTATCCGACCAGGTACGGATTTTACGGATCACATCCACACCATCCATGTCCGGCAGACCCAGATCCAGCAATATAATATCCGGATTGTGCGAAGATGTTTCCAGTATAGCTGTTTCCCCGCTCATCGCTGTCAGATACCTGTACTCATGAGTTTTCAGTGTTGTCACCATCAGATTCTGTACTGATTTATCATCTTCCACAACTAATATCAAAGTTTTATTCATGTAGATTTACCTCTTTTACCGGCAGTGAAAATGTAAATACAGCTCCCCGGGGAACATTATCTGAAAGTTCCAGAGTTCCTCCATGAGCCTCTACAATCGCTTTGCACAGAGCCAGACCCAAACCCAGGCTCCGCCTACTGTCTGCAACGCTTTTAGCCCCACTGTAAAACATATCAAATATCTGGGGTTTCATTTCATCCGGAATTCCCGGTCCGTTATCTGCAATACGGACGATAGCCCGATCCTGCTCCTTCTGTGTCGTTATTACAATTTCAGACCCTGGCTGTGTATATTTGATCGCATTATCCACAATGTTTATAATAACCTGCACGATCAGCCTTGGATCTGCCATCACCAGAATAAAATCTTCCTGCGAATAAAACAGAATTTTATGCTCCCCTTTCTTTCTGTTAATATGCTGCAGGGCTTCTGTGATAATCTCATCCAGAATCTCTGTGGATAAGCGGATATTTAATTTTCCATCCTCAATTCTGGTTACGGCCAGCAGATTTTCCACCAGGTTAATCAGCCACATAGAATCATCATAAATATCCAGATACAATTGTTCTTTTGTATTGCTGTCAAATTTATCCCCATTGGATAACAAATTGCTGGCATGACCGGATATAGACGTCAACGGCGTCCGAAGATCATGAGAAATCGAACGGAGCAGATTCACCCGGAGCTGTTCTTTCTGTGCGATCAATGCTGCTTCTGCCGCTTTAGCCGCCTGTTTTTTTACCTGCGTTGCCAGAGTTCCCGTAAGAAAAGCAGACACAAACATGATGACAAAGGTTATCGGATAATCTTTTTCATATGCCCGCAGTGTATACTGGGGAACGGTAAATAAGAAATTAAATACAATCACGCTTACCGCCGAGGAAATCAAACTGTATATCCGCTGGGTTGTAATCACAGAAATAATTAAAACAGCAAGAATATATACCATAATAATATTGGACTCACTAAGCCCCATTTTCCAGAATCCAAAACCAATCAATGATGCCAGAATGATCATTCCCACACTTTTTATCACATCACTGATATGAAAATATTTTTCCTTTTTCTCACGGATGACGTTCATATCATCTTCTACATCCGAGGCGCTGTCAGAAATATACTTTTTTTCTGCCGATACTGTTTTTTCTTCTTCTGAAACAAAGTTTTTTCCCAGAAAATCATCCCATTTTCCCATCAGATAAAAACCCCTGATTCCGATTATAACAAATATCGGTACGATTACAAGCATTTCCATGGTATCACCTCATCACTCATATATGAAAACATTTCTGAATATCTTTATATTTTCCCAAGACCAGCATAGCATCACCCTTTGCAAAGCAGGTATCTGATGTAATAGTCAGTTCCATTTTATCCGCCCTTTTCAGTGCCATAATATTAATGTTATATTTCTGGCGAATATTAATCTCACCCACT
This sequence comes from Oliverpabstia sp., assembly GCA_051879295.1. Taxonomy (GTDB): domain Bacteria; phylum Bacillota; class Clostridia; order Lachnospirales; family Lachnospiraceae; genus Oliverpabstia. Next base: position 26,192 of record JBJELT010000054.1, on the reverse strand, counting down.
GTTCTTCTCAGCCAGGAAAGCGGTACCTCAATCTCAAAAATGGCATAGTCATCTGCCAGTTCAATGTAATCAAAGATATGATCCGAACTGTACCGGATCGCTGTCCATGCAGCCAGCTGTTTTTCCGGATATACGATCTCATCCGCTCCATTTCTTAAAAGAAACTTTGCCTGCACATCTCTTGCTGCGCGGGAAACCACTAATTTTGCTCCCAGTTCTTTCAGCAGCGAAGTCGTTTCCAATGAACTTTGAAAATCGTTTCCGATAGCCACGATGCACACATCATAATTATCCACACCAAGGGACTGCAAAAAAAATTCATTCATGCTGTCCCCAATCTGTGCATTGGTTACGTATGGCAGAACTTCCTCCACCCTTTCTTCTTTTTTATCGACTGCCATGACTTCATGCCCCAGTTCATGCAGTTTCAATGCAATATTCTTTCCAAATCTTCCTAATCCTATCAGCAGAATCGACTTCATTTTTACCACACTCTCCTTTGTTAAATCAAGAACGTTCCCAAAACGTTGTAGCTTTATTATCATTTTTACCATTTAAAGTTTGTATAAAGAAATTCTTTGTGGTATTAAGAAAATATAAAGATTTTCCCGCTGATTTTTCTCCTGAAAATGAAGTTGCACCTATAACAGAAAAAACTGCCGGAATTAATATAGTACCAATTCCAACAGTTTTTTTCATTCATATTTTCTATTTATTCTCTTTCACAGACAGAGCAATCGAAACTTCAGGTGTATGATAGGGGATCAATGTTGCCTGCAGAGCATGATAAATATCTGATTTCCCAGGCCATACGGTTCCCATCAGCTGATTGTGCTGATCTAACTGATGGAACCAGGAACCATTCACATGGTCCAGAACTTCCTCATCCAGATACTCCATAAATTCTGCATAAACATCACTGTATTTCGTCTTTTTGGTAAGGTGATAAAGGATTGCTGATGTATTGATTGCCTCTGCCAGGGTCCAGTGCATACGATCATGGACCACCGGTTTTCCTTCCCAGTCTGTGGTGTATACGATACCACGGGCTCCATCCACATTCCATGCATCTGCCACAGCCCGATCAAAAAGATTCTCCGCTGCATTGACATATTTTTCTGCTGTCTCCGGTGCGTCTTTATATGTAGAAAGTGCCCACTGTACAATAAGCCTTGCCCATTCTATTCCATGTCCCGGAGTCGCTCCATATGGTTTAAATGGATCATCCGGCTGCTGTTTGTTGCACTCCAGATCCGGCTGCCATTCTTTCGTAAAATGCTCTGGAATTCTCCAGTCATTTTTAGATGCCCATTCAATTACGCGGCTGATAATTCTTCCGGCTCTTTTCCGATAGATTTCATTTCCTGTCACATCAGCCACAGCCAGAAATGCCTCTACGGTGTGCATATTGGCATTGATGCCCCGATAATCATCAAGGACTGTAAATTCAGTATTCCAGGTATCACAGGCCAGCCCTTCTTCCTCGTTCCAGAACCGAAGATCATACAGCTCCAGGACTTCTTCCAGCAATTCTTTTGCTCCGTCTCTATCTGCCAGCAAAGCTGAGCATGAAGCCAGAATCACAAATGCATGTGCATAGCACTGTTTATTCGGAACAATTCCATCTTTAGCGGTACGTCCTGCAAACCATCCTCCATGTTTCTCATCATGAAGTTCTCCCTTCAATCCTTTCAGCGCCGCATCCACCAACTGCTCACTGCCCTCATGTCCGAGAAATGATCCTATGCTGTATACATGGCACATCCGGCAGGTGATCCAGGTCTCACGATTTCGATCTTTCCATGGTGTTCCATCATCACCCAGATAATAAGAACCTCCCTGCTCAGATGGAAATCTGTGGCCAAATTGCAGCAGATCATCCCTCAATTCTTTCAAAAAAGCTCTGTTTTCCTGTGTATCGATCTGATATTTTCTGTTCATTTTTTATCCTCTCCATCAACAAACCACAATCGTTCCTACATCACATCAAATTTTAATGTTCGGATTTCATAAGGTTTCATCACAAAAGAAACGATTCCCTCTTTTATTTCCAATTCCTCCAGAATTTGATCTTCCAGAGGATTTACCACACATACCTTGCCCACCGGCATACCGATTTTCATATTTACTTTTGTACGCCGATTGTAACATTCATAGCATCTGACAATCAGACTTTCACTATTTTCTGCTTTCTTAACAGTTTCAACGACAATATTCGGTTTATCGACAGAAATCAAAGACGTTGCCGTATCCATTCCTTTTTCCGTTTTCTCCTGCTTGATTACTGCTTTGCAGGGGTTATTGAATGCATATGCTTTTGATACGATATCCCCGTCTCTAAAATCTCCATCATGCAGGCAGAAAGAATAGCTGAATGTATGATGACCTCTGTCTGCATCAGGATTCGGATAGCTCGGGCTCTTCAGCATCGTAAGGCCAATAACACTATCATGCACACTGTAACCATATTTACAGTCGTTCAAAACGCTGATTCCATAATTATCTTCTGAAACATCAATCCATTTATGTGCACATACCTCAAATCTGGCAAAATCCCAGGAAGTATTATAATGCGTGGGACGTTTTACATTGCCATACTGAATATCAAATGTCGCCTCATTGGTATGAATATCAACAGGGAAATAATCTCTTAAAAGAACGTGATCTTCTGCCCAATCAATCTCATTTCGAATATCAAAACGATACTGATCCGGATAAAAGTACAGATACTGCACAATTTCAGAATCACCATACGGATGCTTTACACAGATGCATCCCCGTACCGGTCCATTTTCAATGACACGGATTTCAGAAGTCTCTTCAACTTCCCATGATTTTTCCGTATAATAATTATTGATATCCCATGCATCATAATTATGCGGGCGGTCTTCATAAGTCATAAGCACATTTCCGGCTTTTCCCGCCTGAAGAAGTTCACGTTCTGCTTTTTTATCGTAAATACTGGTAAACTGTCCTTTTTCATTAATCTCAAAATGGAAAAACGGCGTTTCTACCTTATCTACTGTAACTTCAAAGTTTCCTGCACATCCGGCTTCTTCTGTCACCTGTTTCAGTACCCGATATCCGTGCTCCGGAATCTGATCAACCATAGCGATCCATCCATCCTCTGTTTTCTGAACAGGGAATGTTTTTCCGTCTACTTCCAGTGCACTGGTCTCATCAGATAATGTATCCAATACTACCAGTGATTCAGCCGAACTTCCATTGGGGTTAAATACAACAACATCTCCACAATTTCCTTCGATTACTTCAGCTGCCGCCTCTGTCATCTTGTCAATGAGGACTTCTGCCGTGCCGAGAATTTTTTCATATTCCTCCCATGATTCATCGTAAACTTCTTTGATAGAAGAACCGGGAATAATATCATGGAACTGATTTCTGAGAATAGTTTCCCAGCCTTCACGAAGTTCTTCTTCCGGATATTTTGCTCCCACAAGCCTGTTTGCAAGAACAGAATAAAATTCCAGATTTTCATAGGCAAACTCTGATTTGCGATTATACCGTTTATTCTTCGCCATGGTTGTGTAAGTACCCCTGTGATATTCCAGGTACAACTCCCCATTCCACTCCGGCAGATAACGACTGCCCTGAACCTGTCTTTCCAACTCATGGAAAAACTCCGTAGGAAGACACTGTTTTGTTTGGGGAACACCGGGAATTCCTTTGGAAAGCCTGCGCTGATTTTCCAGCATCTCAACGGTAGGACCTCCTCCGCCGTCACCATATCCATAACACATCAGAATGTCCGGATTTAAATCTTTTTGGCTGTATCGCTGCCATCCTCCCATAACCTGAGATGGATTCATCATGCCATTATATGTAGTAAAGTGTTCTGTTTCTGTACCACCTTCAACAGCCGGCGCATTATAATCACGGCACGGAACAAAATGAGTCAATACCTTAGTTCCATCAATTCCTTCCCACATAAAAGTATCATAAGGCATTTTATTAAACTCATTCCAACTGATTTTAGTTGTCATAAAGTACTTAATTCCACATTGTTTCATAATCTGCGGTAATGCGGCAGAATACCCGAACACATCCGGCAGCCACAGGATTTCACATTTCTTATTAAATTCTTTCTGAAAAAATCTGCAGCCATATAGGAACTGACGTACCAGCGATTCCCCGGACGTCATATTACAGTCAGCTTCGACCCACATACCACCTTCCGGCTGCCATCTTCCTTCTTCCACCCGCTGTTTTACCTGTTCATAGACTTCCGGCGCATTGTTTTTCACATAAATGTATTCCTGCGGCTGTGTATGCATAAACTTATATTCCGGATAACGACGCATCAGTTCAAGTACGGTTGAAAAACTCCGGACAGTTTTATCTGCTGTTGTACGCAAAGTCCAAAGCCATGCAAGATCGATATGAGTGTGACCCACTGCATAAACAGTATGTTTTGAGTTTCCACAATATTTTTCATAATAATTTTCCTGCAGATATTGTTCTGCTTTTTCAATGGACTGATAAAATGCTTCTGAATACGGTCTACGCAGATCAACCAAATTAAGCGATTCGTTAAGAGCCTGAATTGTAACCATGTGATCGTCCGAATCAGCAGGCTGAAGACTGGCTGCTTCATAAGGAACTCTCACATCCCAATAATACTGATAAATCTCTTTTCCTGTAGCTTTGATTTCTGAATCAAGCAGCAGAGAAAAATTATTATCCCCTGTAAAGGCAGAAAGCAAAATACAAAATTTTTCATCCGGTTCTGCAGAATCTGTCAAAACAGTTTCCCGGTGGTTTACATCAAATCCCTGTTTTATCGTACCATTGACATATACGAGAAATTGCGGATTGAGAGCATCCCATTCACCTTCACGTCCCGTTCTCAGTTCATAAACCAACTGTCTGCCTTTCAGTCTTTCGGGAACAGTAAATTCTGTATAAAAATAATAATATTCCCGGTGACCTCCCCAGATCTGACGATCCGTGATAACTTCCCAGTCCGAAACATTCAATCCTTCCGGATTCAATTCTCTTCCGTCTGTTTTTTTCATACGGTATTCTCGGACAGGTATTTTTTCTTCATAAATCATTTCACCGATTGTTTCAATCAGTTTCCCCACACGTTCTTTCAACAACACCATAATATCAATTCCTTTTCATGAAATTAGTTATATCTTTTATATCTTGAATATATCATTTTTATATCATTATGTCAATATTTGATATGCTATTTTGTAACAATTTGGTATGGGACAACAATATTTTTTTCAACCTGTTCACCACGAATTCGTTTCAACAGACATAAAACTGCATTTTCTCCCATAAGCTCTTCGTTCTGAATAACTCTGGCATAATACGGCTTCGGATAATAGCTCCTTTCCGGTCCATCAAAAAAGCTGATTTCCATATCATCTGTTCTTCCGAGACTTTGGGCCGCTTCAAGTGTCATGACCCCGGCCGGACCCTGCACAGCCATATAGGCAGTTATATCCGGATGTTCTTTCATAAAATCTTTGATCATACTTTTCGCTGCTTCCCACTGCTCATCCGCTGACATATCCTTCCGCAGATGACTGCTGATTCCTGTAATATTTAAAGCTGGATCATATAAAATTTTTCTCTCCTGAAGAGCAGCCTGCACACCCTGTATTCGATTTCTAATCGTGGAGGTATTTTCCTCTTCTGAAGATATAATAGACACATATCGGTGATTACGGTCAAGCATCTTTTCCGCCAGATCCTTAGCCGCCACATAATTATCCGTAGCAACACAGGGAATATTCACATTGGCCATATCGCGGTCAATTAAGATAACAGGGAAATCATCCAGAGTAAGACGGAGGATTCTTTCATCATAAATATCATTATGGACACACATCACAATGATTCCGTCTACTCCATGATCGATAAAATCATTGATATATTTTCTTTCCAGTGAAATATCCGAATTCGTACGTCTGAAATACATATAGATATCCCTCTGACTGCAGATTTTTTCTATTCCTTTCAGAATCCCACACCCAAAAGTATAATCGAAAGAGTCAAACAGCACCCCTATCGTAATTTTCTTTCCTTCAGAACTTGTCTTCTGCTCCGGTACTTCTGCCTGCGAACTGACACGATCTGTCACATAGGAACCTGCCCCGCGTTTTCGTACGATCAGTCCCTCCTGCTCAAGCATAGCCAAAGCATTCTTACTTGTAATTCTGCTCACCGCATATTGTTTGGATACTTCTTTTTCCGTCATAATTTTCTGTCCCGGTCTATAAGTCCCATTTATGATTTTATTTGCCAAATCTTCATAAATCATACGATATTTTGGTTTCTTTTCCATTTATACACCTCATTTTTTATATCAAATGATATATTTATTATATCATTTGATATAATGAGCAGCAACTTATTTTTTCAAGCTTGACAAAGCATTTCTCAATGCTATAATATCCATTATAAAGCGTTGAAGAGAAGAGTAAGCAGTAAAACGGTTCCAGAGAGGGATGAGATGGTGCGAACATCCTGCCTGATTATTGTCTGAAGACCACCTCGGAGCGGCCCTAATACGGCACGGTGATTCCGTTATCATCAAATGAAGCGGGTGCACAGATGCACCAAAGAGGGTGGAACCGCGAGTTGATATGCTCGTCCCTTTCGGCAGAAAAAGCCGGAAGAGACGGGCTTTTTCTGTATCCATAATTATTGAAACTTATCCATTATAACATCCAAACGAAAAGGAGAACGACGATCATGATTATTACATTAAAAGACGGATCCCAAAAAGAATATGAACAGCAAATGTCTGTTTATGATATTGCCAAAGATATCAGTGAAGGACTTGCCAGAGCTGCCTGTGCAGGGGAAATCAACGGTGAAGTTGTTGACCTGCGTACCATCGTTGACAAAGACTGCGCCCTGAATATACTCACATTCAATGACGAAGCAGGAAAGGCAGCCTACCGTCATACTGCCTCCCACATTCTGGCAGAAGCAGTGAAAAAGCTGTACCCGAATGCCAAACTGGCAATTGGTCCTTCCATTGATTCCGGATTCTATTATGACTTCGATTGTGAAAGCTTCAGCCGTGAAGCACTGGACAAAATCGAAGCAGAAATGAAGAAAATTATCAAGGAAGGTCATTCCATCACAAGATTTACCCTTCCAAGAGAAGAAGCCATTAAATATATGGAAGAAAGAGAAGAGCCTTACAAAGTAGAACTGATTCAGGATCTTCCGGAAGGTTCTGAGATTTCTTTCTACGATCAAGGTGGATTTGTTGATCTGTGTGCAGGTCCTCATCTGATGTCCACGAAAGCAATTAAAGCTTTCAAACTGACTTCTTCTTCTATGGCTTACTGGAGAGGAGATTCCAACAAAGCCCGTCTGCAGCGTATATACGGAACTGCATACAATAAGAAAGAAGACCTGAAAGCTCATCTGGAGCGTATGGAAGACGCCAAACGCCGGGATCACAACCGTCTGGGGCGTGAGATGGAACTGTTCACTACTGTCGATGTCATCGGTCAGGGGCTTCCTTTGTTCACTCCTAAGGGTACCAAAATGATCATGAAGCTGCAGAGATGGATCGAAGATCTGGAAGATAATGAATGGGGCTATGTGCGTACCAGGACACCTCTGATGGCTAAGAGTGATCTTTACAAGATTTCCGGTCACTGGGATCACTATAAAGACGGCATGTTTGTACTGGGCGATGAAGAAGTTGACAAAGAAGTATTCGCTCTTCGTCCGATGACCTGCCCATTCCAGTATTTTGTATATAAGAATTCACAGAAATCCTACCGTGATCTGCCTTACCGTATGGGTGAGACTTCTACCCTCTTCCGTGCCGAAGATTCAGGAGAAATGCATGGTCTGACCCGTGTCCGACAGTTTACTATTTCCGAGGGGCATCTGGTCATCCGCCCGGATCAGGCAGAAGAAGAATTGAGAGGATGTCTGGATCTGGCATATTATGTTCTGGATACTCTGGGTCTGGCAGAGGATGTTACATTCCGCCTGTCCAAATGGGATCCGAATAATAAAGCCAAATACCTGGGTGATGACGAATACTGGGAATCCACACAGAACGCACTCCGTGAAGTATTGCGTGAAAAAAATGTTCCGTTTACAGAAGCAGACGGAGAAGCTGCTTTCTATGGGCCCAAGATTGATATTCAGGCCAAAAATGTATATGGAAAAGAAGATACCATGATCACCATTCAGCTTGACTGTGCAATCGCTGAGAACTTTGATATGACCTATGTGGATCAGAACGGAAACAAAGTTCGTCCTTACATCATTCACAGAACTTCTCTTGGCTGTTATGAAAGAACACTGGCATGGCTGATTGAAAAATATGCCGGCAAATTCCCGACCTGGCTCTGTCCGGAACAGGTACGTGTACTTCCGATTTCTGAAAAATACACCGACTATGCAGAAAAAGTTCTGAAAGAGCTGAAAGCCAACGGTATCGATGCAACGGTAGATAACCGTTCCGAAAAAATCGGATTCAAGATTCGTGAAGCACGTATGGACAAACTGCCTTACATGCTGGTTGTTGGTCAGCAGGAAGAAGCAGATAATACTGTTTCCGTCCGCAGCCGCTTTGCCGGAGATGAAGGAGTGAAACCACTTCAGCAGTTCATCGATGACATCTGCAAAGAAATCAGAACCAAAGAAATCCGCAAGGAAATTCCTGCGGAATAATGAGGGTGAGGGGGTACATAGTCACTATTCGTGGCTATGTACCCCCTCACCTTTATATTTTGTATGTATCTCTCCCTGCCCCGTCCTCATTATTATTCTTGCTTTCAATCGTGAACCGGAATCTGGCGTCTTCTCCATACCACATAGGAAAATTTGTTCCCCATACATTATTATGCAGATTCAAATAAAACCCGGCAGTCAGATCCGGAATCTGATTATCAAAATTCAATAATCCGGGCTTTTCGATACTGATCAGAGGAACATCCACTGTTGTAAATACTGTATTTTCCATCTGTACCTCATCTACTGCATGCATTCTACGGTTTCCTCCGGATACCACCAGATCCGGACGGATATCTTTACCCAGCTTTCGAATGCTCTGAATCCTGTCTTTCATATCAATTCGAATCCAGGATGCTTCGGGTATTCGGCTTTCTTCTTTACCAAACCAGGCAAAATCAAAATCAATCCGATTCTGATAGAACTCTGCTTTCATTTCCAGAAGATTCATTCCACCATAAAGAAGAACTGCTTCCTCCGGTAGTTCCATTTTTACCACCAGCAGATTACCCTTTACCCATACCTTCGCCTTACATGGTTCATACTTGTGATACTGTTTCACTTCCTTTTCCAGACCTATCTTCCCAAAATCCTCCAGTGCCCATGTTTCATCAGAAACAACATACTGCGATCGAAATCTTTCATATTCATTATGAGATAATATCTCATACATAAACCCGACAGACGGATATTCACTTGGGTGTTTGTCAAAATTATTATCCTGACAATTTCCGGACAGGAATACAATTTCCCCTTTTTCTGTCACACAAATAGTGTAGCCTTCCAGACTGATTATTTCCAGTGGGCGTTTTTCTTCCCATTCATCTGTATTTGTTTCCACCCTTTTGTATTCCTGCATTGCATTTTGTGCAGTCACTCTCACTTCTGGCGACAGAGCCTCTACCGCTTCCGTCAGATATTGTCTTTGCTCTCTCCAGGAAAGCTCCATCTTCTGAAACTTTTCCGAGACTTTCATCCGTTGAAATTCTTTTTTTGAAAAATACTGATGTTCTCCAATTGGTTCTCGATTATCCTTCAGAAAGCCCAGATGTACTTTTTCGTCCAATCCCCAGGTATGCTCCGGAATCAGGATAAGCTTCTTGTACATTTTCTCCATTTCCTGTTTCGGAAATTGGTTTTTCAGACGCAGCAAAGCCCGATATTGACTGATTTTTCCCGGATCTGTGCCTGCTCCATGAATCCATGTATCCCCGATTTCTTCTGTAATCACCGGCATTTCCTGCTGCAGCGCAATTTGCGCTACGTCTTCCAGAGTTCCCGGTATTACCTCGGCCTGCGGATATTCTTCATGAAGCTTCTGATACATTTGTCTGATTTGAGCTGCCGACTGAGGTCCACTATTATCACCGGTATGTGCAAAATACACTGCCGTGTTCGAATCTCCAATCCTGGACATTTCCCCATAATTGCGATGATACATAACTACAATTTCTTCACCCTCGCTATTGCTCCACCGAAACAGATTCGGAACGGCAGGGGGCGTAGAGGCAGGATTGACTCCGATATGAAGGAATCGAATTCCTGCTTTGTAAAGCGGTGCAATCAGGGCTTTTGTATGTCCTGGAACGTCTGTCAATTTGGCTGCCGTTGTCTGCATTCCGAAATATTTATCCAGCTTTTCTGAAATATTCAATCCATATTCCAGCAGTTGCCGATCAAAAAGCTCCGTATGAGTGGTAAAAGGAAGACCGTGCCAGCGGATTTCTCCATGGCGTATAGCATCCTCAAGCAATTCTCTGTCTTTTCCCTCTTCCAGATACTTTTGAATCAGCCAGGAGCCGGTTGTCCAGATAAATCTCTCTTTTTCACCTCTCATCTGCCTTGCCAGCTTCATCGCTCCCGGTAAATAATTCTCCATATATTCCCGGGTCACCGTATCGGCAAAATCAGTAAAACCAATATCGAGATGAGTCTTAAATACAACGATAATTTTCTTTATTTCATTATTCATATTTCCATCCTGCCAGTTACATATTCTTTTATTTTTCAGGATAAACTCCATACTTCCGCCACAATTTCCACATTCTCTCATAACGCTGCAGCGGCAATCCTGTATAAACACAGTTGGAGGTAGAAAAAATGTATCCTTTTCCATCCTGCATACCTTCACGCAATGCACGCATAACATCAGCATCGCATTCCTCATCTGTTCCTGTCTGCAGAAGGGCACAGTTGACATTACCGATCAATGCAATCTGATCTCCCACAATTCTACGTACCTCTCTGAGATTTACATTTCCCTGGGGATCAAGCGAATGAATGGCATCCGGTCTGCAGTCTGCTATCTGTTTCACAATCGGCATAATATTACCATCGGTATGTTTGATCGTATAGTAACCCATCTTCCGGTACTCGCTGATGACTCCCTTCAGATACGGCACAATCAGTTCTTCAAACTGTTCCGGTGAAAAAAATGGATTAACATTAAAACAGTAATCCGAACACAAGGTAAACCCGTCCAAAAGGTGTCCATGCCTGTTCAGTTTCTCTGCAAAATCAAGGCAATCTTCCAATCTCCGCTCTGATTCCTCATTCAGTTTCTCCGGTTCTTCCAGCATCTGCACGGCAAATTCCATCGTGGTATTCCCATCAGGAATAGACCAGGTGGGATCTCCATGCATCATCAGATAATATTCATCTCCGCTCTTTTCCCGTATAGTTTCCAACAACCACTGGGTATTCTCAAAACCTTTCAGCGTATGCTGCACAAAAATAGCACTGTGATCGTATTTTCTTGCTATGTCAATATGGATGTCCGCTATTTCATTAATATGAAGTTTCTTCTCTGAATAGCTCATCTGATTCCATTGATCATACAGACGATGACAGGGATGTACCTTTCCCATGGCTTCCATCGTCAGAAAAAATACCAATTCGAAGTGGGGAACTCTTCCCCCAATTTTTTCACATGTTAATGTTTTAATAAAACGTTCTTTATGAGTCATGACCGACACCTTCTTTCCTGCCATTTCCGATAGGTTTCCACATCATCTCCAAATGCATTTCCATAAATCCACAGATCATACAAAAGAGGAATTCGCCTTGCCCTGCCTTTTCCTTCGATTACATTTATAATTTCCTCTCTCGTCAATGTTTCCATCATAAATCTCCCCGGTACTCCCGTACAATTTCAATCATATTTCTATATCCTTCCGCCGGAACATAGGCCGGAATCGAATTGCCGGTACCGATAGCAATTCCACCGTGACCTTCCACCTGATGGATAGTATCTACGATATATTCTTTCAGTTCTGCCCGATCCATCCGACATACAGCATCCACATCCAATCCTCCAAAGTTGCCGATGCGGTCTCCATAGCTTTCCACCCACTGGGAAAACGGGGCAATCTGATCTTCATTAGAGTGTTTTGCATCGATTCCTGCCTGAATCAGATCTTCCATAACAGAAAAAATCTTTCCACATGAATGCAGCAAGAAAGGCTTTTTATACTGGTGAACCAGATCAATAATCGGACGATACCGTGGAATCACAAATTCTTTTAATGTTTCAGTAGACAATAAGGTATTACTTCTGTACCCCAGGTCATCTCCGAATCGCAGTACACAATAAATATCCCCGTATTCTTTCATAAACCGCTGCCAGATTTTAAGATTAGTCTCTCCTATCTTCTGAAACAACTGTGCGAACAATTCTTCGTCATCATACATCATAAGGCAGAGATTCTGATATCCGGTCAAATCCTGCACACATTCAAAAATTCCGTTCCCAACACCTCCAATGGCTTTCATCCCTTCAGGCATCTGGTTTCGCAGTGCGGAAAAATACTTTCCATACCTTTTAAAATACAGTTCAGGAATTTCTTCCCATGGATAGCATTCAAAATCTTCTCTGGTCTGAATAGCCGGCACAATGCGGCAATCTCCCAGAGCACCTCCTCCCGGAAGAATTTGCCCGATACAGCCTTCGAAAGTAACCACGTCATATCCATAATCACGGAAAAATCCACAGTAACGGGAAAAGAACTCTTCCACGTCTCTGTCATCGCCTTCATACAAACCGGTAAAATCCTTTCCTATCATCTCGGCGATTTTCCCTGCGTCCACATTATGTTCGTACAGGGGTAGTCTCCTGGCCGTTCTGTTAAACGCTGCATCCACAATATTTCTATAATCAGGTTCAAATTTCTTCATTGCCATTTTCTATTCTCCTTTTTCTTACATCAAAGTAAATCCTTCTGGTCCTGTACACGATGTTTCTATCTTCAGCGGCAGGACGGATGAAGAACCGCCAACTAAGATTGTATAAGTGCCTGCCTCTGTAGTCCACCGTTTCAGTCCAATATTGTAATAAGTAAAGAAATCCTCTGATATTTCTATCTCCACTTTCTTTCGTTCTCTCGCTTTTAGATGGATACGCTGGAAAGCTTTCAGTTCTTTCGGCGGATGGCTTACCCATGATTTATCTGGGAACTGCACATAAATCTGTGCAATTTCATCCCCATCACGATCACTGTCATTGGATATATAAAAACTAAGCTGATTTCCTTCCAGCATAATTTCGCTGTATGAAAAACTGGAGTAAGAAAGCCCAAATCCAAACTCATAATCCGGTAAAATTCTGTTTTTATCATAGTGGCGATAACCGGTCATAATTCCTTCCTGGTATACAGTTTTACAACCGTCTCCCGGATAATCTTCCAGTCCAGGAGCATCCTGCAGCCTGCGTGGGAAAGTCTCGGCAAGCTTTCCGGAAGGATTATTTATTCCGCAAAGAGTCTCAGCCACTGCCCGTCCCATAGCCTGTCCGCCAGTCCAAGACACCAGAATGGCATCTGCATAGTTTTTCCATTTCCATGTAGAGACAGCACTTCCTATATTCAATACCACAATGACCCGTTTTCCTGTTCTGTGGCAGGATTCAATGACATATTCCATATAGGGATCCAGTTCCACACTGTTTCTGTCCATAGCTTCACTGTAACAGGAATAATCCTGAGAAGCAAAAACAATCAATGCATCAGCCCAGACAGCTTCCGGCCAAAGTTTTCCCTCCATGACACCAACTTCATTTTCATATGTATGCAGAAAGCTATCACCCAAATACTTCACCTGTGTCTCCTGACCCAGACAATCTTTTAATTCATCCAGAGGTGAACATACTTTGTAAGGACTGGCCACCCGTGAGCTGCCGTCACCTCCGATAAAAGGGCGTACTGCAGTCTCACCTAGCACCAATACTTTTTTGATAACTTCTTTTTTCAGAGGAAGTACATGATTTTCATTCTTTAGTAATACAATAGCCTCTCTTGCAGCCTGAAGAGCCAGTTCATGATGCTGTTCAAAATCACAGATTTCCTGCGGCCTGTCCGCTGTTGTCCGTTCATAAAATCGAAACAGATGGCGCAGGGCCTCATCCACCACTTCATCATCAATCAGCCTCTTATCGTATGCCTCCTGCAGCTGACCGTAAGCTTCTTCCTGATATGGCATACACATTTCAATAGATGCCAGCAGAGAATATGCCCTGTTCTTTACAGCACCCCAGTCTGAGATAATAATGCCGTCAAATCCCCACTCTTCCCGCAGAATATCCTGCATCAGCTGCCGATGCTCGGAAGCAAAAATTCCGTTTATCCTGTTATAGGCACACATAATTGACCAGGGCGCCGCATGTTTCACCATTCCTTCAAAAGCGCGCAGGTAAATTTCCCGCATAGTCCGCTCATCCACCTCACTGGAAACTGCAAAACGTCCACGTTCCTGATTATTCAGAGCAAAATGTTTGGGACAGGCAGCCACTCCCTGACTCTGCACTCCTTCCACATATGCTTCTGCCAGTTTCTCCGTCAAAACCGGATCTTCGGAAAAGTACTCAAAGTTTCTGCCACAGAGAGGATGCCGCTTGATATTCATAGCCGGTCCAAGAATTGCCTGCACGCCATACATCCTGCATTCTTCCCCCAATGCCTGGCCAATACGGAAAACCAGTTCCGGATCCCAGGCAGCACCTATAGCAGCTCCTGTAGGAAATGCAGTAGAAACTACTTCTTCTCCTCCTTGGCTGTTCGGAAAAGCAGATCGTATTTTCTGAACCACACCGTTTTTTTCGTCTTTCACTTTCATCCGGAGTCCAAAAGGTCCGTCATGAAGCCGCATGGAATCTATACCAAAACGTGGTAATCCGCAGGTATGATTCATGCCTGCACCAGTCAGATACTGAAACTTTTCTTCCAGTGTCATTTCGCTGATTATTTTCTCAAAATCCATAAGTATCCACCTTAAAATTTTCTGCTGTATCATACATGGCATATACATTCTCTACAGGTATGATGTCTACCATCGCATTACAGGTACTTAAGATAAACCCGCTACCTTTTGCCGCACAGCGAATTGTCTCTTCCACATTTTTCTTTACTTCTTCCGGTGTGGCAAAAGTCATGATATAATCCAGATCAATATTTCCAATCAGACAGAGTCTGTCACCATATTTTTCCTTTACCTCTTTAATGTCCATTCCGGCTGAGGGCTGCAAAGATTGAATTCCGTCAAATCCCAGCTCCACAATTCTGTCCAGAACAGAATTGATATTGCCGTCTGTATGCAGTACAACCGGGACATCTTTATAGGCTTTAATTTCCCGAATGGCATCCTCATAAAATGGATAAGCAACCTCTTCCATAATATAAGGCGGCAAAAATACTCCGCTGTTAAATGCCATATCATCTGCAAGTAGAATTCCATCTGCCCCACTGTCTATGAATAATTTGGCTTTCTGTACTTCATAGATCATGATTTTTCTTGCCAGTTCCCGGATTTCATCCGTATTTGTCATCGAGTACACCATGTAATCCTCCATCCCGATCATCTCATTGATCATACTGATCGGACCGCCAATCTGAGCAAACACAAAAAGATCTGTCTCTTCTGCAAATCTGCGGATCAGCTCACCGGATACTTTGTTAATATCAGGAATCGGATAAGAATCGGATTCTTCGATGTCTTCAAAGGGCATCTCAATCATGTGTTTGCTGATACCGTTGTCAACATATTTTTCACCGTAATTGCTCTGAAAAATGGTCTCCCCTTTTTCTGTCTCGCCCACCGGCCAGCTGGGCCAGTCGCCCACATTAATAAAATCTATATGCAAAAGCTCTCTGACCGCCTTCTCTCTCTCAAAATCCTGAAATGATTCAGAATATCCGCCTCCCAGCAGTTTATTTGCAATACCCGGAAGGATGGCTATCTCACCTTTTGGAATCTTATCCACCGGCTTATGTGCCAGCGCATTCCTCACTCGTTCCCGTTTTGTCATTTTCCCGCTCCTTTCGCAATCAATTATTTTTCCACAGATAGGAATACCTCACGCTCTTCACCTGCTGCTACAGCAATCTTTTCCATGCTGTCATAATACAGATGTCCAAGCTTTATGTTCTTCTGGCTGTGATCTGCCAGAACTGTAACAACTGAATCAAAGTCAGTTTTGTTGTGCAATTTTAAAACAATCGTATCCCCTTCTTGTCTGATGATTTTTGCCTCAACATGATCATTGCATATTAGCCTGTCACGATCGAGATCCACATAGATACCCGGAATTTCCACATAGGTAAGAAGCATCGTCACTTCCGGCCAATTAGAACCATACAGAAATTCTCCCACTGTATGTTTTCCTTCCCAGTCACTGGTCTGAACTCTTTCATTAAAATATCCGGGCGGAAGCGGCTTCCCGGCCAAAGTGTCCACTGGACGTTCTTCCAAAGATACAAACTGGGACAATGCATGACTGATTCTTCTCATCCATTCCAGGTATTTCTCTTCACCGGTAAATCGATATAATTTCAGCATAGAATTTCCGGAAAGAGTACATATTCCCGGCGCCGAATGTTTATTCTGCGCATTTGCAAATACAGTTCCCCGACTGTGTGCCCCTATTTTTTTTGCCGTACTCTCCTGTGGGAAAGAAAAGTCATAACTCACAACCCAGGTAATCGCCAGTTCAAATGCCTCCTTTGCAGCGTCCAGCCAAATTTCCTTTCCTGTAGTCTCATAGAGCTGTACACAGGATTCCAGAAAGGCAAATGCTGACTCACTGTCCGGTGCCTGACAGATTTCACCCGGTCCTCCATTCAGGATTCCTTTTTTCAGATTCTGGTTCAGATACCGTTCTCCCAATGCTTCTGCCGTTTCCAGATAAACTTCTTTTCCATAATATTCATAGGCAAGAGCTAGCGCCGCAGGAGCAATAGCACCGCATGCGGTACCTCCTTCCAGCAAAGTATCCGTCTCCATATTAATAAATTGCCCAAGTTCTCCGTTCTTCTCAAAGAAACGCACAAATGCATCTGCCTGAGCTGCTATACTGTCTTCCAGTCCTGCAATCATTTCCTGATGTTCTTTCAGATAACAAGCCTGCTTCAGAAGGAAATACAACAGATCTGCATCTTTTCTCACCAAAAGTACCGGTTCTTCATCATCCAGGAAACTGTCTCCGTAAGCTTTCCCCTCCATGTACATGGGAATATACCAGCCATTTTCCCTCTGCAGATGACTGATAATAAATTGGAGTGTTGAAAGAGCCTGGCTGTGAGCTGTTTCCCGGTCTTCCAGAAGGAATGGATAGGTGTTCATTCCACCTCCCACCCATCCGGCCTGCCAGAAAGATGGGGGAACCGTGTTTTCTGTACCAACACGATAGTATCCTTCCTCTGTAAAATTCATCTTTATATATTTCTCTTTCACAGCCTCAAACGCTTTTGAGAAAGGAATAGAAGCAAAATCCTCTCCCTGTTCAAGAATTCCTCTTACTCTGTTAAATTCAGAAAAAAATGCATGCAAATTCTCTGCCTGCACGTTCCTGCATATCACTTCAAATTCTATACATTCACCGGCTTTCAGCATAATTCCTTCGTCATCTGATGGCATTTCGCTGGTCGGATAAAATCCTTCTCCATTGGGAAGATCGCCAAAGAAATAGGTATTCCCTTCTCTCACACCCGGACAGGTCATGGAAAATTCTGCCTGGTTACCCTTTTCACGTACAGTAAATCCTGTATAGCGTTCTTTGACCATATGTTTCCCCAGCAGCAGCATGCCTTTCTGTTCTGTCTCGTCATAATATCCTGCCACAGGACAGCTCATATCACCGGAAAGCAGCTGAATACGGGAATCCTTTCCATTTTTGTCCAGATGCGGAATATCTGTGATAACAGGTTCCCATCCATTTTCCGTTTTTCCTGCATAATAAGGTGGGTATGGAAGCCGTTTACTCTCCATACGGTTTCCATTGTACACAGCGGCAGGCATAAACACATACTCTGTCCTTTTCCAGTTCTCTATCGTTTCCCGAAAAGTTACGGAAACAGGCTTCTCCATATCGCGCAAAGCTTCTGCACAAATCACAAAGCAATCTCCGTTCTCTGTTGTCTTTTTCACATATTGCACCTTACATGGAATTCTTTTTAAGTATTGCTCCTGACCGTCACAGTCCTCCGTCAGACTCCAGCGTTCTTCTGA
Source organism: Oliverpabstia sp. (assembly GCA_051879295.1). Classification (GTDB taxonomy): domain Bacteria; phylum Bacillota; class Clostridia; order Lachnospirales; family Lachnospiraceae; genus Oliverpabstia. The sequence continues at coordinate 7,958 of JBJELT010000054.1, read as the reverse complement.
TGTCGGAAATGTCTTATCATACTGTTTTACTACTATCTGGTACATATTTATTCTCCTCAAACTCGGTGTAGTTCACTTTCCTATAACAAAGATTCTCCGGGGAAATCCTCCGGAGAATCTTTGTAAACATCTTTAGTTAGCTGCTTTCCAAGCTTCAATCTGTGCCTGTTTCTCAGCGATGATATCATTAACACCTGCTGATTCCAGTCTGTCCAGGAATTCCGGAATCTTTGTTTCCGGATCAATGGAACCGCTGCACAGAGACGGGAGCATCTCACTAATGATAGAAGAACAGTTAGCAATCTGAGTCTTAACCGGCACGGAATCAAATACGAAACCGTCTAATGGAGATACATCTGCTGTCTTATCAGCTTCAAATACAAATCCCTGAGACTGTTTTGCGATATCGCCAGCTTCATTCTTGTTGTAAAGAGCACGTGTGAAGTCCGGGCTATAGGACTGACCAATCTGCCATTCATTGTAGTTGAAGTTGTATTTTCCATCTACCAGAGAATAGTTGCCTTCTTCATCGTATACATAGTCTACGCCTTCTTCACCTTCTGTGATTAACATGTACAGTTCATCATTTGTGTTCAGAAGTTCAATTAATTCAACTGCTTTTTCGATGTTGTCAGACTCTGCGTTAACAGCTACTGCACAGTTTGCACCGATACCTGCCGGAAGGATTGTCCTTGTGGTTGATACAGTAACAGCAGGAGCATCTGCCTCTGTACACATACTCATATGTGCCACGTCCGGGTTTCCATCGAAGTCAACGGAATCCGGCCATCCATAAGCCAACTCAGCAATTATTTTCGCTGCTTTTCTGTCAACAGAGTTATCAGTAACGGTAGCGCCATCTTTTCTTACATAACCTTTTTCATACCAGTCACGCATAATCTTACAGAACTCCATAAATTCGTCTGTTGCAAACTGGTTAATAACAGTATCCGGCTCATCATAGCGGATCCAGCCAGGAGTAGCAGCGTCACCAACTGCTTCCATATCCCAGTAAAGGGCATCACTGGTCCATAATGTACCACCGCCTGCAGTTTCCCAGCCAACCATATCCGGATGAGCTGCAACTGCTTTTTCAAGGAAGTCACCAACCATGTTCAATGCAGTCAGAGTATCCTGACCTTTTACAGCTTCCCAGTCAAATCCAACTTCTTCTGCAATGTCGCTTCTGAACTTGAACCCTTTTCTGGCAGCAGCACCCCACTGCTGGTAGTTGGCAGATGCATAAATCTTGCCATTAACGGTAACACCATTCCACAGACCTTCCGGAATCCGAGAATAAGTTTCCGGAGCCAGTTTTGGCAGCAGATCAGTCAGATCAGCATATGCGTCGTTAGCTTCATGGGTGTAGAAATCCATCCAGCTTGCTGTGAAGCAGAGATCCCAGTCATCACCGGAATTGATCATCAGCTTCATTTTTTCCTTGTACTGAGATCCATCAATCATAACCAGATTCAGATGTGCACCGATTTCTTCTTCAATAATTGCATTGGCTTTTTCCATGATTCTGTCCTGATCGGTAACAGGGCTGTTCATCATATAGAAACTCAGTTCAACGATTTCATCATTGCTCTTGGCTTCTTCCCCTTCTTCTGTTTCCTGTTCTTCCTGTTTTGCATCTGCAGAAGAATCCTTACTATCAGACTTGTCTGATCCGCAGCCGGCAAAAACACCTGCTGTCATAACGCCGGCTAATAAGAGTGCAATCGCTCTTTTTTTCATATTACTTTCCTCCTTTGGGGTTTTTGTTTTTGTATTACTAAAATCCTTATGTTCGCTCACAGGATTTCTAATACCGTAATTTTTCTTTTACTATTTCTGTTATTTTGTTTTGGTATCTGTCTTGTATCTTATTCTTTTACTGCTCCGATGGTCAGTCCGGATGCAAAATACTTCTGCAGGAACGGATACAGGAATATAATCGGACCGATAGCCAGTACACAGGTCGCCATTCGCGCACCCTCATTGGGCAGTTCTTTTATAGCATTCTGCATGGACTGTGAAGCATTGGAATGTGTCTGCAGGTACTGAATGTTATTCATCAGAGATTGCAGCAAGTACTGCAGTGTCTGTTTTTTCGAATCTTCTATATACAGAGCACAGTTCTGCCAGTCATTCCAATAGGCAATTGCTGTAAATAAACCGATGGAAGCCAGTGAAGGTTTAGACAGTGGCAATACGATTTGGAAAAATGTTCTAATTTCTCCAGATCCATCGATTCTTGCCGATTCCACCAGGGAATTGGGAATCGCACGGAAGAAGTTTTTCATAATCAGTACGTTGACTGCGGATGCTGAGAATACAATAATCAGCGCCCATATAGAATTCTTCAGATGAAGATATTTTGATATCAACATATAAGACGGAACAAGACCGCCATTAAACACAACCGGTATGTAAACAAACAATGAAATTTTGTTTCTGGCGGTTACTTCCTCTCTGGTCAAACAATATGCCAGCATGGACATACACAGCAGGTGGATGAAAGTTCCTACTACCGTTACAAAAATCGTAACACCATATGCCTGGAAAACTGAAGCAGCCCCAGTGAATACATACTGATAAGCCGTAAGACTGAACTTATGGGGAATCAGGTGATATCCCTCTGCCATCAAGACTTTTTCATCCGTAAAAGAGATTCCCACAACCAGGAGAAGCGGAATTACGCAGGCCAGAGTGAGCAGAATAAAAAACGCATGCAAAAATGTTTTTGATAATGTAATACTTTTTGTTTTCATCTCTCAACCTCCTCCTAGAATAACGCATTGTCCGGATCGATTTTCTTGATTATCATGTTGGAACTGAGAATCAGGATAAATCCGACAATAGACTGATATAGTCCGGCTGCGGTCGACATACCATAATCACCCAGAGTTCGCAGGGAACGGTATACGTAAGTATCGATAACATCCGTGGCACTGTACAATGCACCAGAGTCGTTCGGCAGAGTGTAGAATGCATTCCAGTCTCCGAAACCACCGTTGAAGAATTTTCCTACCCACATAAGAATCAGGACAATACAGGTCGGTTTGATCAGCGGAAGTGTTATATTCTTGATCTGCTGCCATTTGGAAGCACCGTCAAGCTGTGCGGCCTCATAATAATCTGTGTTAATACCTGCTATAGCCGCAGTATAAAGAACTGAATAATAGCCGATATTCTTCCACAGATATGCTGCCGGCATGATGAATCGCCAATACTTGGGTTCACTGTACCAGTAAATTTCCTGACCCAGAGCACTGTTCACTATACCTCTGTCCACGCTCAGCAAACTGAATAAGATATACTGAATAACGATCCATGACAGGAAGTACGGAAGAAGAATCGCTCCTCTGTATATGGTGGAACTTACTCTACCTTTTACCTCATTGAGCAAAATAGCAATTGCCATGGCACATACGGTAACCAGTACCATTTCCAGCAGGTTATAAAACAAGGTATTGAATGTAACCATTCTTGCCGAATCTGATTTGAAGAAGAATTCAAAATTCTTATACCAGGGATCCATCCAGGGGCTTCCGAAAATCCCATGCTTTGGGCTGAAATCTTTGAAAGCCATCAAAAGCCCCGGCAATGGAAAATAAAACAGCACCGTGATCAAAATCAAACCGGGAGCCATCATAATATAAAATGGAAGCTGGCGTTTGAAGGGAACTTTTCGTTTTGCCATTCTGGCAGGTTTATTTTTCTTACTCATCTACGTGCCCTCCTATTTTTTGATATTCCAGCGTCTCAGATGCCTCTTTTGCAGCAAGGCAAATCTCTGCACTCTCTATTCCCGCACTCAGTGGTGCAATTGACTCTTTTGTTTTGCCGCGGATCAGATCCACAAAATTCTGAATCAGCACCTGATCTCCACCGCCGTGTCCATCAGCCGGCGTATGGAACTGTATTCTGGTTTCTTTATCGCTCATATGATCGTACACCAAAATCTCATCCTTTGTAAAATCATATTCGAGAGTTCCTTTGTAACCGTAAACCCGGGCCCCTCTTCTTGCCGCCTTCTTTCTCGCAAAGAAATTCTGAGAGTAAATGGCATGCATACCGGATTCATACTGCACAATCATGCTTCCGCTGTCTTCATTTCCGGTATCTACTGCATAACAGCAATAATCGCTCCTTGGAATATCATTTCTGGTCTTTACTATATTATATATACTTTCCATACATTCCTCGGTACGATCACATTCACTGCAGCGAAGCCCTGCAGGCATATCCCCCTTAAAAATTTGTTTTGATTTCATGGCACACACGCATTGTGGCTTTTCACCTGTCAGATAATTGATTACATCAATATCATGTGTCGCTTTCTGCAGAAACAATCCATGTGCTTTTGATTCGTCACGATACCAGTCATGAAAATAAACAAAGCCATACCCTACATCATTAAATGCCTGTACATGATCCACTTTTCCGATGATTCCGGCATCAATAATCTTCTTTGCTTCCTGAATCATCTTTGTGGTTCTCAGCGGAAATGATACCACTACAGGTGATTTTGTTGTCTCATTACACTCTTTCAACAATTCCAGATCTTCATGACAAATTCCCACGGGTTTCTCCAGAAACAATGGAATATTTCTGTCCAGCACCAGCTTTGCAAGACGTGCATGCGTATTGCAGGGTGTCCCTATCATCACTCCATCCAGCTGCTCTTTGTTCAGCATCTCTTCCGCGCTTTCATAAAATGTAATCGAATCTGGATCCATCGGACATTTTCGCAGCAGACCGTCAATCTTGTCGATTTCCATCTGGTGCTGAACTTCTGCCGAGTCATCTTTTCTCATCAGGGCTTTAACTCTGTCCTGGTTCTTATCAGCTACGCCAACGACCCGCGCCTCAACACAAAGATCTGAGAGCTGATCCATCAGCATATCCACACGAACACCGTATCCTATTACACCAATTCGAATGATGCCCATTTTCTTTCCCTCCTGTTCTGTTTTTGGTTGTTTCAATCACTGAACACATTATTGAATACCTTTGACTGATTTTCAACAAAGATATCTGTTGATTTCTTCCTTTTCTGTGAAAAAGAAAACTCTAAAAAATAACACTCACTCATATTATTGATGATTTCGTATTGAAATCATGGGAATTATTCGTTATAATGCTTGAACAGGGCATAGAAAGCCATCAGTTTTCGATAATTTTTTACAATATATCTCTATAAGAGGAGGACAATATGCACATTATTTCTCAAAAAAGTAAGAAGAATGATAAAAGCTATTTCTTTACGCTCTTACTCTTCTTTCTTATTACTTCCATTGTTTCAACCCTTTTACTGACTATATTTCTGACTATTAATTATTTTAATTCCATGAGCGAATCTATAAAAAGAGCAAACCAGCAACTTCTGTCTCAAACTAATTATGCCATTGACCAGATGCATGAAGATGTTACACGTCTGACCACTTCCTGCCTGAGTAATGATAATATTCTTTCCTATCTATATTATCAGGACATGGAAAGCACCATACCGGTACTTTCCGGACGTGACATCGGCAGGCAGCTGATGCTGCTGCCCAATGTGGAAAGTATCTATCTGTACAGTGCATCCACAGGATATACTTATTCCTCAAAAACCGGGTTCCAGGTTCCGTTAGCCCAGTTTGAAGATGTAGAAACCGCTGCCAGACTCGCAGATATGGATTTTCTCAGTTCCACTTCGAGTCATCCGGTATCAAATTACAAAAGTTCCTCTACAGAGGATTCCCGTATACTCAGTTATTACTTTCCAAACATCCGTTTTGATACCCTGCAAAATGTAATTGTTGTCAATGTATATGCCTCTTCTCTGACAGATTCTATTTCTGCCATGAAACAGCTTACAACGGACACCGAATCCAGTTTTGTTATACTGGACGAAAACCGGACCTATATTACGGGTATTCTGGACAAAAATGTAGAAGACAGAACCACATGGTTATCTTCAGCACTGGATACAATTTCTGTTCAGGAAACACTGGAATCTTCTCTGGTAAAAATAAATGGAAAATATTACTTCCAGGTATGTACCGATGATAATATATATGGGTGGTATCTGATGAATTACATGCCGATTTCCACCATTTTACGTGATATTATTTCTTCCACGCTGATGGGACTCCTTTTGTTTTTCTGTGTGCTGTGCATCAGTATTTTCCTCTGTGTTTATTTTAGCCGCAGACTCAATACTCCGGTGGAAACCCTTGCCCATGCGCTGAATGAAAAAAGAGCATTTCCTCAGGCACAAAGCCTGACCGCACCCAAGGAATTCCAGAAGATTTTGTCTGCAGTTTCTTCTCTTCAGGAAAATAACCGACAGCTGCGGTCATTGCAGCAGAAAACCAAGTATTCCCAGACCCAGGACTGTCTGAACAGCCTGATTGCCAATCACAATCTGGATTCTCCTGACCTTATGAGTCAAAAACTGGAACGATTGGGTCTTACCTGGCTGGAAAAAGAGAAAATTTGTATGGCTGTCCTGAAAATAGACAACTATCAGCAGTTTCTGACACGTCAGAACCCAGATGAATTATGGGTTATTCGTTTTTCTGTGATAAATATTGTGGAAGAACTGGCTTCTGCTTCTTTTACCTGTAATGCATTCAGCCGGGCCGATGATAAATTTGTGCTGCTGTTAGCCATACATTCAGATAACGACAAGGTTTTCCTGGAAGAAGACCTGATTTCTCTGTTCCATTCCATTCAGGAGAATCTGGAAACCTACCTGCATTTTACTGTTTCTATTGCTTACAGTACTTTTTTCCAGGGAATCAGGAATCTTCCCACTGTTTTTTCAAATGTGGAAAATTCTCTGTATCTGAAAATGCACTATGGACATAACTGTATTATCGATCCCTATCAGACTGAGGATATGCAGGATGAAGCTTTTCAGTTATCCTACCGGGGAATCCTTCAAATGACCGACCGGCTGATTAATGGTCAGGCGGATGCCGCATGGTCTGTTTATCAGGAACTGACTGCACAGCTTCTCCTCTATAACTACAATGAAATCATGTCTACCATTATACACATGATTTACAGTGTTTATGAGCGGCTGACTGAAAAGTATCCGATGCTAAAAGATTTCATTACACAAGATCTGAAAAATATTCTGGTTGATCTGGAACATGCTGAAATCATCGATGACATTCATCAGCTTATGCACAACTATTTTGAGAATCTCTGCACAGCTGTTCTAAAGTTAAAAAATAACCCGGCTCAACAGGGTTCCGCCATTGTAGCAGACAAAATCACACAGATCATTCAGGAACAGTACACAAACCCGACACTCTGCCTCTGCTCGATTGCCGACCAGATCGGCTTATCCTCAAACTACACCGGGCATGTGTTTAAGCAACACACAGCAAAATCTGTTTCAGCATACATATTGGAAGTCCGCATGGAGAAAGTAGCACATTATCTGCAGACAACCTCCTGGCCGATCGGTAAAATTCTGGATATGGTCGGTCTGGAAAAGAACAATTACTTTTACACCCGATTTAAGAATTACTTTGGCATGTCCCTAAGTGAATATAAACAGAAGTTCCAGCTATCCAATTCAGAGGATGAATAACTGACTGAAAAAGAAAACCCAGATTCCGGTCTCAGGAACCGTTATCTGGGCTTTCTTTTTTAGACATCATACCGACTTTGTTTTTTGGTATCATTCAGCTAATCACTTTATTTCCATCCAAACCAGTCTTTCCATGCATCTATAAGTTTCTTATAGAAAGTCTTAACTTTTTAACATTCTCAGAAATCTAACGATTTTTAATAAATTCTAATGTTTCCACCACAATCCAGAGAAATCCTCCATGTTTTCTCAATCAGAAATAATAAAAAGAGCCTTCAAATACCAGATTTCAGGTCTCTATGGTATCTGACGGCTCAATTTATTTTTATATTCAAGTACGCCTCGGCGTACTTGCTGCGAGGTGCGCGTCATGCTTTGC
>JBJELT010000053.1:0-14914 GCA_051879295.1 Oliverpabstia sp. | reverse complement strand
AAGGTTCGTACCGGACAGGTGCGTGTGCTGCTTGGCAGTACGCAGAAAATGGGCGCAGGAACCAATGTGCAGGACAAACTGGTGGCGGTTCACCATCTGGATGTGGGCTGGCGTCCGTCCGATATGACCCAGAGAAACGGTCGTATCATCCGTCAGGGCAACCAGAACAAAGAGGTTCAGGTCTATCAGTATGTTACCGAGGGAACCTTCGACGCATATTTGTACCAGACCCTGGAGAATAAGCAGAAGTTTATCTCCCAGATCATGACCTCCAAATCGCCGGTTCGCTCCTGTGACGATGTGGATGAACAGGCTCTGTCCTATGCGGAGATCAAAGCACTGTGTGCCGGTAATCCGCTCATCAAGGAAAAGATGGACTTGGATATTGATGTGGCAAGGCTGAAAGTGCTGAAAGCCGACCACCAGAGTCAGCAGTACCGCATGGAAGATAAACTCCTGAAATACTTCCCGGCTGAGATTGAAAAGCAGACCGGCTATATTCATGGCTTTGAAGCGGACATCAAAACCGTGGAAGCACATCCGCAGATCTCCGAAGGCTTCTGTGGTATGGAAATCATGGGCAAGCACTATGCGGAAAAAGCTGATGCCGGTGAAATCGTTCTTGCCGCCTGCAAGGAGACAAAAAGTGCTGACCCGGTTCCGCTGGGCAGCTACCGGGGATTCCAGATGGAGCTTTCCTATGATAGCTTCCGAAGTGAGTTTGACATCGTTCTGAAAGGCTCTATGAGCCACCGTGTAGCCCTTGGCACGGATGCAAGAGGAAATATCACCCGACTGGATAACGCCCTTTCTGGCATCCCTGAGCGGTTGGAAAGAGCCAATGAACAGCTGACTAATCTCTACAATCAGCAGGAAGCGGCAAAAGCAGAGCTTGGAAAACCATTCCCTCAGGAAGCGGAGCTTGCGGCAAAAAGCCAGCGGCTTGCGGAACTGGATGCGGCGCTCAATATGGAGGACACGGTAGAAAGCCGTGTTGAAAAAAGCGAAGCGGAACGCCCCTCTGTTCTGGCTGATCTGAAATCCAAGGCAGAGCATATCACGCCCGCAAAACGATCTGAAGGCTACGAGGAGGTGTTGTAATGGCAAAGCGTGACCAGGATGTTCACTTTCTTGCATCCAAAGAGGAAGTCGAGCGAATCCATCAGAAGATGGACGAGCTTGGCATCCGTAGTATGGGGGCATATCTTCGCAAAATGGCTCTGGACGGCTACTGTATCAATCTGGATTTGCAGGATGTGAAAGCACTGGTTTCGCTCCTGCGAATCTGTTCCAATAACCTGAACCAGTATGCAAAACGAGCCAATGAGACCGGCAGTATCTATGAAGCCGACATCAATGACCTGCAAGTGCGTCTGGAAGAAATCTGGACGGATATGAAAGAAGTCCTTGTCCGGCTGTCCTCCATCCAGTAATCCGACAATTTATCGGGAAGTCGCAGTTTTGGCTGCGGCTTTACATAGGAAAATACAATCTTGTTTAGCTGGTAGAATTATTCATATCCGTGTGCTATAATCATTGCAAATGGAGAACTTGAGAGTTCGACAAACCGGAATTTGTGGGAGGAGATTACAATGATAAAGTGTATTCGTTGCGAGTGTGAAATGAGAGAAAACTATGAATAAGAAAACCTATAAAACCATTGCAATCATTGCATTGGTAGTATCCATAATTGGATTAGTTTCTTTTGTTGGCGGTATCAAGCCTGTCAATATCGGTGCATTTGTTTTCCCTTTGCTGGTTAGTGGCATTTTCTTTTGGCTCTACAAGAAGAAGTAAGCTAACTTGAATTTGTTGAGGTATTATTGTGTATAGAGAATTGATAGAAAAACTGATAGAGGGGCATAGTTGGGCAAAGCTCCAAGAACCTTGTTCCGAAAAGAATATTACCAATGCTGAAAAGTATGTAGGTTTTAAATTTCCAGAAGAATTGAAAGCCCTATTGAGAGAAACAAATGGAGACCGCAATTTTCTGCTTTCAGCAGAAGAAATCATCAGCAACGCAAAGAACAACAGAGAGATTTTTCCCGAATTCCTTGAAGCAGAAGAATTTGAAGAAAAGGTAAATCGGTTTGTTTTCTTTGCAACAAATGGTTGTGGTGATTATTACTGCTATCGTGTTCTTGCGAACGGAGAAACAGACGCATCGGCAATCTACATTTGGGAACACGAACTGTTTGAAATTCGTGAGGTTGCAAAAGACATTGCTGAATTGATAACCAAGTATTATAACAACGAAGTATAATAGATAAATTCGTAACAGTTAAACAAACTTGAATTTGACAAAGGAGTGTGATTGTATGGGTAAAGCGATTTTAGCAATGGTTGTAACTGTAATTGTTGGTTTTATGAGTAGTGCCATCTTTGCAAACTGGGTCAATGCACCAGAGTGGGGCGTTATCCTTGCTGTTGCTGTGATGGGTGCATTTATCATTTACTTCAACGATAAGAAGAAGTGAGCAAATTCCAGTTTGTCGAACTAAAAACAGAATGAACGGGACGCATTGGTTCACAAACAGCCAGTGCGCCCTCTTTTTATGCTCAACGCCTTTTGGCTGTTACATAGGTGGTGACATCATTGCAGTTTGTCACTTCTCAATGTACAATATGGTCAAAAGAAAGGGGTTGTTCCTATGAAGATGATATTAAAAGTATTGGCACTACCGGTGCTGTTCGTTGTAACGATTGCTTGTATCCTCGGAAATCTGCTCACCAACCTTTCCTCTTATGTGATTGCTCTGTTGCTTCTGGTGATTGCAGGCTGCTCCATCTACTGCATCGTAAAGGCACTGTGGACTTCCCTGGCTATCCTTGCCGGTATGGGATTAGCGGCAATCCTTATAATCTTCCTGTTGGTATGGGCGGTTGTAAAACTTGAAACTTTGGGAAATCATATCAAAGAGTTTATTTCTTATTAAGATGGGAGAAGCTGATGGACAGAGGATTTATGGAGCATTACTTTGAGATAGCCTATAACGATGTAGCCGGGGAAATCGCCGGGGACGATGAGCGGTATTTGGAACTGCAAAAAGCGGCAGATGAAGCGATTTGCTCCCTGACAAGTATCGTAGGAGAATCGAATACAGCTCTTTGCAAACAATGTGAACTTGCAATCAACAGCTTGTATGCGGTTCAGCTACATCTGGCAAAACTGGCATATCTGCGTGGTGCGGAAGATCGGGAAAAGATGCTGAAATAGTTTATGAGAAAGTCACCTGTAGGTGGCTTTTTCTTTTGGAAAGGATGTGATGAGAATGGCAGCAACAAGACTGATTGCGCTCCATGTAAACAAAGGTAAAACAGTCGCTCAGTGTCTGGCTGACCGCACCGACTACTCTCAAAATGCTGCAAAAACCAATGACGGCGAATTTATCAGCTCCTATGAGTGTGATCCCAAGACTGCTGATGAAGAATTTCTTCTTTCCAAAAGGCAGTATCAGCATACCACCGGCAGACAACAGAAGAATGATATTATCGCCTATCAGATACGCCAGTCTTTTAAGCCTGGTGAAATTTCACCGGAGGAAGCGAATCAGGTAGGCTATGAAACGGCGATGCGATGGACGAAAGGCAAACACGCTTTTATCGTTGCCACTCACATCGACAAAGCCCACATACACAACCATATCATTTATAACTCCACCTCTCTGGATGCCAGTCGCAAGTTCAAGAATTTCTTCCTTTCCGGTTTGGCAGTTCAAAGACTCAGCGATATGGTTTGTCTGGAGCATGGGTTGTCCATTATCACTCCGAAACCTTATGGAGAGCGTCAGAAAAGAACTGTATACCCCAAGAAGCGTACCCAGCGTGACGATCTTTGTGATGCCATTGATGCGGTGCTGAAACAAAAGCCCAAGCGTTTTGAGGATTTTGTTCAGGCTCTGGCTGATATGGGGTTTGAGTTCAAAGATGGAAAGCAGCCTGCATTCAAAGGAAAGGAACAGAAACGATTTATCCGTCTACGCTCCCTGGGTGAAGGCTACAGCAAAGAGGAACTGCAAGCGGTTATCTCTGATAAGAGCCTGCACAGATCCAGAGGTGGTTCTGCCAAGGCTCCCGCACAGAAGCAGTTCCAGATGCTTATTGATATTCAGGAGAAAATGGCTGAAGGCAAAACGGTCGGTTATGAGAAGTGGGCAAAAAAGTTCAATCGAAAAGAAGCTGCCCGTACCGTCATTCTTCTGAAAGAAAAAGGTCTGGGCAACTATGATGATTTGACTGCTCATATTGATAAACTGTCTACCCGTTTCGATGAGCTGTCTGATTCCATCAAGGCCGCAGAAAAGCGAATTGTTGAGGTTCAGGCATTACAGCAGCACATCAAAAATTATCGTGACACAAGGCAAATCTATGTCGAGTACCGCAAGTCTGGATATAGCAAAAAGTTCTTTGAGGAACACCGTCAGGAAATCACAATTCATAAAGCGGCTAAGCAAGCCTTTGATGAAGCGCAGATCACGAAGCTCCCGTCCACGCAATCACTGTATGAGGAGTTTCACCGTCTGACTGTCCAGAAGAAACAGGACTATGCTGAGTACCGCAAGATAAGAAAAGAAAAAGAGGAATTGCTGATCGCCAAGCAGACGGTTGAGACAATTCTAAATATTGACAAAAAGAAAGAGCAGGAACAGGAGAAACAATCTGTCCGCTGACAAAGAAAGCCACGGCTGTTGCTCCGAAATGGAGTAGCAGTTGTGGCTGTTTAATACGGTTATTTGACATTTAATCTTTGTGTTGCAAGTTGGATCTGAATTGCCTGAACAATATTGCTGTCGTGAATCTGCAAAAAATCAGTATTATCTATTGATAGAATAATCTCATCACCAACGAATAGTGAATCGAAAGATAACTCCTGAATCAAGTGTGTTGAATAGTCACAATAGAAAATTTGGTGTTTTTCTATCGCAATATTACAATCAACTTTGAAGTTCAAATCGATGCTTTTATATTCATCTTTATAATGGACAGTTATAATTTTATCATCGTTGTTTATCTCGACAATTTCTGTATTTATACCCAAGCGAACAATGGTATCATTTTGCTTATAGAGGAACAAGCAAATTAAAGCCATTAATAGTATAGAGAAAATTATCAAAAGCTTTTTCATGGACATTCTCCTCACAGAATCATTGCTATGTACTTTCCCCACAAATACATGAATGTATTTGTGGGGAAAGTTTATCTTAGATTATTATGGCGAAAGTATCTATTGTCAATAATTATGCGTTACTATCAACAGAATAGTTCTGGACAGCGGGTTCAAAGCCATAGCAGTTTTTGTGTTCTGTTCGCTTAAGCAGTCCATCCCAATTAGAACGCAATTCCTCTACAACGGTGATGTTGTGTTTATGATAACCGAGTTTGTAATAGAATGTTCTGGTATTATATGCGGCATCTGTAGGACCACTAAGAGTAATTGTGATTCTCTTCGAATAACTACCCGTTAAGCCTAAAGAAAAATCTCCCTTAAGAGCCTTATTTACGGTGGATTGGCTTCCGGAGGGGATGCTAATTCCGGATTTTGTGTCAATAGTTACTTTCTTCTCAATAGTTTCTTCATATGTTTCGCCACGAGCAATACTTTTTACAAAATAAGGGTTAGACATAGAAACCCAGGACTGCACAATACCATAGTCAATGACAGACCAAGAAGTGTATTCGTAATAATCACGAGTGGAGTTAGCATTGTCACTCGGTTTTCTTCGAATTGTAGCCAATAATGTATGTGTCGATCCGTCATAGGCGTATGTAACCGGTTCAGAATACTGGATATATTCGTACTCATACCCATCTTCTCCAATAAAAGTAGATACAATCTACAATCTCGCTTTCGGTGGAGGATTCAGCTGCAAATGCAGTACAAGGGATGGAGAAAATCATAATCACTGCAAGCAAAAGACTCATAATCTTCTTCATAAAATGTGCTCCTTTCATTCATACAACGTAAAAGACTAACGAACATATTTAATGAAACATCGGAACCATTTCCTTTTTGTTGTTTACCTATAATAACGATTTAAAAATAGGATTTTGGACAGTCCCTTCAAAAAATAATTATGAACTTTTTGTTTACATGCTGATAACACAAAATTTGTAACATTGTGGTATAATATTTACATTCAAAATGGAGGATTGTGCCTATGCTCATATATTTGATGATGATTGACTCCCCCGAGGATCAATCAAAATTTGAAAAAGTATATCTTACATATAAAGGACTCATGTACCATACAGCATACAAGGTTCTCAACAATGAGGAAGATGCTGAAGATGCTGTCCACAACGCTTTCGTAAAGATTGCAGAAAACATTTCAAAAATTGGCGAACCGGTGTGTCCAAAAACGCAGGTCTACGTCGTTACTATAGTTGAGAACAAAGCAATCGATCTGTATAGAGCAAATCAACGCAGGAGTAAAGTCATATACCTTGATGAAATTTCCGGTATTTCTGTAGACGAAAACAAAGTGCATGGATTGGCTGCGTGTATGGCTAAGTTACCTCCTCGTTATCGTCAGGTAATCCTACTCAAGTATTACCAAGGGTTCAGTTGCAAAGAGATTGCGAAACAGCTGAATATGACGGAAGCAAATGCGATCAAACTCGATCAGAGAGCAAAGAACAGATTGCTACAGCTTTGCAAGGAGGAGGGAATATTATGATAACTGATGAAATGTTGGCACAGGCCGCAGCTGAATTGGCGGATGCTATTAACAAAAGTCTACCAAGCCCAAGTGAATGCACTCATCAGTTTTCTCCTCGGTTTGAGAAAAAGATGAAGCGGCTAATCCGCAAGTCTCATCATCCGATCTTCTATCGAACACAACGAACTGTAGCAAGCATCGTACTTGTAATATTGATTGGATTTAGTTTCACTCTTGCGGTAAGCGCAGAAGCGAGAGAAATCGTCTTTGGTTGGGTAAAACAGCAATATGAGAACTTCTATGAGTATTACTTTGAAGGTCAAGCGGCTACTACTGAAAACAGTTCATATTATCCAGGATGGTTGCCAGAAGACTGTGTTTTTGTAACTTCATACGAAACCGCTGGAGGTGAAGTTTACATCTATACAAATCCTCAGGATATGCTGATTCAGTTTTCCTATATATCTAAACCAGAGAGTGAGAAGATATATATGGATGGCATTGATGCTGAAAAAAAGATCGTAAGTATCAAAGGCTGTTATGGTGAACTTTATATTTCCCATAGCGAAGAAGTAACAAACAATATTGTCTGGACAGATGAATCTCAAATGGTATTGTTCTCTTTGTCAGCAAACTATGATGAGGATACTCTTATTAAGATTGCAGAAAGTATTTTGAAAAAATAGTTTTTAATGGTGTCCAAAAACGCCCTCTTATGTCGTTATTATAGATATACGGCATAAGGGGGCGTTTGTTATGATGAGGGAATAAAAAACAACTCACTTATAGAAAAGAATACATAATATGACGCCGATGAAATCATCGTGGATGCAATGGAGTGTGTATGAAAAAATTAGCATTATTGATGGCATTGCTGTTATTTATCCTTCCGGTTACTGCAAATGCTGCTACTCCCAGATATGTTAATATTCGTCCGGGAATTGACTTTAATGGGACAACAGCTACTTGTACTGTTTCTGTTACTGGAAATTCTATGAAGGATGAAATTGAAATTGTCGTAAAGTTGTGGAATGGGGGCAGTTGTATCGCAACGTGGAAAGACTCCGGAACAGGGTATGTGAATTTTAGTAAAGATAAGACTGTCATCAAAAACAATGAGTATAAACTAACTGCTGATGTAACGATTAACGGAGAAGTTCAGCCCAGAGTGTCTACTACGGCTACTTGTAAATAGTGTGAAATACGAATGTGTTTGATGCCTTTTCAGAAGAATTGTCTGCGATTCGGTATGATTAAGGAGGTCTAACGAATCAAGGCATAACTATAAGACGAAAAAACGTTATATATCTGTCCAAAATAATTAAATTTAATCGTTATATATTACAAACACAATAGGAGGTGTCTCCCATGTGCCGAATATATATGTAATCAATAATGGTTGGAAGAGGAGGTGAGAGATATGGAATTGGCAATGGTAACTTATTACTTAGGTATTGCTGGAGGTATTATTAAGTACATCGCAATAATCTTGGTAATAATCAGCTGTATCAAATATCTATTTCAAAAAAAATGAGCTGTGAAAGGTGGTAACAATTATGAAAAAACTGTTGAGTGGTATTTTGGCATTGGCTCTTGTTCTTATGTGTTTTCCGGTAAGTGCATTTGCATCGGAGAGCCACTCTGCTGAGGAAGTAATTCCTTTGGAAGAATATTATGCTTCGATGAAAAGCCTGTATGCGGAATATGGTGTTATCTATGAAATTCTCGATTTTGATGAAGATTATATTTTCACCAGAGAGTTTTTGAATGAACAACTCACGAACACAAGAGAAAAATTAGAAGCATCTGTTAGTCAGACAACTGTATCTGTTGTAACCAATGGTATGACCTCTATTGATAGAGTAGGAGGTATTGAGCCTTTTGCTCTGATGCCTTATGATTACTCGGCTACGCAGTATGTGACTTTGTTGAGTCCGACCGGAATGGGGTCTGCTCAGTTTGCCATTACATTAACAGCAACTGCTGACGCTCAATATGATACATTTCTAAATATTAAAAATTATACCTGCAAACAAAATGGTGCATATGTGAATTTCAAAAGTTGGACAGAGACCTCCAAGAGCCATAAGCTTTCCAATGGTAACAAAAATTGCACGGTAACTTTTGTTGGCGATCTTACTATTGAATACACAGAGCCTACAACTGGAATTCAGGCTGGCTATACTTCAACCCATGAATTCAATTGCAATTTCACTGCTTAATATATAATCTCGATTGACGGAGAAGTGTAACCAACTGTATATGACAACGAACCTTTAATACACAAAGATAGCCACGGTCTATGCTCTGTTTCTGGAGTTCAGACCGTGGCTATCTTTGTTATTTGACTGGCTCTGCACTTTCTGCCATTTTGATGACTTCGGAATCATCAATTTTGCTCGGAGTGTACTCCAGAACATAAGTAACTTCTGGATCATAAGTCCAACACAGATATGCCGTGTCATCTTTTTTATAGAGTGCGCCATGCCAGTCCTGAATCATCATTTCTTCACAGCTGTCCATCATATCAACGGGGAAAAGTACATTCAGGGCATCGGTGTTCAGTCCGGTAACAGAGGATGGATCACCGGCTTCACCGTATGTAGTTTTCAAAATTCTATAATAGATGTTATTGTCCTTGTCGGTTTCGTGACCATAGGTAAGAGTAGCGACAAGCTCTGTTCTGGAAACCTGCTGAATATCTTCGCCCAGGACTTCTTCTGCGGCTTGCTCAAAGCGTTCCAGAAATTCTTCCGGGTCCATTTCTTTCTCTTTCTGTGAAACTACGGCAGCGACAATGCCAACCGCAACGATAATTACAGCAAAGACAATAAGTAAGATTTTCTTTTTGTTCATGTTCATCCTTCTTTGAAAAAGAGTGTGAGGGTCAATGGGTTACATCTGGCAAGTTGATGATATTGGCATTTGCTTTCTTTGCGTATTGCATGGTTTGGTAAGCTCCGCCTGAGTTGTGTTCCACACAAAAAACAACCAAGTCTGAACGGTCAACCATGGTGCGGTTTCTGATTTGATGAGCAGACTTAAAATGCTTTTCTGCGGCTTCAGCACAGATCTCAACCTCATCATAATACGCATGGAATGATTGCTCGTTGTTTCGATATTCTGCTGTTGCGTAAGGCAGTACCAGGACAAGTGCGCTGTTATCATCACGGACTGCTCGTTTACATCTACAGACAGTCGAAGCGACAAGCTGATCAAACTCTCCGTCACGCCCAACAAGGAACTCTACATATTCTTTGGATAAAAGAAGCTCCCGGATCATTGTTTCCAAATGTTGCTCGATTACAAATACATTATCAATTTGCCTGTGTCCAAAGAAGCTGACCGCATACAGATTCATAAAATCATCTCCTTTGGGAATACTTCGTAGTATCATTACCAACTACAGCACTATTTTAATAATCACATCACCAAAAGTCAAACGATTAAAACAAAAATTCATTTTCTCCCTACCAACACCATCTTTCAATTCATACTACAATAATTGAAGGAAGGAGGGACAGGAATGGCCAGTACGCAGTATGATGATTTTATTCGCAACAGGATTACTGAATTGCGAATTTCAAAGAATATTTCTGAACATAAGATGAGCTTGGATTTAGATAAAAGTGGATCATACATTCGTGGGATAACCAGTGGTTCGGCCTTGCCATCTCTCAAGGAATTGTTCAATATTATTGCATATTTCAATATGACTCCGACAGAATTTTTTGCTCCGATGGACGATGCCGACACACCATATCGTGAATTGTGTGAAAAGATGAGAACAATGAATGAGGAAGATCTGGAGAAGGTCAGCACCTTCATCGGTTGGATTGAAAAGAAAAACTGAATACTTGAAATGAAACACCTTAACCTGGACGCTTTTTAGTAGTCCGGGTTTTTCTTTTTGCATAGAGCGTTCAGAATGAATGCGTAGCCGGTATCGCAGATGCCGTTCAAAGGGGATTGGGGATGCTGCCCCAACAAGCAAATTTGCGAAGATTGCACCGGAGGTAAAATCGAGAAAATGAGTGAACCTGTACAGGTTTACACTGCTTGCCAATTTGTGAGACCATAAAAAGTCGCTCTAAATCATGTAGTTCCGATCATGTAGTTCCTTGCCTATACAATGAAATCCTACATGAAACTATGATCGAAGAAACTAAAATTTAGCTATCGCTCTATTATCAGTTGAATTTGTCGAAATTGGTGCTATAATTTTATAGTGAGCTTTATAGTGAAACAAATACGTTTTGGAGGTAGAACTATGTCAGAAAATCCAAAAGTTTTTATATCATATAGCCATGAGAGTGCTGACTTTGAAGAAAAAGTTCTGGAGTTTTCTAATAGACTCAGATCAGAAGGCATTGATGCAAGCATTGACCTTTATGAAGAAGCGCCTTCTGAAGGTTGGCCCCGTTGGATGGAAAATCAGATTCGAGAAGCCGATTATGTTTTGGTGCTGTGCAGCAAGTCTTACTACGATAAATTCTATTCTGATAAGAAAGGCAAAGGAGTTACCTGGGAGGTAAGTATCGTGTATCAGCTTTTGTATGATAGCTTTGCTGATACGAAAAAATTCATTCCTGTCTTTTTTAATGAGGGCGACAGCGATTACATTCCTACTCCTCTCAAGCCTTTTACATACTACAATGTTGGAACTCAAGCTGGTTACGAAAAACTGTACTGGCGTTTGCGTGGAGTCACCAAAACTCAGAAACCGCCGCTGGGCAAACTGCGAGCAATGCCGGTCAAAGAAAGAAAGACCATGTTCTTTTCGTCCCCTATTGATTTAGACAAGTGGAATCATGCTGGGTGGAAAGGAATGCTTTACTTGTTCCAGCCGGGATACTGTCCGGTTCTTGGTTTGCTGTTCGACAATTATGAGGTTGCGAAAAGTATCTTCTCCGCCTGGAAAAAGATGTGCCATGGTGGAAGCGCAGACAGCTTTCTGAAGCTGGACTATGTTGTCCCGCCATTTCCTAAGGGGTGCTGGGTCTACTCAGAAGCAGACAGAAACTATGGCAAAGGTTACTTCGTTCACTTAGGCCCCAACGTAGACAAAGCGATCAGTAGAGCAGAAGAAAGCGGCATTAAGTTGGAGGAAATGTTCCTTGCTTCGATTACACGCTACCAATGGATGGATGAAGTAAATGGCACGGCAAACAGAGATATGTTCAAAAAGCTGATTGATCAGGGTGCGCCGTATTTACTCATGCCTATTGGTGTACGAAATCCGAGAAAGCCAATAGTCGAAGAAAACCTGATTATTGATTTTGAATATGCAATCGAAATGAACGAGGTTGCATTTACAGAAGGAACAGCGTTGAAAGAGGATAATATGTGTGTAGCTGTTCTGAAGAAGCCGGAAGGAATTTAGACTGCTCCTGTAAACGGCTTTTATTACTTGACAGAAAGGATCGGTGAACTACATGGCTGTCAGCTATAAAAGACTTTGGAAACTGCTGATTGACAAAGATATGAAGAAAAAGGATTTAGCCGAGTTGGCAAATCTCAGCACCTACACGATCAACAAACTGAACCGTGGTGACAACGTGAACTCAGATACGCTTGCAAAAATCTGCTGTGCGTTGGGATGTACGTTCGATGATATTATGGAAGTTGTTCCCGATGAAACTAAGAAAGGAGTAAGCGTCGATGTCTAACTTGGCGATACTTCAACCATTGGGCGTATGATGCCGCTTCCATTTTGGAGTTCGAGAATCGTTCCTGGTTTATTTTGGCACTGAGCCGTCTGGCGGTGCTTTCCGGCGAGAACCCTTTTATATTCACCGGTGAGTTGAAGAAAATTCGTATTGTTTCTAATCGACTTGGATATGGTCCATGCCCAGAACCGGATGAAGAAGTCGAGCAGCACATTACTCTCAATTCGGAAGGACGGGTGTGGTTTTCAGCGTATGTGTTCGGACAGCGCCGTGATGGGCATTATGAAAAGGCCAGAACACAAAACCTGAAAGTTGATAAAGCTGTTGCGGAAAGAATTATGTCCGCATTTTCAGCATATTTCAGCAACGAATATACAGAGGTATTTGCAACAGACATCGGTGACTGGAATATGGAACTTACGAATACGGAGGGCAAGACCTATAAATTTCGTGGTTCCTTGTGTTCTGAGTTTGTAGTTCAAGGTGTTGACCTTTCAGACTTACTCCGTCACAGTCTGGATATGCCTGATTTGTATGTTTTTGATGGGAATAACAAGCCAGACATTGTAAATCGGATCGAAGTGTTCTATCACCGCATCACAAAGATAAAACCGAAGGAACCAATCTCGGAGCATACAGAATATGCCGTCTGGGATTACACAGAATCTTTGATCGTAGACAGAAACAGCGAAAGTATTGAACACATCCAGAATATCGGCACAGGTTGTTCTGTCACTCGCAGGTACAAAGTAGAAGGCGGTATTGAGAGCCCGCTCGATGATTTGGATATAGACACCCTGTTTGAACATATTGAAGGAAATCCACCTGATGTATTTGAAAATCCGCTTGAAAGCAAAGACTACACCATCAAGGTGGTCACCAAAAAGGGCGAAGAAAAAGTAATCCAGGGAACCTACGATAAGAAAGGTTTACCGGATGATTGGGCTGAGTTTATGGAGTCGGTGTTTGATTTTATGACCTTCTACGGTTGGGGCGAAATTATGAACCCATCCGTCTATGGAAGGGTGCGGCGGTGTGGCAACGACATCATCTATTGCAGTGTGACCTTTGATGAAGGATATAAGAGCTATTATTACATAGCCGATGACGACTCAATCGAGGTTGGCGATTATGTGATTGTTCCTGCCGGTAAAGATAACCATGAAGCTGTTGTTGAAGTGGTGAAGAAAGAATATTTTGCGGCGGACGCAGTACCGCTGCCAATGGAAAAGACAAAGCATATTATCCGGAAATGTACGGAAGATGATTTGGATTTACCTAAAGAATAATGCAAATCGAAATTTGACAAAGGGGTGTAGATTGTGAATGTAGATATTGCAAAGACAAAAGCCTATTACAATTCAATAATTGAAGCCTCTATGTGTGATTGTGCTTATTGTCGTAATTATCGCTTGTTGGTCAAGTCAGCATTTCCAAAGGTTGCAGAGTATTTATATTCGCTGGGGATTGATATTGAGAAACCTTTTGAAACCTCACCACTTGAACCCAATGAAAATGGTATTTTGGAATACTGTTGTTGCCAGTATATTGCATTTGGAACTTGCAATTCCGAATACCATTACAGAATTGACAATGTAGAATTTCGTATTGCGACATCGTATCCAAGCACAGGCATTGAGCAAGAACATTTCGTTATAGAATTGTTTCCTGTTCATTTGAAATTTGTTTGTAAAACTGGAATTTGACAAAGGAGTGTGATTGTATGGGTAAAGCGATTTTAGCGGCGATTGTATCTTTGGTATTAGGTGTTCTTGCCGAAGGGTTAGGCACTCGTTGGAATATGGCAGGCATTGGTTGTATGGTGTCTGTTGCTGTTATGGGTGCATTTATCATTTACTTCAACGATAAGAAGAAGTAAGCCAATTCCAAAAGGAGTATAATTGTATGAAAAAAATGATATTAGGAACTGTATGGCAGCTAATGGGTTTTATTGGTGCAATTATTATTGTATGTTCTGCAGCACCGCACAAGTGGGATTATAATGGAATAACTGGTATCTTAGGCAGTTTGTTGGGATTAGACCTATTGCTCCCTCTTATTATTTGCATTGTACTTTTTATTTGTGGTGCATTAGTTTGTTTCAAGTCGATTAAAGAAAAGTAATTTATTCAAATTCCAGTTCCTTTAAAAGCTTGACAAGTGAATTACTACTTGGTCGAAGCGATCCATTGAACCCATATTGAACAATGAGAAATATGTCGTCGAACTGATAACCAAGTATTATAACAACGAAGTGTAATTGTACAATTCCAATTTGACAAAGGAGTGTGATTATATGAATAAAGCGATTGTATCTTCCATCATTGCCATTGTTTTAGGATACCTCGGCAGTGCTTTGGGATATGAGATTATGAATTGGCCTCAACTTGGCCCAATTCTTGCGATTGTTGTAATGGGGTTTGCCATTCTTACCTCCTTGGAAAAGGATAAGTAATTGGCCGCCAAATTCCAGTTCGTCTAACAGTTTTGCACCGCACCAGTGAAACAGACTTGAATTTGACAAATAGCTATAACATTATTTAGCCCTATTCCCCTTTGGGGTGGATGTTAACATCGGTTGCTTGA
>JBJELT010000052.1:0-14947 GCA_051879295.1 Oliverpabstia sp. | reverse complement strand
TTTGAGACATTTTCATATGTGGTATACTAGGACATTATCATAAATGGCTTATACATTTTTATAAAATTTTGAGAATTGTGTTGACAAAACCGAATTTTTTTAGTATAGTATCTTTGTTCAAAGGAACAGAGATATGCACGAGTGGCTCAGTGGTGGAGTATCGCCTTGCCAAGGCGAGGGTCGCGGGTTCGAATCCCGTCTCGTGCTTTTTTTTATTTCCGCGAGCAACGAGCCAAGCGGACATGCTTGCATGTCCATTTGTCAACTGCCGCGAGAGTCAAATACCCCGATGCTTGCATCGGAGTATTTGACTGTTTAGAAAGATTTCCCCGGGGAAAAAGTAAAAATCCCCGGGGAAATCTTTTTAAATTAACTGGTAGCTTCCATCGTTTTCAGCCTGAAATTTGGTCTGATAGAAAGCACACATGGACTGATAGAGTGCAACCGTATCTTTAGCTCCGGCTGTTTCATAAGGAGAATGCATGGCAAGCATGGCCACTCCGATGTCCACAGTGGGTATGGATACCTGTGACATGGAGAGATTTCCCAGTGTGGATCCTCCAAGAATGTCGGAATGGTTGTAAAAGTCCTGGAATGGAATATGTTCTCTCTCACAGAGAAGTTTAAAGAGTCCTCCGGTAACTGCGTCTGAAGTATACTTCTGGTTGGCGGAATATTTAATCAGAACTCCTCCATTGACGTATGGATGGCGAAATGGATCCGATTTATCCCGGTAATTGGGATGAAGAGCATGTCCGCTGTCTGCCGAAAGAAGAAAACTGCAGGCCATGGAACTAAGGAAATCTTCTCTGCCGGCTCCCAGAGAAAGGTAAATTCGTTCCAGGCATTCTTTTAAAAACGTGGAACCTGCACCCTGGTAACTCTGGCTTCCTACTTCCTCGTTGTCGAAGATAACGGCCGCAGTCAGAATGTCAGGATTTACATCCTGGCATAGAGCCTGAATGCTTGAAAAGGCACATTGAAGATCATCCAGCCGTGGTGCGGATATGAACTCATTGTCAGCACCCCAGGCAGTACCTGGCATCCGGTTATAAACAAACAGATCCATAGTATAGATTTGATCTTCAGAAATCTGCAGCTGCTCACTGACCATTTTTCTGATGGAAAAATCGTTCTGACCGCTTCCTGCAAGTGGAAGAAGATCCGACTGTGTATGATAAGCTATCCCATTATTGGCTTCGCGATTCATATGGATGGCCAGATTGACAATCATAACAAGATCCCGGTCAAAATTGACAAGGCAGGGTCTTAATCCATTTTTTTTCCGGACAAGTACACGTCCTGCAATAGACAGAGGACGGTCAAACCAGGGAGCCATGAGCGCACTGCCGTATTTTTCGATATTCAATTTGGTGTAATGGTCTTCCACCTGAACTTCAGAATGGCCTTTCAGTTTAAAGCAGGGAGAATCGCTGTGGCTGGCGATAATCTGAGCTGTCACTGGGAACCTGTCTGCTGTCTCCGGCATGCGGAACGAAAAAAGAGAGGTTCCGTTTCGTTTTACATAGTATTTTCCTCCAGGATCAAGTTTCCAGTTACGTTTTTCGGAAAGTTCAGTAAATCCATGTTCCTGCAGAATCAGTGCTGCGGAAAAAACCGCATGATAAGGAGAAGGGCTGTTTTGTATAAAGGAAAACAACTCCTCATTCAGAGTCTGTATGTTCATTAGTAAAATCCTCCTTTGTTTGCTATTCTATCATTATATCAAATATGCAGGAAATTGCCATGAGTGATGGACATTTTTGTTGAAAAAAGATATAATAGGGGAAACTAATCCGATAAAGGAGGAAATTACAGGTGAAGAAAATGTGGAATGAGTTCAAGGAATTTGCTTTTAAAGGAAATGTCATTGACATGGCAGTCGGTGTGATCATTGGTGGTGCTTTCAGCAAAATCGTTACATCACTGGTTGGGGATATTTTGATGCCGATTCTTGGAGCTATTACAGGCGGCATCAACTTTACTGATATGAAGTTTGTGATCAGTAATGCAATTCTGGAAAATGGAGAACCGGCAGCGATTGCTTATGGAAGCTTCATTCAGAATATTATCGATTTTCTGATTATTGCCGTATGTATTTTCGGTATGGTGAAGGTGGTTTCCAAAGTGACCGCGAGAATGAAGAAAGAAGAAGAACCGGCACCGGAAGAACCAAAAGGACCTACGCAGGAAGAGTTACTGGCAGAGATTCGCGATCTGCTGAAAGAACAGAAGTAAGGAGTCTGATACATAATGTTGGGACAGACATTTGATACCATTCTTGCTGTCGGTCTTGGTTTACTAGCCGCAGTGTTGCTTTTTGGAAAGGGTGAAAAAGTCCTTAAACTTCTGAACGGCAGAAGAATGATTGAAAATAAAAAAAGAACAGAAGAAGAAAAGCTCCGCTACAGTCGAGCTATGGGAGCGTTTGTCGGTGTTCTTGCGCTGGCAGAACTGCTTCTTGCATTGTTTCCAAATAACAATATGGTGCTTATGATTAATATTGGAATTGTTGTTGTGGATCTGATTGCAATAGGAACGTATACAAAAAAATATACCTGACAGATAGCCTGAATTTAATGAAACGATTGCTTTCATGAGTTCAGGCTGTTTTGTCCTGTGAGGATCCATGAAAGAAGGGAGAAGTTTTATGAGTTACGAAAAAGAAACGAGAAAAATGATATCACACTGGGACGGGTTGGAACTGGATCTGCTGGCATTGGTGCCAGTAGAAACACCCAAAGGAATTTTTCAGATTCATCATGGCATGTCAGAATATAAAGAACGGTATCTGCCGTTTATGGAGTATCTGACAGAAGCGGGCTATGTAACAGCCATTCATGACTGCAGAGGCCATGGGAAAAGTGTAAAAAGCAAAGAAGATTATGGTTATATGTATGGGGCGGGTGCAGATGTGCTGGTGGATGATGCTCATCAGGTGACGGAATATCTGAAAGAACGATGGCCGGGAATTCCTGTGATTCTTTTTGGTCACAGTATGGGGTCCATGGTTGTACGGGTGTATACGAAAAAGTATGATAGAGATATCGATATGCTGATTGTCTGCGGTTCTCCAGGAAAAAACGATGGTTTGAAGGCAGGAGAGGCAATCGCATGGCTGCAGGGAAAGGTTATGGGAGAGAAAAAGAAGAGTCTTTTACTGGAAGCTCTTTCCTTTGGAGCTTTTGCAAAGAAATTCGCAAAAGAAAAAAGTAAATTTGCCTGGTGCTGCTCAGATCCCGATGTGGTTCATGAATATGAAGAATCACCACTGTGTGGATTTCCGTTTACTGTAAATGGGTATCAGATGTTGTTTGAACTGATGGAGAAGACATACAGCGAAAAAGACTGGGCAGTTAATCATCCGGTAATGCCGGTACTGTTTGTTGCCGGTTCCGATGATCCCTGTATCGGAGGTGCAAGAAAGTTTGCACAGGCGGTGCAGCTTATGCGCCGCGTGGGATATAAAGATACCAGAGGTAAATTGTATCCGGGAATGCGTCATGAAATTCTGAATGAATATGACCGCGGCAAAGTTTATGCAGATATTCTCCGGTATACGGAGAAAAAGTTGCTGACCGGGTTTGAAAAACATAAATAAACGGCGAAAAACTGGAAATAGAGGCTGAATTTTACATAGATTTAACAAAGATAGGACAGAATATTTTACATAGATTTAATATAATGGAGCGGAAATAAAATAATACAAGTGAAATTCAGGGAGGAAACTATGGACGTTTTCAGTATATTGACGATGATCGGCGGTCTGGCCATGTTCCTGTATGGAATGCATATCATGGGTGACGGACTGGCAAAAGTGTCTGGTGGAAAATTGGAAAGAATCTTGGAAAATCTTACTTCCAATCCAGTGAAGGCTGTTCTTTTAGGTGCGGGCGTAACCGCGGTGATTCAGTCTTCATCTGCTACGACCGTTATGGTTGTGGGCTTTGTTAACTCGGGAATTATGAAGCTGTCTCAGGCAGTGGGAATCATTATGGGAGCTAATATCGGTACGACGATAACCTCCTGGATTCTCAGTCTTTCAGGTCTGGAAGGAGACAACTTTTTCATAACTCTCTGCAAACCAACCTCATTTTCTCCGGTGCTTGCAGCCGTTGGTATTGTTCTGATTCTTTTTATTAAAGACGAAAAAAAGAAAGATATCGGAACCATATTGATTGGATTTGCAATTCTGATGTTTGGTATGGATACCATGAGTGGTGCGGTAAAGCCGCTGGCTGATGTGCCGGAATTTACCGGAATACTGACAGCATTTTCACATCCGATTCTCGGTATGTTGGCAGGTGCGATTCTGACAGCAGTTATCCAGAGTTCTTCAGCATCTGTAGGTATCCTTCAGGCCTTATGTGTGACAGGAGCCGTAAGTTACAGCGTGGCTATTCCCATCATCATGGGTCAGAATATCGGTACATGTGTAACTGCACTGCTGTCCGGTATCGGAGCCAATAAAAATGCAAAAAGAGCTGCTATGGTTCATCTGTATTTTAACGTAATCGGTACAATTACATTTATGGTGATCTTCTATACACTCAATGCGTTTGTACATTTCGATTTTCTGGCTGATCCAGCAAATGGAGCCGGTATTGCGGTGGTTCACACCTGCTTTAATATTTTTGCAACGCTGCTGTTACTTCCTTTTTCCAGAGTTCTGGAGAGGCTTGCCTGTCTTACAATCCGCGATTCCAAAAGCGAGGAAGAGCTGGAAGAATACAGACTGCTGGATGAGCGATTCCTTGACAAACCGGCATTTGCAATGGAACAAAGTTTTCATGTAGCGGCTGCTATGGCGGAGGAATCGAAAAAGACATTGTTTACAGCATTGGAACTTTTGACTGATTTTTCGGAGGAGAAAGCTCAGAAAGTCAGTGATCTGGAGACTGTGGTGGATCACTATGAGGATCAGCTGGGAAGTTACCTGGTAAAGCTTTCCAGAAAAAATCTGAACAGCCATGACAGTCATACTCTCTCCATCGTACTGCATTGTATCGGAGATTTCGAGCGTATCTCAGATCACGCTATTAATATTATGGAAGCGGCTGTGGAGATGAATAAAAAACAGTTGGCTTTTTCTAAAAAGGCAGAGGGCGAATTGAAGGTATTCTGTGATGCTATCAGAGATATTGTCAACAGCTCCTATGATGTATTTATCAATCAGGATCTCAAGAAAGCACAGATGATTGAGCCTTTGGAGGAGGTGATTGATGAGCTGAATCAGGAACTGAAAAAACGGCATATTCGTCGTTTGAGAAATGGAAAATGTACTATTGAACTTGGATTTATACTGTCGGATATAACAACCAGTCTGGAGCGTGTGGCAGATCATTGTTCTAACATTTCAGTCTGTGTCACACAGGTACGTGAAGATACGTATGATACACACAGCTATCTGGACAGCGTAAAAAATGAAGACAGCGGTGTGTATCGAGGCCTGGTTCTGCAGGCTCAGGAAAAATATATGCTGCCATAACTGGGGAGTGACTACTTATGATTTACTGCGTGGAAGATGAAAAAAATATTCGGGAACTACTGGTGTATACATTGCATTCAACGGGATTCCAGGCCAAAGGAATGGAGAATGGGGAAGAATTATTCCGGGAACTGGGGAAGGAATTGCCGGAGTTGATACTTTTGGATATCATGCTCCCCGGTGAAGACGGATACACGATACTGGAAAAAATTAAACGGATGCCGGAAGTAAGGGATATACCTGTGATCATGCTGACGGCAAAAGGTTCTGAATTTGATAAAGTCCGGGGACTGGATCTGGGGGCAGATGATTATATCACCAAGCCATTTGGCATGATGGAATTTATATCCCGGATAAAAGCGGTTCTGCGCAGAGGGGGTCCCAGACCTGGTGATGAGCTGCGGCATGGGTCAATTTGTATCCGTGTCAGCCGTCATGAGGTACTGGAACATGGGCGAAGAGTAGACCTTACACTGAAAGAGTTTGAGCTTCTGCGTTATCTGATAGAGAACCAGGGTATTGTTCTGAGCCGTGATCAGCTGCTGACAAGAATCTGGGGTTATGATTTTGACGGAGAGACGAGAACTGTGGATGTACATATTCGTACACTCAGGCAAAAGCTGGGTGCATCAGGGACCTGTATAGAAACAGTACGTGGTGTCGGATACCGTATGGGGGATGAGGGATGAAACAGAAAATATTGAATCAGGTTGGTGTTCTTCTGATCAGTTCCATATTGGTTACATTTCTTGTGGTCAGTCTGTCTATGTATGAGCAGTTTGCCGGCTATATGAAAGAAAGTGTCAGAGAAGAGGCAGGGTATATTTGTATAGCTATCGAACAGTCAGAGGGCAGTTATCTGAATGAGGATTTAAAGAAGATAGCTACAGCAAGCAGAATAACACTTCTGGATTCCGATGGGACAGTTTTATATGACTCAGAGGAAGATGAAAATACCATGGGAAACCATAGTAATCGCCCGGAATTTCATCAGGCTGTGAAAAATGGAAACGGTGAGATGATAAGATATTCGGAAACTCTATCCAAGCAGACTTATTATTATGCAGTGAGACTTGCGAATGGCAAAGTGCTGCGTATGGCGAGAACGATGGATACTGTGTTGGCTTTTCTTCAGTCCAGTATTACTCTGATGGGAATTCTTGTATTTGTTATCATTATTATAGCTTTCTTTGTGGTACAGCGGCAGACAAGTCGTTTGATAGAACCTATCAATAAACTGGATCTGGAACATCCACTCCGTCATGTGGAATATGAAGAACTTCGCCCACTGCTTATGAGAGTTCATGAACAGAATAAGCAGATTGCTGCGCAGCTTCAGGAACAGCGGGAACGTCATGAAGAATATCTGGCAATAACCGAAAATATGAAAGATGGGCTTGTGGTGGCCAGCCAGACAGAAGTTTTATCCATTAATAAGACAGCACAGAAGCTGTTTCGAGTGAAAGCAGAAGACTGTGTCGGCAAGCCGATCAGCCGTGTCAGCAGAGACAGTATTTTCCGTAATGCAGCGGAGCATGCATTGGCGGGGGAATATAATGAAATTGTGTGGAACATCCATGACCGCAGTTATCAGATACTGGCAAACCCGGTGAATGTGTCCGGTAAACCTTATGGTGTGGTTATTCTTATCTGGGATATCACAGAACAAAAAGAAGCAGAACAGATGAGAAGAGAGTTTTCGGCCAATGTTTCTCATGAATTGAAGACACCGCTGATGTCAATATCCGGTTATGCGGAACTGATAGAAAATGAGATGGTACAGCCCCAGGATATTCCTGAATTTGCAGCGAGAATACACCAGGAAGCAAATCGGCTGACAGCGTTAGTACAGGATATTATTCAGTTATCTCGACTGGAAGAAGGTGACTGTGGGGAACCGGAGGAATGGGTAAATCTGACTGAGATGACCGGAGAAATTATAAGCAGTCTGGAACATACAGCCTGTCAGAAAAATATCCAGATGTCTATAACCGGAGAAACTGTAGAAATTCAGGGAGTTCGTCATATTTTATTTGAAATGTTGTACAATTTGTTGGATAATGGAATCAAGTACAATGTAGAAAATGGATGGGTAAAAGTGAGTACATGGAAAACCCTGGATAAAGTATACTGGCAGGTAGCTGATAGCGGCATTGGAATTGCACCGGAACATCTGGACAGGATTTATGAGCGTTTTTATCGCGTGGATAAGAGTCATTCCCGTCAAACCGGGGGAACCGGGCTGGGACTGTCGATTGTCAAACACGGAGCTTTGATGCACCATGCAGAGATTCGGACAGAAAGTCTGCCGGGCAAGGGAACCACTATTACACTGGAATTCCCCGGAGAAGAGGTGTAAAAATGTTTCGAAAAAAGAAGACAATTAAGGAAGAATTTGACCGAACGGAAAAAAGGCCTGCTATACGATGCAGCATCTGCACCGGTGAACAGGTCGCAGGATTTCAGCAGTTAAGCACCGGTAAATTTGAAGAAGTAATGGTGCTGAGAAATGAAGAAGACAAAAAAGAATACCTGGAACGGTATGGGATAAAGGAAACTGAAATTGTCAAAATCTGGTGAAAGGGACGGAGAAAATCCGTCCCTTTTTAAATGTATACTTTTTTGTAATTCCTTATGGAAGAGGACGGAGAATCTCTGGTATTTTTCAGAAGCAGGCCGTTCCTCCTCAACTCTGCACTAAGCGCGACTAATTGACGCTCAGGAGAGCCTTCGCGCCAAAGTCTTGCTAAGTGCATATTTTCGGACTCACTTTCCCCAATGCTTCTGAAAAATACCAGAGATTCTCCTGTTTCATTCCAAACGAAACAAAATGCGCCCGGAAAGAGGGTGGATGGAACTTTTACAGTAATGATACTATTTTATGTAAA
Source organism: Oliverpabstia sp. (assembly GCA_051879295.1). Classification (GTDB taxonomy): domain Bacteria; phylum Bacillota; class Clostridia; order Lachnospirales; family Lachnospiraceae; genus Oliverpabstia. The sequence continues at coordinate 6,571 of JBJELT010000052.1, read as the reverse complement.
TGTACAACATACAACCCTCCCCCACGCATTTTGTTATTTTGGAACAGAACAGGAAACTTCCTATCATTTTTTCAGAAGCATTGGGGAAAGTGAGTCCGAAGATCCGACGCTTACGGAGACTTTGGCGCGAAGGCTTTCCTGAGCGTCAATTAGTCGCAGTTAGCGGCTAGCTGAGGAGGAACGGCCTGCTTCTGAAAAAATGATAGGAAGTTTCCGTCCCTTTCCAAAATAACTAAAAAGTATACTATTCCAGTGTATGATTCAGGTGAGTTTTCGTATGAGCACAGGAATTGGCGGATGGTTGGGCCGGTTGTAATAGCAGGAGAGGATGACGAGGTATTTTTTGCTATCCAGTGTTTTCAGGTAGTCAAGAAGGGCATCACGCTCTTCAAATCCGCTGTCCTGTCCGCTGTAGATGCACAGGCTCATCAACCCTCCTGTTTTTAATAATTCCAGTCCCTGTTGGATGGCCGGGATACTGGTGCTGCTTTGTGTGCATATAGTGTGGTCGCCGGAGGGAAGGTAGCCAAAATTAAAGACGATGCAGGAGACTGTTCCTTTTTCGGCATAGTTTTTCATATGGCTGTGGCTATCTGCACAAAGTCTGACATTGTCAGCGGCGTGGTTATCTGACAGCCGTTTTTTTGTTGCGTCTAAAGCTTTCTGCTGAATATCGAAAGCAAGAACAGTCCCATCTGGCCCAGTCAGCTGGCTGAGCAGGAGGGTATCATGACCGTTTCCGGCAGTTGCATCAATGCATAAATCCCCTGATTTTACCTGTTCCCGGATAAAGTGATGGCACCATTCAGTAATTTGAAAAGAGTTCATAGGGATTCTCCTTGATTATTGGTATTTGTAACAGTAGTTTCGAATATTATAACATTATTGAAAGAAAAATGTAAATAAATGAGAGTGAAAAATAAGGGGATGGCACTTGCGATTTCATGAAAAAAAAGTTATGATATAGCAAATGAGAGTGACAGGATACCAATAAATAAGCAACTGTGAGTTGACAGGAGAACTATATGGAAGATAAAAAAAGACAGAGAAGAACTGCGGGGAAGAGTAATCAGAAGAAAAAGAAGAAAATGAGCTATCGCAAGAAAGTACAGATGATTCAGTTGGGGGCAATCAGTATGGCGGTACTTCTTCTTGTGCTTGTGGGAGCCTTTGTTCTGACGAAAATATTTGTCGGAAAAGCGGATAATACCGGACAGACCAGCACATCGGCTGTCAGTGAAAAAGAAGCGGGCACAGAGGAAACGATGGGAACGGATGCACAGGCAGATGGGGAACAAAGTCAGGATGATTCAGGAGAAAATGAGGCTGGAACCGAAACGGGAGGTGGAGATTCAGAACCGGAAAATGGTACAGAAGAACCTCAAAGTGTTCTTCCGGTGGAAGAAGTTAAACTTACCGTCAGTATGGTGGGAGATTGTACCATTGGTACAGACGAAAGTTTTGATATAAGAAGTAATTTTGATGCATTCTACATAGTAAAAAAAGATCCGGCGTATTTCTTTCAGGGTGTAAGAGATATTCTGGCAGCAGATGATCTTACTGTAATTAATATGGAGGGAACGCTGACAGAATCGACTGAGCGGCAGGATAAAACCTTTGCGTTTAAAGGAGCTCCCAAGTATACAGCAATTTTGACAGCCGGAAGTGTGGAAGCAGCCAACCTTGCAAATAACCACAGTCATGATTATGGAGAACAGAGTTATACAGATACGATTCAATATCTGGAAGAGGCAGGAATCAACACTTTTGGCTATGACCGGACATCAGTTCTTGATATTAAGGGAGTGAAAGTGGGGCTGGTAGGAATCTATGTTTTGGCAGATGGAATGGAACGCGAGCAGCAGGTCAGAGATAATATACAGAGTGTAATCGATCAGGGAGCACAGGCGATTATTGTCAGCTTTCATTGGGGATCAGAGAAATCCAATTATCCGGACGAGACACAGAAAGCACTGGCCCATATAGCAATCGACTGTGGTGCTGATCTGGTAGTGGGACATCATCCACATGTACTACAGGGAATTGAACAGTATAAAGGAAAGAATATTGTATACAGTCTCGGGAACTTCTGTTTCGGCGGAAACCGTAATCCGGCTGACAAAGATACGATGATTTATCAACAGACATTTACTTTTGAAAATGGAGTGTTGGTGGAAGATAATGTAACAAATATTATTCCGTGCTCAGTTTCCTCTGTTCAGCAGTACAATGATTTTCAGCCTACCGTGCTGGAAGGCAGTGAAGCAGAGAGAGTACTGCAGAAAATACAGGAATTCAGCGCAGGGCTAACCAGTGAATGAGTGAGCCATACCTGGAATCCGGAGATTTAAGAAAAACTCGTTTCCATACCCCGTTTTTATATTTTCGGGGTCTGGGAACGGGTTTTTATATAATAGGAAAGTTCTCCGGGCAGGAGTCTTGTTTATCTTGCAAGAAGATAAAGCCTCCGGCGGATTGCAGAGGTGCGCAGAGGTATCGTGTCATGCAAAGCATGACGTGCACCTCGCAGTAAGTACGCGAGGCGTACTTGAAATAAGAAAACAAAGAGAAATCCCGGTAGGGGAGCTACCGGGATTTCGAGGGGAGTATAAATAATTAATAAGGGGTTATTAATTGTAAAAAAAATTTTTGAAGGGTAAATTCTTTTTACAAATTCGATTATAATACAGAATGGTAAAAATTGCAACCAATAAATGAATAAACTATTACAATTTTGGAATACTAATCCTGTAACTGAACAGAAAAAGTCGTTCAGATGCAAAATAATGGCATAACAGGAGGAAAAACCATGTCTAAAAACTATAGCAATGAAAACAACGAATACAATGCAAACAACAGAAATTCCTACGGTACCAGCGAGTACAATACGAATAACAGAACTTCTAATAGTACGAATGAAGGAAATTATCAGGAATCCGGGAAGAACACTTCCAAAAACACTTCCAGAAATAAAACATCTAACAGTACCGGAAAAAACAGCGGAACCTCAGATGAATATAACAGACAGTAAATAAAGATGCGGGCAGGTAATAACCTGTCCGTTTTTCAGATGACGAGGTTGTGGTATACAGGGGACAGTTCTGTGTCCACCCCACCCACTCTGTCTACCACCAGTCACCTCAGAATATTATCGCGCATAGAATAATAAAAAGAGGTGCAATATGGAACAGATACGACTGATTTCAGTCCGGGAACTTGATACTTATGTAAAACTGTATCCACAGATTACGCTGTTGGATGTCAGAACGGAAGAAGAATATCATGCATCACATATTCGTTATGCGGTAAATATCCCGTACAGGGAAGATGTTGTCTGGAAATTGCCTCGTTGGAAAGAGGTTGTAGTTTATTGCGAGAGAGGTTCGGCAAGTATGCTGGCGGCAAGGGAACTGCAGAAACTTGGTTATAGGGTAGTCTCTGTAGCCGGAGGAATACAGGAATATAAAGGAACAAATCTTGTCTTTTCTGAACATGCATAGTAAAATGGTATCACAGATAAAAAAATATGCTGCAGTAAGAAAAGGAGAGGGTAGGATGAAATATTTGATTGCTTCGGATATCCATGGTTCTGCATACTATTGCAAGAAGTTGATGGAAGCAATGGAGATAGAAGGCGCGGAGAGAATGATCCTTCTGGGAGATGTACTGTATCACGGTCCGCGGAATGATTTACCAAAGGATTATGCACCAAAAAAAGTAATTGAGATGCTGAACAGTAAAAAAGAATGTATATACTGTGTGCGGGGAAACTGTGATACGGAGGTAGATCAGATGGTGCTGGATTTTCCGGTTCTGGCGGACTATGGATTTTTTGAAATTGATGGAAAATGTATTTACTGTAGTCATGGGCATGTGTATCATGAAAAAAATCTTCCTCCCCTGAGGAAGGGAGACATCTTCATGCATGGACATACTCATGTGCTGCAGGTCAAAGAAGTAGATGGAATCACGATTCTCAATCCAGGCTCAGTGTCGATTCCCAAAGAAGGCAATCCCCCTACATATGCTGTGCTGGAAAATGGTGTATTTACTATTAAAACATTTGAACAAAATACAGTAAAGGAATATTGTTTATGAGACAATTTGAATTAATCGCACCCTGTCATTTCGGGCTGGAAGCAGTGCTCAAAAGGGAAATACTGGATCTGGGATATGAAATCAGACGCGTGGAAGATGGAAAGGTATCTTTTTGGGGAGATGAACAGGCAGTGGCTTACGCAAATATGTTTTTGCGCACAGCGGAGAGGGTTTTGTTAAAAGTTGGTGAATTTAAGGCAACAACGTATGATGAATTATTTGAAGCTACAAAAGCACTTGCCTGGGAGGAATATATTCCGGCAAATGGAAAGTTTTGGGTAAAAAAAGCATCATCGATAAAAAGTAAATTATTCAGTCCTTCTGATATACAGTCCATTATGAAAAAAGCAATGGTAGAACGGTTGAAACAGAAGTATCACAAAGAATGGTTTGAGGAGGATGGAGCCAGCTATCCGGTCAGGGTGTCACTGATGAAGGATGTCGTGACGGTTACCATAGATACGACTGGAGTTTCTCTGCATAAAAGAGGTTACAGAAAGCTGCAGTCAAAGGCGCCTATATCCGAAACACTGGCAGCAGCACTGATTATGCTAACGCCATGGAAGAGCGACAGAATTCTGGTGGATCCTTTCTGCGGAAGCGGAACATTTCTGATCGAGGCAGCTATGATGGCATCCAATATGGCCCCAGGTATACAACGTTCATTTCTTGCAGAGGACTGGAAAGAACTGATTCCGCGCCGCCACTGGTACGATGCCCTGGAAGAGGCTCAGGATCTGGTGGATACCCGTCTGGATATGGATTTGCAGGGATTTGACATTGATGGAGAAGTTGTGAAAAATGCGCGGGAAAATGCAGCGGCAGCCGGGGTGGATCATCTGATTCATTTCCAGCAGCGGGAAGTGGCAAAACTTCGTCATTCGAAAAAATATGGTTTCGTGATTACCAATCCACCGTATGGGGAGAGACTGGAAGATAAAAAGATGCTTCCGGATCTGTATCGGCAGATTGGACAAGTTTATGAAGGGCTGGATTCCTGGTCGATGTATCTGATTACCAGCTATGAAGATGCGGAACGGTATATTGGCAGAAAAGCAGATAAAAACAGGAAAATTTACAATGGTATGATTCGAACTTATTATTATCAGTTTAATGGTCCGAAGCCGCCGAAAAAATATCTGCCGCAAAATAAGTGAAACTCTGCAAGGAGCAGAATGGAAAGCATAAGGAGTACACAGGATGGATAAAATAATATTTGCGACCGGCAATGCCGGAAAAATGAAAGAAATAAGAGAAATTTTAAAAGATTTGGATGTGGAAGTACTGTCTATGAAAGAGGCTGGTATCCAGGCTGATGTTGAAGAAAATGGTAAAAACTTCCAGGAAAATGCGATAATCAAGGCGAGAGAAATTATGAAGATATCCGGAGAGGTGGTTCTGGCAGATGATTCCGGACTGGAAATTGATTATCTAAACAAAGAACCAGGAATTTATTCTGCTCGTTATATGGGAGAAGACACTTCTTATCGGATTAAGAATGCAAATCTGATCGAGCGGCTGCAGGGTGTGCCGGATGAGAAACGAACAGCGAGGTTTGTATGTGTTATTGCGGCAGCATTTCCGGATGGAACCGTAGAAACAACAGAGGGTACCATCGAGGGAAGAATCGGATATGAAGAAAAAGGCGAAAATGGCTTTGGATATGATCCGATTTTCTATGTGCCGGAGTTTGGATGTACCACAGCTGAACTGACCGGGGAACAGAAAAATCAGATTAGCCATAGAGGGAAAGCCCTGGAAGCAATGAAAGAGATTCTGAGAAAGAGAATGTGATGGGAGAAATAGATGAAAATATTGATTGTAAGTGATACACATGGAAGAAGAGGAGACATTGAGGAAGTGATTGAATTGGAAAAACCATTTCAATTGTTGATTCACTGTGGGGATGTGGAAGGTGATGAAGAATATATTCGGCAGACAGCCGGCTGTGACTGCATATTTGTGAGAGGGAACAATGATTATTTTTCAAATCTGTCGGGAAGTGAATGTCTCATTCTGGAAGGTGTCAGAGTGATGGTTACCCATGGTCATCTTTATGGCGTTTCCCTGAATACGGCAATGCTGGAGGAGAAAGCCAGGAGCAGAGGAATACAGATCGTTATGTTTGGTCATACCCATCGACCATATCTGGAAGAAAAAGAAGATTTGATTTTGTTAAATCCGGGAAGTGTATCATATCCACGCCAGCAGGGAAGACAGCCGGGATATGCAGTTATGGAAATCAAGAAAAATCAGCCGCCCAAGATTACACAAAAATACCTGGAAAAGCTGTAAAAATAAGGTTCAAAAATAGACTAAAAAAATAAAATAAAAAAAATTAAAAAAAGTGTTGACTTTTGGAGAATGCTATAATATAATATATCTTGCGTTGAGCGAGAACAGCTCACCGCTAAGAATCCGGGGTGTGGCTCAGCTTGGCTAGAGCGCCTGGTTTGGGACCAGGAGGTCGCAG
>JBJELT010000051.1:0-15024 GCA_051879295.1 Oliverpabstia sp. | reverse complement strand
GGCGAGTCTTAGTCGGAAGGTCGTTCAATCGAGCAAAGCGAGATTGAACTTCCGACACAAGAAGCTAAGAAAGTGGTTGAAATCGCAGAAAAAAAGTGGTAGAATAAGGATGTAGCGTGTATGCAGTTTTCAAGGTATATATGGCCCAGTGGCTCAGTTGGTTAGAGCGCCGCCCTGTCACGGCGGAGGTCACGGGTTCGAGTCCCGTCTGGGTCGCTCGTGAAGAGCGATCTTCATGAATAAAAATGTGGGATCTTAGCTCAGCTGGGAGAGCATCTGCCTTACAAGCAGAGGGTCACAGGTTCGAGCCCTGTAGGTCCCATTTTTTTAAGCCGATGTGGCTCAATTGGCAGAGCAGCTGATTTGTAATCAGCAGGTTATCGGTTCGAGTCCGATCATCGGCTTTGTGTTGAAAATATCAGCACGATATCGTACAATTTTATATGCGATGTATGGATGGATTCCCGAGTGGCCAAAGGGGACAGACTGTAAATCTGCTGCAAATTGCTTCGGTGGTTCGAATCCACCTCCATCCATTTGCCTGATGGCAATACAATATCATATCGCGGGATGGAGCAGTCTGGAAGCTCGTCGGGCTCATAACCCGAAGGTCGCAGGTTCAAATCCTGCTCCCGCAATTTATGCCCAGATAGCTCAGTTGGTAGAGCAGAGGACTGAAAATCCTCGTGTCACTGGTTCGATTCCGGTTCTGGGCATTTATGGGGTATTAGCTCAGTCGGTAGAGCACTTGACTTTTAATCAAGTTGTCCGGGGTTCGAATCCCCGATGCCTCATTAAAGATAAAGAAGTACTGATAGTTCAGTACTTCTTTTTTGGGTGTAAACATTGACTGTTCAGCCATCAACTATTTAATAATAAAGTGAGTATGTATCAATAAGTCGTAATTCTTCTTCTGTGAAGTCTTTACTTTCCAAGACTTTGAGGTTATCCAGGATTTGTTCTGGACGGGAAGCACCTATTAGTACACTGGTGATATCACTGTCTTTTAAAACCCATTTTAATGCCATTTGAGCCAGGCTTTCTCCTCGTTCCTGAGCCAGAAGATTCAATTGTTGTATTTGTTTTAGTTTTTCATGGGTTAATTGTTCTTTATGAAGGAATCTGCCATCTGTCATAATACGGCTATCCATTGGAATTCCATGGAGATAGCGATCTGTAAGAAGCCCCTGTGCCAGTGGACTGAAAGAAATGATTCCTTTTCCTTTCAGACGGGACATTTCTTTTAATCCGTTTTGCTCAATAGTACGGTTAAATATATTGTAGGAATTCTGATTTATAATAAATGGACATTTCAGATCTGTCAGAATCTGGCAGGCTTTTTCCATGGTGGGGCCATCATAATTAGACAGACCCACATAGAGAGCCTTTCCGCTGCGGACAATCTGGTCGAGTGATCCCATGGTTTCTTCCAGGGGAGTAACCGGATCCATTCGGTGATGATAAAAGATATCAACATATTCGAGTCCCATTCTTCTCAGACTTTGATCTAGGCTGGCAATCAGATATTTCCGGCTGCCCCAGTTGCCGTAAGGACCTTCCCACATATCATAACCTGCTTTGGTGCTGATGATCAGTTCGTCACGGTAAGCGATAAAATTATCTTTTAAAAGAATTCCCAGATTTTTTTCGGCACTTCCGGGAGCCGGTCCGTAATTATTTGCAAGATCAAAATGCGTGATACCATGGTCGAAAGCGGTGAAGCAGAGTGATTTCATATTTTCATAATTGGCGGTATCGCCAAAGTTGTGCCAGAACCCCAGAGATACTGTGGGAAGTTTCAGACCACTGTCACCACAGCGATTGTAGTTCATAGTCTGATATCGGTTGTTATTTGCCTGATACATAAAATTCTCCTTAATGTGATAAAGTTTTTTATGATTATATTATAACTTAATAAGGGAAAAAAGTGAAGCATGGACGTTACTGTCCCCAGGGCGTTTTAAAACTAAGAAAATAATTAGAGCCTACCAGGAATAATTCGGCGCAGGATATTGGTTACCTGAACTGTAATTCAGAAAGTGGGAAACAAAGTAAAAAAATGATTTTAGTGCTTGACAAAACAGTATCTTACATATATACTTTGAATATCAAAATATTTGAAATGAAAAACAATACTTCTGTCAGAGACAGAGTCATGAATGAGAATAAGGAGATTTATCATGTTAGAAGAAATGAAAGAAATTATTGCAGAACAGTTAAATTGTGATGAGGATATGATTACAGAAGAAACATCTTTTAAAGATGATCTGGGAGCTGATTCCCTTGATTTGTTTGAACTGGTAATGTCTCTGGAGGAAAAGTATGAGATTGAGATTCCTTCTGAAGAATTGACTGAGCTTACAACTGTCGGCAGTGTTATGGAGTATCTGAAAGGAAAAGGTGTGGAGGCTTAGTCCACACCTTTTTATCTCGCAGCAGGAGGAACAAAATGAAAACTAGAATTACAGATTTGTTAGGTATTGAATATCCCATTATTCAGGGTGGTATGGCATGGGTAGCAGAACATCATCTGGCTGCGGCTGTATCTGAAGCCGGTGGATTTGGTCTGATTGGTGCAGCCAGTGCTCCGGCCGAGATTGTAAGAGAGGAAATAAGAAAAGCGAAAGCACTGACAGATAAACCGTTTGGTGTTAATATTATGCTTTTGAATCCGAATTCTGAGGAAGTGGCAAAAGTTGTTGTAGAAGAAGGGGTTAAGGCTGTTACGACTGGTGCGGGAAATCCGGAAAAATTTATTCCGATGTTTAAGCAAGCTGGTATTAAAGTAATTCCGGTTGTGGCATCTGTTGCTATGGCAAAGCGTATGGAACGTTATGGTGCAGACGCCGTAGTTGCTGAAGGAATGGAAGCAGGCGGACATATTGGTTCTCAGACTACGATGGCATTGATTCCACAGGTTGTAGATGCAGTAGATATCCCTGTGATTGCAGCAGGAGGTATCGGAGATGGAAGAGGATATGCGGCAGTCACTATGTTGGGAGCAGAAGCAGTACAGATGGGAACACGTTTTGTCGTGGCAGATGAGTCAATTGTTCATGATAATTATAAAGATAGAATTGTAAAAGCGAAGGATATTGATACGGTAGTGACAGGGATTTCCACGGGACATCCGATCCGTGTACTGAGAAATCAGATGACAAAAGAGTATCTGAAGCTGGAAGAGTCCGGTGCTCCGTTTGAAGAACTGGAAAAACTGACTCTGGGTGCGCTTAGAAAAGCTGTTATGGATGGCGATATTATGAACGGAAGTGTAATGGCAGGACAGATTGCCGGTTTGGTTCATAAGAGACAGAGCTGTAAAGAAATTATTGAAGAGATTATGCGGGAAGCAGAATACCTTTTAAAATAGAAAATGATGAGATAAAAAGGCCGGACTGATCAGTAGGTCCGGCTGCCATTTGATATAATATTTTGAACTTCAAATTATTAATGTATGGAGGATTTATGAATAAAATTGCATTTGTTTTTCCGGGTCAGGGAGCCCAGTATGTAGGGATGGGAAAGGATTTTTATGAGCAGATTCCTGTTTGCAGAAATATTTTTCATACAGCTTCTGATGTGACCGGTCTGGATATCCCGGCTCTTTGTTTTGAGGAAAATAATAAGATTCATATTACAGAATATACACAGATCGCTATGTTGGCCGTAGAAGCGGCCATGTTAAAAGCACTGGAAGAAAAAGGGATTCATGCACAGGTAAATGCCGGACTGAGTCTGGGAGAATATGGTGCATTGATTGCTTCCAGAGTGATGTCTGTGGAAGATGCTTTTCGGGTAGTCCGGAAAAGAGGAATTTTCATGCAGGAGGCGGTTCCGGTGGGTGGAGCCATGTGCGCTGTCATAGGAATGGATGGAACTGCCATTAAAGAAATCTGTGAAAGTGTAGATGGAATTGTTTCTGTAGCCAATTATAACTGTCCGGGGCAGATTGTGATTACCGGTGAGACCAATGCTGTAGATATGACATGTGAAAAACTGAAAGAGGCAGGAGCAAGAAGATGTATTCATCTGAAAGTCAGCGGTCCTTTCCATTCACCGATGTTAAAAAAAGCAGGAGAAAAACTGGGAGAGGTTCTTAATACGGTAGAAATCCATCCGTTTGAAGTCCCTTACATTACCAATGTAACGGCCGATTATGTGACAGAACCATCAAATGTCAGACAGTTGCTGAAAGATCAGGTTTCATCCTCTGTACTCTGGCAGCAGAGTGTGGAACGGATGATTGCCGACGGCGTCGATACTTTTATAGAAATCGGACCGGGAAAGACGCTGACAGGATTTTTGCGTAAAATAAACAGGTCTGTCAGAGGATTTAATATTGAAACTGTGGAAGATATGGAAAAAGTATTAAATGAGTTATAAGAAAGGATTCGGTGTCTAAATGGATAAGAAAGTAGCACTGGTGACTGGAGCCAGCAGAGGAATCGGAAGACAGATTGCCATCACACTGGCAGAACAGGGGTTTTTTGTTATTGTAAATTTTAATGGCTCTGCACAGAGAGCGCATGAGGTCATTGATACCATTAAGAATCAGGGGGGAGATGGAAGTATTTATCAGTGTAATGTTGCTGATTTTGCTGATACCGAACAGATGATGAAAGAACTTGTTAAGTCATACGGCCATGTGGATGTGCTGGTTAATAATGCAGGTATTACCAGAGATAACCTGATTATGAAAATGAGTGAAGCGGATTTTGATGCGGTAATAGAGACGAATCTGAAAGGCTGTTTTAATACGATTCGCCATCTTACCAGACAGATGTTGAAGCAGAGAACTGGAAAGATTATTAATATTGCTTCTGTTTCCGGAGTACTTGGTAATGCCGGACAGGCTAATTATGCAGCATCAAAAGCAGGTATTATCGGTCTTACAAAGACGATGGCAAGAGAACTGGCCAGCAGAGGAATTACAGTCAACGCCATTGCTCCTGGATTTATCAATACAGAAATGACAGAGGTATTGTCTGACAGTGTGAAAGAAGCCGCAGTGGCACAGATTCCGCTGAAAAGATTTGGAGAAACAATAGATATTGCAGAAGTGGCTGCATTTCTTGCATCTGATAAGGCAAATTATATTACCGGTCAGGTGATTCATGTGGATGGCGGAATGGCAATGTAAGTGATTCTTGAATAGAAAAGGTAAAGTTGAGGTTGATATATGCGTAGAGTAGTGGTTACTGGGATGGGAGCTGTGACTCCTATTGGAACAGGTGTGGAAAAATACTGGGAAAATGTAAAAAAGAAGACACTGGGATTTGGAGAGATTACCCGGTTTGATACCAGTGATTTTAAGGTAAGGCTGGCGGCGGAAGTTAAAGATTTTGTGGCAAAAGATCATATGGATTTTAAAGCTGCCAGAAGGATGGAATTGTTCTGCCAGTATGCGGTGGCAGCTGCCAAAGAAGCATTTAATCAGGCAGGACTGGATATGGAAAAAGAGGATCCGTTCCGTGTGGGATGTTCCATTGGTTCAGGAATCGGCAGTCTGCAGGCAACAGAGGCTGCCTGTAAGAAGCTGGAAGAAAAAGGACCGTCAAGAGTCAATCCGCTGCTGGTGCCGCTGATGATTTCTAACATGGCAGCAGGTAATGTTTCCATTCAGCTGGGGATTAAGGGAAAGAGCTTGAATGTGGTTACTGCCTGTGCAACAGGTACACATTCCATTGGAGAGGCTTATAGAAGTATTCAGTGTGGAGATGCGGATGTGATGCTGGCAGGAGGTACGGAAGCCTGTATATGTCCGATCGGTGTGGCAGGATTTTCTGCATTGACAGCACTTTCTGACTCTCAGGATCCAAAGAGATGTTCTCTTCCGTTTGATAAGGACAGAAGTGGATTTGTCATGGGTGAAGGTGCAGGTGTGGTGGTTCTGGAAGAACTGGAACACGCAAAGAAACGGGATGCTGCGATCCTGGCAGAAGTGACAGGTTATGGCGCAACCAGTGATGCTTATCATATTACTTCACCGGCGGAGGATGGTTCCGGTGCGGCGAAAGCCATGGAACTTGCAATTACAGAAGCTGGAATTGAAAAAGAGGATGTAACCTATATCAATGCTCATGGAACAGCTACCCATCATAATGACTTATTTGAGACAAGAGCCATCAAATTGCTGTTCGGGGAACATGCGTATGATATGAAAATCAACTCTACAAAATCAATGATCGGACATCTGCTGGGGGCTGCAGGAGCTGTGGAGTTTATTACCTGTGTCAAAGAGTTACAGGAAGGATTTATCCATGCAACTGCAGGATATACCACTCCGGATGAAGAGATGGATCTGAATTATGTGGCAGGTGAAGGTGTAGAAGAACCGATATCCTATGCATTGAGTAATTCTCTTGGATTTGGCGGTCATAATGCCAGTATTTTAATTAAGAAATACAACGGGTAAAGGAGAGCAGAAATGGAATTTGAAAATCTGATTCGTTTGATCAATACAGTATCCTCTTCTGAACTTACGGAATTTTCCATGAAAGATGGAGATTTCAAAGTGAGTATGAACAAGAAAAAAGAAGTACAGATTGTTGCTGATGGAAATATGGCTGCGGAGGTTCCGGTATTTACGGCGCAAACAGTTGCTCCAGAGAAAGTGTCTGTAGAATCTGGGCTGGAAGGAAATCAGGTAAAAGCTCCGCTGGTGGGAACTTTTTACAGTGCGTCTGCACCGGATGCTGCACCTTTTGTTAAGGTAGGAGATACCGTGAAAAAAGGACAGGTTCTGGGAATTATCGAAGCAATGAAACTGATGAATGAAATCGAGAGTGAATATGACGGTGTTGTGGAAGCAATTCTGGTAGAAAACGGACAGATGGTGGAATATGGACAAAATCTGTTTATCATCCGGTAAAAGCAGCAGCATATGAGTGAGGCAGACATGTTAACGACAAAGGAAATTATGGATATTATTCCTCACAGACATCCGTTTTTACTGGTGGACGTGATTGAAGATATGGAACCTGGTGTAAAAGCAGTAGGCAGAAAATGCATTACTTATGATGAATATTATTTTCGCGGACATTTCCCGGAAGAACCTGTAATGCCGGGCGTTCTGATCATAGAAGCACTGGCGCAGGTGGGGGCGGTTTGCATATTAAGTTGTGAGCAGTTTAAAGGAAAAACAGCGTATTTTGGAGGAATTAACCACTGTAAGTTTAAAAAGAAGGTAGTTCCTGGAGATGTTCTGAGACTGGAAGTAGAAATGATTAAACAAAAAGGACCAATTGCCATTGCAAAAGCGATAGCTACAGTAGACGGAAAAGTGGCAGCGTCTGGCGAGCTGACGGTAGCAATCGGCTAGTAACGCGGGAGGAATTCATATGTTTCGTAAAATATTGATAGCAAACAGAGGAGAGATTGCGGTTCGAATTATCCGTGCCTGCCGTGAAATGGGAATCGCTACCGTGGCAGTTTATTCGGAGGCGGATAAGGAAGCCCTTCATACCCAACTGGCAGATGAGGCAATCTGTATCGGACCGGCATCCGCTGTGGACAGTTATCTGAATATGGAACAGATTTTAAGTGCATGCGTTGCCGCCAAAGTGGATGCAGTACATCCCGGATTTGGATTTCTTTCAGAAAACAGCAGATTTGTGGAACTTTGCAAAAAATGTAATATTGAGTTTATCGGTCCCACCGCTGAGATGATGGAAAAAATGGGAAATAAATCAGAGGCAAGAAAAACAATGATGAAGGCGGATGTTCCTGTCGTTCCAGGAACAAAGGAACCGGTATATGATGCCCTGACTGCAAAAAAAATGGCAGAGAAAATAGGATATCCCATTATGATCAAGGCTTCCTCAGGAGGCGGAGGAAAAGGAATGCGTGTCTCTGAGAGCCCGGAGGACTTTGAAGAAAACTTCAAAGTGGCACAGCTGGAATCAGTCCGGGGATTTGCAGATAATTCTATGTATTTGGAGAAATATGTGCGTAATCCGAGACATATAGAATTTCAGATACTGGCAGACAAATATGGAAATGTCATACAGCTTGGAGAAAGAGACTGCTCCATTCAGAGAAATCATCAGAAGGTGATTGAAGAATCTCCCAGTCAGGCGCTGACTCCGGAACTTCGTGAGAAAATGGGTAAAGCTGCCATTCGTGCGGCAAAAGCAGTAAATTATGAAAGTGCCGGAACGATTGAATTTTTGCTGGATGCAGATAAGAATTTTTATTTTATGGAGATGAATACAAGGATCCAGGTAGAGCATCCGGTAACCGAGATGGTGTCCGGTGTGGATCTGATGAAAGAAATGATTTCTATTGCGGAAGGAAATCCTTTATCTGTCCGTCAGGAAGATATTCAGCTTCAGGGACATGCCATGGAGTGCCGCATCAATGCGGAAGACCCGGACAATCATTTTCGCCCCTGTCCCGGTGCGATCAAAGAGATTCATTTGCCGGGGGGCTATGGTGTGCGGGTGGATACTGCAGTGTACAACGGATATGAGATTCCTCCATACTATGATTCTATGATTGCAAAAGTAATTGTCCATGGCAGAGACAGAAAAGAAACCATAGATAAGATGAGAAGTGCTCTGGGAGAACTGATTATTGATGGAGTTACTACCAATGTGGATTTCCAGTATGAGATTCTGAATCATCCGGATTTCCAGGATGGAAATGTGACAACGGACTTTATTCCTGAACACTTTCATTTATAAGAATCTCTGCATGGACAGGTCCATCAGTTTAGAAGGAAAAAGGTGAAATTCATATGGCAAAATTGAAACATATGTTTAAAAAGACGGCTGCTTTATTTGGAGATCGGGAAAATAATAGTGAAAATTCAGGCAGAGATAATAAAAAAGAACCTTCTGTTCCAGAAGGACTGTGGCTGAAATGTCCCAAATGTGGAGAAATGGTTTACCGTGAGGATATAAAAAACAATTCTTATGTATGTCCGAAATGTGAAGGATATTTTAGAATTAAGACTAAAACCAGAATTCGCATGGTGGCGGATGCCGGAAGTTTTGAAGAGTGGTTCTGCGATATAGAACAGAAAAATCCTCTGGATTATCCTGAATATGAGGAAAAACTAGCCGGTCTTCAGGAAAAAACAAAACTGAAGGAAGCCGTGACAACAGGTGTATGTACTGTCAATGGTATCCGGACGGTTCTTGGTGTCTGTGATGCACGTTTCCTCATGGGAAGTATGGGATATGTGGTAGGAGAAAAAATCACACGTGCGTTTGAACGTGCGGTGGAAGAGAAACTCCCGGTTGTTCTGTTCTGCAGTTCCGGCGGTGCCAGAATGCAGGAAGGCATTATTTCTCTGATGCAGATGGCAAAAACTTCGGCAGCTATCAAAAAACACAGCGAGGCGGGATTATTTTATCTGCCAATATTGACGGATCCAACCACAGGAGGAGTAACCGCAAGTTTTGCCATGTTGGGAGATGTGATTCTGGCAGAACCGGGAGCACTGATTGGTTTTGCAGGACCGAGAGTTATTGCACAGACCATCGGTCAGAAACTGCCGGAAGGATTTCAGAGAGCAGAATTTCTGGTTGAAAAGGGTATTATTGATGGAATTGTGGAAAGAAAAGATTTAAAGGATACGATTTCACACCTTCTGGAAGTTCATCAGGAAAATAAAAGTTATCAAAATTATCAGGGACAGAATTTTATAGATTCGAAATATAGAGAAGAGAAAATTCAGAAAAAAAATATTACAGCCTGGGAGAGGGTAGAATTGTCCAGAAGCAGCAGCCGTCCCACCAGTATGGAATATATACAACAGGTTTTTGATGAGTTTCTGGAACTTCATGGTGACAGAAGTTTTCGGGATGATGGAGCTGTCATTGGCGGCATTGGTATGTTTGGAGGACAGCCGGTTACTGTGATCGGACAGCAAAAAGGGAAAAATGTAAAAGAAAATATTTTCCGCAATTTTGGTATGGCATCTCCGGAGGGATATCGTAAGGCTTTGCGTCTGATGAAACAGGCAGAGAAATTTAAGAGACCGATTCTGAACTTTGTGGATACACCGGGGGCTGCCTGTGGAATTGAGGCGGAGGAACGCGGACAGGGAGAAGCAATTGCCCGGAATCTGATGGAAATGTCAGGTTTGAAAGTACCTGTACTGAGTATTTTTATTGGAGAAGGCGGCAGCGGCGGTGCGCTGGGTCTGGCAGTTGCAAATGAAGTCTGGATGATGGAAAATGCGACGTATTCCATTCTGTCACCGGAAGGATTTGCCTCTATTTTATGGAAGGATGGAAAACGGGCAAAAGAAGCATCTGAAATTATGAAAATCACTGCGGAGGATTTACAGAAATTACAGATTGTGGAATGGGTCATCCCGGAACCTGAACCGGCGTGTGAGGAGAATCTTCCTGAACTGGCTGAAAGGATTCGTGAAAGACTGGATGAATTTTTGGTATTGCAGAAGGATAAGACAGAGGAGATGCTGGTACAGCAGCGTTACGATCGATTCCGGAAATTTTAGATATGATTTCTATTTTAGAAATTGTAAATGCACAAGAGAAATAGAAAGGGTATGGATATGAAACAGTTAGTGATTGGAGATTTGACGGCGAAGATTCCTGTAATCCAGGGGGGAATGGGTGTGGGAATCAGTCTTTCCCGGCTTGCCGGCAGTGTGGCTGCCTGTGGAGGAATTGGTGTGATTTCAGCGGCTCAGATTGGATACAGGGATCCGGAATTTGAAAAAAATCCAATAGAAACTAATTTGAGAGTGCTGAAAGAGGAAATTCAAAAAGCGAGAGAAATTGCCCGGGGAGGTATCATCGGAGTTAATATTATGGTGGCTACCAGAAAATACGAGGAATACGTAAAGGCTGCAGTACAGGCAGGAATTGACCTGATTATTTCCGGCGCAGGATTGCCTTCAGAGCTTCCTAAACTGGTAGAAGGCAGCAGAACTAAAATAGCACCGATCGTGTCATCCATCAAATCCTCGAGAGTTATATGCAGATTGTGGGACAGGCACTATCATACTGCTCCTGATCTGGTGGTGATAGAAGGACCAAAAGCAGGAGGTCATCTGGGATTTTCCAGAGAACAACTGGCATTGTACGGGACTCCGGGTGCTTCTGAAGAAAAGGAGCAACAGGGAAAAGAAGCTTACGAACAGGAAATTTGTGGAATTATTCAGGTGGTAAAAGAATTTGCAGAAAAGTATGAAAAACAGATACCGGTAGTAGTGGCAGGAGGCATTTTTGACCGAAAGGATGTTCTTCATGCCCTGGAACTGGGAGCTGACGGAGTACAGATGGGAACCCGGTTTGTGACCACCTATGAGTGTGACGCCGATGAACGTTATAAACAGACCTACCTGAATGCGGCGAAAGAAGATATTATGATCGTGGACAGTCCGGTGGGAATGCCGGGAAGAGCAATCAGAAATTCTTTTATAAAAAACAAAGAGGCAGGAAGAGAACCCATCACGAAGTGTTATCAATGTATCAAAGGATGCAATCCCAAAGATACTCCATACTGCATCACAAAAGCACTGATTCATGCGGCAAAAGGGGAAGTAGAACAGGCATTACTGTTTTGCGGAGAAAATGCATGGAAATGTGAGAAGATGGAACATGTTAAAGATATTATGGATGAAATATCTTTTTTGTAATTGGTTCTGGTTTGTTGCATTTTTAGTATGTTCATGGTAGAATCATGTTAATAAAATAGAGTAGAAGAGATGAGAGCAGGAAAAAGAATGGATGAGAATCCATTTATTTTTCCTGCTCATTTTGTTTGGAGGTACAGGTATGTATGATGTGATGATTATAGGGGCAGGAGTTTCCGGCTGTGCCATTGCCAGAGAATTGTCCCGTTACCAACTGAAAATCGGTGTGCTGGAGAAAGAAGAGGATGTGTGTTGTGGGACTTCGAAGGCTAACAGCGGGATTGTTCATGCGGGATTTGATGCAAAGCCCGGAACTTTGAAGGCAAAGATGAATGTGGAGGGCAATGCGCTGATGGAAGATCTGGCCCGCAATCTGGATTTTTCTTTTGAGAGGATTGGTTCACTGGTACTTTGTTTTTCAGAAGAAGATTTACCGTCATTAGAAAAATTAATGGAGCAGGGAATAAATAATGGTGTGCCGGATCTTCGGATATTGAGTCAGGAAGAACTGCGGCAGATGGAGCCGAATATTTCTGATGAGGCGGTTGCTGCATTGTATGCGCCTACAGGTGGAATTGTGTGTCCTTTTGGTCTGAATATCGCCCTGGCGGAAAATGCCTGTGAAAATGGGGTAGAATTTTTCTTTGATACGTCAATAGAGAAGATTGAAAAAACAGCGGAAGGATATCGTCTGATCAGCGAAGATAAAGTATGGGAGACACGGTGTGTGGTAAATGCAGCAGGTGTCTATGCCGACCGGATGCATAATATGGTATCAGAGAAGAAAATCCATATTATACCGCGTCGTGGAGAGTACTATCTTCTGGATAAAAGTGCAGGACATCATGTGCATCATACCATTTTCCAGTTGCCTGGAAAAATGGGGAAGGGTGTTCTGGTTACGCCTACGGCTCATGGGAATCTTCTGGTGGGACCAAATGCGGAGAATATAGAAGATAAAGAGGCAACCAGTACAACAGCCGGAGGTCTGGAGGAAATCAGAAGAAAGTCAACGAAAAGTGTAAAAAATCTTCCTCTTAGCCAGGTCATTACTTCCTTTGCCGGATTAAGAGCAGGAGAAGAGGGTCATGAATTTATTTTGCAGGAAGCAGAGGATGCTCCCGGATTTTTTGACTGTGCAGGAATAGAATCTCCTGGACTCACCAGTTCACCTGCGATTGGAAAACGGATAGCAGAGCTGGTTACAGAAAAACTCCATCCGGAGAAAAAAGAGAATTTTATCAGTAAGAGGAAAGGTATTACAGATCCGCGGAAACTTTCCAGGGAAGAGTGGGCAGCATTGGTCAGAAAAGAACCGGCCTATGGAAATATTATCTGCCGTTGTGAAAGTATTTCAGAGGGAGAAATTCTGGATGCCATTCATCGTCCTTTGGGAGCCAGATCTCTGGATGGTGTCAAGCGGCGGACTCGTGCAGGAATGGGAAGATGCCAGTCGGGATTTTGTTCACCGAAAACGATGGAAATCCTGGCCAGAGAGTGGAAAACTTCCGTGGATACCGTAACCAAATGTGGAAAAGATTCCAGAATTATTCTGGGAGTGACGAAAGACAGTCTGTAAGGAGGGGAATAGGATGAAAGCCTGTTATGATGTGGTGATTATCGGAGGCGGTCCTGCAGGACTTGCGGCAGCAGTGGCTGCTTATGATGCGGGAATCAGGGACATTTTAATATTGGAAAGAGATAAGGAACTGGGAGGAATACTGAATCAGTGTATTCATAATGGATTTGGGCTTCACACATTTCAGGAGGAACTGACCGGTCCGGAATATGCACAGCGTTTTATAGATAAAGTGAAAGAACGAAAGATAGAATACCTGTTACATACTATGGTGATGGATATCAGCCGGGAAAAGCAGATAACGGCTCTAAATCGCGTGGAAGGTCTGTTCACCCTACAGGCAAAAACGGTGATTCTGGCAATGGGATGCCGGGAACGTTCGCGTGGAGCTTTGAATATTCCGGGATATCGTCCGGCAGGTATTTTTTCTGCGGGAACGGCACAGCGGCTGGTAAATATAGAAGGATATCTGCCGGGCCGTGAGGTGGTAATTCTGGGATCCGGTGATATTGGTCTGATTATGGCAAGACGAATGGCACTGGAAGGGGCAAAAGTAAAGGTTGTGGCAGAACTTCTGCCATATTCCGGAGGTCTGAAAAGAAATATTGTGCAGTGTCTTGATGATTTTGGTATACCGCTGAAGCTGAGTCATACGGTGGTGGATATAAAAGGAAAAGAACGGGTGGAATCCGTTATACTGGCACAGGTAGACGAAAACAGAAAACCGATTCCAGGAACGGAAGAGGAGTATACCTGTGACACATTGCTTTTATCAGTTGGTCTGATTCCGGAAAATGAGCTTTCATGGGATATGGGAGTGGAGCTGCACCCGGTCACCAGCGGTCCCCGTGTAAATGAAAGTTTGGAGACAAGTATTCCGGGAGTATTTGCCTGCGGTAATGTTCTTCATGTTCATGATCTGGTTGATTTTGTATCGGAAGAGGCTGCCATGGCGGGAAGATGCGCGGCAGAGTATGTGAAACAGAATAACGGGGAAGAAAATCATCAGGGAAAGGAAATTGCTGTGGAAGGCATGGATGGGGTGCGTTATACCGTTCCCTGCAGTATTCATCCGTCCAGAATGATGGAAAAACATCCGGTTCGTTTTCGTGTGGGTGATGTATACCGGAATTGTTACATCAGCGTCTATCTGAATGATCAAAGAGTGATTCATAAAAAACGCCCGGTGATGGCACCAGGTGAGATGGAAACAGTATATCTGGAAAAAAAGTGGTTGAATGGAGAAGTTGATTTCAGGGAAAACCAAGGGAATGGAAAGATAATCGTTAAGATAGAACAGGAATAGAAAGGAGAGACGAAGATGGAAGAAAAAAATCTGACCTGTATCGGCTGTCCTATGGGCTGTCTGCTGAAAGTGACCATGAAGGATGGTAAAGTCGAAAAGATAGAGGGTAATACCTGTAAACGGGGAGCGGTATATGGGGAAAAGGAAGTAACCAACCCTACCAGAATCGTTACTTCCACAGTGAGGGTACTGGATGGACAGGAACCGGTAGTCTCTGTCAAAACCGCGTCGGATATTCCCAAAGGGAAAATCCAGGAGTGTATGAAAGCATTGAAGAATGTGCAGGTGAAAGCACCAGTGACAGCAGGAATGGTGGTTCTGGAAAATGTAGCCGGGACAGGGGTTGCTGTTGTGGCTACGAAAAACGCATATTGATAAGTATGAATTTCCCCGGGGAAAATGTAAAAGTCACCGGCTGCATTTGAATACAGCGTATCATTGGCTGAGAAATTTTATTGAAACAGGCTGACATAAAGTCTATAATAAAAGAAAAAAAGGAGCAAGATTATGATTAAAGGATTTAAA
>JBJELT010000050.1:0-15109 GCA_051879295.1 Oliverpabstia sp. | reverse complement strand
TCCACCGGACGTTATCCGGCATCCTGCCCTATGAAGCCCGGACTTTCCTCACCTGACACCTTTCGGTATCTGTCAGCCGCGACCATTTATTCTACTTACTGGTTTATTCTAACATAACCATCCATCTGCGTCAAATATGTTTTCATTTTGATGGGTGATGTGTTACTGTTCACACGGCACTATCCCGCGAGGTGTTTTCGGGCTGTAAGCACGAAAATCCCGAGACATACGGCGCGAAATGATGCAGAATGCATCATTTCTGTGCATCGCGAAGCGTGTTACTGGTCACGAAGTGAACAGTAACCCTTGTATCACACATCAAAGCATCCGCCGCCCACAAATTCACGCAATATGGAATTATTGGGAATATCTTCACTGGGAACGCCCACAAAATATTCCAGGAACTTGAGAAGACGCTTTGCCTCCGGATACTCCGGGTCTTTCCGTTCAATCTGAAACAATAGCGGTTCTGCATACAGTTTCAAAACGGCAAGTTCATAAATCAGAGCAGAATTGAACATTACATCCGCTTGTTCCTGATAAGGGAATATATTTTCATCTTCTCCTCTTCTGACGGAAGGCCACATGGCAATCGTTTTTTTGGCATCCGTTCCTCTAGTTCGATTATCTCTCACAATTCTTCGAATCAAACGTCCATCTGTCGTAGGAATTCGGTTATGTTCATCAATATTAAGCTGGGTCAGTGCACTGATATAAATCTTAAATTTGCTTTCCTTCGGAAGTGCATAACTCATCTTCTCATTCAATGCATGAATGCCTTCAATTACCAGTACATCATTAGGAGCAAGCTGAAGGAAATCACCTTTATACTCTCGCTTACCCGTCTTGAAATTAAATTTGGGAATCTCAACCCGTTCACCTCTAAGTAGCGCATTCATATCACGATTGAATAATTCCACATCAATGGCTTCCAGACACTCAAAATTATATTGTCCATTCTCGTCAAGAGGTGTATCCTCTCTGTTGACAAAATAGTTATCCACAGCAATGGGATGAGGTTTCAATCCATGAGCCGCCAGCTGTACGGACAGCCTGTGAGAGAATGTGGTTTTTCCTGATGATGACGGTCCTGCGATCATGATCAGTTTGACATCCTTTTTTTCACTGATCTGTTCAGCAATTCTTGATATCTTTCCTTCCTGCAAAGCCTCCGAAATCAGAATCAGCTGTTTTATTTCTGTGCTGGAAACTTTTTCATTCAACTCGCCAACAACGGAGACCCCCATCATTTCTCCCCATTTTTCTGCTTCTTTCTGTACCTGGAAAATCTTCGGTGCAGATTTAAAAGGTGGTACCACATTTGGATTACTCCGTTTGGGCATCTGCAGAATAAACCCTTCATCATAGGGATACAGTTTGAAGTACTTCAGATACCCCGTATGCCACACCATAAAGCCATAAAAGTAGTCTTCAAAATCTTCCAGAGAATAGATGTTCACTCTGGAACTTCTGCGATATTTGAATAATTTTTCTTTATCATACATGCCATAGCGATGAAACAGTTCCTTTGCATAGGATGTTGATACACTGCGTTTCATAATTGGAACTTTTCTTTCCACCAGTTCACGCATGTAATCTTCCACATTTTGCAAAAATTCTGATGTGATCTGAACATTTCCTTCTATCGTATAATAAAAACCATGACCCACCGTAAAATGCAGAACGATTTTTTTGATGTTTTTGACGCCCGCCACATGGTAAATTGCTTTCAGCAAAAGAAGATTCATACTTCTTTTATATGCGGTATGCCCGATTTTGTCATCCAGAGAAACAATGGACAGCGAGCAGTCCCTGTGAAGCCGTTTATGGAGCTCACGTAATTTATTTTCCACCATCACCAGAACAATCGGATACTGGTACTGTGCTTCAAAATCTTTTACAATTTCTCCATAGGGAGTCCCCTCCGGATATTCCTTTGACTGTCCTGCAACAGTTACCTGATACATCTTTTTTTCCATTTCCGGCTCCTCCTTTTTTATAATAATATGATGTAGGGGTCAAAAGATATTTTGCCCCCTGTGATACACGGATTTCTCCGCACTTTGTACTCTCGAAATCATAAGATCTGATACGGCTGACATATTTCTGCCGTTCCGATCTGCCTGTCTGGAAACATTTTTCCCAGTTCCTGTTTCATATATGCAATAAATCCATATTCTGTTCCATAATGTCCTGCATCAATCACAGCTAATCCCTGTGCTTTCGCATCAATCCCTGTATGATAATCAATATCACCTGTCACCAGAACATCCGCCTTCTGCAGCAGCGTAGATGCAACCATACTTTTTCCGGAACCACTGCTGACGGATACCGTCTTTATCATCTGATTCGGATCGCCATAAACTCTCACATCCGGAATACCAAAATCATGTTTTACTTTTTCTGCAAAATCCAGCAGACTCATCTCCTGCTCCAGTTCTCCGGTTCTTCCGATTCCTTCACCTTCTACTGTTTCTTCCAGAACCCGGGGATTCTGAAGTCCCAGACATCTGCTGTTCAGCTCTGCCATCCCTTTCACATCAAAATTTGTGTGCATGGCATAATAACACAAATCTGCCTGTATCATGGTAATCAGACGTCGTCCGATAAAATCTCCTGTGTTAATTTTCTTAACCGGAGAAAACATAAGCGGATGATGGGTTATCATCATATCTGCTCCGAACGCCAATGCCTGAGCCAACGTATCCTCGGTTACATCCAAGGCCACAAATATCTTTTTAATTTCTTTCTCTTCACGCCCCACCAGCAATCCCACATTATCCCACGACATGGCATAAGACGGATTCCAGCGTTCCTCAAGAGCATCCATGATTTCCCTGCACGTCATAATATGTCAACGCCTCCTGTATCTGACTGATTTCCCTGCGGATTTCCTGCGCCCGTTCTCTGGTTCGCTCTTCCGCACTGCCCTCACGGCACATTTTTTCTAAAATATTCTCGCACATCTGTTTCCGCTGCAGCAGAAAATCTTTCAAAACCGGATGTGCATTCTCCAGCAACAACTTACCATATTGAAAATAAATCTCCCGTTCTTCATGCATCTCCCCAGCAACTGCTTTCATAACGGAATAATATTTTCCATCTTCTCGGACCATATCTTCCTGTATTATCTGATAATCATTTTCACTCAGATATCTCCTTACTTTGTCCAGTTCAGACTGCGGCTGCAGAATCAGTTCCTTTACACTTCGAAGAACCTCTTTACCCGCGGAAAGAATACGGACAGTCAGCGCACCGCCCATTCCGGCAATCAGGACAGAATCCGCCTCTCCGGGGTGCAGTGCCTGCACACCATCAGAGAGGCGGGTATGTATGCAGGATTCCAGTTGGAATTCCCGGATATGCTCTTTTGCTCTTTCCAGCGGCCCTTCATTGACATCCATCGCCAGTGCCGATGGGATAATCCCTTCCTGCACCAGTGCAATGGGAATATATCCATGATCTGTTCCCACATCGCACAGACGATTTCCCGGTGTCACAAAGGACGCATTCATTCGAAGTCTCTTTGACAGTTTTATCAATCCAGATAATCCTTCAGCTTACGGCTGCGGCTGGGGTGACGCAGTTTGCGAAGCGCTTTTGCCTCAATCTGACGGATACGTTCTCTGGTAACGTTAAATACTTTTCCTACTTCTTCCAGAGTTCTTGCTCTTCCGTCATCCAGACCGAATCTCAGACGAAGAACTTTCTGCTCACGTTCTGTCAGTGTACTCAGTACCTCTACCAGCTGTTCTTTCAACAGAGTGAAAGCTGCGGCATCCGCAGGTACCGGTACATTGTCATCCTGAATAAAATCACCCAGATGGCTGTCTTCCTCTTCACCGATCGGGGTTTCCAGAGATACCGGTTCCTGTGAAATCTTGAGAATTTCTCTCACACGTTCCACTGGCATATTCATTTCCTCTGCGATTTCTTCCGGGGTAGGTTCACGGCCAAGTTCCTGCAGCAGCTGACGGGAAACACGAATCAGCTTGTTAATTGTCTCAACCATATGCACCGGAATACGGATGGTTCTCGCCTGGTCAGCAATCGCTCTCGTAATCGCCTGACGGATCCACCAGGTCGCATACGTACTGAATTTATATCCTTTCGTATAATCAAACTTCTCAACCGCTTTGATCAGACCAAGGTTTCCTTCCTGAATCAGATCCAGGAACAGCATGCCTCTTCCCACATAACGTTTTGCAATGCTGACTACCAGTCGAAGGTTTGCTTCTGCCAGACGTTTCTTGGCTGCCTCGTCACCATTTTCCATACGTCTTGCCAGTTCAATCTCTTCTTCTGCACTCAGAAGCGGTACTTTACCGATTTCTTTCAGATACATACGGACCGGATCCTCAATACTGACACCTTCCGGAACAGAAAGGTCGATATTCTCCATATCCACTTCTTCCTCTTCCAGTGGAATATCATCAGAATCCAAAAGTGCATCATCTTCCGTAATACGCAGGACATCAATACCATTGCTTTCCAGATACTCGAAAATCATATCCATCTGCTCGGTTGTCAGACTAATACCCTGGAAAAAGTCGTTGATTTCCTGGTATTCCAGTACATTTTTCTTCTTCTTTCCCATTTCCAGAAGTGCTTTCAGTTTTTCCACAAACTGAGCTTTATCCATTTCCATTTGTTGTCCATCCTTCCATTCATATTCGTTTTTTGCCCAATGATAAGGTTATTTTATCCTTAATTAAGTGAAATATGCAGATACTGCCTTCCCGCTTTCAGATCCTCCAGTTTTTTCTTGGACTCCATCAATTCCATCAGGCCTTTCATATCTGTAGGAGCCAGCTGTGCGGTTCGATGAGCAATACTGTTCTCCTTCAGTCTGCATATAACATCCAGAAGTGCTTTTTTCCGTTCTTCTTCCGTTTCCAGAGGAATACGGGCATTAAAAACGGCAGCTACTTCCTTCTGTTCTTCACTGTCTGTAAAATTATTTAATAATCTGGCAGGGTTTAACTCCCCGTCAGAATATTGCCTGTATAACATCTCGGCCACTGTATGGTACAGAGGATTGGTAAAATCATCCGGACTGATATATTGAGAAACCTGTCCGAAAATCTCCGGGTAAGAAGTCAGCCAGGTCAGCATCAGTTTCTGTGACATCTCATAGCCGTTCTGCTTTTCATGGGAACGGTTCCGCCCTGACTTTAGTTTCACCGGCTCCTGTATCCCCATTCCCTGCATTGCCATACGATTTACCATTTTTCTGAGATTTTCCGGTTCAATACGATAAGAATCTGCAACCGCCTGTATATAATTATTTCTTTCAATCTCATCTTCAAAACGAAGCATTTTTCTGGCAGTTTCTTTGAAAAAATCTGTCTTTCCCTGCGGATCTTTCATATCATACTGCTGCTCCAGTGCATGCAGTTCATACATAAAACTGTTCATGCCATGATCCAGACGTTCCTGAAATGCCTCTTTACCCATGTTTTTAATAAATTCATCCGGGTCTTTATAAGGCTGCAGATTAATCACTTTTGTAGCCAGCCCTGCTGTCTTCAGCATAGGGATAGCACGAAGAGCTGCCTTGGCACCTGCCTCATCGCTGTCATAAATGATCAGAATCTCATCCGTATAACGCTTCAGCAGACTTGCCTGCTGAGAAGTGAGCGCTGTTCCCAGAGAAGCAACTGCATTATTAAAGCCTGACTGATGCATGGAAATCACATCCATATAACCTTCACAGATGATCAGATTCTTTTTTCTGGAAGTTCTGGCAATATTCAGACCGTAAAGATTACGGCTTTTATCGAATATCTTTGTCTCCGGCGAGTTCAGATACTTGGGTTTTGCATCACCCATCACCCTCCCTCCAAATCCGATAACCCGGTTATTCACATCCATAATGGGAAAAATAACCCGGTTCCAGAACTTGTCATACATACCGCGGCGTTCATCCACATTAAACAATCCGGACTGGCGCAGAATATCATCGGAATAATTTTTACTTTTCAGATAGCGATACAGATCATTACTGAACTTATCTGAATATCCCAGACCAAACCGGTTAATCGTCTCTTCACTCAGCTCTCTGCCTTTCAGGTAGGCCATTCCCTGCGCACCGCCTTCTCGCCGAAGCTGGTAATAATAATATTTTGCCGCCAGCTTGTTGATCTCCAAAAGCGTTGCCTTCAAATCTGCCTGCTCCTTCACTTCCTGCGAATACTCCTGCTGCGGCAGCTGAATACCTGCCCGGTCTGCCAGTACACGCAGTGCTTCCATAAAAGAATAGTTCTCATATTCCATCAGAAAGGTAAAAACATTCCCTCCTGCTCCGCATCCAAAGCAATAATACATCTGTTTGGAAGGACTGACCGAAAAAGACGGGGATTTTTCATTATGAAAAGGGCATAATCCAAAATAAGAACTTCCCTTTCTCTGTAATTTCACATATCCGGAAATCACATCTACAATGTCATTCCTCATCCGTATCTCTTCAATAAGATCATCCGAATATCTCATCTTTTATACCTCTTTGGAAAACTAACTCTACAACTATATTATTACGCAAAAAAAGAATATTTCCTTTTTTTCTGTTATTTTTTTTACATTTTTTGTTCAATACACAGCCCACCGGGAAGGTACAAAGATTTCTTTAAATTTTGCCATGGAGTACTGATCCGTCATTCCCGAAATGTAATCGCACACCACACGTTCTAGAGGTTCTCCTCTTTTAATCAGCTGTCTGTACTCGGTTGACATATGTTCCGGATGTTTGCTGTAATATCCATACAATTCCTGCAGCATTCTCTTTGCCTTATCCTCTTCCACTTTCGCCGCCGGGTTACAGTATAAATTGGCAAACATCAATTTTCTGAGCATTCGCATACCATCTTCTATATCGGGTGACATCTGCACCCTGTCATTCCCATAACTGGTTGTGATAATATCGTGTATCAGAGTATTCAATCGCTCCCGGCAGGAATCTCCCAGCATTACACGAATCGTAATGGGAATATCATCTTCACTGAATATCCCCGCCCGCTCAGCATCATCCATGTCATGATGAATATATGCAATTTTATCACACAGACGAACGACCTGACCCTCCAGCGTGGTGGGATTTCCCGATGTCCTGTGGTTGCGGATCCCATCCCTGACTTCCCAGGACAAATTCAGTCCTTTTCCGTTCTTCTCCAGCAGTTCCACGACCCGTATACTCTGCTTATAATGAGAAAAACCACCGGGACATACTTCATCCAGAGCCGCTTCCCCGGCATGTCCGAAAGGCGTATGACCAAGATCATGTCCAAGAGCAATTGCTTCTACCAGATCTTCATTCAGTTCCAGCGCTTTTGCAATGGTTCTGGCAATCTGAGATACCTCCAGCGTATGTGTCAGTCTGGTACGATAATGATCCCCCTGTGCTGCAAGAAACACCTGGGTTTTATCCTTCAGTCTGCGAAATGCTTTGGAATGAACGATCCGATCACGGTCTCTCTGATATACCGTACGGATATCACATTCCGGTTCCTGACGTTCCCGCCCTCTGGAATCTCTACTGTGAGATGCGTATGGGCTCAGGTTACGATACTCTTTTTCTTCTGCAAGTTCTCTGATGTTCATGTAGTACACCCCCTGACTGTGAAACTAAGCTATATGGTAATTATACCGATAGTAAGGCGTTTTGTCAATAATTCTTAGAACGTATGTTCTTTTTCGTATTGAATGGTTACCGTTCACTGGGCACTATTCCGCGAGGTGTTTTCATGCTGAAAGCACGAAAATCCCGAGACATACGGCGCGAAATGATGCAGAATGCATCATTTCTGTGCATCGCGAAGCGTTTTACTGATCACGGAGTGAACAGTTACTGTTCACCTGCCATTTACTGCCTCCGGTAGGCTGTATTAATTAGTTTTCTGATTTTCATCCTACCTTTTTCCACCTCTGATAGGCTCTATTAATTAGTTTTCTGATTCTCATCCTACTTTTTTATGTTTTCAGTAGGCTTTTTTAATCTGTTTATTAATTTTCAGCCTACTTTTTTCTTAAATTGGTAGGATAACATGATAGTTTCTGAGATTTACAGCCTACAGAAAATAGCAAAGTGGTAGGATAAAAATCAGGAAAACAATAATTAAAGCCTACCAAAAGTAAAAAAAGTAGGATAAAAATCAAAAAAGTTAGCATCACGGCCTACCGGAATCTAAAAAGAGCAGGACAAAAATCAAAATAACAACCATTATAGCCTACCAGGAACAGTTCGAGTTGTAATATCTCAACGAATCCCTGTCAGATCAAATTCTGATAGCCACTGTTTTGCAGTCTCACATACTTCTTTCAGGCATTTTTCTTCGAAAGGACTTTCCAGACCCGCATGTTCCAGCAGTTCTGTAAATACACGGCTTCCTCCCTGCTCTGTATAAGCCATATAATGTTTCCATGCATCTGCCGTATCTTTCTGAATCTTCACCCAGAACTGCAGTGCTACCGTCTGTGCCAGGCAATAGTCAATGTAATAAAACGGGCTGGAATAGATATGATGCTGACGCTGCCATCCTTCCCCTTCACTGTAGAATGGTATCTCTCCATCCAGTTTCATCCACGGCATATATACACCCAACAGTTCTTTCCATACGCCGTGGCGTTCTCTGGGTGTCATGTCCGGTTTTTCATATACGATATGCTGGAAGTGATCCACCATGGTTCCATATGGAATGAAGGTAAGAGCACCTGCCAGATGGCTGTAATAAAATTTTCTGGTATCTTCCCCGAAAAATCCTTCTGCCCACGGCCATGCAAAAAATTCCATTGACATGGAATGTACTTCACAGGCTTCCATACCAGGCCAGAGATAGCTCAATGGTGTACGTTTGCGATTCATCCATGCCGCAAAGGCATGGCCTGCCTCATGGGTCACTACCTCCACATCATGCTGTGTACCGTTAAAATTGGCAAATATAAAAGGAACCTCATAGTCAGGAATACTTGTACAGTAACCACCGCCGGCCTTTCCTTTTGTTGAGAGCACATCCAGCAGTTCATTGTCCAACATCATATTGAAGAATTCACTGGTTTCCGGCGAAAGTTCATCATAAAATTTTTTACCCTGAGATAAAATCTCATCAGGAACACCAAAAGGTCTTGGATTGCCGGAACGGAATTCCAATTCGTTGTCTGCAAAGCTCATGGGATATGCCTTACCCAGACGCTTCGCCTGCTCTCTGTAAATACTGTCTGCCACAGGCACCAGATATTTGACAACTGCCGCACGGAATTTTTCGATATCCTCTTTGGTATAGCAATTTCGCTGCATCCGGTAATATCCAAGTTGTGTATACCCGTCATATCCCAGTTTTCTTCCCATGGTGTCACGAACATGAACCAGCTGATCATACAACTCATCTAGTTCTTCCTGATGATCCTTATACCATTGTCCTTCTGCCTTCCATGCCGCCAGCCTCCGGTGATCATCCGGGTCACTTTTAAACGGAGACATCTGAGATAATGTGTAAACATTTCCTTCAAAAGGAATCTGTGCGGATGCCAGCAGCTTTTCATATGCAGTTTTCCACTCATTTTCTTTCTGTAGATCCGGAATGATTTCCGTTGAAAATGTTTTCTGCTCAATCTCTGCATTTATAAACATCAATGCTCCATATTCATTTTCAAAATCAGAACGGAAACTGCTCTCCAGCATAGCTTTCGTCCATTCCTGATTGTATTCTTCCAGTTCTGGAGTCACAGAATTCCAGAAGTTCATTTCCTCATCGTAAAATTCGTCCCGGGTATCGATGGAATGGCGAATTTCCACCAATGTAGACAATGTCATGATATGCTTTTCCAGCTGTTCTCTTTCCAGAAAAATGCTCTTGGCACTTTCATAGTTTTCCGCTCCACGGAAACGTTCGGACAACTCTGTTAATTGTTTCTTAATCGCGTCTAAATCAGGACGCTCATATTTCATCTGTGAAAATTTCATTGTATATATCTCCTACATTTTATTTATGAAAGTTTTTGACCCTCAAAGTGATTTATACTATAATATCTGTAAAATATTCAAGTACGCCTCGGCGTACTTGCTGCGAGGTGCGCGTCATGCTTTGCAGGTTCAAATCCTACACTAAAACTCGCTACAGATTTTAAAAATCCACTCTTAAATTTACGAAAGGAAGTCCCCGATATGTCCTGGTATCACAAGTATTCTTCTGCTGTTTGGTTCTTCTGTGCCATTTTTCTGGCACTTTTGCTTATTTTTATTATAAGAAAATGTTTTACTCGCCGCTATCCTTATCAGGCAATACCAATTCTTACCAAACGGGAATACCGATTCTATTTTATGCTGCGCCGCGAGACAGACCGCCGGAATCTGATTATTTGTCCCAAAGTCGGTCTGAAAGATCTGATCGGCGTCAGCGCCAAAAAAAATTACCGGAAATATTTTTATCCAATCGCACAAAAGCATGTGGATTTTGTGATCTGCGATCAGTCCCTGCGGGTATTATTTGTCATTGAACTGGATGACAGCTCCCATGATACCAGAGATGCCAGAAAAAGAGACCATTTTAAAGATCAGGCATTTCGGGCCGCAGGGATTCCTTTAAAAAGAATACGTGATTTTGACGAGGCCTCCGTTCGGAACCTGTTTCGGTAAGGTAAAAGGGCACACCACCCCGAAGGATGATATGCCCTCTCTTTCACCTTACGCCTCGTCGATTGCTTTACCGATATCGTGACGATAGTACTTGTTATCGAACTCAACCAGTTTAATGGCTTCATAGGCATTTGCTCTGGCTTTTTTCAGGTCTTCTCCTTTTGCAACCACACCCAGAACACGTCCGCCATTGGTTACAATCTGGCCGTCCTTTTTGGCAGTTCCCGCATGGAATACATAATATCCATCTTTGTCTTTGAAGTTTTCCAGACCTTTGATCGGGAACCCTTTCTGATAGGATACCGGGTATCCGTCAGATGCCAGAACCACACAGACTGCTGCATTGTCCTCAAACTGCAGATCTACCTGGTCGAGAGTTCCGTCGATACATGCCTCAAACACATCGATAATATCTGTTTTCATTCTCGGAAGAACTACCTGAGCCTCCGGATCACCGAAACGCGCATTATACTCCAGCACCTTCGGACCGTCTGCAGTCAGCATCAGTCCAAAGAAAATAATTCCCTTGAATTCTCTTCCTTCTGCTGCCATCGCGTCTACTGTCGCCTGATAAATATATTTCTTACAGAATTCGTCTACTTCTTCGGTATAGAACGGGCTCGGTGAGAAAGTTCCCATACCTCCGGTATTCAGTCCCTGATCACCATCTTTTGCTCTCTTATGATCCTGAGCGGAAGTCATCGGTTTGATGGTCTTTCCGTCTACATAGGAAAGAACGGACACTTCGCGACCGGTCATGAATTCTTCAATAACCATGGTATTTCCGGCACTGCCGAACTTCTTATCTTCCATGATCTCTTTTACACCGGCTTTTGCTTCTTCCAGTGTATTGCAGATCAGAACACCTTTACCCAGTGCCAGTCCATCCGCTTTCAGAACGATCGGGAACTTTGCAGTTTCCAGATACTCCAGTGCAGCCTGAGCATCATCAAAATTCTCATATGCTGCCGTAGGAATATTGTACTTTTTCATCAAATCCTTGGAGAATGCCTTGGAACCTTCCAGAATCGCTGCATTTTTTCTCGGTCCGAAAACGCGCAGACCCTCAGCCTCGAAAGCATCTACAACACCGCCAACCAGCGGATCATCCATACCAATCACTGTCAAATCAATTTCATTTTCTTTGGCAAATGCCACCAGTTTATCAAATTCCATTGCTCCGATGGGCACACACTCTGCGAATTCTTCAATACCCGCATTACCCGGCGCACAGTAAATCTTATCAACTTTTGGACTCTGAGCTACTTTCCATGCAATCGCATGCTCTCTTCCGCCGCTTCCAACGATTAAAACCTTCATCTTCATCCGTCCTTTCAGATTTTATTTGCTTTTCACCAGTCCGTTCACTACCTGAATTTTGTCATTGGCAATCAGGTCAATGGCTTTCGGCATGATTTCCCATTCTGCCTGTTCCATGACACGGCGCTGTAATACTTCCGGTGTATCACCTTCCTGTACTTCCACCGCTTTCTGCAGAATGATCGGTCCGGTATCTGTTCCTTCATCCACAAAGTGTACGGTTGCTCCGGTTACTTTTACACCGCGTTCCAGAACAGCCTCATGTACCTTCAATCCATAGTAGCCTGTTCCGCAAAATGACGGAATCAGTGCCGGATGGATATTGATAATTTTATTCGGATATGCCTTTACCATAATTTCCGGTATTACTACGAGACAGCCGGCCAGTACCACCAGATCCACCTGATAGGACTGTATGGCAGCCAGAAGTGCTTCATTAAACTGCTGTCTGCTTTCGTACTGCTTCGGGGAAATGCACAGGGCTTCAATTCCGTGTTTTTTCGCTCTTTCCAGAGCATAGGCATTTTTATTATTGCTGATCACTACGGAAATCTCTGCATTGGTAATCCCGCCGTCTGCAATTTTATCAATAATAGCCTGAAGATTGGTTCCGCCGCCGGAAACCAGTACTGCCATTTTTAACATAAGGTCACTCCCTTTTCTCCCTCTTCGATTTTACCAATCACATAAGGAGTATCACCGGCTGCTTTGATTGCTTCCATGGTCTTATCCACATCTTCTGGGTCTACAGCAACAATCATGCCAATACCCATATTGAAGGTATTGTACATCATCTGTTCTTCAATCTGTCCTTTTTCAGCCATCAGCGGGAAGATTGGAGGAACCGGATAGCTGTCTTTTTCAATTACGGCACGAACACCGTCTTTCAGCATACGCGGAACATTTTCATAAAAACCGCCGCCAGTAATATGGCTGCAGGCTTTTACAGTCACACCGGCATTTTTGATATTTTTCAGTGCTTTTACGTAGATTCTTGTGGGTGCAAGCAGAGTTTCACCCAGGGTTTTACCCAGTTCATCATAATAAGTATCCAGAGATTCTTTTGTCATCTCGAATACTTTTCTTACCAGAGAGAAACCGTTGCTGTGTACACCGGAGGATGCCATTCCAATCAGAACATCTCCATCTTTCAGGTTTTCACCTGTAATCATATCTTTTTTATCGCAGACACCTACAGCAAATCCTGCCAGGTCGTAATCATCTTCCGGCATCAGTCCCGGATGCTCTGCTGTCTCACCGCCAATCAGGGCAGCTTCAGACTGCAGACAGCCATCTGCCACACCTTTTACGATGGAAGCAATTTTTTCCGGATAGTTTTTGCCGCATGCAATATAATCCAGGAAAAACAGCGGTTCTCCGCCCGCACAGGCAATATCGTTCACACACATGGCAACTGCATCAATACCAATGGTATCATGTTTATCCATGATCATGGCCAATTTTACTTTTGTTCCGCATCCGTCTGTACCGGACAACAGTACAGGTTCTTCCATTTCTTTAATCTTTGCCAGAGAAAATGCACCGGAAAATCCACCAAGACCTCCCAGAACTTCTTCACGCATGGTTTTCTTTACATGCTCTTTCATCAGTTCCACTGACTTGTAGCCTGCTTCGATATCTACTCCAGCTTTCTTATAATCCATAGTATCCTCCATTTTCTGCACCACGGTGCACATCTTTGTCATCAGAAATTTCCGGGAGGCATTGTCCCGGACCATTCCTATTTTACATAGTTTTTATATCCAACTTCCTGAAGTTTTGCATCTTTGGCAACTACTTCATTCTTCATTTCCTCAGAATAAGCTTTGAGACGTTCCAGCAGTTCCGGATCAGAAGTAGCCAGAATCTTGGCAGCCAGAATACCTGCGTTTGCTCCTCCGTTGATTGCCACAGTTGCTACCGGAATACCTGTCGGCATCTGTACGATCGAATACAGAGAATCTCTTCCTCCCAGTGAGGTTGTATGCATCGGAATACCGATGACCGGCATCGGGAAAATAGCGGCACACATGCCCGGCAGATGGGCAGCCATACCTGCTCCTGCGATGATCACTTTAAATCCTTTCTCTTCTGCAGTCTTTGCATATTCAAAAAACACATCCGGCTCTCTGTGTGCAGAAATAATGGTCATTTCATAGTCTACGCCTAATTTTTCCAACATACCTGCTGCTTTGCTCATCACAGGCATATCAGAATCACTTCCCATAACAATTCCTACTTTTGCCATTTTTTGTCTCCTTTGCTCATAAATATTGATTAGCCATACTTATAAGTAGAAGTAATCAATTTATCTCTACTTATTAGTAATAATACTAAGACTGGTATCGGTTGTCAATACATAAATTCTGCAATGTAAAATCACGAAACACTGCAGTTCCCCCTGTTTTCTCAGATGCATAACAAAACAATCCAACTCTGCAGCCTGTAAAATGGTCCAGTTTGAAATACAATTTATGTACGCTCCCCAATCTTTTCCACTCGCCATGACTCCAATATCGGAAAACTACAATATCTTTCATATCAGAAAAATCAGAACAGAGTTCCAGATGAGCAACCGCACAATCCAACTTAACCCTCTCATACTCCACAGGTTTTCCGCTTTTTCGGATGACAGGATATCGACTGTCATCAGCAGGACTCCCGGCACGCATAACCAGATAATACTGATCCACTTCACGTGTTATAGCAATCATTCCATAACACCCCTGAAGTGCACAGATTCCTGCATAATCACCATTATTTAGATTCGTTCCATCAACAACTACCGAAGCACGGCACCCGGGCCAGAGCATTCTCTGTGTTAATGTATTTCGTGCTTCACACAAATCATAGCACAAAGAACCGGCAGTTAGTTTTAATCCTCCATTTTCATCACAGTCAACCAGGCGATAATCTGGCACATGATTCCACTGCCATGCATTATGAAGAGAAAGTCTGCCATCAACCTTTTTATACTGAAACTTATCACTCACAGCCAAGGGATGATAAGAATACTCCTGTTTTCTATCCAACAGTACGATAGGTTCCACTACTTTCCCATTACTTCCAAATTCAGGAAATCCATGAGTAAAATCTACCGGAACTAAAATCGGGATTCTCCCTGCCGCTCCAGAATCCTGAAAAAGGAAGGCATACCATTCG
>JBJELT010000049.1:0-2946 GCA_051879295.1 Oliverpabstia sp. | reverse complement strand
GTAAGCGATGAATTACATGACGCACACTACATCCATCGCTAATTCATTTTTTAAATTGGCAACGTTGGATGCTCCTCAACGGTTACCGTTTCAACATCTATCAACCCTGAACAGCGCTCCTTGATAAAATCACTCCACGGTAACAGCTGTTCAATACCTTCGGGCCTGTCTTTGTAACCCGGCATGTACAGTAATAACGTGTAGATATACTGGAACACATTCAGATTGTTTGCTTTTGCAGTCTCTACCAGACTGTATATGATACTTGAGGCAACAGCTCCGTCCACAGACGTATGGAACAGCGAAGCCTTGCGTCCTATTGCATAACTTTTTGCACCTCTTTCGGCTTTGTTGTTAGAAAGTTCGCAGCACCCGTCTTCCAGATAATTACGTAAGGTGTCTTTGTGATTTTGGGCATAGTTCACCGCTTTCTCGAGTTTGCTTCCCCCGATTGGGGCAAGCGTATCGAGCCAGGTGAAAAAGTTGTCCCAGACAGGAACTTCTTGTTTGGTCCGTTTGTTTTTTCGCTCTTCCGGCTCCAGATCTTTGAACTTACGTTCCAGATAGAAGAGTTTATTGAAATATGCGACTCCTATCTCTGCCGGGATATATTTATCAAGATCCTCCTGCGGTATTTCCGGTTCCCTGATGGCTTCTTCTGAATTGATATCCAGAAGCTTGATGGTTTTCTTCTTCTCTGCTGGAAGTGCTTCATAAAACTTGCGCCTTGCATGGGCACTGCAGCAAAGAAGGAGGACATCGGCCACCTGATTGTAGCCCTGGTAACCATCACACTGTAGTTTTCCATGAAAACCTTCCAGGAATTGTTTAGGATAGATTCCTTTTCTGCCTGGCTGGTATTCATACAATACTATCCCCGGAAGACCGTCTGAGCCGCTGGTATAGATCCAGAAATAGGAAACAGACTGTGCTGTCTTACTTTCTTCCCGTAAAACCTGGCATGTCGTTTCATCTGCATGTATCACATCCCGTTTCAGGAGTTCTGCATGCAGGCGCACATAGATCGGGAGCAGATATCTCTGGCTGCAGAGAATACACCAGTTAGCCATCGTCTCCCTTGGGATGGTCGCCCCAAGCTGGCTGAATCCTGACTCCATCCTGTAGTAAGGCAGCCCCATAAATACTTTGCTGAACATAACATAAGCAACCGCAGATGCAGAAGCAGGGCTGTGTGGGATCAATGCCTTGGGTACGGGCCCTTCTTTAAAAGAACCATCATGGTCTTTATGACACTCTGGACAGATCAGGACTTCCTGCATGTAGCGGATCCTTTCCACAACAGCCGGTGTGATCCGTATCTCTTCCCTGACAAATTTGTGAGTCACCGGGATCATTTCCGCATTACACCAGTCACAGCGTCTTTCTTCGTCCGGTACAGGATAAATGATCTCACGGACCGGAAGATCCGCATAGAGTTGGTCCCTTGTTGCTTTTGCCTTAGGTTTTCTGTCATGTGCCTTAACACGGACAGGTTTTTTCCCCTCATCCTTATCAGCTGTTTTATTTACTTCACGTGTCTTTTCACTTTTTGTACCAAACAGCTGGCGGCGGAATTCCTCAAGTGTTTCTTCGAGATTTGCTTTCAGGGAACGGAGTTCTGCCACCGTTTCCTGAAGGTCTTTGATCAAAGCCTCCTGCTCACTGATACGGGATGCCTGTGTCTCGATTACCATATTCAAAAGTCTGATCTGTTCCTGTGCTGACATCCCGCACCTCCTTGTTTTTTCTATAGCAATTATAGAAAATATAAAGAGTTTTGGCAAATCCGACAGAATCAGCCGACCGTCATTTTGACGTAGATAACTATTGCTGAAATCCGCAGAAAATATGGAAAAAAGCACTGTTTTCGGCGGTTTTCGGAAGTGTTATCCACATCAATATCCTGAATCATACATGTTTTCCTGTAATACTCCTTCTTTCAGGACATTGATGTGGACAACCAGTTTCTGTATAAGATATTGATTGTCCGTAAAAATTATTTTTTTCTCCATAATGCACAAATCAAAAGCTCCTGTCCCGTTTGGAAGATGGCTGTATAGCCTTCGGCTGGTCGACTGACAATCCTTCCATCAGCCATCTGAATTCCTGCCTGGTCAGCGGCCGGACTTCGGCTGCATTTTTTGGCCATTGGAATCTTCCGGGACCATCGATCCTTTTGTACAAAAGGCAGAAGCCATCCCGGTCGAAATACAGGGCTTTGATGGTGTTGCGTCTTTTCCCGCAAAAAAGATATAATGCATGTGCATATGGATCCATCTTGTAAGTATCCCGGATGATCGCCATTAATCCATCTATGCTGCGTCTCATGTCTGTCGCACCAGTTACACAGAAGATTTTTTGGATCCCCGAGATATCACCTAACACAGGAAGCGCAACGCAGCGATGGTATTTTGGATAACAGACTGTGTTGCATCATTTGTGACCTCAACGGTCACACCCCGTATAGTCAGCCGGACTGCAGTGTGATCGGCTTTGATCTCCGGTTCTGCCAAAAGTGTGCCTGGCTTTCCAGAAGGAGTATCTTCTATAACAAGAGGAACCACTTCCTGGATTTCAGCTGCTTTGACAGATGAACTTTCAGGAATCTCACAAGATTTTTTGCGAAGCTGTTTTACGTGATAATAAAAAGTTGGCGGAGTAATGTTGTTTTCGGCAAGCCACTGTCGGTCTGATTTACCACTGGTTCTGCATTCCTGGATCAGGTCAAACCAACGGCGGTCTGATTCGGATAAGTTTTGAGGATAATCCATTTGAGATGGTCAACTCCATTCTTTGATGTACTTTAGAGTAAAGTTCCTTATATCAAAAATCTGTTTAGAGTAAAATGCTCTATATCAGCAAACTGATAAAGGTCGTTTTATCTATGTACATGGATTATCTCATATATTGGTCATGCGTGGGAACGGTATGTAATTCATCGCTTAC
>JBJELT010000048.1:0-15284 GCA_051879295.1 Oliverpabstia sp. | reverse complement strand
AGCGTCGGATCTTCGGACTCACTTTCGCCAATGCTTCTGAAAAAATGATAAGAAGTTTCCTGTTATGTTCCAAACGAAACAAACTGCGTGGGGAAGGTATGTATGTTAAACGTTATCTCTATAATTCCGTGTTTGGGAAATGGATACATGTGATGGCAGTGTTTGTACATATTGATTCCATACAGATCTCCATATAGAGTATGTTTCGTCTGGGATAGAACAGGAAAATTTTAATCCTTTTATCCAGAAGCATTGGGAAAAGTGAGTCCGAAGATAGGACGCTTACGGAGACTTTGGCGCGAAGGCTTTCCTGAGCGTCAATTAGTCGCAGTTAGCGGCTAGCTGAGGAGGAACGGCCTGCTTCTGGATAAAAGGATTAAAATTTTCCGTCCGTTTCTATTTACTTCCAATCGAAACATCGTATATGGAGATTGACAGTTTTTTTGGGGTTTGTTATAATATGAAACAAAGTTGAAAAATATTTGTAATATTTTGGCTGATTAACAGGTAAGGGGTAATGGTTATGAGATCTTATAAAAAAGCATTGTTGGCAGGGTTGATTCTGGGCTGTATGCCTATGATGACAGCCTGTTCTTTTAAAGAAACTTTGGGTATTTTGTGGAATGGTGAGGAAAAGGAGACGGATACAAAGAAATCTGCTTCCCCCAGTCTGGAGGCTGCCAGGATTGATGAGAATGTACAGGTTCCGGTGTTGAATAATGAACAAGCTGAACCGGTTACGTATGGTCTTGGTGCAGAAGCACAACCGCTGAGTATTCAGGCTTCTGTAGAGGATGGTGGTACACTTTCTTATCAGTGGTATCGAAACAACGTTGATTCTAACGGAGGCGGATCTGTTGTTGAAGGCGCTGTAGAAAGCAGTTTTATACCGCCTACTTCTGAGGTGGGAACTACATATTATTACGTTGTGGTGACTAACACCATAGATAACGGCATACAGATGGCAGCCAGCACAACCAAGTGCGTGATTGTTACAGAAGAGGCTCCTGCAGCTCCAGCAGAAACTCCAATGCCTGCAGCAGATGCACAGGGTACTTTTAAACAAAATGAGATTGGTATCTATTTTGAGTATCCGGATGGAACAGTTGCGACTAACAAGTGGGAACGTATCAACGGAGAGTTATATTCATTTAATGAAAATGGAATTATGAGAATTGGCTGGTATCAGGAAGGTGATA
Organism: Oliverpabstia sp.; assembly: GCA_051879295.1. Taxonomy (GTDB): domain Bacteria; phylum Bacillota; class Clostridia; order Lachnospirales; family Lachnospiraceae; genus Oliverpabstia. The sequence continues at coordinate 14,085 of JBJELT010000048.1, read as the reverse complement.
AAACCTACTATCTGAACCCTAATGGTAAGATGGCACATGATACAGATGTAGATGGACATCATCTTGGACCAGATGGAGTAATGCAGCAGTAAGGGATAGGCCAGGGGACGGTTCTGTGTTCGATTTAATTATCAGACATAGAACTGTCCCCTGGCCCATTGCCTTTTTTATTCTTGCTTTTTCCTCTGATGTCTAGTATCATAATGCTAGTGTAATTGATATAAAAATCATAAGAATATTTATTATATATAGAAGGAAGGTAACAAGTGTGAGTGATATAGTCAAGGTGGCAGTAGATGCTATGGGTGGAGACTATGCACCGGAAGAACCTGTAAAAGGTGCAGTTGAAGCGGCCATTGCCAAAGAAAATCTTCATATTTATCTGGTAGGACAGGAGTCTGTTGTAAAAAAAGAGTTGGCAAAGTACTCGTATCCGGCGGATCGTATAGAAATTGTTCCGGCATCGGAAGTCATAGAAACAGGAGAGCCGCCAGTTCAGGCAATTCAGAAAAAGAAGGATTCGTCTCTGGTGAAAGCTCTGCGTCTCGTCCGTCAGGGAGAAGCATCTGCTTTTGTTTCCTGTGGAAGCACTGGTGCTGTTCTGGTTGGCGGTCAGGTGTTGGTGGGTAAGATAAAAGGAGTGGAACGTGCTCCTCTGGCACCATTGATACCTACTGCTGAGGGAGTATCATTGCTGATTGATTGTGGAGCCAATGTGGATGCTCGTCCCTCTCATCTGGTTCAGTTCGCCAAGATGGGTTCTGTCTACATGGAGAATGTAATGGGTGTAAAAAATCCCCGGGTAGGTCTGGTTAATATAGGTGCCGAGGAAGAAAAAGGAAATGCACTTGTAAAAGAAACCTATCCGTTATTAAAAGAGTGTAAAGATATCAATTTTGTTGGAAATGTTGAAGCGAGAGATATTCCGAAGGGTGTTTGTGACGTTATTGTCTGTGAAGCTTTCGTAGGCAATGTGATCCTCAAATTATATGAGGGTGTGGGTGCTACGCTGATTAAAAAGATTAAAGGCGGCATGATGTCTTCGCTTAGAAGTAAAATCGGAGCTCTTCTGGTAAAACCTGCACTGAAAGAGACATTGAAGGCATTTGATTCCAGTGAATATGGCGGAGCACCGCTTCTTGGATTAAAAGGACTGGTAGTAAAGAGCCATGGAAGTTCAAAGGCACAAGAAATTCGCAATTCTATTTTCCAGTGTATGACATTTACACAGGAGGATATCTGTGGAAAAATTAAAGAACATATAACGACAGAGAAATAGGGGGAAAAATGATGGAACTGGAAAAATTACAGCAGATTATAGTGGACGTTTTAAATGTCGACGCTTCAGAAGTAACGATGGATACGACTTTTACAGATGATCTGGGAGCAGATTCTCTTGATGTTTTTCAGATACTGATGGGAGTAGAAGAAACATTTGATATTGAAATTCCTCAGGAAGACGCAGAACGGATTGTGACAGTGGCAGATGCGGTGGATGCTATCCGTAAAGCAATAGAATAATACCGGAAGGTGAATACAGATGAATCAATTAACGAAACTGGAACATAGGATTGGATATGAATTCCGAAATAAAGAGTATCTGGCGACAGCAGTCAGACATAGTTCCTATGTAAATGAGCATCGCCTGAAACGGCTGGACTGCAATGAAAGACTGGAGTTTCTGGGTGACGCGGTTCTGGAACTGGTTAGCAGTGTGCATTTATTTGGCGTGTTTCCTGACATGCCGGAAGGAGAACTGACCAGGCTTCGAGCCAGTCTTGTGTGTGAACCCACGCTGGCATTTTGTGCAAGGGAAATCGGTCTTGGTGATTTTCTTCTTCTGGGTCATGGTGAGGAGCTGACCGGAGGACGTCACAGAGATTCTGTAATATCAGATGCGCTGGAAGCAGTGATTGGTGCAATTTATCTGGATGGTGGATTTGCTAATGCAAAAGAGTTCATCCTTCGATTTGTATTGGATGATATTGATAATAAAAAGCTCTTTTTCGATAGCAAGACCATCTTTCAAGAGATGGTACAGGGAAAGATACCAGGTGAGATTTCTTATCATTTAACCGGAGAAACAGGACCTGATCATGATAAAACCTTTTCAGCTGAAGTGTGGATTGGGAAAAAGCCCATGGGAAAGGGAACCGGGCGAACCAAAAAGGCCGCTGAGCAGATGGCGGCGTACCGGGCAATCTGCAGACTGAAACAACAGTAGGTGAGGTATGTATCTTAAAAGTATAGAAGTACAGGGATTCAAATCCTTTGCAAATAAAATCGTATTTGAATTTCATAACGGTATCACCGGAATTGTAGGACCTAACGGCAGCGGTAAAAGTAATGTAGGCGATGCGGTACGATGGGTTCTGGGAGAGCAGAGTGCAAAGCAGCTGAGAGGCGGCAATATGCAGGATGTTATCTTTTCGGGTACAGAGACCAGAAAACCGCTGGGATTTGCCTCTGTTGCCATTACTTTGGATAATTCAGATCACAAACTGGATATTGATTACCAGGAAGTGACTGTGACAAGACGTTTGTATCGATCCGGTGAGAGTGAGTATCTTCTGAATGGAGCAAGCTGCCGTTTGAAAGATATTAATGAACTTTTCTATGATACAGGTATCGGAAAAGAAGGATATTCTATTATCGGACAGGGACAGATTGACAAGATTCTGAGTGGTAAGCCGGAGGAGAGAAGGGAACTGTTCGATGAAGCTGCCGGTATTGTTAAGTTTAAAAGAAGAAAAGCGACAGCACTGAAAAAGCTGGATGAAGAACAGCAGAATCTGGTTCGTGTTACAGATATTTTGTCAGAACTCACTCGGCAGATCGGTCCTTTGGAGAGACAGTCAGAGACAGCCAGGATATATCTGAAAAAGAAAGAAGAATTAAAGAATCTTGATGTGAATATGTTTCTGGTAGAGACAGCTTATATACGTGAACAGTTAAAAGACCTGGATGACAAAATCAGGATTGCTCAGGAAGAACTTTCGCAGACTCAGGAAGCATTTGCACAGACCCGATCAGAGTATGAGAGGATTGAGCAGGAACTGGAACAGCTGGATGGACAGATTCAACAGGCCCGCGATGAAGCCGGGAAAAATGCCCTGCAAAAGCAGCAGCTGGAAAATGATATCCAGATTTTAAAAGAACAGATTCGTGCCGCTCATCAGAGTGATCAGCATTATCAGGAGAGAATTGCTTTTATTGATCAGGAATTGTCCCGAAGAAAAGAAGAAAAGAAAGTATGTCTGGAAGAAAAGGAAAAACTCGAAAAGAATATCCGTGAGGTGGAATGCCGTAAGATAGAAAAGCAGGAAGAACTGACAGAGATTCAGGAAAAAATAAAAAATTGTACCCAGGAGATAGAGGAAGGCAAAAACGAAATCATTGAAATTCTCAACCAGAGGGCATCAACGAAAGGTAAGATGCAGAGATATGATGCCATGCTGGAACAGATCGGGATTCGAAAAGCGGCTCTCAGCCAGCGTATTCTGAAACTGAAAAGTGAAGAATCGGAGCAGTCAGAAATTATTCGTGAGCATCAGGGGAAATATCAGCAGATTAACGCACAGATGGATGACCTGAGTCAGGAATATCGTAAAACAGAACGGGAGATTGCTTCCATGCGTAAGCTTCTGGATGATCAGAATAAGCAGATGGAAGCAGGCCAGGCTTCCTTTCACAGGGAAGCTTCCCGACTGGAATCGCTGCGGAACCTTACAGAAAGATATGAAGGTTATGGCAACAGTATCCGAAGAGTTATGGAGCAGAAGGAAAGACAGCCGGGGATACATGGAGTCGTTGCCGACTTGATTAAAGTAAAGAAAAAATATGAGACAGCTATAGAAACAGCTCTTGGGGGAAGTATTCAGAATATTGTTACCGATAATGATCAGACGGCAAAATATCTGATAGAATTTTTAAAGAAAAACCGATTTGGAAGAGCTACCTTCCTTCCACTTACCAATATGCGTAAAATCAGTTTTACGAATATGGCTGCCTTGAAAGAACCGGGTGTGATAGGTATTGCTGATACCCTTGTAGAGGCAGATCCGCTTTATCATACGTTATTGTCCCAGCTGCTTGGAAGAACATTGGTAGTCGATACGATTGATCATGCGATTGCTATTGCACGCAAATTTTCTCACAGCCTTCGGATTGTGACTCTGGAAGGAGAGTCCTTGAGTCCCGGAGGTTCTATGACCGGTGGTGCTTTTAAAAACAGCAGCAATCTTCTGGGAAGAAGAAGGGAAATGGAAGAACTGGAGAACAGTGTGTCTGCATTACAAAAGGATGTGAAGAAACTCCAGGCTTCCATTACGAAAAATCGCGACGACAGAAATGTGCTGCGGGATAAGCTTTCAGATCTGTCAGAACAGCTGCAGAAATTGCAGATTTCACAGAATACAGAAAAAATGAATATTACACAGGCTGAGGCGAGAATCCGGGAAATCCGTGGAGGCTATGGGCAGTTAAAGACGGAAGGAAGAGAAATTGAAGGTCAGATTCGGGAAATTAAAGAAAACAGTACCCGTATTCAGGCGGAAATGATTCTTTCCGGAGAACGCGAAAAAGAACAGGAAGAACTGGTAAACTCCACTCAGTTGATCCTGGATCAGCTGCAGGAGAAAGAAGCGGAAGCGTCCCGCCAGCTGAATGAAATCCAGATTGAATATGCTTCTATGGAGCAGAAGTTTGGATTTGCCCAGGAGAATATTGAACGACTTGTGCAGGAAGAAAATGGTTTGACAGAGGAACAGGAACATATACGTGCATCCATGGAACAGGGAACGCAGGATATGGAGAAAAAAGAAGCCGATATTCTTGAGATTCAAAAGACTATCCAGGCAGCTGAACAAGTACAGCTGGAAGATGAACAGAAGATGAAAGATTATCTTGCCCGCAAGGAAGAATTGAATGTGCAGCACAAAAGTTTCTTCAATCGCCGGGATGAACTCTCAACTCATATCAATGGAATGGATAAGGAGTGTTTCCGTCTGAACAGTCAGAAAGAAAAGCTTGATGAGAGGCAGGAGTCTCAGATTAACTATTTGTGGGAAGAATATGAGATAACACCCAGTCAGGCATCTGCATATCGAATGGAAGAGATTCCGGACAGGACTGAGATTAAAAATCAGATTGTCCAGCTGAAAGATGCCATTCGGAAACTGGGTAATGTCAATGTCAATGCGATTGAGGAGTTTAAGGAAGTGTCTGAGCGCCATCGATTCCTGAGTGCTCAACATGAGGATCTGGTGCAGGCGGCAGAGACCCTAAAAGGAATCATTGCAGAACTGGATGAAGGTATGCGCAGGCAGTTTGCTGAAAAGTTTCAACAGATACGTGCAGAATTCGATAAGGCATTCAAGCAATTATTCGGAGGGGGAAAAGGTACGCTGGAGCTTATGGAGGATGAGGATATCCTGGAGGCAGGTATTCGGATCATTTCCCAGCCGCCGGGGAAAAAACTGCAGAACATGATGCAGCTTTCCGGCGGAGAAAAAGCATTAACGGCAATTGCACTGCTGTTTGCCATTCAGAATCTGAAACCTTCACCATTCTGTCTTTTGGATGAGATTGAGGCTGCCCTTGACGATTCTAACGTGACAAGGTTTGCCCAATACTTACATAAGTTGACAAAAAACACACAGTTTATTATTATTACACATAGAAGAGGCACAATGAATGCTGCTGACCGTTTATATGGTATTACGATGCAGGAAAAAGGTGTCTCTACTCTGGTATCAGTCAATCTGATTGAGAATCAGCTGGATGAATAGCGATTGCCCTGTACTGAGGCAGAAAAAGTGAGATTGAGGAGGAGAAATATGTCGGAGGAAAAGAAAGGTTTTTTCAGGCGTCTGGTAGATGGCCTGGCAAAAACAAGAAATAATATCGTGGCGGGGATCGATTCGATCTTCAGTGGATTTTCCAGCATCGATGATGATTTTTACGAGGAAATCGAAGAAATCCTTGTTATGGGTGATATGGGAATCAATACTACTACTGCAATTATTGAGCATCTGAAAGAGGAAGTTGCAGATAAGAAAATTAAGGATCCCGCGGAGTGTAAACAGCTTCTGATTGATGGAATCAAACGGCAGATGGATGTGGGAGATACCGCCTATGAGTTTGAAAACAAAAAGTCTGTGATTCTTGTCATCGGTGTCAATGGAGTAGGAAAAACGACTTCCGTAGGAAAGCTGGCAGGAAAATTAAAGGATCAGGGAAAAAAAGTAATCGTTGCGGCGGCAGATACTTTCCGTGCGGCAGCAGGAGAGCAGTTGAGTGAGTGGGCACATCGTGCCCATGTGGATTTGATTGGCGGTCAGCCAGGTTCGGATCCGGCAGCAGTTATTTACGATGCAGTAGCTGCAGCAAAAGCGAGAAATGCAGATGTACTTCTCTGCGATACCGCAGGAAGACTTCACAATAAAAAGAATCTGATGGAAGAACTCCGTAAGATTTACCGGATGTTGGAGCGGGAATATCCGGAAGCGTATCTGGAAACTCTGGTTGTTCTGGACGGTACAACCGGTCAGAATGCACTGGCACAGGCACGTCAGTTTAAAGAAGTTGCCAATGTAACAGGTATCATTCTGACAAAACTGGATGGGACTGCTAAGGGAGGAATTGCAGTGGCAATTCAGTCCGAATTGGATATCCCGGTCAAATACATTGGTGTGGGTGAGACCATCGATGATCTGCAGAAATTTAATGCGGATCAATTTGTGAATGCATTATTTAACATACAGGAAAAAGAATAGAAAGAAGGAACATTCATGTTGACATTGGAGAAATTTGAAGAGGCATCAGAGGTTGTAAAACAGGTAGTACAGGAGACAAAACTGATTTACAGTGACTACTTTAGCCATATGACAGGCAATAAAGTCTATTTCAAACCTGAAAATATGCAGAGAACCGGTGCATACAAGCTGCGTGGTGCTTACTATAAAATCAGTACCCTGTCTGCGGAAGAGCGTGAAAAAGGACTGATCACAGCTTCTGCAGGTAACCATGCACAGGGTGTGGCATATGCCGCAAAAGCATTTGGAGTAAAGGCTGTCATTGTTATGCCCACAACGACACCGCTGATCAAAGTGGAGAGAACAAAAAGTTACGGTGCAGAAGTAGTACTTTACGGAGATGTCTATGATGAGGCTTGTGAACATGCTTATAAGCTGGCTGAAGAAAATGGATATACATTCATTCATCCGTTTGATGATCCTGCAGTGGCTACCGGTCAGGGAACCATTGCCATGGAAATTTTCAAAGAACTTCCGCTGGTAGATTATATACTTGTTCCTGTTGGAGGAGGCGGACTGGCTACTGGTGTTTCCACGCTTGCCAAGCTGCTGAATCCGAATATTAAAGTGATTGGTGTGGAACCTGCCGGTGCCAACTGCCTTGAAGTGTCCCTGGAAAAAGGAGAAGTTACCACGCTTCCCAGTGTGAATACCATTGCTGACGGTACTGCTGTAAAAACACCGGGTGAGCAAATATTCCCTTATCTTCGTGATAACCTGGATGACATCATTACCGTGGAAGATGATGAACTGATTGTATGCTTCCTGGATATGGTTGAAAATCACAAGATGATTGTAGAAAACTCCGGTCTTCTTACGGTAGCTGCTCTGCAGCACCTGAAGGTTAAAAATAAGAAAATTGTATCTGTACTGAGCGGAGGTAACATGGATGTGATCACCATGGCCTCAGTAGTTCAGCTTGGTCTGATTCAGCGTGACAGAATCTTTACGATTTCCACATTACTTCCGGACCGTCCGGGTGAACTTACACGGATTTCCCAGCTGATTGCGGACCAGCAGGGTAATATCATTAAACTGGATCATAACCAGTTCTACAGCACAAACCGTAATGCAGCCGTAGAATTGAGAATCACCATGGAGGCATTTGGCTCAGAGCATAAACAGCAGATCATCGATGTGCTGGAAAAAGCCGGTTATCGTCCAAAACTGAAACGTCCGAATCTGTAAAATGTAAAGTTGCCCCGGGGATTTTTACTTTTCCCCGGGGCTATTTTGAATTTACAATCAAACGGTAATCAGTTCGTATTCTCTTGTTCCAAGTCCGATTTTTTCAGCATGTTCAATTCCGGACATCCAGTTGGTTTCCGGACTTACTTTATGGAAATAGTCTCCTTCATGTATATGCTGGTGATCTCCCAGCAGGCTGTTGGCAATAATCGGTTGTTTGTTGACGGCATCTGCGCAGGCAACATCCAGAGCAACCGGGTCAAAAGAAGCAAAGAATCCCACATCCGGTACAATAGCGGCATCATTTTCTCCATGGCAGTCACAGTATGGAGAAACATCGATGACCATGTTGATATAGAAAGCCGGTCTTCCCGAAACTACAGCCTTGGAATATTCAGCAATCTTACGGTTCAGGATATCGTTGGATTCATCTGAAGCCGGAAGTACGGCATCCTGATGACAGACACCGATACATCTGCCGCAGCCTACACATTTGTTGTGATCAATGGATGCTTTTTTGTCTGTGACAGTGATGGCACTGTGTGCGCAGATTTTGGTACACATTTTACAGCCTACACAATGTTCCTGATCTACATGCGGTTTTCCGGAACTGTGCTGTTCCATTTTACCGGCGCGGGAACCGCATCCCATACCGATGTTTTTCAGAGTACCGCCGAAACCGGTGCCTTCATGTCCCTTAAAATGAGCCAGTGAGATAAAAATATCAGCATCCATAATAGCTTTTCCAATCTTGGCTTCTTTTACATATTCACCGCCTTCAACCGGAACCAGTTCTTCGTCAGTACCTTTCAGACCGTCGGCAATGATCACATGACATCCGGTGGAAAAAGGAGAGAATCCATTTTCATAAGCACTTTCCATGTGATCCAGAGCATTCTTTCTGCCGCCCACATAAAGAGTATTGCAGTCAGTCAGGAACGGCTTTCCGCCCAGTTCTTTTACTACATCAGCAACAGCTTTTGCATAATTGGGACGAAGATAAGCCAGATTGCCAGGCTCTCCGAAATGAATTTTAATAGCTGCAAATTTCTTGTCAAAATCAATATCAGCAATACCAGCTTTGAGGATCAGTCTTTTCAACTTTTCAGGAAGACTGATGGAATTATGGGTACGCAGGTCAGTAAAATAAACTTTTGATGGTGTCATACAAAACCTCCTGTAGTCAAAAAAATTATATTCTCATTTTATCATTATGGAAATATCTGGTCAATAAATCTTGCCGAATTATTCCTGGTAGGCTCAAATGATTGTTAATTTGTTTTCCATCCTACTATTTTGGTTTGATGCTTTCTGAACTTTGAGTATTTCGTCAAACTTTCATCTGGTTGGATGCCTGAGCGGGGTCTATACAGATTATTTATATCAAAAGTTCCATGTTCTCTCTTATATACTTGCTTTTTAGAGTATTATAGAGCGTTTTAACCTAATAAAAGGGTCTATATAAGAAAAATGTCTCCCAAGACCCCGAAGACAGAAATGAACAGGGTACAGAAAGAAAATTTTCTTGTATAGACCCCTTTTTCAGTTTAAAACACTTTAAAATGTTCTAAAAAGTAAGTACATCAAAAAGAAAATGGAACTTTTATTGTAAAAAGTCCACATAGACCCTGCACAAGCATTTCACCAGGTCCCAAATTGAGAGAGGACCGGATAAAAAAGGTAGTATATTTTTGTGGTTGTGAGAAAGATAAGAACACGGTATAATAGGTGGCAGGTTGTAATACAAGGAAAAGAGGAATCATTATGGATAAAATTTTATATTTGGAAGGCTCTTCCGGTATCAGTGGTGATATGACAGTAAGTGCACTTCTGGACCTGGGAGCCTCCAGGGAGAAACTTGAAAAGGAATTAAGTAAACTGCCATTGGATGGTTATCGTCTAATTATTGGCCGTACTGTGAAAAATGGCATTGATGCCTGTGCTTTTTATGTGGAGCTTGATGAGTCAAAACCACAGCCGCTTCGGGATTTCAGGCAGATTCGGACCCTTCTGCTGGAGTCAGAGCTGGAGGAAAAAGTGAAAGAATTGTCTCTCCAGATTTTTTCCGTTCTGGCAAAGGCGGAAGCGAAGGTACATGGGACAGATCCGGAACATGTGCATTTTCATGAAGTGGGTGCAGTGGATTCCATCGTTGACATTGTTGCTGCAGCGGTCTGTTATCTGGATTTGGGCATCACCAAGGTGGCTGTGGGAACTTTGCAGGAAGGTACAGGGACAACCTGGTGTCAGCATGGCAGAATACCGGTTCCGGTTCCAGCAACCGCTGAATTGATTCGGACACATGGGCTTTCTATGAAAATTACAGATGTTCAGGGAGAAATGATTACTCCCACAGGAGCTGCTATTGCGGCTGTATTGCAGAATACACTGCTTCCGGAAACATTTTCCATAGAAAAAATCGGTATTGGTTCTGGAGAAAAGGATTTTCCTCATGCCAATATTCTGCGGGCTATGATTATCAGAGAAGAAGATGTTTTGAGGGAGACCCTTCAGGATCAGGTGATGGTTCTGGAAACAAATGTAGACGATTGTTCCGGAGAAATATTGGGCTATGTACAGGAACTTTTGATGACGCAAGGTGCGTTGGATGCGATTTATCGTCCTGTTGTTATGAAAAAATCAAGACCAGCCTATCAGCTGCAGGTTATCTGCAGAAAAGGAGATCAGGAAAAACTGGAACAACTTATTTTCAAAGAAACTACTACGATTGGAATCCGCAGTTATCCGGCTAATCGGAAGATTCTTGAGAGAATAATCGAAGAAATCGAAACACCTTATGGAAAAATGAAAGTGAAAATCTGCAGAGTAGACGGAGAAGACCGGGTGTATCCAGAATATGAAGAAGTGAAACGGTATTGTATGGAAAGTGGAGTACCGATGCGGGATGTATATCAGAGAGTGACTGGAAAATAATAAGTATTTCAGGAATATATGATGGAGGAATATAATGAAGATTAGAAAATTGGAAAAGGCAGATTACGATATTGTGGATGTGTGTATGAAGGAACTTCATACTCTTCATGTTGCCGGGCGCCCTGATCTATATATACCTTTAGAGCATATATATACAGAGCAGGAATTTTTTAGTATTGTGGAAGATAAGCGTCATATTGCCATTGCAGCTGTTGATGAAAATGAAACCATTATGGGATTTTGTATTGCCGAATTGCGAGACAAAAGTGGTATGGTTGAGAACGTAAAGACGATATATGTTGATGAAATATTTGTAAGAAAAGAACAACGTAGAAAGGGGATTGCAAAAGAACTTTTTTGCAGCCTGGAAGCTATTGCGAAAAGTTATGGAGTGGTTCGTATTGATCTGATGGTCTGGGAATTTAACAAAGAGGCACTGAAACTGTATGAGAAGATGGGAATGAAGCCTCAGAGATATATACTGGAAAAAAATGTAGGTAGTGAATATGAGTCCTGATATGAAGAGAATGACTTTTGGAAAATTATTGGAAAATGCCAGAGTGAGCAGAGATATTTCAAAAACGAGGTTGTGCAAAGGAATTTGTACAATTACAGCTCTTACTCGATATGAGCAGGATGAGAGAATACCAGATAAATTTCTGGCAGATTTTTTATTGGAAAGAGCGGGAGTATTTACTTATAAATACGAATTTATTACTTCTGAAGAGGAGTTTCATTATAGTACAAAGCGTAAAGTAATAGATGATTTCATATATAATAATCAATTAGAAATAGCTTTCGATGAAATCAAAAAATATGAAAATAGCCTGAAAGAAAGAGATAATTTACATCGGCAGTATATTTTGCTTAAAAAGGCAATAATTCAAATGAAATATATGGAAATAGACGAAGCTATGGAGTTAATTAAGCAGGGATTATTAATAACTCAGTGTGATGCATATAAAAAAGAAATGCTTTTTTCGAAAGTAGAAATGCAACTTTGCTACAAACTTTCAGAATGTTTATGTGTTAGAAATGAGTCTGCAAAAGCGCATAAGATATTAGTGAATTTAAAAAATAATATTGAAAAGTTCGAATGCGGAAATAAAACAAATGATTATTATCCATATATTTTATATCGTCTGGCACAGTTGGAAAATGAATTTTTTAATTTTGGAAAGGCATATGAGTATTTGTGTATAGCAGAAACGTATATGTTAAAAGAATATAAAATTCACCTGCTAAAAGATATTATGGCCTTAAAAGAAGATATTGGTAGTAAAGTAAGAATGAAAGAAGAGAAGACAAAGGAAAAGGATTTTATTTTGGCTTTGGGGTTACTTGAATTAACCGGAGATAGAATTATTACAAAAGAAGGAATGAAATTTTGGGAGAATACAGTAAAGCAGCAATTATAAAATATACAAGAAAAAATTTAGGGTTAACACAGGAGGAATTAGCAGAGAATATTTGCGATCCTGTTACTTTGTCTCGATATGAGACCGGAGAATTAAATCCAAGTAATGACAAATTTATGCGCCTCATGCAGAAAATGGGGGAAAGAGAAGAACTGTTTTCGCTTCCGATTGAGTGTGAAACGTCAAACGTTCAAAAAACTATGGATGAATTATTATTTGCTATTGAGCAAAGAGATTGGGAAAGATCAGCAAAATTATTGAAATTTCTTAAAACAAACCATAAGATGTCAATGGAGTATGCAGAAAATGTACAATATATAACAAGAATTGAAGTGATTATGAAGTATGCGGAAAACAAAATCAGTCCAGAAAGTGCAATTGAACAGTTGACTTCAATTTTCCAACTTACATTTCCGAATTGTTTACCTGAAAAATTTCCTGTCCGTAGGATTTTGAGAGAATCGGAGATGCTTATTTTATTTAATATTGCTGTGTTTTATGGGGAAACGGGAAAAATAGAAGAAGCATTGGCTATTTATGACAGGTTTGTTGAATATTTTGGTCGAACGGATATGGTAAATGATTGTAAGCCGCGATATTTAATATCTCTAGGACATTCTAATCTGCTGGGAAACATAGGAAGATACAACGAAAGCATAAATGTATGTTTGTGTGAAATAGGATGGTTATTAAAAAACAATAGAGCAAATTATTTATATAATTTTTATTATAATATTGGCTGGAATATTAAGAAAAAAGTGGAAGATAATTTAGAGGATACATGTGAATTAGAAAAGGCAAAAATTTATTTTTGGATTGCATATCAGTTATGTCAGTTATACCCGGAAAACACAAATAATTTAAAAAAAATAGAAAAAGCATTAGAAGAGATGAACTTTTTTATGTGATACAAAATAGTCCTCTTAAAAACAAAGTGGTTTATGTAAATGTTTTTAGGAGGGCTATGTATTGTATGTCGAAAAGTGATTTATAAAGGAATTTCTAAATCACAGTATGGAGAAACTGTATCAGCTTCCATGGTAGTTCCTTCGGTGTTGTCCATAGTGCGATCTTTTTCAGAATATGTGTTTGGGTAAACTGCTAGGAATGCTACCATTAATAAAGATGATATTATAAATTTTTGTGTTTTTTTGTTCATGTATATGCACCTCCTTTTGTTATGCATTATATAAAGTTTTTAAAAAAATACCATAGCGTATTCGGTTAATATATATTAACTGTATACATTATGGTATTTTTTGATTATCAGTTTAAAATATTCTATAGGTTGCAAGTGAGCAACTAAATAAACAGGCGAAGGAGGAAATTAGAATGAAAGCAGAAATGTTAAAAGTGCTTATGAGCAAACAGAATGGCCCAGTTTACATGACATATTCTACAGATATTTAAACTGCGGCAAAACTAAAAACCCTTGAGGATATTTTTCCTCAGGGGGTCAAAAAGGTAGGATGGGATAAAGATGAATACATTTTTAAAGAAAGAGGATATTTGGGCTCTAAGTATTACAGCAACAGGTAGATGTAATTGTAATTGCTCTTATTGTCACTTTTATGCCAGAAGAGATCGGAATGAGTATAATAAAGATATTGATGAACAGCTTTATGATAATTACCTCGAATTAATAAATTACTTAAAAAATAATGTACATAAAAATATTTGGTGCTAGAATATAAATAGTACAAGTCAAAATGAGAATTCCTAATCTAATA
>JBJELT010000047.1:0-2980 GCA_051879295.1 Oliverpabstia sp. | reverse complement strand
ACGCGGTAAACTCTTTCCAGACGGGCCGTGATATGCTGTAGCCATCAGATCTCCCAGAAAAGGAGAAAGAAAGGATGTGCAAACATGAAGAAAAATAAAATGCAGATGCTGTCCTGCTTGCTGGCGCTGACCATGCTTTCCGGGTGCTCTGCCCATCAGACCCAGCCGGAGGCTACCAGTATCAATCAGGCGATGCTCATTGAGAAATCCGCTCAGGAGCAGGAAAGCTATCTGGTCCTGTTTGGCTGCTGTGTGTTTTTGGCAGTAGTGCTGCTCCTGACAACCCGAAATCGGAAAGGCCGGAACTGGGAGCTGCTCAGATGCTTTGCCATCCTTGCCGCCAGCGCGGCGGTATCCATTTTGCTGGTCACCAGTGGAAATCTGATCACCACAGGAAATATGGCAAGCTATAAATGGCCCCAAATGATCATCTGTGAATCGGTGGTCCTCACACTGACGGCACTGATGTGGTGGAAACTTTATCAGACAAATAAGGCGCAAATAACTGGGTCCCCCATTTCATGATGTCAGCAAGGAAGAAAGCCCAGAGACTCCAATTTTCTATGTAAAAACGTGCTGCTGCGAATTCTCTCTTTCGCAGCAGCATATTCTCTCTTTCTTTTTGTTCACTGTTATTGTTCTATCTGTTCTTTTTAGTTTTATATTTCTTTGTGATTATCTCAATTTTTGGATAAACGCAATTATCCCACCAATAGAGTTATCCCAACTTTATGCTGTAGATGCAAGAAACAAGCCCGTTCTACAGTGAAAAAGTTGGGATAACTATTTCCGTGTCGCACGAATACCACCATAATATAATTGCAGGCTTGTCCTGACAAATTATTAGGAGTGGTATTAATGGAAGCCGAAAACAGAAATGTGGTATTTCTTGCGATGGAGGTTTTGGAACAGCTAAAAGAATTTAAGTTAGCTGGTGCCAGCCTTCGGAACAATCAATTCTATCTGCAAAGTATTTGCAGCTATTATGCTGCCAGCGGATGCCTCGATTATGATCCTTCCAAAACCCAGCAATTTTTAAGCGAGCTCTACCAGCAGGTCGACGCGGGCATGATTTCAAGAAGCTACATGAATGCCCAGAAACGAGTAGCCTTGTTTTTGGATGAGATGTACAATCGTCGCTCGATCTCATGGAAACAGAAGTCATACCGCCCCAAATTCCTGGTTGGTCCATATTATGAGAACCTGATTCATAATTTTTTGCAGACACAGCAACTTTCGGAAAGCACACTCAGCGGAATGCGCTCTATGCTGAGGAAATTCTGCGGCTATTTGGAGCAGTCGGGTCGTAAGTCCATTGCAGATATTCGCCCTGATGACTTTCCGCGATATGTTGCTAAATCGGGACTAAGCGGCAGAAGTTTGGATTACACGAAATATAGTGTCAAGAAACTGTATTCCTATCTACAGGAGACACACGGGTTCTCTATTTTATGGAAGAATGTATTGGATGAACCTTGTATCCGTGAAGTAAAAATACAGCCATATACCACAGAAAGCGAATTGAACAGCATATTGGCACAAGTTGATACCACCACTGCAAAAGGAAAACGTGACTTCGCCTGTATTCTCCTCGCTGCCAAAATTGGGTTGCGAGCTTCTGACATTATTGATCTAAAGCTCGGCGATATTGACTGGCGCAGCTTTGAAATTCGAATCATTCAGAAGAAAACGAATTCTCCTTTGACGCTTCCCATGCCCGTAGGTGTAGCAGAAGCCATAAGGGATTACATATTAGATGGACGACCGGAATCTGACAGTGAGTACATCTTTCTCCGTACCAAAGCTCCATATTGGAAAATTGAAAAGGGAGTGAGCTTGATTCAAATGTTTAAGCAGTACCAAATAATGGCGGGAATTACCAGAACTGCTTATGACGGAAAGTCGTTTCATTCCCTTCGTAGAGGTTTGGGTCACAATATGGTGAATGCCGGCATACCGGTAACAACAATTTCGCAGGTGTTGGGTCATTCCAATTTAGATTCTACTAAGCCGTATCTTTCTCTGGATACTCAGAATCTAAAACTCTGCGCTTTAGATCTACATGGAATTGAGGAGGGGATGCGATAATGTTATTCTCCAGTTCTATTGCTGAGCAAATTGATGCGTTTCTCAGATTCAAAGAAGGGCTTGGACACAAGCAGAGTTCTTTATTTAAGCGTATTGTCTCAATTTGATAAATTCTGCGCAGAGCAGTACCCTGACATGATTGGCCTGAGAAAAGATTGCGTATTAAAATGGGCAGTCATACGTGAGACCGAAACACAGGCTGGATTTTGCCGTAGGATAACAGTAATACGTCAGCTTGGAGAATACATTTCACTGACTGCTCCCGCCTATATCCTGCCAACTAAATTTGCCTCAGGAAAAAGCGTGTTTCTTCCATATTTGTTTTCGGATTGTGAACTGCAAAAGCTGTTTGAAGCAGCAGACCGCATATCCCCCAGCAGGGAAAATCCGTTTCGGTCCATTGTTGTTCCTGTAATATTTCGTCTGATTTATACTTGTGGTCTTCGCCCTGGTGAGGGACGTTTGCTTAAATGCGCGAATGTCAATCTCCAAACTGGCGAGATTCTGATTGAGGGAACAAAGGCGCATAAACAACGAATTGTTGTGATGTCCGATGATATGCTTTCCCTGTGCCGGAAATATAATAGGCAAAGAAACATCCTCTTTCCTGACAGCGAATACTTCTTTCCTGATCCACAGGGACAGCCGTACTCCAATCAATGGCTGCTGAAAATCTTTAAGCTTTGCTGGAGAAATGCGAACCCAGATATTCCGATGCTACAGCTCCCCAATGTACGTGTTTATGATTTGAGACATCGGTTTGCAACAGCAATTTTGCATCGCTGGCAAGATGAAGGCCGTGACATTGCAGCTATGCTTCCTTATCTGCGAACCTATATGGGGCACGAACACTTTAATGAAACTCTGTATTATATTCACTTATTGCCTGAAA
>JBJELT010000046.1:0-2982 GCA_051879295.1 Oliverpabstia sp. | reverse complement strand
ATTTATACAGCGTGTATGCTCCTGATTCAGATGGATGGAGTGAGGGAAGCAGTGACTACTATGAAGAAGACTTCTTGTATGATCTGAAAAAAGATCCTTATGAACTTAATAATCTGGTCAGAGATCCGGAATATAAAGAAATACGCTCAGGGTTGGCAAAACAGCTGATTGCGGAAATGGTTAAGGCGGGAGAGAAGGCTCCGGTAATCAATCCGACAAAACACTGACAAAAAATTATTCAGAGAACTGTATTTATAAAAAAGAAGAACCGTTTTGGAATAAATCAGTGATTTCAAAACGGTTCTTCTTTTATTTTATAAGAAGGTGTATTTACATATGTTGTATATATTTATTATAATGATAACAGCCATAAGGCAGATAAATAATTTATCAACGGATTCACTGTTGATATGTTTGTTTATTTTGCGTCCAATAATTCCTCCAAGAATACCACCGAATATCATAAGTATAAGAGTAATGGTATCAAATTCCGGAACATTTCCTAATATAACAGTGGCGAGCAGATTAGATATCTGACTAAATAAAATAATATATAAACTGTTAGCTGCAGCTGTTTTGGTATTCATTCCAAAGAAAAAATAAAGTACTACAAGATTGATCGGACCACCGCCAATCCCTAAAAAACTGGACATGATTCCCAGAAAGAATCCGATGGAAAGACATACTAATTTGTTTTGCACATGAAGCACCTGTATTTTTTCTTTATGCAGAGTATAAAGTAATGTGCCGATTGTGATAATAGACAGGCATCCTGCCTGAACAGCTCCAATTGTGTTTGGGTTTTTGAATACAGATTTTATAATTGAAAATAATTGATTTCCTGTCACACCTCCAATTGCAGCCCCAATTGCCAGAGGAGTACCTGTGTTTAATTCTATCTTGTCATCTTTTGTAAATATTGATTTACTTACCGAGTAACAACTCATTGACAGTACGGTACATCCTGACAGAAAACTAATTGTGGTTACACTGCTCCAACTTAACAAATCCAGAGTAGGCTTTATGATTACCCCACCCCCTATGCCACAAATTGCCCCGACGACAGAAGACAGAAAACTTACGATAAAGAACAGAAATGATTGAAAAAAATTCATATATTACTCCTCCATTTTTTGTTTTGTTAATTATAAAGGGCATGTTAGTAGAGGGTCAAAGCATCAGGTTTTGATAAAATTGTATAATGTTTGGAGTTATTATGTTATTGAAACGAATTAAAACCGAATGATTAAAAAAAACAATAAGACTGTTATATAATGTATAATATTATAACTATTGATATCGTGTTTACTGGTCAGCCAAATTTATGCATGCGAATATGGCGAATACACTAACAAAAAGTAGCGCAAACAGAATATTGGATAAAGATAAGTGAGAGGAAGAAAATGGATATTTTATTTAAAAATGATGATTATGCTATTATTAGTGGGCATGTCGCAAGTATGGAGACGAGTGTGGAAACACTCAAAAGAGAATTTGAAGAAGAACTTCATACAAAAATTGAGGTCGATAACTTGTTGGCAATAGGTGAAATATATTTTCCATGGGGCAAAAAGCCATGTCATCAGATATGTCTATATTACAATGTTCATTTAGTGGACAATAAGATGCTGCCAGAAGTAAAACATCCACTGGATTGGGGACTATCTATTGCAAGGGAGCTGGTAAGACGAATGAATGGAGAGATTGGAGCAAAGATAGAGAAAGAATAATATACGGGCTATTCAAATGATAAATGATATGATAGTATGAAATAAATACGATATACATGAAAAGGAGTAAAACCATGAAACAAGATATGATTGTAATTCTGGACTTGGGAAGTACGGAAAATACGGTTCTTGCGCGCCAGATTCGTGACCTTGGTGTTTATAGTGAAATTCATCCACATGATATTACAGTAGATGAATTGAACAAGCTGGATAATGTGAAGGGTATCATTTTAAATGGTGGCGAGAATCGTGTAGTAGACGGGGAGGCAGTGGAGATACGTCGGGAGTTATATGACTGTGGTTATCCGATGATTTCTGTGGATTATCCAGGTTCCAGCTGTGCAAAGCAGTATGAAGCGCTTCCGTCGGAGGATGAACTGAAGGCATTCATTTTTGATGAATGTAAGGCAGAAGCAAACTGGAATATGAAGAATTTTGTGGAAGATCAGGTAGAACTTATCCGTAAGCAGGTAGGCGACCGTAAAGTATTGCTGGCTCTTTCCGGTGGTGTGGATTCCTCTGTAGTTGCGGCTCTGTTGATCAAAGCAATTGGTCAGCAGCTTGTTTGTGTACATGTAAACCACGGTCTGATGCGTAAAAATGAGTCTGAAAGTGTAGTTGAAGTATTTCGCAATCAGCTCCATGCCAACTTGATTTATGTGGATGCAACCGAAAGATTTCTTGGAAAACTTGAAAATGTTGCGGATCCGGAGAAAAAACGTAAGATTATCGGCGGTGAATTTATCCGTGTATTTGAAGAAGAGGCAAGAAAACTTGAAGGTATTGATTTCCTTGGGCAGGGTACTATTTATCCGGATATCATTGAGAGTGGTACCAAAACAGCAAAGATGGTAAAATCCCATCACAATGTAGGGGGACTTCCGGAAGATCTTCAATTTGAACTGGTAGAACCTCTGAAACAGTTGTTTAAAGATGAAGTACGTGCCTGTGGTATTGAACTGGGTCTTCCGGCCGCCATGGTATATCGTCAGCCGTTCCCGGGTCCGGGACTTGGTGTTCGTTGCCTCGGTGCTATCACAAGAGATCGTCTTGCGGCAGTCAGAGAATCGGACGCGATTCTGCGTGAAGAGTTTGAAAAAGCCGGACTTGATAAAAAAGTATGGCAGTATTTTACCGTGGTGCCGGACTTTAAGTCTGTAGGAATGAAAAATCATGAGAGATGTTTTGAATATACCGTTATCATCCGTGCAATCAATACCGTTGATGCGATGACAGCTACCATTGAGCGAGT
>JBJELT010000045.1:47302-63195 GCA_051879295.1 Oliverpabstia sp. | reverse complement strand
TGATGTTACTTATCCCGAAAATCGAACAAATCTTTCATTGGTACTTCCAGTACCTCTGCGATATCAAACAGCTTATTCAGCGAAATGGATGTTTTTCCATTTGGTGCTTCTATGTTGCTGATATGTGTACGGCTCAACTGTGTAGCCTCTGCCAGATCGGCCTGTGTCATGCCACGCAGTTTACGATAATATGCAATGGTCAGACCTAACAACCGAAATTCATTCATCCGCTTGTAATCCATAGTTACGCTCCTTTCTTTTCTATCTACTAGATTACCGCAGTTACAGCAGAAATGGAACAATCCAATATTTTGCAATTTCTCAATTCAAATTGAATTTCAAATAATTAGGATTGGTAAATGCAAATGCTTATTCTTTTTCTCTGCTGAGATTACTGTTATGATATCGGGTAGAAAGCGTTACATCCTCCCCGAACCAGTCCGGCGGACAATATTGATTTGCTTCCTCCTCTGTAGGGAACTCCACTTCTGCCAGAACCAGACCACTATGTTTCCCATGAAAGATATCAAGTTCAATATGCAGATTATTCTTTTCTGGAATTACATACCGGGTTTTCGTTATCACAATGCCATCCGCTTTCTCCAAAAGATGCAGATATGCCTCACGCGTCAGTGGAAGATTATACTCCTCACGAACCATAAGTCCCTTTGATTTGTACGTCAAAACATACTCTTCTCCCTCCCTGCGCACCCGAACTACAGGTTCCGTGCACAGATAAGCCTGCTCCAGTTCCTTATGCGGATATTGCTCCAGATTCTCCGGAAGGTCTTTTACCAGATATTTTCTTTCTATTTCCATCTTTATTCAATACTCCTTTCCTCAATTGTTATAATTCATCCTTTCCAGTGACCAGAATGAAGTTTTTCAGCAATTCCTTTTGATTTAAAATAACCTGTCATACTTCGAACCGTTCCCGGTAGGCTGTAATTCTTGTTTTTTTAATTTACATCCTACCTTTTACTGAATTCAATAGGCTGTAATGATTATTTTTTCAGTTTACATCCTACCTTTTAATAACCTGATGTAGGCTATATATCTCTGGAACAATCATTAAAGCCTACTGGAAGCGAAAAAAAGTAGGCGGTAAATGAAAAATTTTGCTAAAAGAGCCTACCGGAGACTGAAAAAGGTAGGAGGAAAATCAAAAAAATAATCATTATAGCCTATTGAAAACAGAAAAAGGTAGGCAGTAAATTGAAATAACAAACTTTATAGCCTATCGGTAGCAGTCCCAAATAGGCCCAGTTACACTTAATCAAATGAAACTTCTGAAAAATCTCATTCTGGCCACTGAAATGCTAAACAGCTACACCCAATTCTAACACGAAAGATACACTTGCACAATTAATTTCCATTTGCTATACTTTTTTGTAATTCCTTTCGAAGAGGACGGAGATTTTCCTGTTTCATACCAAATAAAACAAAAAGCGCAGGGCAGGTTGTACAGACGCAGTTTGTTTCACTTGGATGAGACAGGAAAATTTTTATCATTTTATTAAGAAGCATTGGGGAAAGTGAGTCCGAAGATCCGACGCTTACGGAGACTTTGGCGCGAAGGCTTTCCTGAGCGTCAATTTAGTCGCAGTTAGCGGCTAGCTGAGGAGGAACGGCCTGTTTCTTAATAAAATGATAAAAATTTTCCGTCCCTTTTCCCCAAAAACAAACAAGGAGGTCTTTATATATGAAATCATCAGAGGATCTGCGTCATTTACTTTTGCAGATTAACAGGAAAAGTTATCCGGCTTATAAGGAAACCCGCGGTGTTTATTCTTTCCCGGGATATGTGCTTTCCATTGATCATGTACAGGGAGATCCGTTTGCAGCGCCTTCTAAAATCAGTATCCGGGTCAGTGGAAAGCAGGCAGGTTTTCCACAAAGATTTTATAATACGAAAGAAACCCGCATTGCACTGCAGGATTATCTGATCCGTCAGTTTCACAGGCAGATTGACCGGTATAATTTCAAAGCGAAAGGATCCGGCAAGAGTGGTCTGATTGCCATTACCTGCTGCCGACAGGAAGTTCTGGAACGTACTGCCTGTACAATGGATGCTTCCACAGGGAATATCATTGTCCGGATGGAAGTAGGTTTCCCCGCAAACGGCAGAACGATTAACTCACAGGAACTGATTAAAATTTTTTTTGATTTTCTTCCGGACTGTGTCAGCAGAGCTTTGTATTACAAGAATCTTAATGCAAAAGACCTTGAGAAAAACTGCCATCTTGCCGAAGATCAGACCTACATCCGATCTCAGTTAAAAAAAAGGGGACTAGTGGCCTTTATCGCCAATGGTTCGATTCTCCCGAGAGAATCCGGTATTTCTCCCCGCCCTATGAAGCATGGAATTCCTTTTTCGTCTCCGTCCTCACTGGAAGTTACAATGTCTCTCCCACACTATGGGGAAATGAAAGGAATGGGTATTCCCAAAGGAATCACCCTGATTGTGGGCGGAGGGTATCACGGTAAATCTACTCTTCTGAAAGCACTGGAGCTTGGGGTATATAATCATATTGCCGGCGATGGCAGAGAATATGTGATTACGGATGAAAATGCAGTGAAAATTCGTGCAGAGGATGGACGCAGCATCAAAAATACAGATATTTCACTTTTCATCAATGACCTTCCCAACGGAAAAGACACCACTTGTTTTTGCTCGGAAGATGCCAGCGGGAGTACCTCTCAGGCCGCCAATGTAATAGAATCCATGGAGTCAGGCAGTCATCTGCTGCTGATTGATGAAGATACCAGTGCAACCAATTTTATGATTCGTGATGAATTGATGCAGAGAGTCATTCATCACAGCCAGGAACCCATCACTCCATTTATTGAACGGGTACAATGGCTTGACCGGGAAAAAGGAATTTCCACTATCCTTGTGGCTGGAAGCTCCGGTTCTTATTTTCATCCGGCAGATACCATTATTCAGATGGATCATTACAGACCTACAGATATTACAGCATTTGCCAAAAAAGAAGCTGCATCATTCCCGGCTATCCAGCCTTCCGTGCCAGAAAATCCGCAGCCTGATTTCAACCGGAAGATTCACCCGGATTCTGAATTCCGTGAAGAGCGGCGCACTAAAATGAAAACTCAGGGTATGGAAAGCATTCTCATTAATCATGAGTCCATTGATCTTCGCTATGTAGAACAAATTGCTGATCCGGAACAGGTCAATGCACTAGCCTCCCTTTTCCGTTTTGCTCAGTTATCCATTTTTAACGGAAGAATGACCATGCAGGAATCTGTTGAGATGATTATACAGAAACTGGACACTCAGGGATTGGAACTGTTGGCAGAAGGAGGGCGGGTGGCCCCCAATCTGGCAATGCCGCGCAAACAGGAAATCTTCGCCTGTCTGAACCGGTGCCGCAGTCTCTGTATAAAATCGTAAGAATCTCTTTTGTTTTATTTATGAAAATTTATAAATGCTTTAGGCTGGGAACACACTTTTGTCACATTTACCATGTATCATAATACTCAACAAAGCAAACCACACTTTGTTACGGGAGATTAGATATAATCTCCCGTCCCCCCTCATTATATGTGGTTAACAGTTATTTTTAGATTTCCTTTTTCATATTGGCCGGCATCCCGGAAGGGATTCCGGCCCTTCCTCATTTATTTTCCCAGTGAATATCCTTGTTTTTTTCCTGAAAATAGGCTATCATGATACCAGTAAGCATCAGGAGAAAACACATGAAAGAAAAAGGATTGACTACGAAAAAAAAATCATCACGTACCAAAAAGAAAGTTAAGCAAACCCTACTACTGTTGTTCTTTGCACTGCTCGTACTGATTGGGTCTGCTTATTTTTATTATATTCTCGTCTACCGTGTCAATCACGAACCGGAAACCCAGGCTACTACGACTACATCTGAACCTCTTTATGAACTGAAAAATCATCGTTTTTTTCTTTCTCTGCTGCCAGAAGTAAAAGCTGCTGCTTTTAATGGCCGTGCTGCGGAAATTGATTATGGAACCTATGTGGTGCCAGGTCTTCTGGCCACAGAAACTCAGGTATTTGAAGAGAAGAATACCTCTTCCATCTGTACTTCCATGACTCCTCAGGGACTGGCTGTCACGGAAGATTATCTGATTGTAAGTGCATACTGCGGATCCAAAACTCATAATTCTGTGTTATACCTGATTGATAAGAAAAGTCACGAATTTGTCAAGGAAATCGTTCTTCGCAATAAATCCCATGTCGGTGGATTGGCCTATGATCCGATTCATCAGAACCTTTGGATTGCAGGAGTGTCCCGAGGTATCCCACAGGTCAACGCCATTTCTCTGGCACAGCTGGAAGAGTATTCCTTTCAGGATGAGCACGAGCCTATTATGTACTCTCAGTCTTATGACCTGTATTCGATATCCCGCAGCTCGTTTCTGACCTACTATGATAATTCTCTTTATGTAGGATATTACACAAAAAACACTGCCAGTGTCATGGAAGAATATCTTATCACAGAAGACGGCACCCTGGCCACCCAGATTCCGGCCTACTCTCTTGAACGTTCCGATTCCATCACACCGATTGCACTTCCTTATGACACGCGTGTCATCACAGAACAGGCACAGGGAGTAGCATTCTATAAAGGAAAGCTTATATTTTCACATTCTTATGGTATTCTTCCTTCCAAACTGCAGATTTTTAACAATTCTCTGCAGAAACTGCTGGAAGAGGACGCTGCAATCAGGAAGATTTACTTTCCGGAAAAGCTGGAACAAATATATGTGGATGGCGATGATTTATACGTACTTTTTGAATCAGCCGCTTATAACTACCGTGCCAGCTCTGCACTAAAAATTGACCGCATTCTCAAATTAGATCTTGAGACATTGCTCAGCTAACAAGGGGGGATTTCTATGGCTAACTGTCTTTTTCTGGGCGACAGTATTACAGATGCAGGTCATTTGTTTGATCCTGCAAATTTAGGCGAAGGATATGTATCTGTCCTTGCAGAAATGACGGCAGCAGACCAGTGTATCCTCTGCAACCGGGGACACGACGGATTTACTGTAGAACAGGTGCTTCGTATGCTGAAGCGCGATGGCATTGAAAAACACTGGGATATCATTTCCCTGCTTGCAGGTGTCAATGATATCCCGGTGGAGGTATATACCAGTCATCACCGTATTCCTGATGAGTTTTCACAATATTATACAGAAATTCTGGAATTTATTTCCTGCCGGACCAAAGCCCGGATGATTCTGATAGAACCTTTCCTTTTTTCCATACCTCAGGAATATCAGAACTGGCAATCCTATCTGCAAATGGAAAGCTCCATCATACGAGATCTCGCATTTCGTTTTGATGCCGCTTTTCTTCCCGCAAATGAAATTCTAAATCATGCAGCTTCCATTTATGGGGTTCAGCAGATAACTGTTGATGGCATTCATCTGACTGCCATGGGAAACCGGATCCTGGCTGAAGCCTGGATGGATACTTTTCGGAAACTCAGAGCCTAACGACTGCTCTCTTCTCTTTTTCTTCTTGTCACAAGACCGCCGATACGCCCTGTCTCTTTGGCAGACAGGGTTTTCCATCCATCCTCCAGAACACGGTCCAAAAGTCCCAGTTCCTCCGCGATTTCATATTTCATTCGTTCTTCCCGTGACATATTTTCAAAATCCGGTTTTTTCTTTTTAGACATAAAAAGGTCACACTCCTCTCTTTCCTTTGGAGTATGACCTTTTTTTCCTGTTTTATTCGTAACTGTTCAGTACCTTCACAGTTACGAGCAAAAATCCATTGAAAATTGCCTGCGGCAATGGGATTTTTGCTTGTATGTCTCGGAATTTTGGCACAATATGTGCCAAATCACCTCGCGGGATAGTGGCTACTGAATAGTTACTTTTATTCAATATTCAAGGTGTACTTATCTGGGGATAACGATAGCAGCAATGATATACGCCGGTATTCCTGCACCGCCCAGGAAAGAAAACAGCACCCATGCCAGTCTTACCAGTGTCGGATCGATATTAAAATACTCACCGATTCCTCCACATACTCCACAAATCATACTGTTAGTTGATGAACGATATAATCTTTTGTCACTCATGATGAATACCTCCTGTCTTTTTATCTTCATGATTCATTGTAATTTCTATATTTCCTGCAGCACATTCCACATCGATCTTGTGTTCTGCATTTTTACTTCCATATTGCACGTCCTGACCTACGCCATCCCAGGAATTATTCCCCAAAGACAAGCTTCCTGCACTCACTTCACCATCCAGGAAATAATCTTCCTCTGCTCCGTCCAGCCCCAGTATAACTTCTCCTGCTGCACACTGAACAGAAATATTATCTGAACTTAATTGTTTCACATCTATAGTTCCCGCACCCAGAGACCATTCACTGGTTTCTGCTTCCACTTTTCCAGTCATCTCAAGAGAAGAAGCTCCCACTGACACAGACAGTTCTTTAGCTTTTAAGGATTCGATGAGTCCGCTGGCAGCTTTCAGATTCAGATCCACTTCTTTCCATGCATAATCCTCCGGAATATGAATTCTTACTTTTCTATCCTTATCTGCCCACCATCGGTTCTTCACCCGAATCTCCAGCTCATCCCCGTCCTGGACAACTTCCGTTTTGCTGTCAGATTCATCAACATACACCTTTATTTCTTTTCCGTTATAGGTACTAATCTGCAAATCTCCCACAGCCATCTCTATATCCAGATCTCTGACTCCGGAAACCGTTGTACATTTCCAAGCACCGGAATCTACCACCATACTTACATTCTGATCATCACTGTCGTCACCCAGTCTGATACTATATTTTAACAGGTCTTTTTCATTGACAGAAAATACATCCTCCCAGTCAATTCTTCCACCGGAAAGAATCAGACCGGCAATGAGAAAAATCAGACCGACTCCGGCAAAAATACCTCCTGCTGCCGCCAGTATTTTCATACATTTTTTCATGATTCCGAAGCCCCCTTTCTTTTATGAAGCAATCGGGATATAAAATTCACAATCGCCCGAATCAATCTGGGAAGCAGGCGAAATCCTGCCCACAGCAGCAGCATAATTGCAAAAATACCAATAGCCAGAGCAATCATACCGCCTCCAATACTGAGAAGACCAGAAGCCGGTGAAGATATCAACCGGATTACACCCTTAACCATCAGGGCAACTCCGCCTCCAACCAGTCCTGCGCCGGCTGCCAGCAGAGAAACCAGTATCCCGAAAACAGCACCAAGGATTCCAACCAAAACACCAAAGATTCCTCCGCCTATTCCCAGAATCAGGGGAGACGCAAACACAACCAGAATAATGATCAACGCCCACTTTCCTGTTCCTCTTTGGTGTGTTGTATAAGAGGTAGGCTGCGGTATTTCCTGAGGCGGATTCTCCACCTGTTCTTCTTCTGTAATCTGTCCGCCGTCTGCCCTTATCTGTGCAGCTACTTTTCCCGGACTCCCCAGTTCCTGAATCACCTGTGATTCATTCTCCGGGCCTGCCTCATCAAAATAATCATTATAATACCGAATAGCTTCCATCCGCTCACTGTCCGGCAAATCCCTCAGCAGCGCTGCAAGCTGTCTCATAAATTCTTTTCTGTCCATCTATTAAGTCCTCCCCTCAAACAGACTGGTAATCCGGTCGGAATAATTCTTCCACTCCCACTCATACATCTTCAGCTGTTCTTTTCCTCTGTCTGTCACCTTATAGTATCTCCGGTTCCTTCCTGCAAATTCCATGTCGTACACCATGAGACAATCATCTTTCTGCAGCCTCCGCAGTACCGGATACAGTGTCGATTCGGAGACATCAATCACACGCCGCACATCCTGAGTAATCTTATACCCATATGTGCCTTCCTTCTCCTTGGACACAACAGCCAGAACAATCGCATCCAGAAGAGCCGCACCTGTATTAAAAACCATAACTGCGCATCCTTTCTTTCATATTCCAAAACATATCTGTGTTTTGCTCTATAATATCATTTAATATTTAATATTATTTTATATTCAATACTATACGCTATATAATATTAGATGTCAATATAATATTATAAAAATGTCAGCAAACTACATGATCAAAATCAATCCTTTAGCCTACTGACATTGTTTTCTCAATTACTTCTGTTTTCTTAAATACTGCACAACCCCAAATGAACTCAAATAAATTTCACTCGTTTTTCGTTGACAAACATCCCCTGCAGCCGCTCTGCCCGGAATTTTTTAATAAACCAGTCGCATTTGCACAGGAACAGATAATATACGTTCTTTCCGCATCCATACATGGATTCAAAGTTCCCCTGCCCTTTGGCCAGCAGCAGATCTGCCTCCTCAATCTTCTGCCTCAGTTCCGGTGAGATACGGGAAAGAATCGTCCCAGCCACATTGTCACCGTTGCCGATGACCTGTGTTTCTTCGGTCAGTCCGGTCATCACCGCATCTTCCATTGTGGCATCATTCATGACTTCTTCGCCACGTACCACAGCTGTGATCTCAACCTGCGGATACTGTTTTTTCAGCAGCCGTATGACCAGCTTATCCAGTACGATTTCCCCGCAGTTATCCAGTATGTATACCATTTTCTTCGCCTGCTGCATTTCCCGGCAGAAGTTTCTGTATTCGCCTTCATCCAGAATGTCAATTTCCCGGTCGAACAGACCAAACAATTCCTCCTTATCCACGTATTCCAGTGCAGAAAAATCAATATAATTTCCTACCCGGGCATACAACAGTGATGTTCTAAGCGGATCTTCACTGTTCAGAATCTTCTGCTCCAAATCTTTCTCAACATCCAGGAGAATCTGATTGAATTCTTTTTTCTCCTTCTCATAACCACCTGTACCACCAAAGTATTTCTGATATGTTTTCCGAATCTCAGCCGCCAGCCAGGGGGCACAGGCATCCTCCTCGCTGTTCCCCACAATTCTGGCAAGTTCTTTCATGTATTCGGATTTTAAAGCTTCATCATTAAATTTTCGTATATTCTGTTCCTGCTTATTTAGCAGACAACAGATGCAGGATGCATATAATCTCATAGTAATGTTTCCTTTCTCATCACATCTTGATGTGTATAGGTACTCTCAGTGCTTTTCCTAGACGGAAGGAATAAATATATGCCTCTTTCACAGGAAGATTTCTCACACGTTCCAGGGCACGGGCATAATACCAGAGCTGCTTTTGATATCTGTCGATCAGCTTTTCCTCTTCGCCTTTTTCCACGTAATCCGTTTTATAATCTACCAGCACAAGTCCGCTATCTTCCTCAAAGAAAGCATCTATGATTCCCTGTACCAGGATCTGCTCTGTATCTCCCCACTCCGGATGGTGTTCACAGGCCGGTACACTCATCACAAATGGCTGCTCCCGCCACAGTTTTTTTCTTTTCCATGCTGTTTGCATCCGTTTCCCCAGACCGGAAGAAGCAAACCAGGCAATCTGATTTACCCGGACACTGGCTGCCGCCTCATGATCCAGTTTTCCGCTGGTCTCCAAAGATAACAACTGTTGATGGATAGCCTCTTCTGAATCCACCTGATCATAGTCCAGTTCTTCCATCACTTTATGGTAAGCCGTTCCCCTGGCAACTCCTTTCACTTCTTCTTTCTCTGTTTGCATAAATGCCGGTATCGGCTGTTCCTCCGAAGTCTCTGACTGAATTACCTCATCCATAACCCCAGACGGAATATGTGAGATTTTTACTCCTGTAAGCATTGTTTCGGCATCTTCATCCGGCATCAGTGCATACTCTTTTTTCAGTTCCGATACACTGACTTTTGCAGGGATTTCCTGCAAATCCGAATATGGATATCGATAAGAAAAACGTTCTTCCAGCTCATGCTTCACAGCCGCATCATATACCTTATCTGTATCCCAGTTCATGTATTCCTCATACCGCTGTTCCAGAGTAATCTGACGCCGGAGTTCTTCACCGGTCAACGCCGCCGCATTCACAAAATGAATTTCAAATGGTATTCTGTTCCGTATTTCCTGGTTTTGCTGCCAGAGCCCTTCCTGTACCCGTTCTGCCTCTGTCAGATCATATACTTCATACAAATCCCGAAATGACGGATGACGGGCCAGTGCCGGAAGCACCCATCCCCAGTAATCCTGAGCACTTTCCAACATTCCATAGGGAAGTCTGGATGGCTCATATGTGAGAAGTCCCATATATTTCATCAGCTTTTTCTCCATTTTGCTGACAGTTCCCGTAAGAATCAGTTTTTCCTTTGCACGGGTCAGGGCCACATAAAGCACCCGGAGTTCCTCTCCCAGACTCTCCACACGAATCTGTTTCTGTATCACCTGGCGCATCAGCGTGGGCACTTTCAGTCTGAGCTTCGGGTCAATGCCCTGCATTGCCACACCCAGATCCGGGTGAATCACCAGACCGGCATTGGCATCCATCATGTTAAAACGTTTCCCCATACCGGATACAAATACGACAGGAAATTCCAGTCCCTTACTTTTATGAATACTCAGGATACGAACCGTATCTTCATTTTCACCTATAGTGCTGATTTCCCCAAAATCCACTTCGTATTTGCGAAGCTGCTCCATATAGCGAATAAAATTAAACAATCCCCGGTAACTGGTTCCCTCATACTCCATGGCTTTTTCCACAAGCATCTGCAGATTGGCACGACGCTGTATTCCGCCCGGCATGGCAGCCGCATAACTTTCATAACCGGTTTCCTGCAGGATCATCTGAATCAGTCGATGTATCGGTGTGTAGGGAACCCTGTCTCTGATCCGGTCATAAACAGAAAAAAATGATTCCAGTTTTTCTTTTAATTCTTCATTTTCCCCTTCTTCGAGGTATTTTCTCGAAGAATCATATATTTTCAGTTCAGGTCTGAAGATTTTAATCTCTGCCAGATCTTCCGCCTGACATCCCACAATTGGCGACAACAGCACTCCTGTAAATGGGATTTCCTGCATGGGATTGTCACATATATGCAGATAGTTCAGAATCGTAACAATCTCAGTTGTTCCGAAATAACCTGTCCGGGAAGCGGCATGGGCGGGAATCCCCATATCCATCAATACCTGCACAAAGGTTTCCGCCCATCCGGATATGGTCCGAAGCAGGATCACACAATCCTGATACCGGGCTTTCCGATAGGTTCCCGAAGCCTTATCCAGCACAAACTCGTGACCGACAATCTCCTTAATTCTTGAACCCGCGATTCTTGCTTCCAGTTCTATTGCCGTCTTTTCTTCCTGATCATCCGACAGTTCCTCTGTATCTGTCTCTCCCAGCAATACCTCCGTACATCGAAACGCATCCATTTCTTCTTTGTGATCTTCTTCCGGGAACACTGCCCCAGGATACAGTGCCGCGGCTTCATCATACTCCACATCACCCAGATCTTTCCCCATGATCTGTTCAAAGATGTAGTTTACTCCTGCCAGAACTTCTTTGCGGCTCCGGAAGTTCCTGTGCAAATCGATTCTCTGACATGGACTATCTTCCAGTGTGTACGTATCATACTTTTCCATGAACAGTTCCGGACGGGCCAGACGGAACCGATAGATGCTCTGCTTCACGTCACCTACCATAAAAACATTGTTGTGACCATGACGCATCCTGGAAACACTCTGCAAAAGTGTCTCCTGTACCAGGTTACTGTCCTGGTATTCATCAATCAGGATTTCTTCAAATCTCCGAGAAAATTCCTCAGCTGCATCCGTATAAATCAATTCTCCATTTTCTTTTTTCACCAGGATTTCCAGAGCATAATGTTCGATATCCGGGAAATCCACAATGTTTCGCTTCTTTTTCTTTTCCGCAAAGCATTCTGCGAAATCCTCTGTCAGCTGCAGAAGCTGCAGCACCGGCTGACGGCAGAGTTTCATTTCCAGAAGAATTTTTTCAGTGTCACCATAAAAATACCGTTCCTTCAGTTCCTTGAGAATTTCTTTCATCAAATCCCGGTTTTCTTTTGTCTGCTGCCGCAGCCCATCAGACACAGCATCATCTTTCTTTCGGGACAACACGGCAAATTTGTGATTCTGCAAAAGTTTACAGCACCCATTAAAATCTCTGTCCCGGCAGACCTGCTGCAGATGTTCCAGCAGCATTTTGTCAGACCGAAGGGCATCCTCATACATATAGGGACCGTCTATCTCCTGCAAAAGTTCCAGACTCTGCTCCAGATAGAATTCCGCCTGTTCCAGAGAAAGTTCCACATCCCGCCAGAGTTTTTCCATCCACCGGCTGTTCAGGAGTTCTTCCTCTGTTTCCACCAGATACGGTTCTTTACAGGATTCCAGCCACTCCTGAGGCCATGGATTACTCATGGCAAAATCATATAATTTCAGAATCAGTTCAGCTATATTTTCATCTGACTTGCCCGTGGCAAACACTTCAATAAACTGATGAAATTCTGGACTCCCCTCCGCATATCTGGCCTCCAGAAGCTCTTTTGCCACATCCATGCGAAGCAATTTCAGCTCCCCTTCATTGGCAATCCGATAACCGGGATCCAGATCTATGGTATGAAAATAATTACGGATGATATAGGAACAGAAACCGTCAATGGTGGTAATCTGCGCATTATAAATCAGCGTCTGCTGCCGCTGCAGATGTTCGTTATCCGGATCCTCCTCCAGTCGTTTTTCCACAGCAGCCGTCAGACGTTCCCGCATCTCACCGGCAGCCGCTCTGGTAAAGGTCACGATCAGCAGACGGTCAATATCCACCGGATTTTCTTTTCTGGTCATTTTTTTCAGAATCCGCTCTACCAGTACCGCTGTTTTACCGGAACCGGCTGCCGCACTGACCAGAATATTTCGATTCTGCAGATCAATGACCTGCTGCTGTTCTTTCGTCCAGTTCACACCCATCTGCTATTCCTCCTTGTTTCCCATATGGTCTTTGCCGCCTGCACAGGAGTCATCCAGACACTCATTCAAACGTCTCCACAACTCTTCATCCTGAAATACCGGAAGGTTTCTATAATGGTATCCGGGCAGTCTGTCATCAAAGCTGCAGGCTTCACGATAACTGCAATAATCACAGGCTGTCCGCTTTCTCAGACGGTAAGGTTCCGCCTTCACGTCACCATCCAGAATCTCTCTTCCCAGTTCTGTGATTTTATGATTCACATAATGGGACAGTGCGCCGAATTGTTCCTTACTGGCTGTCTGTGAGTATCGTGAAAGACTCCCGTCTTTATTCAAAGCTGCCGGAATCACACTGGATTTTTTTCCGGGTTCCAGTGTCTCATCCATATCCTGCAATATTTTCTTTTCTCCCCGTACCAGTCCATTCACTTTCAGTTCCTGAAGAATCTTTGTTTCCAGCGTTTCTTCGTCCTCATCCAGTTCTCCCGCACACAGCGGATCCTTGACCTGATAATAAAAAATACCGGCAGGTTCCACCTGTTTATCCGGATGTTCCCTCTGCTCAATCTCCAGAGCTGCATTCATATACACTACAAGCTGCAGCTGCAGACCATGATAAAGAGCAATCAGATCCAGAGATGTATTTCCAGACTTGTAATCAATCACTTTAACATATATTTTATCATTCTCTTCGTAGCGGTCTACACGATCAATCCGTCCTCTCAGCCTGAGCTTTTCTTCCTCTGACAGATCAAAATGTATGGCATCCAGCTGATCTTCCATGGCAAAAGAAATCTCAAACTGTCCCGGTTCGTATTTTCCGTTTTTTAACTGTTCCTGCAATGCCCATACGGTTCGGCGCAAAATTCTCTTGACACGGGTAATCATGTAGCGGCTTCTGGCACTGCTTTCCAGAATCGTATTGCCATAATCATGGATAATCTCATCCACACTCTCATCAATGAGTTTTTCTCTCTCATCAGCTGTAAGATTTCTCCAGGACATACGGTTTCTTCTTAAGTTTCTGGAAAATTGTTCCAGTGCCTGATGAATCACATTTCCCATATCTGCGGCACGGAATTCGTACTCCTGGCGTTCCTGAATCTGCAGACCATACTGAAGGAAATGAGCAAAAGCACAGGCAGCAAACTGTTCCAGACGGGTGGAGCTGTTATCCAGCACAGATCCATACAGTGCTCTGGCTGCACTTTTCCCGATCTTATCCACCGGCTTGCTGTAATATGCGGCCTTTATCCACCGGCTGCACTTTTCTTTCCACTCATCACTCTTCCAGAACCAACTCAGTAACTCCTTCCAGTCCTTATCCGGTTCCTGTTCCGATGCACGATGAAGTCCCTCAAGCAGGATCTCTACTGCCGGTCCGGGCTGCTGAACATCACAAAGAGCCGCCTGTTCCCTTTCCTGAATGGTAAGACCCGGAAACAGCCTGCAGATCATGGGAATCAGATAAGCCGGTGACTGAGCCTGTCCCTGTCCGCTGGTTTTTGCGTAGGACAGATACAGCCGTTCTCCCGGTTTTGTCAGATTCAGGTACAGATAAAATTTCTGAATATACATCACTTCCCGTGAACCAGGAGCCAGCTCCACATCCATGTTTTCCAGATATTCCCGGTCTGTCTCCGACAGCAGACCGCTGCTCCCCTGTTTTTTGGGAATGACAGAATCATTAACACCTGCAAAAAATAGAATTTTAATGTCTCTCAGACGGGTTCGTTCCATGTCTCCCACCAGAACCTGGTCTGCAGACGGCGGAATAATACCCACCCTCGCCTCCTGAAATCCGGCTTCCAGAATCTGGCGGTAATCGTCCGCCGAAATCACCTCATCACCCAGAATCTGAACCATTTTATCCAGTAGGTTCATGATAATTCCGTAAATTTGTGAATATTCTCTGGCCAGAGCCATTTCACCTTGTTTCTCAAATTGCTTCTGTTCCCGGGATAATTTTTCGTATATATTGTTATGGCAGATAAATTCATAAAGAATGCGTGTTCTCTGTTCCACTGTCATATGCTTCTGCCGCATACCTTCCACAAATCCATCTGTTTCTTCCACAAACTTTTCGCGAATTCGATTAATTTCCTCAATACTTCCTTCTTCCATTCCCCGATAGCGGCGTACCCAGTGCTCCTTCCACTGTTTCCAGCCCCGGATTCCCACAGCGATGCAATAATTTTCCAACTCATCCGTTTCATAAACAGTCAGCCCGGACAAACCGCACCGCAGATAGCGAAATACACTTTCATAGGAAAATTGTTCAGTCAGCATATTAAGAGCAGCCCGCAGATATTCCACAAAGGGATTCATCAGCAGGCTGTGCTTTTCATCAATAAAACAGGGAACCCCACAGGCTTCCATGACCTGACCGGCATATACGCCATAGGCAGGAAGATCACCGGTAATTATGGCAAAATCCCGATACCGATATCCCTTTGTACGTACAAAAAACTGTATCTTTTCCACAATTTCTTCCATCTCTGCCAGAGGATTGGAGGCGCAGAAAATCTGCACCTCCTCCTGTTCTTTATCATACGTTTGTCGTCCAAACCGGAACAAATGCTGCTCCAGAAATTCCAGAGCAGGTGCACGGGAAAAACGGCTTTTAGCTCCCGATGGAATCCATATGGGATCTTCAATTTCCACATGTTCTTCCCTGGCAAGCTTTGTCAGATGATCCATCATCAGCCCACTCATATGGAACAGATTCTGAGGACTTTTCAGCCAGGCTCCTCCGGTCATTTTTTTGTCCAGTGTCACCGTCACCCATACTTTTTCAGCAAAATTGAGAATTTTTCTCATAACCTTATTCTGAATGGGTGTAAATCCGGTAAATCCATCCAGAATCACCTGACAGTTTTTCATCAGTCGGGATTCCCCGATTCTGTCACACAGTACATCCAGTACCTCTTCCCCTGTAATATACCGCTCTCTCAGATAATCCTGAAATCCCTGATAAATCATCTGAACATCTGTCAGCTTACGGGAAAGGAACGGATTGTCCCCGGTCTGCCCCACAATCTCTTCCAGCTGTTCCGG
>JBJELT010000045.1:0-47202 GCA_051879295.1 Oliverpabstia sp. | reverse complement strand
GGGAAAGGAACGGATTGTCCCCGGTCTGCCCCACAATCTCTTCCAGCTGTTCCGGCCGGATATCATACTGCATCAGTTCCGATACCAGTGATTTCATCTGGCTGACAGTTCCTGTCTTTTTCAGACTGGAAGCCAGCACACCCAATTTCTTCTCCTGCTCCTGAATCACCCGCTGTAGGACCAGTGTCTTTCCGATTTCTTCCAGAACCGGACGCTGTTCTCCTCCCACTTCCTGCATCACGCGGAAAGCCAGCCTTTGAAAGCTGAGAATATCGATATTCATAATTCCCTGCCTCGGACTCATGGAAACCAGTTCTTTCTGGGTCTGCATGGTAAACTGCTCCGGCACAATGACCAGATATGTCATTTCCGGATGCAAACCGGCTTCTTTTACAATATGTTCATAGATAAAGTGTGATTTTCCTGCTCCGGAATTTCCCAGAACCAATTGTAACGACATACGTTCTCTCTCCCATCAAAACAGTTTCTATTCACAGGGAAATTTCATTCCCCAGATTTCACGGATCTGATCCATCAGTTTCATCATGCGCAGAGTTTCCGCATGAGGCATCTGCGGACACTCACATTTTCCTTCCAGAATTGCCTGTTTGCATGCCAGTACCTCATACTCATATCCGTTGATCTGCTCCGGAACCTGATAAGTCGCGGTCAGTTCTCTGTTCTTATTGTATACACGGATTTCTTCACAGTTATTAAGATTCTCAATCTTGATATATCCTTTTTCACCGCAAATTGTACCTTCACTGTCCATCACCGCTAACATGTTACTATGCAGGACTGCCAGCTTTCCATCGTCAAAAGTCAAAATCATACTGTTTATCCAGTCAACACCTTCCGGTGACATGACGGCATCTGTTTTTACATCCACCACCTGGCCGTGAAAAGCCGACAGCGCAAAGTTAATCGGATATACACCCAGATCAAGCAGCGCACCGCCTGCCAGTTCCGGTTTTTTCATTCTTTCCACATGACTCAGCGGAAATCCAAAATTTGCTGTCAGGGAAGTTACCTCACCGATCACTCCGCTTTCCACCAGATCATCGATCATTTTGCGGCTGGGCATATAACGGGGCCAGATTGCTTCTGCCAGCAGAAGATTTTTTTCTTCTGACAGCCGAATCAGTTCTTCTGCCTGTGCGGCATTGACGGTAAATGCTTTTTCAACCAATACATGTTTTCCGTGTTCCAGACACATTTTTGCATACTGATAATGGTGAGAATGAGGGGTTGCCACATACACCAGTTCTACCTGCGGATCATTCAGCATTTCCTCATAAGATCCATATGCCTTCTGAAATCCCCATTTGTCAGCAAATGCTTTTGCCCTGTCATAGCTTCTGGAAGCTACCGCATAAGCCTCCACCTCTTCCAGCCCCTGCACAGCCTGTGCCAGACAGTTTGCAATTCCCCCCGGTGCTAAAATCGAAAATTTCATTTTTACCATCCTCCTTATAATCCTTCATAATTAAACAGGGGGATAAAACTTTCCTCCGCAGTTTCTCCCTCCTGAAAAAATCCCTGTTCAATCCCCAGTTCCAGTGCCTCATCCAGCACTCTCTGATACTCCCGCCTCGTCACTATCCGGTTCAGGGGCGGAAGTTCAGCCACCTGTGAGAGAGGCGTATACTGGTTCATCACACTGATATATATTTTATTTCCATAAGTCTCATGTAAGTACCCAAGAACCCTCCGGGAATCTTTGGTATGTCCCGGCAGAATCAGATGCCGGACAATCACTCCTTTTTGTATGTATCCGTCTTCATCGAATATACAGGGACCTGTCTGTTCCACCATAGCCGCAAGAGCCGCCGCTGCTTTTTGGGGATAATCTTTTGCATGCGAATACATAGCTCCCAGTTCCGGATCCATGTACTTAAAATCCGGCAACCAGACATCCACCAGTCCATCAAGCATTTTTACAGTCTCCGGCCGCTCATATCCTCCGGTATTATAAATTACCGGAATCCGAAGCCCCTGATTCCGGGCAGACTGCAGTGCCGGTATGACCGCCGGAAGAAAATGGGTTGCTGTCACCAGATTGATATTAGCAGCGCCCTTTTCCTGAAGCTCCAGAAATATCTGTTCCAGCCGTTCCGGTGTAATCTCTTTCCCACAGATTCCTTCTGCAATCTCATAATTCTGACAGAACACACACCGCAGCGTACATCCGGAAAAAAACACGGCTCCGGAACCTTTTGTTCCGGATATGCAGGGTTCCTCCCACATGTGAAGGGCAGCTCTGGCCCCCATCATCCGGCTGTCCATCCCGCAAAAACCTTTCTCTCCATCCGTTCGGTCAACGCCGCACATCCGCGGACAAAGCCGACACTCACTCCAATCCAGAAGATTCTTCATTCATATCCTTCTTTCCTGCACATATACTATTAAAAACGTTACTGTTCACTCCGTGACCAGCAACACGCTTCGCGATGCACAGAAATGATGCATTCTGCATCATTTCGCGCCGTATGTCTCGGGATTTTCGTGCTTATAGCACGAAAACACCTCGCGGGATAGTGCCGTGTGAACAGTAACTTAAAAACAACATTTAAAGGAGTGTGCATATGAGTTCAAAAACAAAAATTGTGGTATTACATATGAAAGAAGTGATCTATACAGCAATTTTTCTCATTCTTGCCATCCTGATGATCACTCTTCTTTTTATTATGTTCGGCCCCAAAAAAGACAGAGAAACGTCAGCCACCTCTGTGCAGTCTTCCGAACCTGTCCTTTACACTGCAGGTGTATACTCCACTGCCATCGAGCTGAACGACAATACCTTTGATGTACAGGTTACCGTGGACACCAACCACATCAACTCCATTGAACTTGTAAACTTAAGCGAATCCACCGCAGCCATGTATCCTCTGATGGAACCATCTCTGGAAAACATCGCCACACAGATTTACTCCACGCAGTCTACCGATAACATTACGTATTCCGATGACAGCAAATACACTTCCATGCTCCTTCTGGAAGCCATCAAATCCGCCCTGGCAAAAGCTGCGCCGTAAAACAGGCGCAGCATAAATTTGCATTTACAATTTTTCCACTTCATCCAGCCAGATCCTTGCACAGGCATCGCTGGGCATCCGCAGATCTCCTCTGGGTGAAACGGCCACGGTTCCCACTTTCGGTCCATCCGGCAGACAGGAACGTTTAAACTGCTGCATGAAAAATCTCCGGTAGAAATTCTTCAGCCATTTCAGAATAGTTTCCTTATTGTATATACCTTCAAAAGTCAGACAGGCAATCCGATAGATTTTATCCGGCTCGTATCCGGCACGCAGCATATAATACAGGAAGAAATCATGCAGTTCATAGGGCCCAACCAAATCCTCTGTCTTCTGTGCGATTTCTCCGTCTTTGGGCGGAAGCAGTTCCGGACTGACCGGTGTATCCAATACATCCAGAAGAATATCAGACAATTCCTTATCGCCGCAGGTATCCGCATAATACCGCACCAGATGGCGCACCAGTGTCTTCGGTATGGAAGCATTAACCCCATACATGGACATGTGATCTCCATTATAGGTAGCCCAGCCAAGTGCCAGCTCCGAAAGATCACCGGTACCGATTACCATGCCTCCTGTCTGATTGGCAATATCCATAATTACCTGGGTACGCTCTCTGGCCTGACAGTTTTCATACGTCACATCGTGTTTATTAGCATCATGTCCGATATCACGGAAATGAATCGTCACTGCCTCTTTGATGTCCACTTCTCTCAGAGTTGCTCCCAGCTTTCTGGTGAGATCACAGGCATTCCGATAGGTACGGTCTGTAGTTCCAAAACAGGGCATAGTGACTGCCGTAATGCATTCCCTGCCCAGTCCCAGATAATCAAAAGCCCTGGCCGTCACAAGAAGTGCCAGCGTGGAATCCAGACCTCCGGAAATACCAAGAACTACACTGCGGCAATGAGTGTGTTCCAGACGTTTTTTCAGTCCCATTGCCTGGATAGAAAGAATTTCATCACATCGTTTTTCCCTTTCCTCTTTATTGGAGGGTACAAACGGTTTTGCCGGAAATACCCGTTTCAGACAGGTATCTTTTATTTTCAATGAGAATGAAACCGCTTTGTATCCTTCCCGGTCAGCCGCAGGAAATGTGGTCATTTTCCTTCGTTCTGCTGCCAGTCGTTTCACATCCACATCCGCATAAATGGTCTCGTTCCGGAATCGTCTGGCTTCTGCGAGAACAGTACCATTTTCACAGATCAAATTATGGCCACCGAATACCAGATCCGTGGAAGATTCCCCCTCCCCCGCTGTCGCATACAGGTAAGCACAGACCAGACGGGCAGACTGTCCATTGACCAATTCTTTTCTATATACATCTTTTCCGGTGATCTCATCACCGGCAGACAGGTTTACGATTACATTAGCTCCGGCGAGGGCATGGGAAATACTTGGCGGGCAGGGAACCCACAAATCTTCACAGATTTCCGCCGCCACTTCCATCCACGGAATCTGTGGACAGGAAAATAACAGCCTGGTTCCAAAGGGAACTTCTTCCCCCGCAAGTACCACCATCCGGCTCTTATCATCAGCCGCCGTAAACTGACGAGCTTCATAATACTCGGCGTAATTGGGCAGATTGGTCTTCGGCACCAGACCGATCACTTTACCATGATTCAGGACTGCCGCCACGTTATACAGTTTACACTCCACTTCCATGGGAAGCCCCACAAAAATCAGAGCATCCACATCTCTCGTCTGTTCAGCCAGCCATAAAAGTCTGCTTTTCGCGCTTTCCAGAAGCACATTCTGCCAGAACAGATCACTACAGGTATAGCCGGTGATACACAGCTCCGGAAATACCATGATTTTCGCTCCCTCGGCATCCATTTCTCTGATCAGACGCAAAATTTCTTCGGTATTGTGAATACAGTCTGCCACCTGAATCTTCGGTGTTCCGGCTGCCATTTTTACAAATCCATTTTTCATCCCGTTTCTCCTTCTCCCAAATCCGGATTTCTAGCCTATCTTGCCAGTTCCAGCAGTTCTTTCAATTCTTCCACGCTAAATGTATAATTCGTATTACAGAAGTGGCAGTTCAGCTCCACTTCTTTTCCTTCATCAATCATATCCTGCAGTTCTTTCGCCCCGATACTGATCAGTACTTTTCCCACACGTACTTTGTCACAGTTGCAGTAAAATCTTGTCTCTGTCTTCTCATTGATTTCCAGTCCCAGATTGCCCAGAAGCTTTTCCAGAATCATTTCCGGGGTTAAGCCCTGATCCAGAAGTTCTGTCACAGAATTTACTTCTGCCAGATTCTTTTCCAGCTGCGCAATTACTTTTTCTTCCGCAAACGGCATCAGCTGAATAATAAATCCTCCAGCCTGGCGTACCGTATTATTTTTTTCCATCAGGACACCCAGTCCCACAGCAGAGGGAACCTGTTCGCTGCTGGCAAAATAATACGTAAGGTCATCCCCGATCTCACCGGTTTTCAGCTCCACCTGTCCCACGTAAGGCTCTTTCAACCCCATATCTTTGATGACACTGAGGATACCCAGATCCAGTGCTTTTCCCACATCCAGTTTTCCTTTTTCATTGGCAGGAAGGATTACATCAGGATTATTTACATAACCCTTAACATTTCCTTTGGAATCGGCCGTTACCGTCAGACCGCCAATCGGACCGCTGCACTTAATCTGCAGGGTCAGCACATCTTTATCCCCTTTCATCATCACACCCATCATGGCGCCGCCAGTCAGCAGACGACCCAGTGCGGCAGTAGCCACCGGGCTGGTATTGTGGGCATTTCTCGCATATTCAACCAGTTCTTTTGTTGTGGCAGCAAACGCACGGATCTGATTATCTGCGGCTGTTGCACGAACAATATAATCACTCATCACATATTCTCCTCTTTTTTGTTCTTTTGACATTCTCTGGCAATCAGATACACTCTCTGGCTTTCTTCACCGGGAGCCTCATGGGTAAATGCATCGTAGACCGTCACAAATTCCAGTCCCGCTTTTTGCAAAAGTCTGATTACCTCTGGAATCTCATAAGCTTTCTGATAATGAAATTCCTCGTATTTTCTATATAAATCTTCATCTTCCGGCAAAAACAAAGTCAAGGCATACTCATTGATTCTGGTTTCTTCATCATAATAATTTTCCCAGATAAAACTTCCCTCTTCCCTGTTCTCCGCGATCGTATCATCACCAATCACTTCCTGATATTTATAGGGAGTATTCAGATCAAAGATAAAAATACCGCCGGGATCCAGATAATTATTTACCAGCCGGAACACCTGCAGCAAATCCTCTTCCTCCAGAATATAATTCATGGAATCACAGACACTCACCACTCCACGAACAGTCCCATACAGTTCAAACTCTCTCATATCCTGCAGAAGATACAAAATATCATGACCGGACTCCTCACGCTTTTCCATAGCCATCTCCAGCATATCCTCGGAATTATCCACACCGATCATATCATATCCCTGCTCTGCCAAAAGCTCCGTCATACTTCCTGTCCCACATCCAAGTTCCAGAAGAAGACCATCCTCCACCCCATATTCTCTCAAAAGCTGCGTCAGATATACACTCCAGGAAGGATAATCAATATTATCCATGAACATATCATACACGCGGGCAAAACTCCTGTAAGATTCTTCCATACACCTTTGCTCCTTTCAATCGCTATTTTATCATATTCGCTTATCAAGCGTCAATGTCCGGCAGAACTGTTCCCGGTAGGTTACAGTTCAGACAGCCTTTATCCCATGTCGTATCGTTACTGGTAGGCTATAAAATGTATTTCAGCGGTTTGGGCCTACACTATTCTCTGGGAAGTAGGCTACAAAGTCTGTTTTTCTGTTCTGCGGCCTGTCATTTTTGTCATAGGATAGGCCGCAAAAACTGTCTACGTGTATTATGGCCTACTATATTTTCTGGAAAATAGGCTACAACATTTGATTTTTCGGTTTTCCATCCTACTATAATTTCTGAAAAGTAGGCCGCAGGGCTTGTTTTGCAATTTGGGAGCCTATTATTTTTGCAGAAAAGTAGGATGAAAAACCTTTTTGGTGCCTCTACAGCCTATTACCTTTAATGGGAAGTAGGCCGCAGAACTTGTTTATATGGATTTTGGCCTATCATGAGAGGTTAAAGTAGAATAGTTGAATGCTGAATTGTAACTAATTGGAATTCAAAATAGAGACCGGATGAACTGTAAACCTGGTAGGCTTAAGGAATTGTTTTTCCGGGT
Organism: Oliverpabstia sp.; assembly: GCA_051879295.1. Classification (GTDB taxonomy): domain Bacteria; phylum Bacillota; class Clostridia; order Lachnospirales; family Lachnospiraceae; genus Oliverpabstia. The sequence goes on along the minus strand of JBJELT010000045.1, from coordinate 39,952 downwards.
TTTCTTATTTGACATCTTCCGCTATATATGTTAAGCTTCATAAAAGAGAAAGGCTGTGAAAAGAAGTAGTAAGAATAAGACCCCGCATACAGAGAGAAGCCGGAAGGTGAAAGGCTTTTGCGGATTATTCCGAACCGGTCTTTGAGCCGCAGGCTGAACCGTAAAGAAGTATGTACTGCCGGAATTCCCCGTTATAGGAAAAAGGTATCAGATGTAACGATCTTGTACCTACAGAGAGCAGAATAATGATTCTGAATTCAGGTGGTAACACGGATTAATGTAGATTCGCCCTGGAGTGATTTGATTTCATTACACATAGAATGTTGAGATCAAATCCCTCCAGGGCTTTTTATCTTGCAAGAAGATAAAGCCTCCGGCGGATTGCAGAGGTGCGCAGATGTATTGTGTCATGCGAAGCATGACGCACACCTCGCAGCAAGTACGCCGAGGCGTACTTGAATTCTTTGCAGGCAAGGCTGTAGATAAAAGCAATAAATTTTCAGGAAATGGAGGAAAAGAAATGAAGCTTGACAAGTTAGTAGGAGATCGTTTTAAAGAACGTCCGGCGGATTGTGTGATTGACAGTCATGCGTTGATGGTGCGCGGCGGATATATGAAATACGTGGCAAACGGTATTTATTCCCAGTATGCACCGCTGAAAAGAATCTGCAAAAAAATCGAACAGATTATTCGTGAGGAAATGGATGCCATCGATGGGCAGGAGGTGCAGTTCCCGGTAGCACTCCCCGCTTCTTTATGGGAAGAATCAGGGCGTTATGAAAGTGTAGGAAGTGAATTGCTCCGTTTCCGCGACAGGAATAACAGCAAAATGGTATTGGGTATGACTCATGAGGAAGCCGCCGTTCAGCTGGTACGTGAATACGGTCAGAGTTATGCGAAATATCCTTTTATGATTTATCAGATTCAGACAAAGTTCAGGGATGAAGCCCGCCCCAGAGCAGGATTAATTCGAGTCAGAGAATTTACGATGAAGGATGCCTATTCCTTTCATACCTCACAGGAAGATCTGCAGGAATATTACGATAAATGCTACCATGCCTATGAGCGTATTTTTGCCCGGGCAGGAATCCCTGAGACAATTGCCGTATCCTCTGATTCCGGTATGATGGGTGGAAATCTATCCCATGAATTTATGCTGCTCACTCCTGTCGGGGAAGACTCCATTGCCGTTTGTCCGGAATGCGGATATAAAGCAAATGTGGAGATGGCCGAATGTATTGTTGAGAATGATCAGGAGGAAATGGATGAACTGCAGCTGGTCTATACACCTGACATTCATACTATAGAGGATGTCTGCAAATTTTTAAACTCACCGGAAGAAAAATCCTGCAAGGCTGTGGTATTCCAGAAAAATTCAGATGACAGTGTGATTGTCCTGTTTATCAGGGGTGATCTGGAAGTAAATGAGACCAAGGTAAAAAATTTCCTTCATGATGATATTCACCCGGCAGAGATTACGGACGAAATAGGTCTTCATCCGGGATTTATAGGACCATATAACCTGAATGGAAACTTCACTGTATTATACGACAATTCTCTGAAAGGAAGCAGAAACCTGTCCTGCGGCGGCAACGTAGAAGAACATCACTATACAGGGCTCTGCATGGAAAGAGATATCCCCAATGCAGAATATCATGATTTTGCCAAAATCGCCGATGGCGGTATCTGTCCTATATGCGGAAAACATGCTGTAAAAGTAACCAGAGGAATTGAGGTTGGAAATATTTTCCAGCTCGGTACTAAATATACAGAGTCTATGGGTATGAAATATCTGGATAAAGACGGAGCAGAGAAGTATCCGATTATGGGTTGTTACGGAATTGGAATCGGCAGACTGGCCGCCTCTGTCTGTGAGGCTCATCACGATGAATATGGTCCCATCTGGCCTATGGCAATTGCTCCCTGGCAGGTACATCTGTGTTGTGTCCGTCCCGATAACGAAGAAGTCAAAGCATATGCAGATAACCTGTATGAAAAACTTCAGAGTCAGGGAATCGAAGTACTTTACGATGACAGAAAAGTCAGTGCCGGCGTTATGTTTTCAGATGCGGATCTTATGGGTATTCCTATCCGTATCATTGCAAGCCCGAGAAATATGAAAGAAGGATGCTGTGAAATCGTAACGAGAGATAAAACAGTACAGAAAAAAGCAGCACTTAATCAAGTAGTACCGGAAGTAAAATCACTGATAAATTCCATGGCTTAACATTATTATTTTCAGAAAGGATTCCTTACTTATGTCATCTCATGTACAAAAAGAAAACAAAATGGGTACCATGCCAGTCCCCAGACTTCTGTTCCAGATGTCGCTTCCCATGATGTTATCGATGCTGGTTCAGGCTCTCTACAATGTGATTGACAGCATCTTTGTCGCACAGATTAATGAAAATGCTCTGACAGCAGTGTCCCTTGCATTTCCCCTTCAGAACCTGATGATTGCAATCGCAGTCGGCACCAGCGTAGGTGTAAATGCCCTGCTGTCCCGCAGCCTGGGTGAGAAAAATATGAAGGCGGCACAGGATACGGCACAAAATGGTATCTTTCTTTCCATTGTCAGTTGTATTGTATTTGCTTTGTTCTGCCTCGTGATCATCCGTCCGTTTCTCAAATTTCAGACTGATGACACACAGATTCTGGAATATGGCACCACCTATCTGCATATTGTAACACTGCTCTGTGCCGGTGTATTTATTGAGATTATGCTGGAACGGCTTCTGCAGTCCACCGGACGTACTGTTCACACCATGATTTCTCAGGGCTTTGGTGCCATCATCAACATTGCGTTTGACCCGATTCTGATTTTTGGACTTTTGGGCTTTCCACGAATGGGTGTAGCCGGTGCAGCTGCAGCCACGGTTCTGGGACAGTTCTGTGCCATGTTCCTTGCTCTGTTCCTGAACATTCGGTGCAACAAAGAGATCAGCATCAACATGAAAGGATTCCATCCGGACCGGGCTATTATCAGTACCATCTACTCAGTCGGTGTTCCTTCTATTATTATGCAGGCCATCGGCTCAGTCATGACATTTGGAATGAATAAAATCCTGATTCAGTTCACCTCCACTGCTACCGCAGTTTTTGGTGTATATTTCAAGCTGAACAGTTTCATCTTCATGCCTGTATTCGGTCTGAACAACGGTATGGTTCCGATTGTAGCTTATAATTACGGTGCGCGCAATAAACAGCGTCTGATGCAAACAGTAAAGCTTAGCATCATCACAGCTGTATGCGTCATGTTAATTGGTCTTTCCCTGTTCATGCTGATTCCCGGACAGCTTATGGGATTGTTCAATGCCTCTGAGGAGATGCTTACCATCGGAATCCCGGCTCTTCGAATTATTGCACTGAGTTTCATCTTTGCCGGCTACTGTATCGTTGTGGGTTCTGTCTTTCAGGCGCTGGGAAATGGTGTATACAGTCTCATTGTTTCTGTCTGCCGACAGCTTCTGGTCATACTCCCGGCGGCAGCACTTCTTGCCAAAGTGGGAGGACTACACGCCGTATGGTGGGCTATCCCTATCGCGGAACTGGTATCTGTCACACTGAGCACTTTCTACTTCCGTAAGATATATAAAGAAAAAATTGCACTGTTGGGTGAGTAACACATTGCTCAAAACAAAGAACATCCCGACAGCAGAATCAGATTTTTTGAACTCTGATTCTGCTGTTGAGGATGTTCTTTTATATCTTCACTGTCGGAGCAGCGGAAAGAATTTGCGAATACTAAAAAATGCTTACGACCGATTTGGTTTCTATGGTATACTAAATGCACAACAAATAAGAGAAGGAGTATGAATGATGAAACTGATTATTCAATATATTCGTCGGCATCTGCTTCTGTTTTGCGCCGCACTGTTCTTTTTGACAGTGGAGGCAATGGCAGATCTTCTGCAGCCAACTTTTATGGCGCACATTGTAGATGACGGTGTGAAAAATATGGATGTGAAACAAATATTGATCTATGGCGGGATTATGTTTCTGATTGCGATGATGGGCGCTCTGGGAGCGGTGATGCGTAATCTGTTTGCAAGCCACACATCCCAGACCATAGGAAAAGAACTCCGTTCCGATATGTTTCGGAAAGTACAGACTCTTTCTCTGGAGAATATCGATCGTCTGCAGCCGGCTTCTCTCATCACACGCATCACCAACGATGTGACACAGGTACAGGAATTTATCAATAGCTGTATGCGTATCATGGTAAAAGCACCCATCACCTGTATCGGAGCGATTGTTCTGATTATTGTTCAGACACCACGGCAGATTCCAGTTCTGGTTGTCATTTTAATGATTGCATTTCTGCTGGTCGCAGCCAATATGAAACTGGGCTATCCCCGATTCGGAATATTACAGGGAAAACTGGACCTGCTGAACAATGTGAGCCGTGAATTTCTTTCTTCCATCCGGGTGGTCAAAGCATTCCATGCGGAAAGTCAGGAACAGATCAAATTTGAGACGGCATCTCAAAATCTGGCAGATGCTGGCACCTCAGCCATGCGTGTGATGGCTGTGTTTGCCCCGCTGATCAACCTGACCGTGAATTTCGGTATTGTGGTACTGTTATGGCTTTCACAGAATCAGAACAGTACGGAAATCGGCCGCCTGATGGCATCGGTAAATTATATGACACAGATTTTGTTTGCCATGGGTATGATTTCCAATATCTTAAATAGCGCGGTAAGAGCAGTGGCATCTTCCGAACGAATCCGTGAAGTTCTCGATGAAATTCCCGCGCAGAAGATACCTGACTCTCCTGTATACCCGGAATGGAAAGGAGAAGTAGTATTTGACCAAGTTTCTTTTGCCTATGCAGGAGCGGGCAAAGATGCACTGAGTCATATCAGTTTCCATGTAAATCCGGGTGAAACCATTGGAATTATCGGTCCCACCGGCTCCGGAAAAACCACTTTAGTTAATCTTGTTCCCAGATTTTATGATTCTACCCAGGGAAAAGTGAGAATTGACGGCATAGATGTAACCCAGATCAAGGAAGAAGCACTGCGCACAGCAGTAGCGGTTGTTCCACAAAAAGCACTGCTGTTTTCCGGAACAATTCTTGATAATCTGCGGTGGGGAAAAAATGATGCGTCAGATGCCGAACTGAAACAGGCTGCCACAATCGCATGTGCGGATTCTTTTATTACTGCGACAGAAAATGGATATGCTACGCTTCTCGGACAAGGTGGTGTCAATCTGTCCGGAGGACAAAAACAGCGCCTTGCTCTGGCAAGGGCACTTGTCCGTAAGCCTAGAATTCTGATTCTGGATGACTGCACCAGTGCCCTCGATGCTGAGACAGAGGCTTCGGTACTGGCAGGTCTGCGAAACCACTTGCAGGAAGTAACAGTACTGCTGATCAGTCAGAGAATATCAACCGTAAGGAAGGCAGACCGTATTTTGTGTCTGGAAAATGGAGTGGTACAGGGCATAGGAACACATGAAGAACTGATGGCATCCTGTTCGACCTATCAGGCAATTTATCATTCACAGATTGGAGGTGATTGTAATGGCTAATATCAATATACCGCCGGCTGCTTCCGGAATCAGAGGACCACACAGAGGTTTGCGACAGCCTGTGGTAAAGCCCCGTAATCTGAAAGGAACTCTTGTGCGACTCTGGAAAATGACGAAAGGCAGCCGGAAGGGAATGGGACGGATCCTCGCATTATCAGCGCTGGCTTCGGCGTCTTCCATTCTTTCACCTCTTGTAATCGGCCGCGCAGTGAATATGGTGGATACAGGCCAGCCGGTTATGACAATCCTTCTAATTTTGACCGGACTTTATCTGTGTGACTGGCTCGTGCGCTTTTTACAGCAATTTCTTATGGCTTCCGTAGGACAGAAGATGATCCATCACATTCGCACAACCTTATTTGCCTCTATGAAAAAAATGCCGCTGGCCTTTTTCGATCAACACCAGCACGGCGAGCTGATGAGCAGGCTGACCAATGATGTGGATAATATCAGTACAACCATTTCCAATTCTTTAACGCAGCTTTTGACATATGGTTTTACAATTATTGGTATTTTCTTCATTATGGTAGTACTCAGCCCACTGCTTACATGCATATCCCTCATCGGTGTGGGTCTGATATTCCTGCTGACCCGTACCGTTACCAGACATACACGCAAATTATTTTCCGAACGGCAGAAAATCCTCGGTAAACTGAACGGACAGATTGAAGAGACCATTTCCGGTGAAAATATAGTCAAAGCATTCTGCAGGGAAAATCAGATGATAGAGCAGTTTGAAGAAAGTAATGAAGAATTATGTCGGGTGGCTACCCGGGCACTGATCTGGTCCGGTTATCTGATGCCGCTGATGAATGTTATCAATAACCTAAGCTATGTGGGGATTTCCATTGTCAGCGGTATTCTGGCAGTTCATAGTTCTATTTCCATCGGTATGATATCCAGTTTTCTTCTTTATGTCCGCCAATTTTCGCGTCCTTTTGTAGATATTGCAAATATTTATAACAATTTTCAGACTGCTGTGGCAGGTGCGGAAAGAATCTTTGATATTATGGACGAGACTCCGGAACCGCAGGATGCTCCGGATGCACTGCCGTTGACTTCGCCAAAAGGAGAAATTGAGTTTCAAAATGTGGTGTTTGGCTACAAACCAGAGGTACCAATTCTAAAACATATTTCACTGAAAATTCCTGCCGGTACCAAAACTGCTATCGTAGGGAGCACCGGTGCGGGGAAGACCACGATTATTAATCTATTAACCCGTTTTTATGATTTGAACGAAGGGAAGATACTGTTAGATGGACATGATCTCAGGGAATACCGGATGGAAAATCTGAGGGATTCTTTCGGCGTCGTGCTGCAGGATTCCGCACTGTTCGCCACATCTATTCGTGATAATATCAGCTATGGAAGAGAAGGTACGAATATGAAAGAAATAGAAGCAGCCGCCCGCATTGCCGGTGCAGACACATTTATCCAACGTCTCCCACAGGGATATGATACTGTACTGACACAGGGCGGAATGGAACTTAGTCAGGGCGAACGACAGCTTCTGACAATTGCCCGTGCTGTACTGACCGACGCACCTATATTGATTCTGGATGAAGCCACCAGTTCTGTAGATACAGTAACAGAACAGAGAATTCGAGAAGCATTACTAAAACTAACGAAAGGAAGAACTTCATTTATCATTGCACATCGGCTTTCGACGATAAAAGATTCTGATATCATTATTTTACTGGAAAATGGACAGATTGAAGAGATGGGAAATCACGCAGCACTGATGAAACAAAATGGAAAATATGCATCTATGTATCGCACGCAGACGGGGGCGTGATATGGAAGGAGGACGGGTTATTATCCCGTCCTCTCGTTACTCCTATTCAGTTTTCCCATTTCTCGCTGCGATCAGAATCACTCCTGCCAATGCAACAAAGATGGCAATAAACTGGGATGTGGTCAATACTCCTACATTCCCCCTGATCAAATCTCCCCGGTAAAACTCCAGGATAAATCTTCCGATACTGTAAAGCACCAGATATGCTCCGGCAATCTGACCGTCACCCTTTTTCTTTCTGTCAAGTAGAAGCAAAACTGCACAAAGCAGGAAATCCAATCCGCTGGAAATCAGCTGAGTGGGGAGAAGTTTTACGCCATTCGGTGCATAGCTGGAGTTGTGAAATACAATTCCCAAAGCACTGTCTGTCTCTCTTCCGTAACAGCATCCGGCCAGAAAACATCCGATTCTTCCAAATCCCTGGGCCAAAGCCACCGAAGGTATCACCAGATCAAAATACTTCAAAAAAGAAAGTTCTTTAATTTTGCAATAAACCATTGCAGAAAAGATTCCGCCGATAATTCCGCCGTATACCACAAAGCCATCTGCCAGATCCAATAGCACCCTGGGATTTTCTATGATATCTTTCAGTCTTGTCAGAAAATACAATACTTTAGCTCCGGCAAATCCTCCCACTACAGCCCAGATCACAAGATAAAAAATTTTGTCCGGATCCAGTCCATGCTTCTTTGCCCGGTATTCTGCGGTCACATAGGCCGCCAAAATACCGATTGCTATCATCAGACCATATCCGTACACCGTAAATGGTCCAATAGAGAATAGTTCATTTTTCATTCTTCAGTCACCTTAATTTAGTCATTGGTCAAATGCAATCTGTCCAGTACATAGAAAATCAGGCTCAGTGCCATAGCAACTACACATGCCAGAACCATACCTGTTAGCTGTACATTTCCCAGATTCAGTGCGATTCCGGAAAGACCTACGACAAATACAACAGAAGTTAATGTCAGATTTCTTGATTTTCCGTAATCTACTTGATTATCTACCAGGATTCTCAGTCCGGAAGTACCAATCATTCCATAAAGCAGAATGGAAATACCACCGATTACCGGTCCGGGAATCGTGCTGATCAGTGCAGACAATTTACCGCAGAAAGAAACCAGAATAGAAATCAATGCAGCGCCGCCGATGACACGCACACTGTAGACGCCTGTCACTGCCATAACTCCGATATTTTCTCCGTAGGTTGTGGTCGGCACTGAACCGATCAGACCAGAAATCGCAGTAGAAAAGTTATCTGCAAAAATTGAACGATGAAGTCCCGGATCTTTCAGCAGGTCTCTTCCAACAATTTTTCCGGTAACAATCTGATGTCCAATATGCTCCGATGCAATTACCAGAACTACCGGAAGGATAGTCAGAATCGCTTCCGCATTAAATTTTGCCAGATGAAAATTCGGCAGTGCGAACCAGGATGCCTGTGCAACTTCTGTGAAGTCCAGAAGACCGCAGAATCCGGATGCCACATAACCGGCAATAATTGCGATAAGAATCGGAATAACGGAGAGGAATCCGCGAAATAACACCTGTCCAAAAATGGCTACACCGAGTGTTACCAGAAATACGATAACACTGCTTGTCTCTACCTTTTCTACCCCGGTAAGACCTGCTGTACTTGCGGCAGAACCGGCCAGTTCCAAACCAATCAATGCCACTACCGGTCCCATAGCTGCCGGTGGCAGTACAATATCGATCCATTTGGTCCCAAACTTATAGATAATAAATGCTAACACACAGCCGCAGAGACCTACGACCACAAAACCACCCTGAGCGTATTCAAAACCATACTTGGCGATCACCACTCCTGCCGGTGCCAGAAATGCAAAACTGGAACCCAGATAGGCCGGTGCTTTTCCTTTTGTGATGAAAATAAACATCAACGTTCCCACACCATTCATCAGCAAAACAATTGCCGGATTAATTCCGAAAATAAACGGAACAAGAACAGATGCGCCAAACATGGCAAACATGTGCTGAATACTTAAAGGGATCAGCATCTTTACAGGGACTTTTTCTTCTACCTGTATAATTCTTTTTTCCACTTCTTACCTCACTTCCTCAACTGCATCATAGCAGTGAAATGTTTTTTCCTTCGAGTTCTTATGCATTATAGCACAGAATATTTCCATATACCAGAAAAAGCACATGAATTCTAATTAATCTTTGAATCATGTGCTTTTCATCCATCTTATGTGCTATATACAAAATTACTTTTCATGCTCCCACAGAATTTTGCCCACCTGGCTTACAGGAATTCCCAATGCATACGCCAGTTCACTGTACAACGCCCGTTCTGCAACCTGCTGATACTTTTTATCCATACTGGTAACGGAACCACGTTTTTTTGTGCGCAGATACAGAGTTTTCAGAATACGTATCCACTCCTCCGGTTTATAACTGTCCACACAATGCTTATATTCCTGTTCCCTGAGTTTTTCATTGGACACCCACAGAACTTCTGCATCATCTGCATTTTGCACCAATTCCAGTGCTTCTTCCCGGCTCATCGGTTTACGAAGCGAATCCTGAGAATCTGCCGGAACATAAACTGTCTCTTTTTCATCCTCTACCGAATGAAGTGTGTAATAATCTTTCTTTCTGTCAATATAGGAGAAATTCAATTTCCCCACATCTTTTACCTGAAACATCCCTCTGCACTTATATACAACCATTTCTCCCTGTTTCAGCATGTTATCCCTCCTGTTCATGATAGTATTATTTTAACAGTTTTCCCATGTTTTTGTAATACTTTTCCAGAAAGGGAATTTATTTTCAGCGTTTATGCTAATATTATTCCTGCTATATATTGTGCATTTTTCCCCTATATTACAGAAAAAGACAGACTGCCGGAATTGTAACCAGGGACAACAGCGTTGTCAGCACAATTCCATTGGTACAACATGTCTCATCTGCACCATTTTCTTTTGCCATCAATGCAACGATACTTCCCACCGGCATGGACATCTGCAGGATAAAAACTCCAAAAATCATCTCATTCACAGGAAGTATATTTTTCATAAATAAAGCGACAATGATAGGAAGAATCACCATACGAAGCAAAGTGAACAGATAAATTCTTCCTGTTGAAAAAATAGCCTTCAGATTTACTTTGGCAATGGATGCTCCGATTAAAAGCATGGACAACGGTATGGTTGCATTGCCGATGTAATCACAGAAACCAACCACCATATCCGGCAGCGGAATCTGGAGAATAAAGATCAGAATAGCTGCCACAGAAGCAATAACACCTGCATTCAGCATTCGCTTCCAGGAGAAGGACGCTTTGTCACCTGTATGTTCCTCTCCCCGTTCCTGCCTCTGAATTGCTCCTGCTTTTCCCGCAAGATTAATTCCATAGGTATAAATCAGTAGATTGTATGCCAACATATAGAAAACAATATAAATCATGGAATCATTTCCATAGATACCGGTAATAACCGGGATTCCCATAAATCCCACATTGGCAAACATTGTCATAAAACGGTACAGATTCTTTTCTCCGTATGTCGGTCGGGCAATTGCCGGAATCGCATAACTCATAGCCCATAAAATCACAAAATACAGTGCCACAAATCCAAGATTCTGCAGCAGCAGATCTGTATTGCCCGACGAACTCTTCCCCGCCACACCATAGATTACGAGAACAGGATTAAAAATATTCACTACAATTCTGGATAACTTCTGATATGCACCCTCGTCCAGCCAGCTCTTCTTCCAGATCACATAACCGATCAGCATCATGGCAAATAACATCATCATCTGTCCTAAAATAATCTGTATATTCATACGAAACACTCCTGCTTTCTTACCTGTTTATAACTATTCTTTTCTCAGAACATACAAATTATTACAACCTTCTCAGATTTTGTCAAGGTTGAATTTTTCCCCGGGGATTTTTACTTTTTCCCGGGGAAAATGTTCCGGTAAGGGTGAAACCGGAAACCAGTGCAGTAAAGGGAGCAACTGTCACCAGGCCAAAACTTCCTACTACTGTGTCCAGCACTTCTGCTGCTACATATTTATAATTCAGGATATGGTCCACCGGTGTTCCCTGGGCCATAAATACCATCAAAAGAGTGATATATCCACCGGAGTAAGCAAGAAGCAATGTTGTTGTCATAGTCCCCATAGCTGCACGACCCACATTCATTCCCGATTTTGCGGCTTCTTTCCAAGTAATATCAGGTTTCTTTTCAATGACCTCATGCACTGCCGAAGTAATATCCACCGCCAGATCCATCATGGCACCGGAAGCCCCGATAAAAATACTGCTCATAAAAATAGAAGTCAGATCCAGATCCTGATATCCGCTGTACAAAAGAGATTCGGAATCAGGCATTACTGCACCATGAATCCGAAACATATCAGTGAATACCATTCCCAGGATACAGGTGGTCAGTATTCCCAGCATAGCTCCCGATGTAGCTGCCAATGTCCTTTTATCAAATCCATATACAAAAAAAATAATCATAACTGTAAGGAATAATGTGAGAAAAATGCCAATCCACACGGGTGAATATCCTTTCAGATAAGCAGGCACCAAAATTTTCCATACAGTAAGTACTGTAATGACAAATGAAAAAATCGCCAGAAATCCATTTTTCCCAGCTACAACAACCAAAAGAACAGCAAATATCAACATAAGAACAGCTTCTTTATCCAGACGGTAGTGATCTGACATAACCACAGAACCAATCTCTTCTCCCTGATAGCTGATGGTTACCAGAGCCTTCTCTCCTGCTTTATAAATTTTATCTTTCTCCAGCGAACCACTGAGAAAGTTTACTCCTGTTATCTGTCTCCCTTTAAATTTTCCATTCAAAATCTCCAGCGTGCAGGACTGTTCTCCCGACTGTACCAAACCTGAAGTTATAATGGCAGAATTATCTGCTTCTATCACTTTTCCGACCGCCCGTTCCATATCCTGATAAATCAAGGCATCCTCATAGCCGGTTGGTATGGCTATGAGGATACCTGTCATTAATATTCCTATCAAAATCAGCAGCAGCACGGAGTTTTTCTTTTTGAAAAATACTTCTTTTATTTTCAATTTACTTTACTCCTGTCAGTGCCGCAACTTTCTCATAAATTTCTGTATTATCATAGTAACCTTCAAATTTTTCCTGTCCGACACCCTGGGCAAATACTTCTACCGGCAGACCTGTGTGCGCATAGGAACCGAAGTTAATACCACTTTTATTATTTAAAATATGTGTGATCGTTACGGTCAGAGGTTCATAACTTCCATATTTTACATATTCATCCTGGGCAAATTCTTCTTCCTCACCTGTACGGCTCATAGTTGTCTCGTAGGCTGCTTTCAGTGTATCATATTCGTACTGAGTCATAACCAGTTCACCGTCATCTTCTGATTCCGGATGTTTATCTGCACTATCCTTTTTCTCCGTACTTTCGGAACCTTCTTCTGTCGGTACCTGAAGGCCGAACAATGCTGTCACATCTTTCATGATTGTGTCAAAATCAGTTTTTTCTTCTTTATATTTGCTGACATAATCCGAATCAAATTTTGCGTATGAAATTTTCTGATTATTAAAATTTGTCAGGAACGTATCATAATTTGTCCCCGCAAATCCTATTGTCAGACCTCCGGTCTCATGATCGCCGGTTACCAGAATCAATGTCTCATCTGGATGCTCCTGGTAAAATTTAACGGCTTCCTTGACTGCTTCATCCAGTGCAAGAGTATCTGTAATTGTTGCGGCTGCATCATTGGCATGACATGCCCAGTCAATTTTACCGCCTTCTACCATCATAAAGAATCCCTGATCATTGTCCAGTACTTCAATACCCTTATCTACATAATCAGCCAGGGTCCATTCACCCTCCTGCAGATCCATGTCATAAGCCATGGCGTTACTGTCTGCAAGATGTTCATCAATTACCAGAGCTTTTCCATCCTCTGCCGTAAGAGCTTCCGCTTCTGCCTGCGTTTTAATTACTTTATATCCACCCTCTTCTGCGAGCTCATACAGATCTTTCTGATCTTCTTCTTTTCCAGTTGGAGCAAGAAGCCCTCCGCCTGCGAAATAATCAAATCCGCTGTCAATCAGTTCCAGACCAATATCATAATAATTATTTCGGGATGCCTGATGAGCATAAAATGCTGCCGGAGTGGCATGGTTGATGTTTACGCTGGAAACGATACCAATTTTATAATCTTTTTGAGTTTTCAGTTTCTCGGCAATTGTTTCATATTCCTGAGTAAAATCAGTACTTACATTGATACTTCCGCTCCAGGTTTTATTGCCAGTGGCAATGGATGTAGCCGTAGACGCAGAATCCGGTGCAAAGGAAGTACTGTCATAAGTCTGGGCAGAACCAGCCACAGGAAAATTCATCATAGACAGATTATTTTTGCTGGAAAGAACTGTTTTTTCTTCCCCCTCCACATTAACTGTCTGAGCAGATTCTCTGTTTTCATTAGCACTGATAAAATAATTGGTCAACTGAATCTGTGGATAACTCATACCGTCACCGATAAACAAAAAGATATATTTCGGAGTCTGTGCATTTGTCTCTGTTTCCACAACTGCTGCCGTTTTAACAATATTTTTTGTGTCTGTGCCATCCGTTTCATTGATTTCAGCATCTGACTCCACCGTAGAATCAGCATCTGTGGAAGCAGCTGTACTAGTACCGCATCCAGTCATCATTCCGGCAACCATCATGGAAGCCATAAACATACATAAAATTTTTTTCTTCATATCTATCCTCCTGATTCTGTATTTCAGAAACAATATCAGTATAAAAGAAAAAAACGGCAGACTCTATCTGACTTATGTTAAGAATCTAAAAATATTTGTAAAAAAATCTCTATAAAAGTAAAATTTGTTTTTTCCCCGGGGAAAAATTCAGGGAAAAAATACAAAGATTGACATAAAACAAATACTGCGATATGGTGATGATATAATTTTTAACAGGAGTGATATTACCATGGAAAAGACATTTCATATGAACAATCGTACTCGTTTTTACGATACGATGGAACCTGATTCTCTGCTGGTACTTTTTGCCGGTGTGGAGATTCGCAAAACCAATGATGAATTTTATCCTTTTTTTGCTGACCGGAATTTTGTATATATGACGGGAATCCAGCAAAAGAATTCTATTTTACTTGCTTCCAAAGACTCTTCCGGCAAAGTTGCCGAATGTTTGTATATTCTGCCAGGAGATTCCATGGCAGAACGTTGGACAGGGAAGCGGATGAAACCGGCCGAAGCCGAATCTTTATCTGGTATCACTGATATCCGTTTTACTGATTCTTTTGCGACTGATTTTCATAAAAAGGCATCTGTCGGCAATTATCAGTCCCTTTATCTTGACCTTTACCGGCTGAGCCCCGATGATCTTGATCGTCCTGCTCATGGACTTCTCCGCAGTATACAGAAAGAATATCCGTATCTGCAGATTAAAAATGCCAACAAACAGATTCGCCGGCTTCGCACGATTAAACAGCCATGTGAAATTGCAGCCATGCGACAGGCAGAAGAAATCACAAAAGCTGGTATTCTTGCCATGATGCGTTCCTCCAAACCAGGAATGTACGAATATCAGTATAAAGCCGAATTTGATCGTGCCATCGGTCAGTACGGTCCTGATGGGCCGGGGTTCCCATCCATTATATCTGCCGGAGCCAACAATTTTTGCATTCACTACTATTCTTATACCGGTCAGGCCATGGACGGTGATATGGTTCTTAATGACGTAGGTGCACAGTTTGATAACCATATCACAGATGTATCCAGAGGCTGGCCCTGCAACGGCCGCTTTTCATACCGTCAGAAATTATTGTATGAATGTGCGCTTGCCACATCCAACTATATGTTTTCTATCATCCGCCCCGGCATGAAAATGAAGGATGTGGATGGAACAATCCGAAGTTATAATGCCGAACGTCTGAAAGACGCAGGTGTCCTGAAATCTGTAGATGACATCGGAACTTATATGTGGCACGGCGGTGCTCATCACGTCGGTTACGATGTGCATGATGCCATAGAGACACCAGAAATCATCACACCAAATATGGTATTTTGTGTAGACGTGGGTATTTATCATGAGGAATGGGGCATCGGCTTCCGGCTGGAAGATAATTGCCTGGTAACAGAAAATGGATGCGAAAATCTTTCCGCATCCATTCCAAGAACTATCGCAGATATCGAAGATATCATGAATTGATCTACCTTGCATTTCGTTTTGTCACAGCCTGCACAATTCCGTACAGTGCAGCAAACAGCACACCGGCCACCGGCCAGATGATCCAGCTTTTTTGCCAACTCTGTGTATAAAAGCTGACTCCCAGATAAATTGCCGTGACAATACACCAGTATATTCCGGGAAAGAAAGAGGTTCGCCGATTGATCTCTTTCTTCTCCGGTGTATAATCACCCTCCTGCAGCAGTTTATGATAACTTCCATTCACACATCCGGTCTGTATCATCAGAAACACTCCACAGGCAACGCATAGAAGAAGGATATCGACACAGATCAGACATACAAGATCTGATGCATCCGCTGCACCTGCCAAAAGCAGTGGGATCACACCCAGGATACAAAACACAACACCCTCAATAATCTTTTTTCGATAATCCGGCTCCCGGGCTTCTTTTTTCTTTTCCACAACTCCCTGCACACCATAGGCAAGGGTAATGGCTTCTTTTTCCAGATATTCATAACGCTCCAGCTGCATCCCGGCACCGATCAGCACCGCTGTACTCGCTGCTACAATCAGAAGAAGGATTACCACACCAAGTCCTCCTGCCATACTTTCGCTCAGAACATTTCTCTCTGACAATCCTGCCAGAAGAATCAGGCAACAGGGAGATAAAATCAGAGCAAATACTGCGCCTGCAATCCGAACAGATAACCGCTCCGTCAGATCCATATACGTATTAGCTTCTTCCAGCGTTACTTCCCGTAGATTTTTCTCTTCCTTAATTTCCACGGAAGTTTCCGGAGATATTTCTTCCAGTTCATCTTTCAGCAAATAGTCGGTACTGATTCCGAAGAGTCCACTCATCCGAATAATCTTATCAATATCCGGAATACTCTGCCCGCTCTCCCATTTGGAGACGGATTGTCTGGAAATCCCCAGTTTTTCTGCCAGTTCTTCCTGTGACCATCCATTTTGCTTACGAAGTTTTGTAATCTTATCACCTAAAATCATAGTTACCACCTTTCTCTCTTCCTCAGATACCTGCAATATTTGTTTTCAAGTATCCTATTGTTGAAGAAATTGTAACATAAAAGCCGGTTGCCAACCAGCAAGTGCGCCTGAAAATCTGTCAACCGGCAGTTGCTTTTGTGTTAGAGTACCATAACAAGGGTACCTGCCGTAATCAAAACAGCTCCCACCGCCGATTTCATCGTAAAACTCTCATGTAAAAATACAAATGCCAGAACAAGTGTGATTACCACACTCAATTTATCTACAGGAACTACTTTGGAAGCCTCTCCAATCTGCAATGCCCTGTAATAACACAGCCAGGAGGCTCCTGTTGCCAGACCGGACAGAATCAGAAACAGCCAGCTCTTTTTACTAATCTGTGTAATCCCACTCTGTGCGTGAGTAAGAAATACCATCCCCCATGCCATGGCCAACACTACGATTGTCCGAAGTGCCGTTGCCAGATTAGAGTTAACGCCTTCAATACCTACCTTCGCTAAAATCGAAGTGAGTGCAGCAAATACTGCTGACAAAAGTGCAAATACAAACCACATAAAATTCCCTCTCTTTCCTATACCTCATCTTCAATCATGTTGTTCATTACATTTCCTTTTAACCCATCCGCGCAATAAGAAGACCGCCATGATCTTTCAGCCATTGTTTCTGTGTCCGATAATCCGGCAGCACCTTTTCCACCTCTGCCCAGAACCGGGGAGAATGGTTCATTTCCTTCCTGTGGCAAAGTTCATGGACAATCACATAATCACGCACTTCAGGCGGTGTCAGCATCAGCAGACAATTAAAATTCAGATTCCCCTGGCTGCTGCAGCTTCCCCATCGAGTTCTCTGATTCCTTATGGTGATCTTTCCATAAGTGACTCCAACCTTTTTCGCAAAAAAGGCTGTCCGAGCCGGAATCTCTTTCAGCGCCCGGTCAGCCAGCCTTTTAATTTCTTCCATGAAAATTTTATCTGAAGCATCTTTTTGATTCTGTCGTTTTTGCATTTTCTCCAGATGTGCGGTAATCCAGTCAGATTTTTCCTTTACAAAATTCTGTATATATGTATCTGATACCTGATACGGTGCCCGTACCAGAACTTCCAAATGGTCTGTAATCTCCAGGCTGATGGTCTTGCGTCGGCTGCGAATAATATTCACTTTAACCATATGCATCCCTCCGGATACTATTATAACCACTGTAAGAATCAAATACAATACTTGATTCCAGTAACCTACTCATTCCTTCGTATGATTTCCACCAGACTCTGCCGCTTTTGTGACTGACAGGCAGCAAGTGGTACAAGGATTCCCAGCAGAATCAATACCGGAGATATCACCACCATTGGCCAGATGACAAAATGATATTTCATAAACCACATGCCCCCTGACAGAACCCGTACTACCGTCAGGGAAAACAGGCATCCTGCCAGCCAGGAATCGGCAACCGTAATCCCCGCATAGAAAAGTCCTTCCAGAATCAGCATACGTGTAAGCTGTTTTTTCGTCATACCAATGGCTTCCATCATAGCAAATTCCTTCTGCCGTGTCACGATACCGGTTAATACAGAATTTATAAAATTTAATACACCGATAATACCAATCACCAGAGTCAGCATACCACCCACCAATACAAACAAATCTTTCATTCCCGCGAAATCATCCATCCAGAACAGCTTCGACTCATAATCCATCAGCGGTTCCTGCTGTGTGGTATACTGTTCCACAAATTCTGAAAACTTTGCTTCCTTTTCATCTTCAACATCAAAGGCATAGCTCATCAGAAACCGATCTGACGCCATCTGCCGAAATACATCAGCCGTGGTGTAATACATGAATTCATTTCCCATCCGATTGGTAAGACCATAATAATTCGTCTTTACCAGAGACAGCACTTCAAACTGCCTTTTTGAACCATCCTCCATAGTCAGTGTGATCTGATCTCCCGGGTTATGCACGATCCATTCTTTTTCAACAATGTCATTATCATCTACAGGAACCGCACTGAGGATATACTTTCCGGTGGCAAGCTTCTCCTGGATCACATCCATGTCCTTTTCCCCCGCATAGATCTCCAGCTCCCTCAGCGTGAAATCTTCCATCCCATACAACATGGCATCCAGCCCTACAGCCTGCGTTCCATAAATTCTTCCACCATCCAGAAAGCCATCCTGTGCTTCACAGGCTGCTATAAAGGATTCCGTCAGTTTTTCCTCATCCGTCTCCTCATCAAATCCCCAGTAATGATCCATTCCAAAATATCTGGCATTTGCAATGAGAAAATCAGAAGTAACAAATTTTTTCAAATACGTATCCATATCAAAAGAATTTGTTATCGTAAAGACGCTGTTCAATAAAATCACCGCAAGAGACAGAGAAGTGATGACCACAACAGTTTTCTTTTTATTTCTTGCCAGATTGGAAAAGGCCATCCTGTAAAGCTTACCACCGTCTGTACTCTTTTTTGGTTTTTCCTTTCTATTTTTCCCGTCTTTCTTCCTGTACTGCCATTCCAATCCTTCTGTAAAACGGACTGCCTCTATCGGCGAAACCCGTGAGGCAATCTTTGCCGGTCTACGAATAGAAATAAATACAGTAATCAGTGCGAATGCTGCTGCCCCTAAAAATATCAGCGGATTTACAGATACCGCCACCCGGTCTCCCTGATAGGAACTCAGATTCATAATCATGGGAACCATCCATTTTCCTACAAAAAAACCAATCAATAATCCCACAGGAATTCCCATCAGCGCAAGCCGCCAGGCCTGTCGTCTCAAAATCCGCTTCACCTGTCTTCCCGTGGTTCCCACAGTTTTCAAAAGTCCGTAATAACGGATATCTTTCATCACCGATATCTGGAATACATTATAGATAATCAAATAACCTGTTAAAAGAATCAACAGTAATGCAGCAGAAAGAGCTCCCATTACGACAGGATCGCCTTCCGCTCCATCAGAAATATACGCCCAGTTGGCATTACTGCTGATATAATCCGGATCACTTTCTACGATAGAATATCCACTGTCTGTAATGACTTTATCCAATTTTTTCTGAATTCCCAGAGAGTTGGCGAAATTCACGTCCATACGGATCAGACCCATCAGGGAGTAATCATCTTCTCCCGGTATCAATTCCTCTGCATATTCTGTCAAATACACCTCAGGTACAATGGCAAATCCCACATTGTGAGCTAAATCCGCCCGAATCACTCCTGAAACAGTAAAGGTGCGTGCTTCCACTTTCTCACTGTCCTGTCTAATCCGCATCTGCAGAGTCACCTGCTGTCCGGCTTTCGGTTCTTTCCCCAAAAGCTCCATTGAAGTTTCATCGAAAAGGATTTCATCCGGTTTTTCCGGTACTTTTCCGTCTATAATTTCCACAAAACAATGGGGATAATGATATTCCGGATAATACCAGGCTTCCACATGACGCTTCAAAAACTCAGGATTCTCAATAGAATCAGCCACCAGAATACAGGGTGCGGATTCTTTGATAGAAGGATGTTCTTTTAGTTTTTCATACTCCTCCCGGGTCAGATCTTTGATAGTTCCATGACTGTCACCACCGGACTGCCGCATAGTTTCTCTCTGAAAATTTTCAATTGTTCCCAGACCCATGGTAAAAATCGTGGTAAACAACATGGCAGTCAGAGCAATGGCAAGAACCGCAATCAGATTTCTGGTTTTGTTGGCACGGAATCCCTTATCTGCCAGATTTCGAATCACTGCTTTATTCTTCACTTTACGCATCCTGCTCACCGCCTTTTTCCGCAGCATCCCCGTATATTTTGCCGTCTTCGATACGGATAATCCGATCTGCAAGCTGTGCGATTTCTTCGTTATGAGTAATCATAACCACCGTCTGCCCAAAACGTTGGCTACTGACTTTCAGGAGACTCAGCACATCCTGGCTGGTGACAGAATCCAGATTACCGGTCGGTTCATCTGCCAACAAAATTGCCGGTTTGGAAGCCAGAGCCCTGGCAATTGCCACTCTCTGCTGCTGCCCTCCCGAAAGCTGTGAGGGCAGACTGTACCGTTTCTTTTCCAACCCCAGCATTCGTATGATCTCTTCCACATATTTTTCATCTGTCTGATTACCATCCAGTTCCACTGGAAGCACAATATTTTCATATACATTCAAAACCGGCACCAGATTATAACTCTGAAATACAAATCCGATTTTTCTTCTGCGGAAAATGGTCAGTTCTTCGTCCTTCAGCCTGGAAATATCCTTTCCCTCCACCTCCACGATTCCAGAAGTAGGGCGATCCAGTCCTCCCAGCATGTGAAGCAACGTAGATTTGCCGCTGCCGGATGTCCCCACGATAGAAAGGAACTCCCCCTGCTCTACCGAAAGATTCACCCCATCGAGGGCTTTCACGAGCGTATCCCCACTGCTATAATATTTTTTCAAATCCCTGGTCTGCAATATCTTCATGTATACTCCTCCTAAACAAATAATGATCTTACAGAAAATTTCTTTTCCATAAGATCACTATACACCTTTCATCTTTCCAGATTCTTTCCGAAATCTAACAGTTTTGAAAGATTATCTGGCAAGATACATCCCAAAACAGCTGCCCTCTCCCGGTTTTGACTGAACTTTGATATATCCTTTTTCTTTCTGCAGAATCTGACGGGCAAGATACAGACCAATACCGATTCCATCCTCCTGCTGTACCTGGCTTCCCCGGTAGAATCGCTCAAAAATCCGTGTCCGCTCCCCCTCCGGAATGCCCATCCCTTGGTCCTGTACACGGATACAAACATAAAACTCATATTCTTTTACTTCTATCCGAATCAGGCTTCCAACCGATGAATATTTTACTGCATTGTCCAGAATATTACCCAAGGCTTCCAATGTCCATTTCAGATCATACACTGCCTGTATTTCATCTGTCTCTTCTACGCTTATTTTTATCTGTTTCTGTACAACTTTCCCTCTGATTTCTTCAACAGCCTGCTCGATCAGTGGATTTACCGACTGACATACTGGCATCACTTCCAGCACATCCGTTTCCAGTCTGGACATTTTTATCAATGCCTGAATCAGAAACTCCAACTTTGCCGTCTGATTCAGTATCTGTTGTGCCAGTTCTTTCTCTTCTTCATCTTTGGTCTTCTCTTCCAACAATTGTGCATACAGAAGAATATTAGCCAATGGGGTCTTCGTCTGGTGTGAAATATCAGATACCAGGGCTTTCATCTTCTCTCGCTCTATCTGCGTCTTCTGCAGAGACATTTTGGAAGTTGTCAGGTATTGCTTCCATTTGGATTCCAGCCTGGAAAGCTCTGTCTCGTCATAACGGCTCTCTTCAAAAGTACCGTTGATAGCTTCCGTCATCATTTCATCCAGACGCCTTAACGTTTTTCCCGCACCAAATTCTATCACCGTTGTTTTCTCTCCCACGCATAGCCCAATCCATAAACAGTCTGGATAGGTGATTTTTCTCCATTGATTTCCAGTTTTTTTCGAAGCCGGTTGACCGCTACAGACAAAGCGTTGGCATCTACATATTCCGTTCCATCCGGCCAGATGAGTTCCAGTAACCGCTCTCTCGGCAATGTCTGCCCCGGATTGGCTGTCAGTATCCGCAATAACTTTTGCTCCGTTTTACTGAGCATCACTTCCTGTCCGGATGCCTGAAACCTCATTCCATCAAAAGAAAAGACATATTCCTGATCCTGATATAAATCTGTCCTGTCCTTTTGTTCCGATCGTTTTTTCATCCGCTCTACCCGCGCTCTGAGCACCATCAAACTAAACGGCTTGGTAATATAATCATCCGCTCCCAGAGAAAAACCGGTCACCTCATCCACTTCCATATCATTGGCCGTGATCATAAGCACCGGAATCTCCGAATACCGGCGGATTTCCCGAAGCAAATCATAACCACTGCCATCCGGAAGATTGATATCTAAAAGCACCATGTTCACATTTTCATCTTTCCAAAAGTCCCTGGCTTCCCGCAGGGAAAATGCCTGATAAAAGACCAATTTCTCTTGACGCAGAGCAAGAACAATCCCCTGATTCAGGCTCCTGTCATCCTCCACAATTAAAATCTTATACTCTCCCAATTTGTTCATTTCCATCTCTTAGATTTGACTTCATCATTGCAACAAATCAATCTTAACATGCGAATTTCCCTTTTTCAAGTACTCCATTTTGTTTGCGTTCTATTATTACTGTGAACAGTAACGGTAACCTTACAATTATCTTACATGATGTACGCTATATAGAATTTGTATGTGTAATATAGTAAAATGATTGTATACAATTATTTCTTATAAAACACGGTTATATCCTTGTAACCACCACAGAAAGAAGGTATTTTTTATGAAACGAAGTACATATCTTTTAACTGCTCTTCTGCTTTTTCTGTGTCTGATGAGCGGCTGTAACAAGGACAATTCTGTTTATTCCGGTCTTGTAGTCACTTACGGCGGTGATCCTCTGATGTTCGAACTACAGACAGACAAAGGTAAAAATTACGGTTTTGTTATTACTCAAGACACCGAACTACTATGGGAGGATAACAGTGCCTTTCAGAACTGGGAAATTACTGCGATTGATTACGATGACTGGGATGTTTTTGGCTGCAGTATGCGGGTAGATGTTATACCGGGTGAAGAAACCGAGAGTGCCGATGAGTATGTCGATGAATGTGTGGAAAACTGGCATTTTGCAAAGAAAATAACCGTCACCAAGGTTGAAGATGACTATTTTGCAGTTGATGCCAAACCAGTCATTTACCTTTACCCTGAGCAGGAAATGAATGTATCTGTTACACTCGATTATGACGGTACTCTGACCTGCACCTATCCGGAATATCATAATGGCTGGAACATAACAGCCTGTCCGGACGGTACACTTACAGACCAGAAAGGACAGTCCTATAACTACTTATATTGGGAAGGACTGACGAAAATGTCTTATGACTTCTCCGAGGGATTTTGTGTTCCCGGTTCTGAGACCGCAGAATTTCTTGAAAAGGCACTTTCCGCACTTGGTCTTACCAGAAAAGAAGCCAACGAATTCATCGTATTCTGGCTCCCACTCATGCAGGAAAACCCTTATAATATCATTTCCTTCCAGACGGATACGTACACAGACCATGCCAGATTAACAATTACACCTGAGCCGGATACGGTCATCCGGGTATTTATGGCATACCAGCCATCCAACGAAGAAATTGCAATGAAACCGCAGCTGCTGACTTCTACAGAAAGGACAGGTTTCACTGCTGTAGAATGGGGCGGCACTTTAGTAACACAGACATCCCACTAATAATACACCTCCCACACATTTTCAGATACAGTTCTTCTCTCTGACAATGTGTGGGAGGTACTTATACAGACTTCTCATATGTTTTTATACATCTCAACAGGGATATCCCAGCTGCATTTTTATCTCTCGTATTTTACTCTCCAAATCTATCATGTGTAAATCCATCATTTCCTGTTTCTGCATTACCCGCAAAGATTCATCCAGCTTTCTATTTAACGATAAATGACCTTCTGCAATAATACTAATCTTTTTATCAATATCATTATCCAATGTAATTTTAAGTCCCGACACTTTTTTATCCAAATTATCGTACTTTATTTCCAGTTCTGTTAGTTTACTATCCAGCTCCGTTAGTTTATCATCCAGTTTTGTTACTTTTTTATCCAGATTATCGTACTTTACTTCCAAATTTGTTATTCTCTCATCAAATTTGGTTTCTACTTGTGTAATTCTTTCTTCAAGCCTGTTTTCTACCCCTGCCAGCTTATCACAAATTCTGTTTTCCATCTGCAGCATACTGGTATCCAACTTGAATATCACTGATTCCGATACGATTTCAGCTATTCGCTCAAAGTCTTTTTGATCAAGCATATACTTTTTCTCCTGTTTATACTACATACTGGGCAATGGCTTCTCACTGCTACTAAAAACATATACAAATGTGTATATGCTAGATGATTTGCTACAATCTCACGATTTGTAGTTACTGTTTCTTCGTGTATACTTTCGATGATACAGGTATCAATCTACTCACAAGTTCATGTATACTCCACAGTCGTAAATTCCCGACTAAGCCATCGGTACATGCCTATAAATTCATGATAACGATTAGATATAGGCTTCATCTAAATAGCTTTTCCTTTCTATATAATTTTATTTTTTGCTACTTGGTTTTCGTAGACTTATACCATTACTCAATTACAACCATCAAGGTTCTACCCTATAGTTAACAAGGCTGTTTCAACTTGTACTGGCTTTTCTTTCCTGTAATTTCAGTAGTTTTAAGTTACCAACTAATACTCTGGATTTTGAGTATCTTTAAGTATATTTACTCATATTTATGATTATTTTTAATTACTTAATCATCCTCCTTTTTCACAGTGCTTATGCACACTTTTTATTTGCGTTTATTATATCATTTCATCATTATGAATGCAATACATTTTTTCTCAATTTTCTCCGATACACCGGGATATTTGTTACTGTTCGCAATACATTACAAAATTAAGTTTGACAGCTTTTCCAGCCTTCGAAGTGCTTCCTCTAACGTTTTTTCATTTCTTGCAAAATGCAGACGAATCAAATGATTGACCTTTTCACGGAAGAAGCTAGATCCCGGCACAGCCGCCACGCCAATGTTCCGTATCATCCATTCACAAAATTCCAAATCTGTATATCCCACAAACTGCGGTAACTGCAAAAATTCACTGATATCAACCAAAACAAAATAGGTTCCCTGCGGTATATTGTGTTTCAGGCCAATTCGATCGAGTCCTTTCAACATATAATCACGTTTACCTGTATAGAGCTTCAGCAAATCCTCATAATAAGAATCCAGCAGATTCAAAGCAGTCACAGCAGCCTCCTGCAAAGGTGCAGCCGCACCTACCGTCAAAAAATCATGTATCTTTTTCGCTGCTTCAACAATTTTCTCCGGTCCTGTTAAATACCCAAGCCGCCATCCAGTGATAGAATACGTCTTTGAAAGTGAATTGCAGGTTATCGTATGCTCATACATTCCTGGAAGAGATGCCATACAGGTATGCTTATATGGCGCATATACCAGATACTCATACACCTCATCCGTTACCACAAAAGCATCGTATTTAATCGCAAGTTTTCCGATAGCCTCCAGTTCTTCATAGGAAAACACTTTCCCACACGGATTTGAGGGATTACATATGATAATTGCTTTTGCACCCTCTTGAAATCCCCGTTCAATCAATGTGATATCAAAGTCATATGCAGGCGGAACCAACGGAATATAAATAGGTTCAGCACCTGACAGAATCGCATCCGCACCATAATTCTCGTAAAAAGGCGAAAACACCATTACCTTATCTCCCGGATTGCATATGGCCATCATTGTACAAATCATTGCCTCTGTACTGCCGCAGGTTACCAGAACCTCTGTCTCCGGATCCACCTTCCGACCGATTGCTTTTCCATGTTTTCTTGCCAGAGCATCTCTGAGGTTTTTTGCCCCAAATGTAATAGAATACTGATGTGGTCCTTCATACACAACCTTTGACAGTGCATCCAATATCTCCTTCGGCGGATCAAAATCCGGAAAACCCTGAGATAAATTAATTGCACCATATTCATCACTGATTCTCGTCATTCTGCGAATAACGGAATCAGTAAATGCCTCTGCCCTGTTACTTATTTTCCGCATGTTCTATTTCCTCCATTTTTCTTAAAAATCTTGATATTCTGCATTCTCCATATATGTTCCGAAATGTTTTTATTTCAATTTGCTTCGTTCAGATTTATGTATATAAACAATATTAACACAAACCCATAATACCGAAAAGAGGTTTATTACTTCGGGAATTACCGCACACGGCAAAAAGGGTTTCGGAGAACTCTCCGAAACCCTTGATTTTACAGAATAATATTTAATTACTCGATAACTGTAGCAACACGGCCTGATCCTACAGTACGTCCACCTTCACGAATAGCGAAAGTAAGACCCTGTTCCATAGCGATTGGGTGGATCAGTTCGATAGTCATTTCTACGTTATCTCCAGGCATGCACATCTCTGTTCCTTCCGGCAGAGAAATAACACCTGTTACGTCTGTTGTTCTGAAGTAGAACTGTGGACGATAGTTGTTGAAGAATGGAGTATGACGTCCACCTTCATCTTTTGTCAGAACGTAAACCTGAGCTGTGAATTTTTTGTGGCATGTAACAGAACCTGGTTTAGCCAGAACCTGTCCACGAACGATTTCTGTTCTCTGAACACCACGAAGCAGAGCACCGATGTTATCACCAGCCTGAGCTTCATCCAGCAGTTTACGGAACATTTCGATACCAGTAACAACTGTTTTCTTTTTCTCTTCTTTAACACCAAGAATTTCAACTTCGTCATTCAGGTGCAGAACACCACGTTCTACTCTACCTGTTGCAACAGTACCACGACCAGTAATCGTGAAAACGTCCTCTACAGGCATCAGGAACGGTTTATCAGTATCACGCTGTGGATCTGGAATGTACTCATCAACAGTAGCCATCAGTTCCATGATCTTGTCGCCCCATTCGCTGTTCGGATCTTCCAGAGCTTTCAGAGCAGAACCCTGAATAACCGGACAATCTGTGAAGTCATACTCTTCCAGAGCTTCTGTGATTTCCATTTCAACCAGTTCCAGCAGTTCTTCATCGTCTACCATATCACATTTGTTCATGAATACAACGATGTAAGGAACACCTACCTGACGAGACAGCAGGATGTGCTCTTTTGTCTGAGCCATAACACCATCAGTAGCAGCTACAACCAGGATAGCACCATCCATCTGAGCAGCACCAGTAATCATGTTCTTAACGTAGTCAGCATGACCTGGGCAGTCAACGTGTGCATAATGTCTATTCTCAGTTTCATACTCAACGTGTGCTGTAGAGATTGTGATACCACGTTCTCTTTCTTCTGGAGCTTTATCGATATTCTCGAAATCTGTTGCAGTGTTACCAGCAACTCTCTCAGAAAGTACTTTTGTAATAGCAGCTGTCAGAGTGGTTTTACCATGGTCAACGTGTCCAATGGTACCAATGTTACAATGCGGTTTGGTTCTTTCAAATTTAGCTTTAGCCATTATAAATGTCCTCCTTAAAACTTTACGCCGATGGGCATATTTAACTATTTATTAAGACTTGCTATCCTTGATTATATTGCATATCAAGGATATTTGCAAGTCAAATTTCTATTATTTATGATGATTCCACCCCGATAAAATAGGGATTCTGACTGTTTTTTAATTCTGTTTCTTATTTACCTTTGGAAGACAGAACTTTTTCCTGTACAGATTTTGGAACCGGCTCATATTTTTCAAAGAACATGGAATAATTACCACGTCCCTGTGTTCTGGAACGCAAGTCTGTTGCGTATCCGAACATTTCAGCCAGCGGAACGTATCCACGAATCATCTTACCGCCGCCGATATCTTCCATACCTTCGATACGACCACGACGGGAGTTGATATCACCGATAACATCACCCATGTAATCTTCCGGTGTGGAAACTTCAACCTTCATGATAGGCTCCAGAAGAACCGGAGCTGCTTTCTGCATAGCATCTTTGAATGCCATAGATCCGGCAATATGGAATGCCATTTCAGAAGAGTCGACTTCATGGTAAGAACCGTCATATACATTTGCATGTACACCTACTACCGGGAATCCACCCAGAATACCGGACTTCATAGCTTCCTCGATACCTTCACCAACTGCCGGAATGTATTCCTTCGGAATAGCACCACCAACAACAGTGGATTCAAACTTGTAGGTTTCCTCTGCATTTGCATCCATTGGTGCAAATTTAACTTTACAGTGACCATACTGTCCACGACCACCGGACTGTTTTGCATATTTGTGTTCTACATCAACAGCTTTGGTAATAGTTTCTTTGTATGCTACCTGTGGAGCACCAACGTTAGCTTCTACTTTGAATTCACGAAGCAGACGGTCTACGATAATATCCAGATGCAACTCACCCATACCAGCGATGATTGTCTGACCAGTCTCCTGGTTTGTATGAGCACGGAATGTAGGGTCTTCTTCTGCAAGTTTTGCAAGAGCTTCACCCAGTTTACCCTGTCCAGCTTTTGTCTTAGGCTCAATAGCCAGCTCAATAACTGGTTCCGGGAACTCCATGGATTCCAGAATTACCGGATGTTGTTCGTCACAGATGGTATCACCTGTAGTAGTGAACTTAAATCCGATTGCTGCAGCTATATCACCGGAGTAAACTTTATCCAGTTCCTGACGTTTGTTAGCATGCATCTGAAGGATACGTCCAACACGTTCTTTTTTACCTTTTGTAGCATTCAGTACATAAGAACCGGAATTCATGGTTCCTGAATATACGCGGAAGTATGCCAGTTTACCAACGAATGGATCTGTCATAATCTTAAATGCCAGAGCGGAGAATGGTTCCTCATCAGAAGAATGTCTCTCCACTTCATTGCCATCCAGGTCTGTTCCTTTAATAGCCGGGATATCCAGCGGAGATGGCATAAATTCAATAATAGCATCCAGAAGTTTCTGAACACCTTTATTTCTATAAGCTGTACCACAGCAAACCGGAACAGCCGCACATTCGCATGTGGCTTTTCTCAGTACTGCTTTCAGTTCTTCAACGGATGGCTCTTCACCTTCCAGATAAGCCATCATCAGGTCATCATCCAGCTCACAGATTTTTTCAATAAGTTCAGTATGATACAGTTCTGCATCATCCTGCATATCTTCCGGAATATCTACTACAGAAATGTCATCACCCTTATCATCATTGTAGATGTAAGCTTTCATCTCAAACAAGTCGATAATTCCTTTAAACTCGTCTTCTTTACCGATTGGGAGCTGAAGACAAATTGCATTTTTACCCAATCTTGTTTTAATCTGATCTACTGCATTGTAGAAATCCGCACCCAGGATATCCATCTTGTTGATGAATGCCATACGCGGTACATTGTAGGTATCAGCCTGGCGCCATACATTTTCAGACTGTGGTTCAACACCACCTTTAGCACAGAACACACCAACAGCACCGTCCAGTACACGCAAAGAACGCTCTACCTCTACAGTAAAGTCCACGTGACCTGGGGTATCAATAATGTTGATACGATGCTCCAGAGCGCCTGCTTTCGGTTTTGTCTGTTCTTCCAGAGTCCAGTGACATGTGGTAGCTGCAGAAGTAATTGTAATACCTCTTTCCTGTTCCTGTTCCATCCAGTCCATGGTAGCAGTACCTTCATGTGTATCTCCGATTTTATAGTTTACACCGGTATAGTACAGAATACGCTCAGTTGTTGTTGTCTTACCAGCATCGATATGCGCCATGATACCGATATTTCTGGTTCTATCTAATGGATATTCTCTTCCAGCCAATTGGATTTCCTCCTTTAGAATCTGTAATGAGCAAATGCCTTATTAGCCTCTGCCATTTTGTGCATGTCTTCTTTCTTCTTTACAGATGCTCCGGTGTTATTCATAGCATCCAGAAGCTCATTTGCCAGTCTGTCTTCCATGGTCTTCTCGCCTCTCTTACGGGAGTACAGAGTCAGCCAGCGAAGAGCCAGCGCCTGACGACGCTCTGGGCGAACTTCGATAGGTACCTGATAGGTAGCTCCACCGATACGTCTTGCCTTTACTTCCAGAACAGGCATGATATTGTTCATTGCTTCTTCAAAAACTTCGATTGCTGGTTTTCCAGCTTTTTCTTCTACTTTAGCGAAAGCACCGTATACAATCTTCTGTGCTACACCTTTCTTACCATCTAACATGATGTTATTGATAAGCTTTGTAACCACTTTGTTGTTGTACAGCGGATCTGCTAATACGTCTCTTTTCTGAGTATGTCCTTTACGTGGCACGTTACTTCCCTCCTTAATCAATAGATTATCTCTTAGGTACTCACATGACAGGCTGAGCAGTTAAACAGACACTGTCGACTATGTGTTCGCACTGGTAAATTCCTCTATATGACCCGCAACCATCAGGGTATAAATGGAATGACCGTACATAGTATTGTGATGTTAGTTATATTATTATTACTTTACTCCGTCATGCACCACTCATCAGCAAGCTGATGCATGACTCAAGGCTTCCGCACCTATTTTTTAGGTCTCTTAGCACCGTATTTGGAACGGGCCTGTCTTCTATTTGCAACACCTGCGGTATCAAGTGTACCTCTGATGATATGGTATCTTGTACCTGGCAAGTCTTTAACACGGCCACCACGGATCAGAACCACGCTGTGTTCCTGAAGGTTATGACCTTCTCCTGGAATGTAGCTTGTTACTTCGATACCGTTGGACAGACGAACTCTGGCGATTTTACGAAGAGCTGAGTTAGGTTTTTTAGGGGTAGCAGTCTTAACAGCTGTACACACACCTCTCTTCTGTGGTGAAGACATATCGCTGGATTTCTTTTTTAAAGAGTTAAAGCTTTTCTGCAGAGCCGGAGCGGTAGATTTCTTAACAGAAGTCTGACGTCCTTTTCTTACTAACTGGTTAAATGTTGGCATTCCATTTCACCTCCTGTATTATTTTCCTTGGAATTTGTTCTGTGGTTGCTATTACATTCAAATATTCGCACACAAAAATAACTGCATTCTCATGCACGCTTGTCTATTATATCCTCACCAAAATAAAAAGTCAAGGGAATTTATCATTTTCCCCTGACTTTTTATTGTTAACGGTTATTGTTCACTCCGTGACCAGTAACTGTTAACGTCTTATTATCTCTTAGTCTTCTGTGAAGAAAATCTCATCTGCCAGTCTGTCTTCAGCAGATTCCCCATCTTCTTCAGGAATTTCATCTTCTACTTCATCAGCAACATCAAGACTGTCATCTAGATCGATGTCAAGATCCAGATCGTCCAGATCAATGTCATCAAAGTCCAGATCATCGTCCTCATCTTTCAACATATCATCGGTAGAAAGTTTAACATTGCTGTACCGTTTCATTCCGGTTCCGGCAGGAATCAGCTTACCGATAAGCACATTTTCTTTCAGACCGATCAGATGATCAACTTTACCTTTAATAGCGGCTTCTGTCAGAACTTTTGTTGTTTCCTGGAAAGAAGCTGCTGAAAGGAAGGAATCGGTTGCCAGAGACGCCTTGGTAATACCCAGAAGAACCTGTTTTCCTTCTGCCGGTACTTTTCCCTCAGCTTCCATCTCTTCATTCGTTTCTTCGAAATCAAGCACATTTACCAGAGTTCCCGGCAGATAGTTCGTATCGCCATTATCTTCGATACGAATCTTCTTCAGCATCTGGCGAACAATAACCTCAATATGTTTATCATTGATTTCTACACCCTGCAGACGGTATACTCTCTGAACCTCGCGGAGCATATAATCCTGTACAGCACGAACACCTTTAATTTTCAGGATATCATGTGGGTTAACAGAACCTTCTGTCAGTTCATCACCGGCTTCCAGAACCTGTCCGTCAAGAACTTTGATTCGGGAACCGTAAGGAATCAGGTAAGTCTTGGATTCACCGCTCTCATGATCGGTAACCACGATCTCACGTTTCTTCTTGGTATCCTTAATGGCAACTTCACCTTTGATCTCTGTGATGATTGCAAGTCCTTTCGGCTTTCTTGCCTCGAAAATTTCCTCGACACGGGGAAGACCCTGTGTGATATCTCCACCGGCAACGCCACCGGTATGGAAGGTACGCATGGTCAGCTGGGTACCAGGCTCACCAATGGACTGTGCAGCGATAATACCAACGGATTCACCAACCTGAACAGCTTCACCTGTTGCCATATTAGCTCCGTAACATTTTGCACAGATACCAATTTTGCATCTGCAGCTGAGGATAGTACGGATTTTGATCTTTTTAAATTTCTCACCGTTCTCATCTACACCTTCAGCCATGATACGAGCAGCCCGTTTCGGAGTAATCATGTGATTTGCTTTTACGATCACATTACCATCTTTATCTTTAATGGTATCACAGGAGAAACGTCCTGTAATACGCTCCTGCAGGCTCTCAATCTCTTCCTTGCCGTCAGAGAACTCTTTGACATACATACCTGCGATTTCATCTCTGCCTTCACAACAGTCAACTTCACGAACGATCAGATCCTGAGAAACGTCTACCAGACGTCTTGTCAGGTATCCGGAGTCAGCGGTACGAAGAGCTGTATCAGAAAGACCTTTACGGGCTCCATGTGCAGACATGAAGTATTCCAGTACGTCCAGACCTTCACGGAAGTTGGATTTGATCGGCAGCTCAATGGTATGACCCGTTGTATCTGCCATCAATCCTCGCATACCTGCCAGCTGCTTGATCTGTTTATCAGAACCACGGGCACCGGAGTCAGCCATCATGAAGATGTTATTATATTTATCCAGACCGGTCAGCAGTGCTTTGGTCAGTGCATCGTCAGTCTGTTTCCAGGTTTCTACAACTTCTTTATAGCGCTCCTCCTCGGTGATAAGACCACGTTTGAAGTTTCTTGTTATCTTATCTACGGTATCCTGAGCATTCTTGATCATCTCAGGTTTCTGAGGCGGCACAGTCATATCGGAAATTGATACCGTCATTGCCGCTCTGGTAGAGTATTTGTAACCCATTGCTTTAATGTCATCCAGAACCTCTGCGGTCTTGGTTGCACCATGGGTATTGATTACTTTTTCCAGAATCTGTTTCAGCTGCTTCTTACCTACATGGAAATCAACTTCCGGAAGAAGTTTGTTCTCATCCAGTGTACGATCCACATAACCCAGATCCTGTGGAAGAATTTCATTGAAAAGGAAGCGGCCCAGTGTGGATTCTACTGTTCCACAGATTTCCTGTCCGTCCGGCATGGTTTTCTTTACTCTCACATGGATATGTGTCTGTAAAGTAATGTAACCGTTCTCGTATGACAGAATTGCCTCATTCAGATTCTTGAAATAAGAGCCTTCTCCAATGCTTCCCGGTCTTTCCTGAGTCAGATAGTAAATACCAAGTACCATATCCTGAGAAGGTACGGCTACCGGACCACCGTCAGACGGTTTCAGCAGGTTGTTCGGAGAAAGAAGCAGGAAACGGCATTCTGCCTGTGCCTCCACGGAAAGCGGAAGATGTACCGCCATCTGGTCTCCGTCAAAGTCTGCATTAAACGCTGTACAAACCAGCGGATGCAGTTTAATTGCTTTACCTTCAACCAGGATCGGTTCAAATGCCTGAATTCCCAGACGATGCAGTGTAGGTGCACGGTTCAGCATAACCGGATGTTCTTTGATTACCTCTTCCAGTACATCCCATACTTCCGGCTGCAGTTTCTCAACCATTTTTTTCGCGTTTTTAATATTATGAGCAGCGCCATTTGCTACCAGTTCTTTCATAACAAATGGTTTAAACAGCTCAATAGCCATTTCCTTTGGCAGACCACACTGATATATTTTCAATTCCGGTCCAACAACGATAACAGAACGGCCGGAGTAGTCAACTCGTTTTCCCAGAAGGTTCTGACGGAAACGTCCTGACTTACCTTTCAGCATATCTGACAGAGACTTCAGAGCACGGTTTCCGGGTCCTGTAACCGGACGGCCGCGGCGACCGTTATCGATCAGCGCATCTACAGCTTCCTGCAGCATACGTTTTTCATTTCTTACAATGATATCCGGAGCACCCAGTTCCAACAGTCTCTTCAGACGGTTGTTACGGTTGATAATACGGCGATACAGATCATTCAGGTCAGAGGTAGCAAAACGTCCGCCATCCAGCTGTACCATCGGACGAAGATCCGGCGGGATAACCGGAATCACATCCATGATCATCCATTCCGGACGGTTTCCGGATTCGCGGAATGCTTCCACAACCTCCAGCCGTTTGATGATACGGGCACGTTTCTGTCCGGATGCATCCTTCAGTTCTGCTTTCAATTCTGCAGATTCTTTTTCCAGATCAATGGCCTGCAGAAGTTCTTTGATAGATTCTGCACCCATTCCCACACGGAAATTGCTGTTCGGGAACTTTTCTCTTGCTTCCTGATACTCTCTCTCTGTCAGAACCTGCTTTGCCGAAAGAGAAGTATCTGCCGGATCCAATACAATATAATTGGCAAAATACAGAACCTTTTCCAGTGTTCTTGGAGAAAGGTCAAGAATCAGTCCCATACGGGACGGAATCCCTTTAAAATACCAGATGTGGGAAACAGGAGCTGCCAGCTCGATATGTCCCATACGTTCTCTACGAACCGTTGACTTGGTAACTTCAACACCACAACGGTCGCAGACAACACCTTTATAACGAATTTTCTTATATTTACCGCAATGACACTCCCAGTCTTTGCTTGGTCCGAAGATTCTTTCACAGTACAGACCATCTTTTTCCGGTTTCAGTGTTCTATAGTTAATTGTCTCAGGTTTTTTTACTTCACCCCGGGACCACTCACGAATTTTTTCCGGAGATGCCAGACCAACTTTGATCGCATCAAACGTCAGCGGTTCGTATACTTCTTTACTGCTTGTTTCAGCCATTTGGTTTCTCCTTTCTCAGATTAAAGATCTGTCAGATCATCATCGTCATCCATGGCTTCTGTGTCGTCCTCCTCCACATCCACCAGTTCATCACCATTGAATTCCTGTTTTGTGAAACCATAACTTTCATAAGATTCTTTATCATCATTGCGGTAGCTTCTGTCACCCTCAATAATGGATCGAAGATCTGTATCACCGTAGTCGATATTTTCTTCGATCTTAACTTCAGTATTATCATCTCTCAGTACTCTTACATCCAGACCCAGAGACTGCAGTTCTTTCAACAGTACTCGGAAGGACTCCGGAATACCAGGTTCAGGGATATTATCACCTTTAATAATTGCCTCGTATGTCTTCACACGACCAACAACATCATCTGACTTCACAGTCAGGATTTCCTGCAGCGTATAAGAAGCACCATAAGCTTCCAGTGCCCATACCTCCATCTCACCGAAACGCTGACCACCGAACTGAGCTTTTCCACCCAGCGGCTGCTGTGTTACCAGTGCATATGGACCGGTCGAACGGGCATGGATCTTATCATCAACCAAATGATGAAGTTTCAGATAATGCATGTGACCTATGGTTACCGGGCTGTCAAAGTATTCTCCTGTACGTCCGTCACGGAGTCTTACTTTTCCATCACGGGAAATCGGAACACCTTTCCACAGATTTCTGTGTTCTCTGTTTTCATACAGATAATCAAATACTTCCGGAAGCAGTTCTCCTTTATGTTTGTCGGAGAATTCCTCCCAGCTCAGATTTACATAATCATTTGCCAGTTCCAGAGTATCCATAATGTCATCCTCGTTGGCACCATCAAATACCGGTGTGGCAATATTGAATCCCAGCGCTTTCGCTGCAAGACTCAGATGAATCTCCAGCACCTGTCCGATATTCATACGGGAAGGTACACCCAGAGGATTCAATACGATATCCAGTGGACGACCATTTGGCAGGAACGGCATATCTTCTACAGGAAGGACTCTGGAAACAACACCCTTGTTACCATGACGACCAGCCATCTTATCACCTACAGAGATTTTTCTCTTCTGGGCAATATAGATACGTACTGCCTGATTAACACCCGGGGAGAGTTCATCACCATTTTCTCTGGTAAATACTTTTGCATCAACAACAATACCATATTCACCATGCGGCACTTTCAGGGAAGTATCACGCACTTCTCTTGCTTTTTCACCAAAAATAGCTCTCAGAAGACGTTCCTCTGCAGTCAGCTCTGTCTCTCCTTTCGGAGTTACTTTACCAACAAGAATATCTCCTGCACGAACTTCTGCACCGATACGGATGATTCCACGTTCATCCAGATCTTTCAGTGCATCATCGCCGACGCCCGGAACATCTTTTGTAATCTCCTCCGGTCCCAGCTTCGTATCACGTGCTTCCGCCTCATACTCTTCAATATGAATGGAAGTATATACATCTTCCTGAACCAGCCTTTCACTCAGCAGTACCGCATCCTCGTAGTTATAACCTTCCCAGGTCATAAATCCGATCAACGGGTTCTTACCAAGTGCCAATTCACCGTTGTATGTGGATGGACCATCTGCAATAACCTGTCCAGCTTCCACGTGTTCACCTTTCAGAACGATTGGCTTCTGGTTGTAGCAGTTACTCTGGTTACTTCTCAGGAACTTGGTCAGACGGTAAACATCTGTAGTTCCATCATCATTTTTCATTGTAATTTCTTTTGAGGAAGATTTCGTAATAGTACCCGCCTTTTTAGCAAGTACACACACTCCGGAGTCCACAGCTGCTTTTGCTTCCATTCCGGTTCCTACTACGGGTGCTTCTGTAATCATCAGCGGTACGGCCTGACGCTGCATGTTGGATCCCATCAGCGCTCGGTTCGCATCATCATTCTGCAGGAAAGGAATCAGGGCAGTAGCCACAGAAAATACCATCTTCGGCGATACGTCCATATAATCAAATACACGACGTTCATATTCCTGTGTCTCATCTTTGTAACGACCGGAAACATTCTTATGAAGGAAATATCCATTTTCATCCAAAGGCTCATTCGCCTGTGCTACATGATAATTATCTTCCTCATCTGCTGTCATATAGACAACTTCATCTGTAACACGGGGATTCTTCGGATCAGTTTTATCAATTTTGCGATAAGGTGCCTCAACAAATCCATATTCATTGATTCTTGCATAGGATGCAAGAGAGTTAATCAGACCGATGTTAGGACCTTCAGGAGTCTCAATCGGGCACATTCTTCCATAATGGGAATAATGTACATCTCGAACCTCAAATCCGGCACGATCACGGGACAGACCGCCCGGACCAAGGGCAGACAAACGTCTCTTATGCGTCAGCTCACCCAACGGGTTATTCTGATCCATAAACTGTGACAACTGGGAAGAACCGAAGAACTCTTTTACAGCTGCTGTTACAGGTTTAATATTGATCAGAGACTGCGGGGAAATTCCATCCGCATCCTGTGTTGTCATTCTTTCACGAACCACTCTTTCCAGACGGGACATACCGATTCGGTACTGATTCTGCAGCAATTCTCCAACTGCACGAATACGACGATTGCCAAGGTGGTCAATATCATCATCTGTTCCCAGTCCATACTCCAGGTGGATATTATAGTTAATGGAAGCAAAAATATCTTCCACCGTAATGTGTTTCGGAATCAGTTCATGAACATGACGACGAATTGCTTCTTTCAGTTCTTCTTCATCATCATATTCTTCCATCAGTCTTTCCAGTTCCGGATAGTAAACCATCTCTGTAATACCCAGTTCTTTCGGGTCACAGTCCATATAATGTGTCAGATCAACCATCATATTGGAAAGAACTTTTATATTTCTTTCTTCTGTCTGAATCCATACAAACGGAACTGCCGCATTCTGAATAGAATCTGCCAGTTCTTTTGTCACTTCAGTTCCTGCTTCTGCCAGAATCTCACCTGTCGTGGTATCTACCACGTCTTCTGCCAGAATCTGTCCTGCAATACGGTTTCTCAGAAGCAGTTTTTTATTGAATTTGTAACGTCCTACTTTTGCCAGGTCATAACGTTTCGGATCAAAGAACATACTGTTCACCAGGCTCTTTGCACTCTCTACTGCCAGAGGCTCACCTGGACGAATCTTTTTATATAACTCCAGCAAACCTTCTTCATAACAGGTAGCTGTATCCTTTGTAAAACTTGCCTGAATCTTCGGCTCGTCACCAAACAACTCTATAATCTCAGCATTGGTACCTTTTCCAAGCGCACGAATCAGAACTGTAATCGGTACTTTTCTTGTTCTGTCTACACGTACACTGAATACATCATTGGAATCTGTTTCATATTCCAACCATGCACCACGGCTTGGAATAACCGTGGAAGAAAATAATCTCTTACCAACTTTATCATGAGCGATTGCATAATAAATACCGGGGGAACGTACTAACTGGCTGACAATAACTCGTTCAGCACCATTAATTACAAAGGTACCGGTTGCTGTCATCAACGGCAAATCACCCATGAAAATCTCATGCTCTTTAATTTCGTCGTTTTCTTTATTGTATAATCTCACCTTAACTTTTAAAGGTGCTGCATAGGTTGCGTCCCTGTCTCTGCATTCATCGATGGAATACTTCACATCGTTTTCACACAAAGTAAAGTCCACAAATTCCAGGCTCAACTTCCCACTATAGTCCGTAATAGGAGAGATATCGTCAAAAACTTCCCTCAAACCTTCTTCAAGAAACCAGTTGTAGGAATCCTTTTGAACTTCAATCAAGTTGGGCATTTCCAAAACTTCTTTTTGTCTCTGGTAACTCATCCGCATACTTTTACCATTTGTAATTGGACGTATTCTTTTTTTTTCCATAGACCGTTTCACCCCTTGTGTATTTAATTTATTACCGCTCATGCCTTTATGCTTCCTTTTCGATAGACTTCTAGGCATATCTTGCCATAATAGTGCATTTTTTACAATACCACAAAAAGTCAATAATGTCAAATACTTTTTTGTATTTTTTATTTTCCTTTTTCAATGCAACAAAAATCGGAGCAAACGCATGAATTGCGCTGCTCCGTTCTTTTTCTCAAAACCTACAAGAAAAATTTACCCGAATTATTTCAGAGTAACTTTTGCTCCTTCAGCTTCCAGTTTTGTTTTCAGTTCTTCAGCTTCTGCTTTGGATGCTGCTTCTTTCACTACTTTCGGAGCACCATCTACAACAGCTTTAGCTTCTTTCAGTCCCAGACCTGTTGCTTCACGAACAACTTTGATAACTTTAACTTTGTTTGGTCCAACTTCTGTCAGTTCTACATCAAACTCGTCTTTTTCTTCTTCTGCTTCTGCAGGGCCAGCTGCTGCTACAACAACACCTGCTGCTGCGGATACACCAAATTCTTCTTCACATGCTTTTACTAATTCGTTCAGTTCCAGAACACTTAACTCTTTGATAGCTTCAATAAATTCAGCTGTAGTTAATTTTGCCATTACTATTTACCTCCAATTATAATTTTATATTCGTTTTTATTTTCATGATTTCTGCGGCTATGCCGCTTTCAGCTCGCTTTCGGCAGAAAGCAATCGGAAGTTCGACATCACTTCGTTCTGTCGAACAGCTAATTTTCTAAATTCAGGCTGCGCTTGCTAGCTTGAATCGGAAGTTCAATCTCGTTTCTCTCGATTGAACGGCTAAAACTCTAACCTCAAGCTTCGCTTTGTACCAGTTTCAATCGGAAGTTCGACATCACTTCGTTCTGTCGAACAGCTAATTTTCTAAATTCAGGCTGCGCTTGCTAGCTTGAATCGGAAGTTCAATCTCGTTTCTCTCGATTGAACGGCTAAAACTCTAACCTCAAGCTTCGCTTTCAGCTCGCTTTCGCTAAGAGTTTTATGCCTCTTTTGCTTCTGCGATCTGGCTGATAACCCGTGCAAAGTTTGCGATCGGGGACT
>JBJELT010000044.1:0-15542 GCA_051879295.1 Oliverpabstia sp. | reverse complement strand
AATGGATAAAACACTGGACCATGTGTGGGATGATATGGTACGAAAATTTTTCAGGAAACAAACTATAGTATTTGAAGAAAAATGAGAGCCGGGCAGGGAACTGTCCCCTGTTCGGCTCCGGTTTTTATTTAATGATAGAATTCTGCATATTTCCCTGTTGTCTTCCGCTCTGACTGTTGTCTGTAGTCTGTGCATGATCCAGTGTGATTGTCAATGTTTTTTCCACATACTGGCCATTATCTGCAACTTTGACTGTAATTTCCACTGTCTCTCCTGCCGCATAGTAGGTCAGCTGGTTTTTCAGTTCATCAATAGTTTTTACACTGGTTCCGTCAAATTTGGTAATGACACTGCCTGTCAGTATTCCTGCTTTTTCAGCGGTGCCTCCTTCTTTGACTTCTCCTACGTAAACGCCTTGTGGTATTCCGTAAGTCTGTGCAATGGTGCTGTCTACGGTCTGACCGGATATTCCAAGAGAAGCTGCCTGGTCCTCACTTACTTTTGTTCTGGTAACACGATTCATCAAATCTTCGATAATCGGTGAAGCATTGCTGATTGGGATCGCATAACCCATACCTTCCACTTCTGTAGAAGCCAGTTTCGCAGAGTTGATACCAATGACTTCTCCGTTCATATTTAAAAGTGCACCGCCGCTGTTGCCGGGATTAATGGCTGCATCTGTCTGAATAAATCCATTTTCAGAATCAGAGCTTCCTACCTGACGGTTAACAGCACTTACGATACCTGTTGTTACAGACTGTCCATAACCGAGTGCATTACCAATGGCTACGACCTGTTCGCCGACTTTCAGGGCATCGGAATCTCCCATCTGCGCTACTTTGATCTGTGACATGGTGTTTTCGGAAATATCCGATAATTTAACAGCTATTACTGCCAGGTCATTGTCGGAATCAGTTCCTTTTACTGATGCTTCATATGCCTCGTTATCAATAAAGCAGGCAGACAATGTCTCAGCACCTTCTACCACATGATTGTTGGTGACGATCAGAAGTTCCTCATCATTCTGTCCGATAATAATTCCGGATCCCTGGCTTTCCACTTCCTGTTCCTGCACCATACCACGTCCGAACATACTGAAATAATTCTGTACTTCCTGTACGGACTTGTTGGTTATGGCCACAACTGACGGCATAACCGCCTCAGCAATGTCTGATACATCAAGAGTCTGACTTTTTAAAGTGCTGCTGGCAGAAGCAGAGGTGGTCTGCAGGGTAGCTGTCTTACTCGCTGCTTTTTCTGGTGTCTGTTCCGTTTCCTCCTGCTGTGTGTTTATCGGCACACCTGCCGCATAGGTGATTCCTGTAAATACGCCCCCGGCGATTCCTCCGAACAAAACAGCACTTAAAGCAATGGCACCCACTTTTTTCGCATATTTCTTCATATTATTCTTCTTTTTACTATTGTTGTCCTGTGGCTGCAAGCCATTTTCATTCCATTGATAACGTCCATAATCTTCCATAACTGATACCTCCTGTTTCATCTATTGTAAAATATTTGTATCTCTTTTTGTTTACAGGTTCAGTATATCGATGCATTGTGGTAAAAATGTTATGAAAATATGTTTATTCTGTGAAATGCTTCAAAAATATGGTATACTGATTTCAAATAATAAACAGGAGGCATTGTTATGCAGAAAATTACCAGTTTTACTATAGACCATCTGAAACTTCAGCCGGGAGTTTATGTTTCCCGGAAAGATCCGGTGGGGAATTCTCTGATCACCACATTTGATATCCGAATGACTTCCCCCAATGAAGAACCGGTGATGAACACAGCAGAGATGCATGCCATTGAACATCTGGGTGCTACTTTTTTGAGAAATCATCCGGCTTATGGTTCCCGCATTATCTATTTCGGACCAATGGGATGCCGGACTGGTTTTTACCTTCTTCTCGCTGGAGACTATGAGTCCGCCGATATCGTACCTCTGCTGACAGAAATGTTTATTTTTATCAGGGATTATCATGATGAGGTTCCGGGAGCTTCCGCCAAAGACTGCGGCAATTATCTGGATATGAATCTTCCGATGGCAAATTATCTTGCTGACCGTTTTCTCCGGGAAGTGCTGATTGATATCAGGCCGGAACGGCTGGTATATCCGGAATAAGTGAATCTTAGGGATTGGTGTTCATACAAACAGCCAGCGAATCTACGCTGGCTGTTATATTTATACATTTATCCCCCATTTTTCAGTAAGGATTTTTACCCGTTCCATCGCTTTCAGTTCACCTTTGCAAATAAGATGAACCATCGACCATATCCCCGGCAAAAACCCTGCTGAACCGCTCCGCCGCCTCCTCATACATATGTCCATCGTAGTCAGCAAATTCTTCCAGATCCTGTGGTATATCACTCTCCTGTGTATCCAGATAACAGAAATATGGTATCTGCAACTTTTCCAGATAGTCTGTAAAATATTTTTTTGCAGCTTCATAATGGGCTTTATACTTTTCAAAAGTAATCTCCGGTATGGGAGTTGTCACCACGATGAGCTGGATTCCCTCTTTTTTGCAGAAGCGAACCATTTTTTCAAATCCTTCAACCGAATCTTCTTCAGGTTCCGCAAACTCCCACAGGTGCGGCACGTCCTCCTGCTGCCTGTCAGAAGGCAGGGGATGGCGTGCGATAAATCCATCTTCCCGGTAGGTCTGCAGTTCAGAAGCAAATGGCTCTATCCCATAATTTTTATACACATCACTCTGCTTCTGATGGACAAATTCCGGGATTCTTTTAACCTGATTTCTGTAGAAGTACCAGGGAAACAATGCCGTCCGAAAGTCTGCTTTTATCATCTTATCTGCGAAATAAGACAACTTCACCGTTGACCAGGGCATTTCCTGATAGAATGAAACATAGTCAACCGACTGATTGGGTTCTGTCACCCAGTATCCCGGATCCAGTTCGTAAATCACTCTTTTGATGTTCTGATGGCGGGCTGCCTCCATGACCAGATGGCAGGAATCCACCGGGTACTGTCCTCCCTGACACACATTCAGTGTTTTTCTTCCTGTGACCTCAGCCATGGCCTGGGGATCCAGACCACATTTTCCATGGGATGATCCCACCAGAAGATCGTCATATTCTTCGGTGATGATGTGATGCATATCTGCTCTGGTGTAGGTATATGGATACAGAAGATACATCAGTCCTTCATTCAGCCCCACCAGCAGGCCAGTCGCAAGAAAAACTGCCAGTATTCTTTTAAAACTGCGCATAGATAAAACCTCCTGTATCCGACGGCAGCTGACCCAGTGCCGGAAGTGATAAAAATACCATAATATAGACAGCAATTCTCACCCCGCCCGGACATCCCAACAATACTTCCATTGGTTTTTTTCCATTCTCCTCCAGAAGGCTGTACACAAACAGAATACAGACACCCAGCACCAGGATTATCAATGCATAAAGGGTGTAGGATGTTCCTCCTCCCAGTCCCACAGGTACCTGCAGAAGCTGCGCCGGAGTCCAGTGGGTCACACAGTTTTTCATCATGGTCAATGCCTGAGGAATCGTGTCCGCCCGGTCAAAAAACCAGCTGATATTGACCAGGATAAAGGTGCGAATGATCTGAAATAACTGCCAGCCGGATGATTTGTCGACGATTCCCAGCTTTTTCTTCCAGGTCCGATAATGAGGAGCCATCAGGCCGCTGAAGGCAATGATACCTCCGTTGTACAGTCCATAGACGATAAATTTCCAGGCTGCCCCATGCCATACACCGACCACAAAAAATACAATCAGATTGGCAAGACAGATGGGAAGTGCTCTTCCGGTGGTTTTCCCGAAGATTTTCTTTGCCGTTTTTCCGAACTGACTCATCCAGCGGGAAAGTGATACCGGATAAAATACATAATCCTTCATCCATGTTCCCAGCGTGATATGCCACCGATGCCAGAAATCAGTGATGGATCTGGCAAAAAACGGCCGTTTGAAGTTCTCGTCCAGGGTAATACCGAAAATCCTGCTGATACCGATTACGATATCGATACCGCCTGAGAAATCTCCGTACAGCTGTGCGGAATAGGCCAGCACTGCAAAAATGGACAGCCCGGGATAAGTCTGATACTCATCAAACAACGCTGCCACAAAAGGGGCTGCCGTGTCTGCGATGATCATTTTCTTGAAAAATCCCCAGAGAATCCTCTGCAGTCCCTCTTCTGCCCGTCTTCCATCCCACCGGTGTTCCTCGAAAAGCTGTCCCGCCAGCCGGGAATATCTCCCGATAGGTCCCTGCAGAATCTGCGGAAAGAAAGAAACAAAAAGTGCAAACCGGAACAGATTTTTCTCTGCCTTCTGCCGTTTCCAGTATACATCCAGCAAATATCCCATCGACTGGAAAATATAAAAGGAAATCCCCACGGGAAGAGCCAGATCTAGAAATGTCAGTCTGCCGTCAAAAATCCGGTTCAGGTTCAAAATCAGGAAATTCAGGTATTTGAGTATTCCGAGCATC
The DNA here is from genome assembly GCA_051879295.1 of Oliverpabstia sp. GTDB lineage: Bacteria > Bacillota > Clostridia > Lachnospirales > Lachnospiraceae > Oliverpabstia. The sequence goes on along the minus strand of JBJELT010000044.1, from coordinate 11,068 downwards.
CCAAAGTTCAGAACCAGTGTCACAATCAGAACCGTTTTTCTGTAATTTTTACTCTCTCTCACTTTTTCATATTCCAGCAGTCCGGCACCCAGCCAGGTAGTCACTGTGGTAAACAGAAGATATCCCACCAGTCCTGCACCGTAAGACAAATAGTACAGATAGCTGAATCCCAGCAGCCAGACCCATTGAAATCGGCGGGGAATCCAATAGTATCCCACCGCCGCAATGATTACAAATACTAAGAATGCAAATGAATTGAATGCCATACTTAATTCTCTTCCTGAAGACGCTGAACCATTTCCCACAAAGCCTGTGCTGAATTAAAATTCTCGGGAATAATTTCCGCAGGTGTGACCTGGACACCAAAAGCGTCCTCCAGTTCTGATACGATTGACAGGATTGCAAAAGAATCCAGAATTCCATCGTCAATCAGTGTATCACAGGTTTCATAATCAGCATCCGGCTGAATTTCTTCCAAAATATTTAATAATTCTTCCATTTTTCTATCTCCTTTTCTCTACTTCTCCATTCCACCAGTGACTGCAGATGTGTTCTCTCACCAGCTGCAGACCCTTATGCTCAGACCAGAACAGAATCTGCGGCAGATCACGGCTTAAAAACAAATATATGCCTTCTGTCACTGAATATGCACCGGTTCTTTCAAATACCAGCACATCCTGCAGCTGCGGATCAGTCAGCGGCAGATTTTTCACCAGAACATCACTGACCGTACAAAGTGACCCACACACAGTCACAGGAATCCGCTCTCCCTCCCGGGGTTCCAGTGTCTTTCCTGACAGATGATGATACCACGGCACTTTCATAGCCATAGTTTGTCCATAATAATTCAAATGGTTGATTCCGCCGTCCACAATCGCATAGTTCTGCCCGTTATTTTGCTTCAAATCTATCAGACGGGTCACATAAGCACCGCACATGGCAGCCAGATATCGTCCCATTTCCAGAATGATATTTCCTCTGAAAGTCATGGAGGACAACATAGTATTTAACTCTCCGATGGTTTCTTCCAGAGATTGTTCTTCCTCTTTTTGAAAATACGGAACATACAATCCGGGGCCATATTCCAGTTCTTTTGCCTGATAACCCCAGCGTTCCCTCAGTTCTGCCAGCAGCTGATCCAGACGGGCCAGTTCACCTTCCACCACATTTTTCTTCTTTTTCTGTGTTCCCGAATAAAACTGCAGTCCCCGGATCATCATCTGGGGATACTGATTCCTGTTCTTTATCAATTCATTAATCTGCTCTTCATCCATACCAAACTGATTGCCGCTGGTGAGCCGCAGCAAAATCGCAATCCGCAGTCCCATTTCTTCTGCTTCTTCCGCCAGAAGCCGGAATTGCTGCAAAGATTCTACGGTATAGACACCTTTCCCTCCGTACTTGGAAAATATCCGGTGAATCTCTTTCTTTTCTTTATATACACCGGACAATACAATTTTTTCCATGGGAATCTCCAGCCGCTCACAGATGGCAAATTCTCCCGGGGAGCATACTTCCAGCCGCCTCAGGCAGGAGGCAGCCATTCTTGTCAGAAAAGGATTGGCCTTGATGGCATAGCACAGTTTGACACGATTGCCCGTAAGCTTTGTAATCGCGCTGATTCTTTTCTGAAAGCTGTCCAGATCAAACAGGTAAAACGGCGTTTCATATCGTTTGGCCTCACGGCGTATGATTTCTATCATATCCATATCACTTCCGTCCTTTCATCAATTCCTTTCTGTCAATCTTTCCATTTTTCGTCAAAGGCATACACTCCACCGGATAAAATCTATTGGGCAGCATAAATGCAGGAAGGCGAGTTCCCATTTTCTGCTTCAGTTCCCGTTTTTCTATATTTCCCTGATAAAATGCCAGAATTTTCTTTTTTTCCTCATCAAAAATACAGCAGGCTCTCTCGATTTCTTCCACCTGCTCCATCACAGCTTCAATCTCTCCCAGCTCAATCCTGTGACCCATATGCTTGATCTGGAAATCACGGCGTGATGCGAAATACAGATTCCCATCCTCACCGTAATAACCCAAATCACCGGTCCGATACATCCGCTCCGGCCACGCAGTATTCAATGGATTCTGTACAAACGCCCGACTGGTCTGCTCCTCGTTCTGATAATACCCGAGGGCAAGGGCTGTTCCCGTCACACAGATTTCGCCCTTCTGACCGGGTTCTCTGATTTCCCGGTTCTCCTCATCCAGCAAAAATACTGTTTCATTCGGAAATGCTTTCCCAATCGGCAGGGATTCTCCCGGTTCATAGGCACGGTCAACCACATAATACGTACAATTACAGGTGATTTCTGTAGGACCATACAAATTCACATAAACTGCATCCGGAAGATACGTTTTCCACAGATTCAGATGTTTGATTGGCATAGTTTCCCCGGAAAAGAGAACTTTGCGAATTTTATCCGGTACTTTGTAAGAAAATCCCCGCAGAGTGGTAATGATACACAAAGCCGAAACAGCCCAGATCAACGTGGTCACCTGCCGCTCACAGAGAAAATCCAGCAATTGTGCAGGAAAGGAAAACATCCGTTTAGGAATAATCTCCACTCTCGCCCCTGTCTTCAGGGCAGAGTAAATATCCTTGACAGACACATCAAAATCCCATGGAGCCTGGTTACCGATCACATCCTCCTGCGTAATATGAAAAATATCGGTAAACTGATCGATAAAATCGATCACCGATCGATGAGATACCACCACACCTTTCGGTGTTCCCGTGGAACCGGAAGTAAAAATACCATACAGCGGATCTGTATCTTTTGCCTGTCTGCGAACAGCCTGCAGTACTTTCTCCTCCGGTTCTGTCTGAAGAAGTTCCTCCGCCAGGAGAACTTTCCCGCTATATCCCAACTGTTCCAGTTCCTTTTCATACATCCTGGAGGTTATCAGACAGTCTGCCTGTAAAATGTCAAGAATGCTTTTCAAACGCAGCGAGGGCTGGTGAATATCCAGCATTATATAAAAGCCTCCTGCATTCACAATCCCCATAAGAACCTGTATGGTCTGTACACTTTTCTCCATAAAAACCGGAACCGGTGCACTGCGTGATATTATCCTGCATAGTCCGGTTCCGATTCGTCTGGAATCATTCTTCAGTTCTTCAAACGTACAGGCAGTATGTTCATCTGCAAAAGCGATCCGGGCTGGATACTTTTCAGATGTTTCTTCCAGATAGTCAAGAATACTATTCGTCACTGTATCCCTCCTTATCAGTCACGTTGTTACTTACCTATCTTATCTCGAAATCACACTGTCTGCAATCCCCTTGCCTCAGCTTTAAGAAAACGTTAAGGTTTACCTGGCATCTTTATCGTTCCAGTTTTATTGCTTCATCCTTCTTGTACTTGGGATACTGTGCCCAGAAAACATCTTTACACGCTGCAGCAAACGGTGCAAATTCCGCCTCCTGTTCCATAGTCTTAGGAACTTCCACGGAAATTTTCCACAGTTCATTCCCAATCTTTTCCACCAGACGTTCTGGTTTCAGTTTCACAATACCAAGAAGCTGAGTATTGTACTTACTGTCTCTCCGGCATAGCTCCATGTAAAAGCCCACACCATGACACAGTTCCTGATAAAGCACTTCTTCTCCTGCTGTTCCATACTCTTTTGCCAGTTCGAAGCCAAAATCTTTTTTTACAATTTCCATGCTCTTCAGATGCTGCTGTCTCAACCACGAAGAACCCAGCTTTTTTGAAATAAAAAACAATTCCATCCAGGACCGGATAAAATAATCAACACCCTCCGGCATTTTTTCTCTCTGCCCATAACGCAGTTCCCAGAACTTCATCCGAATACGGTCCTTTTCATCTGCCTCTTCCGACTGCAGACGTTCCCTGAGCATCTCAAGTCGCTCCTCCCGGTCTGTTGTTTCATAATATTCCTGTGGCCATTTACTCCAGTCTCTCATACCATTCTCCCTTTATCTTTTTCATGTATTATTCAATAAAAAGAATCCTGCTTTGCAGGATTCTCCGCCTGCGGCGGGTTGCTTTCAGCAACATAATTCCTCTCCGCCGCAGTGCGATCCTGCCCGGAGGGTTTATTATAATATAGGAAAGTCAGAGGACTTTCCTATATTATAATAAACCTGTTCCAGGCACAGCCCCTGTGCCGGAGCCGTCACGCCAGCCAGTTTCCTGTCTTTCTGCTCCAACAGCCAGGGCATACTGTCTTCCTTCCTCTGATGGAGCCCCACCTCAATCAGCGTTCCGGTCAATATTCTGACCATATATTGCAGGAATCCATTACCAGTATACGTTATTTTCACTTCATGTTCCAGCTCTTCAATCAAAATTTCTTCGATTGTCCGCACCGTTGACTTTTTCATCCGTGGATTTCCACAAAAGGAGCGAAAATCATGTGTACCCAGCAGATCAGAAGCAGCTCGTCTCATAGCCTCCACATCCAGTTTCTTTCCAAGGGGATATCTGTATTTGCGCTCAAAGACAGATTTACAGCTATCCGTTCCGATCCGATAGGAATAACACTTTCCTGTCGCCCAGAGTCTGGCATGAAAACGCTCCTGCACACGTTCCACAGACACAATGCCGATATCATCCGGAAGATATTCATTCAAATATTCCAGAATCTCTTCATCACTCCCATAAAATCCCAGATGCACACTTGCCGTCTGGCCTCTGGCATGAACTCCTGCATCTGTTCTTCCGGCACCGTCAATTTCTATATCTTTTCCTGTCATCCGCGACAAAACTCGTTCAATCTTTCCCTGAATGGTCTGTTCCGTGGTACTCTGACGCTGCCATCCATCATAACGGGTACCGTCATACTCAATCGTCAATTTATAATTCATAGGTCTCCTTTATACTTTTTCATTATTTGTGAAAGAATCCTGCCCGGAGAGCTTTCCTATTATATAACAAAGAGTCCCGCAAGCGGAACTCTTTTCATTTATCCTTAGTTCTCTTTCCAGTTTTTAACAGAATCAAACTCTGCCAAAATCTCTTTGGAAGGTTCTTTTGTACAGAGACTGAAGATCACGATACATAATACGCTGACCGCAAATCCCACTGCCAGAGAATATAATCCGGTAGCTGTTCCCAGTGTCTGTCCTCCCACAAGAGGTATGTAATCCCAGATAATAACGGTAAGACCACCGGACACGATACCAGCCACAGCTCCCACAAAATTGGTTCTTCTCCAGAATAATGACATCAATACGATCGGACCGAAGGCGGAGCCCAGTCCTGCCCATGCATTGGATACAAGTCCCATAATACTGTTATTAGGATTCCATGCAATCGCAAATGCCAGCACAGATACCACGATAACCGTGATACGGCTTACTTTCAAGACCTTCTTTTCATCTGAGCCGGGTTTAAGGATTCCTTTATAAATATCCTTAGACACCGATGAAGCTGTTACCAAAAGCTGTGAATCCGCTGTGGACATAATTGCCGCCAGGATACCACAGAGGAAGATACCTCCGATAAACGGAAGATTCATATCACTGGTAAACATTTTTGTAATCGTTTCAATAAATACACTTTCTGCAGACGCTGTTCCTTCCGTTCCCAGAATCATCGGATACAGGTATGCTCTGCCGATGATACCGATGCACACAGCAGCTCCCAAAGAAAGTACTACCCAGATGATTGCAATCACTCTGGATTTTTTTAATTCTTTCTGGTTCTTAACAGCCATAAATCTGGTCAGAATATGCGGCATTCCACAATATCCAAGCCCCCAGGCAAGCTGGGAAATAATTTCAACTGCTGTATATGGCCTTTCTCCGTTCATAAACAGACTCAGATAAGAAGATGCTCCGCCTTCCACACCTGTCTGTCCCAGAATCTCTGTCATGTTGCCGGGTCCTACCAGCACATAGGCAATAATCGGTACAATCAGAAGTCCTACCAGCATCAGAGTTCCCTGAATAAAGTCTGTCACACATACTGCCATAAATCCACCCATAAATGTATAGGCAAGAATAACTGCTGCGCCGATGGCAAGAGCTGCATGATAATCCACACCAAATACAGAGCTGAACAGCTTTCCTCCTGCCGAAAGAGCAGATGCAGTGTATACCAGGAAAAATATAACGATGACAACAGATGAAACCATCAGCAGCACTCGCTTTTTATCCCGGAACCGGTTTTCAAAATATGCCGGCAGCGTCATGGAATTGGTACGGATGGTATACCGGCGAAGTCGGGAAGAAATGCACACCCAGTTAAATACGGTTCCCAGAAACAGACCGATAGCGATCCATGCCTGTCCGGTACCCATAGCATAAACAGCACCCGGAAGTCCCATCAGCAGCCATCCACTCATATCGGATGCCTGCGCAGACAACGCTGCCACCCAACCGCTCAGTCCTCTTCCGCCAAGGAAATAGTCTTCCGAACTGCTGGTATTCTTCATGTAAATTGCGCCGATAATTATCATTAACAGCAAATAACACACAAACGCAATTAAAATTGCAATAATATCTCCACCACTCATAATATTTTCCTTTTTCTATTTATTTTACAGCAATCGCTTCTATTTTAATCAGACCATCTTTGGGCAGACAAGCGATAACTATCCTTTATTATAATGAATTCACCAAACGATTTCAACCATTACTTTTTCCAATCAGCATTATCTTTCTTCCATTTCTGTAAATTCCAGATGCTTTCCCACATATTTATAAGCCGGACGAATAATTTTTCCTGCATTCACCAGTTCTTCCAGACGATGTGCACTCCAGCCTGACATACGTGCAATGGCAAAAAGCGGAGTAAACAATTCCTGAGGAATTCCCAGCATACTGTAAACGAATCCACTGTAAAAGTCCACATTTGCACAGACATTTTTAAATAATTTTCTTTGCTCCATGATCTGCTGTCCGGCAAGCCGCTCTACCAGGTCATACAGTGCAAATTCTTCCATAAGACCTTTTTCCTCTGCCAGTTCTTTTGCAAACTTTTTCAGGATCACTTCCCTCGGGTCAGAAAGTGTGTAAACCGCATGACCCATACCATAAATCAGACCTGTCCGGTCAAAAGCCTGTTTGTTCAGAATCTTATCAAGATAAGCGGATACTTCTTCTTCGTTTGTCCAGTCATTGATGTGGGCTTTGATATCATCAAACATATTCTGAACTTTCAGGTTAGCACCACCGTGACGAGGGCCTTTCAATGAGCCAATAGATGCGGCAATGGCAGAATAAGTATCTGTTCCGGAAGAAGTCACTACATGGTTTGTAAATGTAGAGTTATTTCCACCGCCGTGCTCTGCATGAAGAATCAGTGCAATATCGAGAACTTTTGCCTCCAACTCTGTATACTGACCGCTTGGTCTAAGCATCAGCAACATATTCTCTGCGAGAGAGAGTCCCTTCTCAGGATTGCGGATAAACAGCATCTCATCTTTTCTGAAATGACGGTAAGCATGATAGGAATATACAGCTATCAGCGGCAGCTTCGCAATCAACCCCAGGGCCTGCCGCAGTACATTGCCGGCAGATATATCCTCCGGATTGCTGTCATAAGTGTAAAGTGTCAACACACACCGCTGCATGGCATTCATAATATTTGCATTCGATGCCTTCATGACAACATCACGCACAAAACGACCACTCAGACACTGCAGTTCAAACAGCGTATTTAAAAAACTGTCCATCTGTGTTTTATTGGGAAGTTTTCCAAACAACAGAAGATATATGGTCTCTTCAAAACCGAACTTTCTTCCCTCAAGTCCATTCACAATATCATATATATTGATTCCCTGATAATACAGACTTCCTTCTGCCGGAATCTGACGTCCATTAATCAAATTATAGGCACACACATCTGATATCTCTGTCAAACCGGTCAGGACACCTTTACCGGCTGAGTCACGCAGACCTCTTTTAACATCATACTCCAGATAGAGATTCGGATCGATCCGATGATTCTTCATCAGTTCCTCCTCCCACTTTTTCATATCCACTTTCAATGCGCCCATCTCATCCAGGTTCATCATTTCATTATCTGACATAAAATCTCCTCCTATAAAGCAAAAAACACCCATTGCGATACATCCTCGTAATAGGTGCATTTTCTCGAACTAACGTTGTAAAGTATCATACACGAAAAGTGACAAAAGTGCAAGGTTTTTTTTCATTTTTTTGATTTTTGACTTTAGACTTGACCGATTTCTGATTTTCCGTTACACTTACCAGTAATGATACCTCTATTATGACAGGGGTATACTCGAATTGAAATAAGGTGTAAGTATGAATCAAAATCAGAATTTACCCGATCTGGAATCCATGATCGAACTTTGTGACGTCTGTCACCATCATCATCCCCATCTTCCAACGGAAGCACCGGCTGATGACGTGCTTTACAAACTTGCAGATTTATACAAGGTTTTCGGAGATCCTACCCGAATCCGCATTCTTTATGCACTTTCCGGCGGAGAACTATGTGTCTGTGATATCGCAGAGCTGCTTGGAATGACACAAAGTGCCATCTCCCATCAGCTTCGCGTACTGAAGCAGTCCTCTTTGGTCAAATTCCGTCGTGACGGAAAAACGGTCTATTATTCTCTTGCTGATGCCCATGTGGCTACCATTCTCGCACAGGGACTGGATCATGTACAGGAATAACAGAAATGAAAAAAGGCAGGTACCCGGCACAAAAAATGTCCAGGTATCTGCCCTTTTTATCATGAAAGGAATTAAAACCTCCGACAGATTCCATTTATTTCTGTCTGTATCCATCCAGAAAATCGCCCAGTTTTCTCGTTGCTTTTTCCAGATCAGCTACCCGCGGCAGGTATACCACGCGGAAATGATCCGGTGTATGCCAGTTAAATCCACCGCCATGAACAATCAGGATTCTCTTCTCTCTCAGCAGGTCAAGTGCAAACTGCTCATCGTCATGGATATTGAACTTCTCGATATCCAGTTTGGGGAAGATATAAAAGGCTGCTTTTGGTTTCTTAGCAGTCACACCCGGGATATCATTCAGCAGTTTATAGATGCATTCTCTCTGTTCATAGATTCTCCCGCCCGGTACCAGATATTCTTCTACACTCTGATAACCACCCAGTGCAGTCTGTATGATGGACTGGGCCGGAACATTGGAGCACAGGCGCATGTTGGAGAGCATTTTCAATCCCTCAATATAGCCGGCTGCCTGTTCTTTATTGCCGCTTAATACCATCCAGCCTACGCGGAATCCAGCGATCATGTGTGACTTGGAAAGTCCGCTGAATGTGACACAGAACACATCTTTTGGAGCAATCGATGCAATTGAGATGTGCTGCAGACCATCCATCACCAGCCGGTCATAAATCTCATCAGAAAAGATGATCAGCCCGAATTCCTGTGCCAATTTTACAATTTTCTCAAGTATCTCCCGGGGATATAAAGCCCCTGTGGGGTTATTCGGATTGATGATAACGATTGCTTTTGTTTTATCTGTTATTTTGCTTCTCATATCTTCAATATCCGGATACCAGTCGGATTCTTCATCACAGATATAATGAACAGCCTTGCCCCCTGCCAGAGTAGCAGTTGCTGTCCACAAAGGATAATCAGGTGCCGGAATCAGTATCTCGTCTCCATCATTCAGCAGTGCCTGCATACACAGGTTGATCAGCTCACTGACCCCATTGCCTGTGTAGATATCATCCATAGTAACTCCCGGTATCTTTTTCAGCTGACAATACTGCATAACTGCCTTTCTTGCCGAAAACAGACCTTTGGAATCTGAATATCCCTGGCAATCCCAGAGATACTGCCGCATATCCAGAATGACTTCTTCCGGAGCATTGAACCCAAAAGGAGCCGGATTACCGATATTCAGCTTAAGAATATTCAGTCCACTGGCTTCCATTCTGGCCGCTTCATCAACGACAGGCCCCCTTACATCATATAAGACATTATCCAGTTTGGAAGATTTTTCAAATGTTCTCATAATAATTGCCTCCTTGACCATATTAGGTAAAGTTTACCACCTTACCCAATAATAATCAATCATTTATTAATTTCCAGGCATCATATTAATTAAAAGACATTATTTCAGCATTTTTTTCAATTCATCCATAAATGTGTTCACATCTTTGAATTCACGGTATACGGAAGCAAATCTTACATAGGCTACTGCCTCCAGATCTTTCAGCTTATTCATGACAATTTCACCGATCACAGTACTGGGAATTTCTCTTTCTTCCATATTAAATATTTCCGTTTCCACAGCATCTACCAGCTCATGAATCTGCTCCGCTGACACAGGCCTCTTATGGCAGGCACGAAGTACTCCTGCTTCGATTTTCGAACGATCATACTGCTCACGGTTCTGATCTTTCTTAATTACAATCAATGGAATCGTCTCCACTTTTTCATATGTAGTAAAACGTTTTCCACACTCATCACACATGCGGCGGCGGCGAATCGCTGTATTCTCATCCACCGGGCGGGAATCTACCACGCGCGTATTATCCTGATTACAATAAGGACACTTCATAACACTACCTCTGCTTTCATCTTAATTTTATTCACGTACACTTCTCTGGTTTAAGGTATTACCACTCTGATTTCATCATAATATAATTGCAAATCAAACGTCAAGAAAAACAGGAGATTTTTATGCGTGTTTGTGAACTGAAACAAAAAGAAATCATCAATTCCTGCACCTGCAAAAGCATGGGCTGCCCTGTTGATGTGGAATTCGACTGCAAAACCGGAAAAATCACCCACCTGATCGTCCCCGGTCCCGGACGCATCTGCGGTATCTTCGGCAGAGACAGCGAATTCTGCATCCCCTGGGAATGTATCTGCCAGATTGGGGAAGATATCATACTTGTAGAAATAGAAGAAAAGGATTGTCTGAAAAGCCTGTGAATTACGAGAAAAAATCTCTCATTATATTGAATTTCTTGTATTCCGTGTGATATAATTATTAAAGAAGGGACGGAAACTTCATATCATTTTTTCAGAAGCAGGCCGTTCCTCCTCAGCTAGCCGCTAACTACGACTAAATTGACGCTCAGGAGAGCCTTCGCGCCAAAGTCTCCGTAAGCGTCGGATCTTCGGACTCACTTTCCCCAA
>JBJELT010000043.1:26689-63541 GCA_051879295.1 Oliverpabstia sp. | reverse complement strand
CGATTTCGTCTTCACGGGACTGCATGGTCCATACATCTGTCATACGCCATGGAGCAATAATTTTCAGATCCGGTGCCAGTGCTTTGATTGCCAGTTCGAAACGAATCTGGTCATTTCCTTTACCGGTAGCTCCGTGACAGATAGCAGAAGCGCCTTCTTTCCGTGCAATCTCTACCAGACGTTTAGCGATGACAGGACGTGCCATGGAAGTTCCCAGCAGATATTTGTGCTCATATACAGCACCTGCTTCTACACATGGCATGATATATTCATCACAGAATTCATCGATGATATTTTCAATGTATAACTTGGAAGCTCCGGAAAGTTTTGCTCTTTCATCCAGACCATCCAGTTCAGAACCCTGACCACAGTCTACACAACAGCAGATTACTTCGTAATTAAAATTTTCTTTCAGCCACGGAATCAGTGTTGTTGTATCCAGACCGCCGGAATATGCTAAAACAACTTTTTCACTCATGATAAGTTCCTCCTCATAATTTTGTATGTAAGAACGTGTATAATATACATCATGTCAGATAAAAAAGCAATAGGAAAAATAAAAATAAAATAAAAAAACTTGCATAATATACATAAAAGATGTATAATTATGCAAGTTATCAAAAAGAACATACAGAAAGTGTGAGATGACAACGGTAAAAACTTCTTTACTTTACCGTGTGAGAAGCGTAAAATAAGGAAACGGTGTACTTGAATAAAGGAGAAAAAACCATGATCAGAGTAGGTATTATTGGTGCCACAGGATATGCGGGAGCAGAATTGGTAAGAATCCTTCTGGCACATAAAGAAGCAGAAATCGTATGGTATGGATCAAGAAGTTATATTGATCAGAAGTATGCATCAATTTATCAGAATTTTTTCCAGATGGTAGATGCAAAGTGTATGGAAGATAATATGGAAGCCCTGGCAGAGCAGGTAGATGTGATTTTTACAGCAACCCCTCAGGGATTTTGCGCTTCCATAATCAATGAAGATATTTTATCGAAAGTAAAAGTAATCGATTTGAGTGCGGATTTTCGTATTAAAGATGTAAAAATATACGAAGAATGGTATAAAATCGAACATAAATCCCCCCAGTATATTGATGAGGCCGTTTATGGACTCTGTGAAATTAACAGAGAAGATGTAAAAAAGGCCCGACTGGTAGCGAATCCGGGATGTTATACAACCTGCAGTATTCTGACCTGCTATCCGCTGGTAAAGGAAGGGCTGATTGACCCGGATACCCTGATTATTGATGCAAAGTCCGGGACATCAGGTGCAGGAAGAGGCGCAAAGATTGATAACCTGTTCTGCGAAGTCAATGAAAACATGAAGGCATATGGAGTGGCGTCTCACAGACACACACCTGAGATTGAAGAACAGCTGGGATATGCCTGCGGCAAACAGGTTCTGCTGAATTTTACACCTCATCTGGTCCCAATGAACAGGGGAATTCTTGTAACTGCATATGCGAGCCTGACAAAAGATGTCACTTATGAAGAAGTGAAAGCGGTATATGATAAGTATTATCAGAATGAAAAATTTGTCAGAGTACTTGAGAAAGATATTTGTCCACAGACTAAATGGGTGGAAGGTAGCAATTATGTGGATGTGAACTTTAAAATTGATCTGCGTACCCGTCGTTTGATTATGATGGGCGCACTTGATAACCTGGTGAAGGGGGCAGCCGGTCAGGCGGTCCAGAATATGAATCTGCTGTTCGGGCTGAAAGAAAGTGAAGGTCTGGAATTGGTACCCATGTTCCCGTAACCGAGATCTGTATAGGAGGAAGATTATGAAAATAATAGACGGCGGAGTAACCGCGGCAAAAGGATTTCAGGCGGCCGGACTGGCAGCCGGTATAAAAAAAGGCAATACAAAAGATATGGCGCTGGTATATAGTGAAAAGCCCTGTGTGGCAGCAGGAACATTTACTACCAATGTGGTGAAAGCAGCTCCGGTCAAATGGGATCAGGACATTGTATATAATCATCCGTTTGCCCAGGCAATTGTCTGTAACAGTGGTGTGGCAAATGCCTGTACGGGTGCAGAAGGACTTTCATACTGTAAAAAAACAGCGGAAATTGCGGCTGCAGAATTGCATATATCAGAAGATTCTGTATTGGTTGCCTCTACAGGCGTGATCGGAAAACAGCTTCCCATGGATGTTCTTGGGGAAGGTGTGAAAAAACTGGTGCCCCTTCTGTCTTCCACAAGAGAAGCAGGAGCACTGGCTGCTCAGTCTATAATGACAACAGATACCGTTTCCAAAGAAGTTGCCGTTACTGTGGAACTGAGTGGAAAAACTGTGACACTGGGCGGTATGTGCAAAGGTTCCGGTATGATTCATCCGAATATGTGTACCATGCTGGGATTTGTCACAACCGATGCGGCTATTTCTAAGGAAATGCTGCAGAAGGCCCTGAGTGAGGTGGTAAAGGATACCTATAACATGGTGTCTGTAGACGGTGATACTTCCACCAATGACACGGTACTTCTTCTGGCCAACGGAATGGCGGAAAATGAGCTCATTTCAGAAGAAAATGAAGATTATCAGACATTTCTGGATGCCCTATTGTATGTCAATACCTGTCTGGCAAAGAAGATTGCTGCGGACGGTGAAGGCGCCAGTGCTTTATTTGAAGTAAAGGTTATCGGAGCAGAAAGCAAAGAACAGGCTGTTACCTTGAGTAAATCTATTATTACATCGAATTTGACAAAAGCAGCTATTTTTGGTCACGATGCCAACTGGGGAAGAATCCTGTGTGCAATGGGATATTCCGGAGCACAGTTTGATCCGGAGAAAGTTGATCTCTATTTTGAGAGTGCGGCAGGTAAGCTGCAGATCATCAGAGATGGAGTTGCCACCGACTACAGCGAAGAGACTGCTACAAAGATTCTTTCTGAAAAAGAAGTAACAGCAATCGCAGATGTGAAAATGGGAAATGCACGTGCAACAGCATGGGGTTGTGACCTTACATACGAATATGTGTCAATTAATGCCGATTACCGTTCATAAATGAGTTTTATCTTGAAGGGAGATAAGACTCCCACCTCTATAGGTGGTGAGTTGCAACAATTTAGTCTTGGTGGGAGTCCAATCTCCTTCCAAGATAAAGCCTCCGGCGGATTGCAGAGGTGTGCAGATGTATCATGTCATGCAAAGCATGACGCGCACCTCGCAGCAAGTACGCTGAGGCGTACTTGAAAATAAGATGTGTCGTGGCCGATTGGCTGCAGTGAGGAGGAAGTATGGTTCGTTCAGAATATCTGCAGAAAGCAGAAGTGTTGATAGAGGCGCTGCCTTATATTCAGCGTTTCAACAGGAAAATTATTGTTGTCAAGTATGGTGGAAGTGCTATGGTGGATGAAACACTGAAGAAACAGGTCATCCAGGATGTAGTTCTTCTGAAATTGGTTGGATTTAAGCCAATCATTGTACACGGCGGCGGAAAGGAAATTAGCCGCTGGGTAGGCAAAGTGGGAATGGAACCTAAATTTATCAATGGTCTTCGGGTGACCGATAAAGACACCATGGAAGTTGCGGAGATGGTATTGGGAAAAGTAAATAAAGAACTGGTTTCCCTGGTACAGTCTCTGGGAGTAAAAGCAGTAGGTATCAGCGGAAAAGACGGCGGTCTTCTGACAGTGGAAAAGAAATATTCCAACGGGGAAGATATTGGATTTGTGGGTAATGTTACCGGTGTAAATCCGAAAATTATTTATGATCTTCTGGAAAAAGATTTCCTTCCGATTATATGTCCGGTTGGTATGGACGCAGATTTTCAGACCTATAATATCAATGCGGATGATGCCGCATGTGCGATAGCAAAAGAAGTAAAAGCTGAAAAGCTGGCGTTCCTTACAGATATTGAGGGTGTATATCTGGATCCGAAGGATCCATCCACATTGCTGTCAAAATTGTTTGTGAAAGAAGCAAGAGAATTGATTAATAATGGAAATGTAGGCGGCGGTATGATTCCCAAACTGCAGAATTGTATTGATGCGATTGAAGAAGGTGTATCCAGGGTTCATATTCTGGACGGAAGAATTCCCCACTGTCTGCTTCTGGAAATCTTTACTAATAAAGGTATTGGTACGGCTATTTTAAGAAAGGATGAGATGAAAGATTATGACGTGCAGTAAGGAATATATTGACCGGGCAGAACAGGTGATTCTGCATACGTATAACCGTTTTCAAATCGTACTGGAAAAAGGTGAGGGAGTTCGGCTGTATGATGTTGAGGGAAAAGAATATCTGGATTTTGCAGCAGGTATCGCTGTATTTGCTCTGGGATATAACCATCCGGAATACAGTCAGGCCCTGAAAGACCAGATTGATAAAATTATTCATACATCCAACCTTTACTATAATGTGCCGGTGACAGAAGCAGCAGAAAAGCTGGTAAAAGCCTCCGGCATGTCCAGAGTATTTTTTACCAACAGCGGAACAGAGGCCATTGAGGGAGCTATCAAGGTGGCAAGAAAATATGCTTATCTGAAGGATGGAAGTACAGATCATGAAATCATCGCCATGAAGCATTCCTTCCACGGAAGAAGTCTGGGTGCACTTTCGGTTACGGGAAATACCCATTATCAGGAGCCTTTCAAGCCGTTGATCGGAGGAATCCGCTTTGCACAATTTAATAATCTGGAAAGCGTAAAGGAGCAGATAACCGATAAAACATGTGCAATTATCATGGAAACCGTACAGGGTGAGGGTGGTATCTATCCGGCTGAACCAGAGTTTCTGAAAGGTGTACGGAAACTGTGTGATGAGAAAGATATTCTGTTGATTTTGGATGAGATTCAGTGTGGCATGGGACGAACTGGAACCATGTTTGCCTGCCAGTCCTACGGTGTGCAGCCGGACGTGATGACATGTGCCAAAGCACTTGGCTGCGGAGTTCCTGTGGGGGCATTTGTTCTGAATGAAAAGACTGCTGCGGCATCTCTTGTTCCTGGGGATCATGGAACTACTTATGGAGGTAATCCACTGGCATGTGCAGCGGTGAGCAAGGTATTTGATCTATTTGAAAACGAACATCTGCTGGAACATGTGCAGGCGATTACCCCGTATCTGGAGAAAAAACTGGATGAATTGGTGGATAAGTACGATTTTATTACCGCAAGACGTGGAAAAGGTCTGATGCAGGGTCTGGTTCTGGAAGGCAAAAAAGTAGGAGATGTAGTCAATCGGGCGATTACCAATGGTCTTCTGGTGATTTCAGCGGGAACGAATGTGCTGCGTCTGGTGCCGCCGCTGATCATCACGGAAAAAGATATTGACGAAATGATAGAAAAACTGGAGAAAAGCTTGTAAGAAGAGACTTTCAGGATAAATTGAAAGGAGCATGTCGAAAAACGACAGCTCCTTTTTAGCTACTCATCTGTTTGAATGTGATCATCAGCCTGGGCTTTTCGATATTGCTGCGGCGTCAGACCATGTGTGCTTTTGAACAGAGAAGTAAAAGTGTTTGGTTTTTGAAAGCCGCACATCAGAGCGATTTCCTGAACAGAATAATTGCTTGTTTCCAACAATTGTCGTGCGTTCGAAAGGCGAAGACGCGACAGATACTGGTGCGGTGATACACCGATTGCTTTTTTGAAAGCAGAGATGAAATACGTCGGGGAAATATTACACAAATCAGCCAGCATATTGATTGTCAGCGGTTCTGTGTAGTGTGTATTGATATAAGATGCAATCTGAAACATCCCTTTCTGATAACTGTAGGCGGATGGTTCCAGCTGGCAGCTGTCTGCACTTCCCGCTTCAATCAATGATACTGACAGTAAATAGGAAAGTGCCTGAAGCTTTCGGGAATCGCAGGATTCTTTTCTGTTGAATTCCCGTTTGAATAACTGAATATAGGTTTTTGTATCCTCCGTCAGTGGGAGACTGGCTCCAAAGTGCCAGTTTTTATGCTTCAAATGTGCCAGAATAGCTTCAAAATACGTTTTGTCGATGACAACATTATCATGAGGTGTATTGGAAATCTTAAGTTTAGTCCCATGGATGTCGCCTGGATTAGACGGATATACATATCCGGTTTCTCCGTAATAATTTTCCCCTTTCAAAATCAACATCGGAATCGGGCCATAGGGAATCAGAAATTCGTAATCGTCATGAGAATGACGATAAGGTGAAGTCTTCTGACCAGACCGCACTCCTGTTGATGCAATTGATATAACACCGTCATAGTAATAGTGTATACAATGTTCTGTAAGAAATTTCCTGTCTGGATGGTGCGCTGCAAATAAATGTTCAGGGGAATGGGTCATAGGTGAACCTCCTTTCTGAAAAGCATTTTGTAATTATGCAGAAACATGCACTTGTTTTGACTATTGATATTATATCATAAATACGCATTGGGTAAATGTTGGAGAAATCTGAAAATCAATATTTACTCGGATTATTATGTTGAAATTGGGTAAATATATTTTGTTTTACTGCGTATTTTATTATAATAGAAATGGCGAAAGTTGCAGAATTGCAAAAACTGGATGTCAAAGGAATAGAAATAATAGAGAAAGTAGTAAGCAGTCAGCCCGGAAAAGGAAATGTCCTCATACATAACTTTCCGGGCTGCTGCTTTATTCCAAATGAGTCACAAAAAATATAACTGGTTATGAATAAAATAATTAATAGGACACATACTGAAGTTGTAGTAAATACTCTTCTGTAAGACAGAAGGGGATTTAATCTTCGCGGGTATCTGTGCATGTTCATGGTCTGCGAGAACTAAAAGGAGGTATGTGTAATGACAGAATTAAGATGTACGGCTGTAAAATGTGTATACAACAAGGAACAGCTCTGTTCCAGAGGTGATATACAGGTGCAGGGAGATCATGCGAAAACGATGGATCAGACCGCATGTGGAAGTTTTGTGGAACGGACTGGAGAAGGTTATTCCAATGATTGCAGCTGCGGATGTGATACTATTCATATCGGCTGTACTGCAGAAACCTGTAAATATAATGAGGACAAGAAGTGTTATGCAGATTCTGTTGATATTGAGGGTTCTCATGCAACAGACGTACAGGAAACCAACTGCGGTACATTCCGGTGCAGATAAAAAGTGTCTGTAATCCTGTAAAATAATAACGAAATGAAGACTAACGGGGCATATACAAGACTTTTTTTCTTGTATATGCCCCAGAACTTTATATAAAATCTATTGAAAGCAAGTGAAAGAAGTTTATAAAAAACACTTGACACCAAATTGTTTCTGTGGTAATTTATACGTGTATGAAAAACAAAGAAGAGTATCCGCTCTCACCTTAGCACAAAAGTGACTATGGTTAATATGATCGATGGTTGTGGTTATGCTGTCGTGTAGTATGTCAAGCGGATAGTCTGTCTATCTGCTTTTTTTGATGGAGGTGTACTACTATTAGCGAATTAATGATTAACGAGCAGATCAGAGACAGAGAAGTGCGTCTGATCGGCGAGAATGGGGAACAGTTGGGAATTATGTCTGCAAGAGATGCATATAAACGTGCACAGGAAGCAGGACTTGATCTGGTGAAAATCGCGCCTACAGCCAAACCACCTGTATGCAAGATCATCGATTATGGTAAATACAGATATGAGATGGCCAGAAAAGAAAAAGAAGCAAGAAAAAAACAGAGAACGATCGATGTAAAAGAAGTCCGGTTGTCTCCCAATATTGACACTAACGATCTGAATACGAAAGTTGGTGCAGCCAGAAAGTTCATTTCCAAAGGTGATAAGGTAAAAGTTACCCTGCGTTTCCGAGGAAGAGAGATGGCTCATATGCAGAGCAGCAAGTACATTCTGGATGAATTTGCTGAGAAGCTGTCTGATGTGGCAACTGTAGAAAAGGCACCGAAGGTGGAAGGCAGAAGCATGACGATGTTTTTAACTGAAAAACGTTAAAATAGATATAGGAAAGTTAAGGAGGAATATACAATGCCAAAAATTAAAACCAGCAGAGCAGCTGCTAAACGTTTCAAAACTACAGGTACAGGTAAAATCGTAAGAAATAAAGCTTATAAAAGCCATATCTTAACAAAGAAATCTCAGAAGAGAAAAAGAAATCTTCGTAAAGCTACAGTGCTTGATCAGACAAATGTTAAGAGCATGAAAAAAATCTTACCTTATTTATAAGATTGCGTTTGAAGGAGGAAAATAAGAGATGGCAAGAATTAAAGGCGGATTAAATGCAAAGAAAAAACACAATAGAGTTCTGAAACTGGCTAAAGGTTACAGAGGAGCAAGATCCAAACAGTACAGAGTTGCAAAACAGTCTGTTATGCGTGCTCTGACCAGCTCATATGCTGGAAGAAAACAGAAAAAACGTCAGTTCAGACAGCTGTGGATCGCACGTATCAATGCAGCAGCAAGAATGAATGGACTGTCCTACAGCAAGTTCATGTATGGACTGAAGCTGGCTGGCGTTGAGCTGAACAGAAAAGTTCTGGCTGACATGGCTATCAACGATGCAGAAGGCTTTGCTACACTGGCTGAGCTGGCTAAAAGTAAACTGGCTTAATTGAATTTTATCCCCCCGGAAAATCTTATTTTCCGGGGTTTTTTATATACTAGGAAAGTCCCCCCGGCTGCCCGGGTAAGTATATTATTTTTCTGGAAGATTGCATAAAGATAATACAGAAAATAATAGAAGAGGTGAATGATATGGAAAAACCGAGAAACTGCGAAGAGTGCGAGTATTACAACACCTGCAGGTCATACTACAGCGGACCAGGATGTAAGTACAAGTAAGCCTTACGGGGTATTGTCGTTTCTGACATCAGTTGCGGGGTTTCCAGAAGTGGAGTGAGAATAATTCCGGTATTATCTGGGCAACCTATATCGGAGGTGATGAAATGGAAAAACATGAACTGGAAACAGAAAAATCCAAAGAGTCAGTGAAGTACGAAAGTATCTATGATTATCTCGCAAAGAACATGGGAAACTGCCATGGAGAATTCGCAGTAAATGTAACCGACATGAGCGAGAAAGAATCGTACATGCTGCTTGCCACCATACATCCGGTTGGGAGGGTTAAAGAAACAACAGATTTCTATCTGCATGCGGATGGACGTGAAGAACACACAAAGCTTTGAGGGTTGGAAACAGTCCTCTTTTTGATTGAATCTTCAAACCCCGGAAATTGAAAATTTCTGGGGGTTTGGCATATAATAAATCAAATGAAAACAACTGGGAGCAAGGGAAAAAGAATGGATGCAATTCAGAATTATGTGAAACCGGAGCTGCTGATTGTAGCAATTGTATTATACTTTCTGGGAATGTGGCTGAAACAGGCTGCATTTATGAAAGACAAATATATACCATTGGTGCTGGGAATAGCAGGTGTCATTATCTGCAGCATATGGGTGGTGTCTACCACAACATTTACAAACGGGCATGATATCGCAGCAGCTATTTTTGCCTCGGTTACACAAGGGATTGTAGTAGCAGGCTTATCTACATATGTGAATCAGGTTTTCAAGCAGTTACATAAAGAAGAATAAGGAAAATGCAAAATATTTTTTCTGTATTTTTCATATATATAAAGGAAAAGTGCAGCAGGATGATTCTGTGAAAAGGTTCCGATATAGAAAAAAATGTTTCAAAAGAAGCAGGTGGGTACAGACTGTTGCCTTGGTTAGTGCCTGTCTCGCAGGATTAACATCGTGTTGTCTATTGTATACAGCACAGAATACTCAATCAAAACAAGTGGATGCTGCAATTTCCAGTGAAGAAGCTCCGAGGGTGGCACTGACTTTTGACGATGGACCCAGCAGCTATACCATGCAGCTGTCACAGGAATTAAAAAGCAGGGATGTGGCAGCCACCTTTTTTTTGCTGGGAGAGAATATGGAGGAGAATAAAGAAGCTGTCAAACAACTGGCACAGGATGGGCATCTGCTGGGCAATCATTCTTATCACCATGTACAGTTGAATAAGCTTTCGAATGAAAATGCCTGTCAGGAAATCATAAAAACCAATAATCTGATTTATGAGTATACGGGAATTTATCCTATGTACATACGTCCTCCCTATGGGGAATGGAACGATCAGCTGGACTGTGGAGTAGAAATGATCCCCATATTCTGGAGTGTGGATTCCCTGGACTGGAAACTGAAAAACACAGATAAAATAACATTGCGGGTGCTGAAGGAAGTGGAAGATGGAGACATTATTCTGATGCATGATGGATATCAGACATCGGTGGAAGCGGCATGCCGGATTGTGGATGCCCTCAAGGAAAAAGGGTTCCGGTTTGTTACGGCGGATCAGATGGTGGTAGATTGATAAAATTAAAAACTACAAATTTTTAGAGGATAGTTCCATGAAAAAGTATCGTAAAAAAAGAGAAAACTACTTATTTAAGGAAAATAAAATACTTCTGCTTTTGCTGATGTGCATGAGTATATTGAATATGCTCCAATCCTATCTGTTTGTGTGGATACCGAAGGTAGTGGCGAATTATCTGGACTCTGTCCAATTGTTGATAAAATATCTGTTTCTGTTCGGAGGCACACTTATTCTGCTTCAGGGTACCCTGAGTTTTTGCAACAGCAGGAAAGGCCAGGAGTACGCAGTTTTGCGGTTTCGGCTGTTTCGAATGATAGACCGGAAAGCACTGACCGTGCCTTATGAACGCCTGGTATCCCAGGACTTTCAGGATAACTTTAAATTCTGCATTGCTTTTGTGGATGATACGGAAAGTGGTATTCAGGCGGCAGTGGAACACGTCTTTTTGATGATTACAAATATCGGTCTGTTTTTTCTTTATCTGATTACCATGACCTTTATTGATTATAAAATCCCACTGTTTATTGTAATTCTGACGATTATTGATTTTGCCGGCGTCTCTCTGGCTCATTCCTATGAGCGCAGACAGATGGATGAAAGGAAGCACCTCGACAATCAGGCAAAAACCGTGGAGTTGGGTGCCAGACGGGCCGATCAGGCAAAAGACATTAAAATTTACAGAGCAGATTCCTTTTTTTCGGAATTGTATGAGGGAATCATTCAGAAAAAAACGAGACTTGTCGGAAGAATACAGAAACGGTATATGGGGGCTAATTTATTCGGGTCTGTATTGAGCGTGCTTCGGGATGGCGTGTGCTATTTCTATCTGATTTACCAGCTTTACTCATCAGCCATTACCATCGGGGATTTTGTGTTTTTGATTGCTGCGGTCACAGGATTTTCTGAAAATCTGGCGAAGGTTTTCAAAAATATGGCAGTATTGGTCAGGGATAATATTTCGTTGTCGGAGTTACATAAATTCTTATCGGATTCGGAAACGATGCCAGAAGGACAGATGCCTTTAAGATCCATTCCAAGGACTGTCCGGAAACTTCGTTTTGAACACGTCAGCTTCCGTTATGGAGATTCTGAGAAATATGCATTGAAGGATATTGATTTTGAGATAAAAGCGGGAGAGCATATTGGTCTGGTGGGCTTGAACGGAGCGGGAAAAACCACGGTTACTTTGCTGTTATGTGGATTGTTAAGACCTACAGAAGGTAACATTTACGTGAATGACATCAATATTAATGAGTTTTCCCGTGAGGAATATCTGGATCTGTTTTCTACCGTTTTTCAGGATGTACGTCTGCTTCGTTTTTCCATCCAGGAGAACGTGACTGGCGGTTCCAAAGAA
Source organism: Oliverpabstia sp. (assembly GCA_051879295.1). Lineage (GTDB taxonomy): Bacteria > Bacillota > Clostridia > Lachnospirales > Lachnospiraceae > Oliverpabstia. The sequence continues at coordinate 51,899 of JBJELT010000043.1, read as the reverse complement.
ACAGAAGATACAAGACTCCTTGAAATTCTCAGGTTGGTGGGATTAGAGGAACGGATCAGGCAGGTGGGGGTAAATCGGATGATAGATAAAACTTTTGATGATACCGGAGTGGAGCTGTCAGGTGGAGAAAAACAGAAGCTGTCCATTGCCAGGGCGCTTTATAAAGATGCGGAAGTTTTTCTTTTGGATGAACCACTGTCGGCATTTGATCCCCTAGCCGAGGAACACTTTTTAAAAAATTATAAGGAAGTATTTTCCGGTAAGACGACGGTCTTTATTTCACACAGGCTTGTGAGTACCAGATTGTGCGATCGGATTTTTCTGATTGAAGAAGGGCGGCTTGCAGAGATGGGGACACATGAGGAGTTGATGCAGCGGAAGGGTCTGTACTATGAACTTTATACAGCACAAAAAGAAAGCTATGGGCTTTAACAAAGAATAGGTTGGACAAAGAATGGGAAAGAATCAGAAAGAGAGAAAGTTATTTGTAAAGTTGGTAAGAATGACCTGGGATAATGCAAAGGGGCTGGTAATAGCCAGCCTGCTCAGGGAAGTTATCCAGGTGGTGAACCCTTATGTTGTTCTGTTGTTCGGGGCGGAAATTACCAATCTTCTCATTGCAGGTTCCTATGACCGGGCTGTAGAGCTGGTTGTGTGGATGAGCATTTTTCTGTTGTGCATGAAATGTACGGAGAATATCTGCACCGGTCTTGAGAACAAATGGAGTATTGCCCTGGAGCTATATATGCAGTCTAACATGAATCAGGTCTGCTACGCCTCAGATTTGGAAGTGTTGGAATCCTATGAATTTCAGCAAAATTATCAGAGGGCAAAAGATGGATTGGAATACAGTGGCGGGATGTATGCTTTTATTTGCTGTTGTGAGACGATTTTAGCGGACGTGCTTCGCATCGTGATTACGGTTGCCTTTTTGACGAATTTGATTTTGAAGGCAAATTCCTGGACAGGCAGGGGAATGATTGTGGCGTTGGCTGGCCTGATCGTTGGATGTTCCTTTCTCCGGGTCCTAAATAACCGGAAAACCTTTGAGGCAGCCTCCCGGTTTTATGAAAAGCTGGTGCCTTATAATAATCAACTGCAATATTTTTTTTATGAACTTTGCGCAGATCAGACAATCGGGAAGGATATCCGCACCTATCATCTGGAAAATATGATTAGTGGGAAAGAAGAAGTGAGCCACAGGGAAGTCTTAGGTTTTTTGAAAAAGATCATGAAAGCGTCTTCCAAATATCATGCCTTAAATGCCATGCTGGAGGGATTTCTCTGGGGAGTTACTTATCTATTGGTGACTCTTTGTTGCCTGGCGGAGCGTTTAGGGCTGGGGGATATTCTGAAATATGTAGGGATTGTGAATCAGGTTTCCCAGGCGTTTTCCTCTATTTTGAATGCCAGTGCGGATGTCAGGTTTAAATTGAATTTCTTGGAAGGTTATCTTGCATTTGTGAAATCATGCCCCAAAGAAGAAAAGAGACTGGGAACTCTAAAGAATCAGGACGTGCAGGGAGATATTTGCTGCAGCCACGTATCCTATCAGTACAGCGGTACAGACACGATGGCGCTGTGTGACGTCAGCCTGAAGATTGAGAAGGGCTCCCAGGTAGCTATCGTGGGGGAGAATGGAAGTGGAAAATCCACGCTGTTAAAGGTTCTGATGGGGCTGTATACACCAAAAGGAGGAAGTGTTACGGTCTTTGGGGAGAAACAGTACCGTGAAATGGATTATTTTGCTCCAGTATTTCAGGATTTTACAATATTCCCCATCACGGTGGAACAGAACTTAACCTTTTCCATCAACCATGATGAGGAGAAAAGAAAAGTCGTATGGAAGGTACTGGAGAAACTCGATTTAAAACAGAAAGTTGAAAAGCTACATCTGGGAATCGATACCGTGATTCGCTGGAATGAATCTGGTCAGGTGTCCAGGATGTCGGGAGGGGAAGAGCAAAAGATTGCATTGGCCCGCGCAATTTTTACTCAGCGGCCTATTTATGTGCTGGATGAACCCAGTGCGGCTTTGGATATAAAATCGGAACTTACGCTGTATAAACTTTTCCGCGAACTTACTGAAGACAAAACAGTCATTTTTGTTTCCCACAGACTGTTTAGCTGCAGGCAGTGTGATAAGATTTTTGTTATGGATCATGGAAAACTGGTTCAGGAAGGAACCCATGAGCAACTGGTAAAGGTTCAGGGAAAATATCGGGAGATGTGGGAAAGTCAGATCAGGGATTTTTTACATTAGATTTCTGATTGCCTGAGTGCTCAATCTTTGTTACAATAATTCTGTTATATTACTTGTTCCAGAATTAGCAATACCTCGAGGAGACAGAAATTATTATGGATTTATTTGATTATATGAAGGAAGTTGCCCTTGAAAATGAGTCACCGCTGGCTTCCCGGATGCGGCCGATGACGCTGGATGAAGTGGTGGGGCAGGAACATATTATTGGAAAAGATAAATTGTTATACAGGGCCATCAAGGCGGATAAACTGGGGTCTGTCATTTTCTACGGACCGCCTGGAACGGGAAAAACCACGCTGGCAAAGGTGATTGCCAATACTACAAGTTCGCATTTTACCCAGTTGAATGCCACGACTGCCGGGAAAAAGGATATGGAGGAAGTGGTGAAGGAAGCTCAGCAGCGATTGGGGATGTACGGAAAGAAGACGATCCTGTTTGTGGATGAGATACACCGGTTCAATAAAGGGCAGCAGGATTATCTTCTCCCCTTTGTGGAGGACGGTACTCTGATTTTGATCGGGGCAACCACAGAAAATCCTTATTTTGAAGTGAATGGTGCGCTGATTTCCCGGTCTGTCATTTTTGAACTGAAGTCACTGGAAAAGGACGATATCAAGAAACTCATACTTCGAGCAGTGACGGATGAGAAAAAGGGGCTGGGAAGTTATAGAGCGGAGATTACTCCTGATGCCCTGGAATTCCTGGCGGATATTGCCGGAGGGGATGCCAGAGCTGCGTTAAATGCCATTGAACTGGGAATTCTGACGACAGAGCGCAGTTTGGACGGAAAGATTCATATCGACCTGGATACGGCTTCTGAGTGTATTCAGAAGCGGGTAGTACGTTACGATAAGTCCGGTGATCAGCATTATGATACCATTTCGGCATTTATCAAGAGTATGCGAGGGTCGGATCCGGATGCAGCTATTTATTATCTGGCAAAAATGTTGTATGCAGGGGAGGATATTAAGTTTATTTCCCGAAGAATCATGATTTGTGCCGCCGAAGATGTGGGTATGGCTGATCCCCAGGCATTGGTTGTAGCCACATCAGCTGCGCAGGCAGTAGAAAGGATCGGTATGCCGGAGGCTCAGATTATTCTGGCGGAGGCAGTCAATTACGTGGCCTGTGCACCGAAGAGCAACGCTTCCTGTCTTTCTATTGGAGCTGCCATGGAGTCTGTGAAGTCAAAGAAAACCTCGGTTCCGGTTCATCTGCAGGATGCCCATTATAAAGGATCTGCTAAGCTGGGACATGGTGTGGGGTATCAATATGCCCACGATTATCCGGAACACTATGTAAAACAGCAGTATCTGCCGGATGAAATCGTGGGAAGCCGATTCTATTATCCTACGGAAATAGGATATGAGAAACAGGCAGGAGAGCGAATAGAACGGCTCAGAAACAGAGAATAATCATACGATAACAGGGTCAGGAGAGAGTTTCCATCAGGAAAGCATAAATCTCCTGACTCTTTTTTGACCAGTGAGAGCAGAAAGTTTTGGCCATCTCTTCTGTAGGTACGGTAATTTCCAGATTAATCAGAGGTGCTTTCCTTTCCACAACCTGACACTGTACTACATATTCCTGATCCGGAGTGCGGTAATACTCAGCTTTGGTGGAATTGGTATTGCGCATTTCGTAGTCATTTTCTTTCAGATAAGTATCGATTTCCTGACGGATTTCGTCGGAAATTTTCTTTTCAAAATAGGATAAAGTTGTCCGTCCTTCTTCTGTGGTCTGATAACAGGTGCGGCTTCCCTGTTTTTTTACTTCCATCAGTCGGCTTTCCAACAGATCATTCAGGGTCTGCTGGACATGGAAATAACTGGTATAACCGTGGTCCAGAAAAAAATTGGTAATCTGATTGTTGGACAGAGGAAAATTAACCTTTTCCAGCATATACAGAATGATGATTTTGTAAAGTGTTGAAGATTTTTCTATCATAAAACAGGCCTCCTTCCTGTAAAAAAATTGTCAGTCAGATACATTGGGACAGTAAAGTCTGCCCTGCCAGGTATTCTGTTCTTTCATGCGATGATGAAGTTCATTCAATACGGTACGTTTTGCACTGCTCCACAGTGGGGCAATCAGCAAGTCTTTAGGTCCGTCTCCGGTAACCCGATGGATGACAATATCAGGTGACAGATGTTCCAGACAGGTAATCAGTAGATGAAGATAATGTTCCTGTGTCAGAACCTGAAATTTTCCCTCCAGATAATCCCGGGCCAGATCGGTGTCTTTTAGCACGTGGAGAAGCTGCATCTTGATGCCCTGTATGGGCTGGTGATTCAGGTAGTCAATCGTTTCCAGAACCATGGTGTCATCTTCGCCTGGGAGTCCTAAGATTGTATGGACAATGATTTCCAGGTGGCGTCTGTGAAGTTCGCGGACAGCTTTCTCAAAGCAGCTCAGTGGATATCCTCTGCGGATATAGCGGGCAGTAGAAGAATGAATGGTCTGCAATCCCAGTTCTACCCAGACAGGTTTAATGTGATTCAGTTCTTCCAGAAGATCCAGCACATCAGTACCCAGACAGTCCGGGCGCGTTCCGATGCTGACCGCAATAATATCCGGATGTGAAATGGCTTCTAAGAAAATTTCACGCAGATAGGAAACCGGTGCATAGGTATTTGTGTACGCCTGAAAATAAGCGATAAACTTTTCAACGGGACGACGGGACCTGATCATGGCTTTCTGCTGCTCAATCTGTGCCGTGATACTTTGTTGGGCGTCGGCAGCAAAATCACCGGAGCCTCCGGCACTGCAGAATATACATCCCCGGGTGCCAAGCTTTCCATCCCGGTTTGGGCAGGTCATTCCCCCGTTTAATGTCAGTTTGTATACCTTTTCTCCGAAGCGTTCCCGGAGCATATAATCCAGAGAGTGATAGGGCTTTTCCAGCCATCTCATAGAAATAACCATCCTTTCCCAAATAAACGTAACCTTTGCTGATATCATAACATTGACGGGAACGGATTTCAAGGGTGGCAAAATGAAGAATATCTATGATATAATACATATATTGTACAGTATTCTGCAGATGGTTGCGTCTTTGCTGAAAAGCTGTTTCCATTCTCACGATTTTGTAATTTTCCTGGGAGGTGATAAATTTGTTGTTATCATGGTAGAAATGGTGAATTGATAAAGCACTGTATCAGGCAAAGGAAAATGGAAGAAGCAATTGTCAGTTTTGGTGAAGATTAATGGAGGAAATACAAATGAAAACATGTCCAAGGTGTGGTCAAATTTGTCAGGATTCAGATGCATTCTGTGATGTATGCGGGTGTTCGCTCTCAGGGAGGGGACGACAAGCAAAGAAAAGCCTTTTGCCGGTTCTTTTAGGATGCTTTGTGGCAGCATTGATTCTGATCGTTATTACAGTAGTGTGTGTGAACATTATAAAACGGAAACAGGGGAATTATGATGGAAACGTTACAATGGAACGAAGTATAGAAAATAGAATAACCGTTATGGAAAATGAGACGGAATCCGGAGAAAATGAATCGAAAGAGATTATGGATGCAGAATCTGATACAGAACAGATTGAGGTTTTGGATGATGAACAGGATGAAGAACGGATGGAAATTGCAGATGGTGCATCGGATAGTAAATCGACAGGGGATAATTCAGAAGAAGTAGAGAATGTTTCTCATGAAAGGTATGATACAATGTATGTAGTTAATTGTCGTGAAAGTATTACCCTGCGTAAATCACCGAGCACCAGTGCAGAGGAAATTTGTCAGATTCCTTTCGGGTCGCCGGTAAGTTATGTGGAAACAGCGGAAAATGGATTCTATAAGATTATCTATGATGGCAAGACAGGATATGGGCTTGCTTCGTATCTGAGCACCGAAAAACAGGAGATATCTGTTACAGATTCTGTTATTTATATGAAGGTGGTAAATTGTAAGGAAAGTATTACTTTACGAAAAACACCGAGTACGAAATCAGAACAGTTTTGCCAGGTACCTCTGGGAGCAGTCGTTGAATATAAGGGTACAGCAGAAAATGGGTTTTACATGATTTCTTATAACGGATATGTTGGGTATGCACTGGCAAGCTACCTGATTGAATGGTAAGCCGGAAAACGGCGTGGGTCGTGGGATTGACAGGAATTGTCATCACAGCGGTCTGCTGCGGTGTTGCTATCCGGAATGTATGGAAAAGTATTCCGAGGTATGAAGAAAGAACCAGTCGTATAACATTTGTTTTGGGAGAAGAGGAGGAAATCATACTGGAAAAGCAGGAATTGATCATTGACCAGGATCCGGAAATTTATACTTATGAAAATATGGAACACGATTTCATCTGTCTGGCAGAGCAATATCCAGACCTGGTATCCTGTATCACACTGGCAGAAACGACAGATCGAAGAAATGTATACTGTCTGATTATCGGTGATTCACAGGCTGAGCAGAGTATTCTTGTAAGCGGAGGGATACATGGGAGAGAATATATCTCCTGCCAACTTGTAATGAAGCAGGCGGTGAGTTTTTTGCGGCATCTGGAATCGGGTGATTACTATGGCACATGCACCTATGAACAATTACTCGAGAATACGGCTGTGTACTGTATTCCCATGATTAATCCTGACGGAGTGGCTATCAGCCAGAATGGGATGGATGGTATTCAGACAGAAAGTGTGAAAGAGCAGATCAGAAAAATTGCAGAGATGGACGGACAGCAGCCGGAAGGAAGATATCTGGAACTGTGGAAGGCCAATGCGAATGGTGTGGATCTGAATCGTAACTTTCCCGCTCTATGGGAAGAATATCGGGGTCCGGTGGAACATCCATCGGCAGATTATTATAAAGGTACTGCACCGGGAAGCGAAGAAGAGTCTGCAGCATTGATTCGATTAACAGAGGAGAAACATTTTTTGCGGACGATCAGCTATCATGCACAGGGCAGTGTGATATACTGGTACTTTGGACAGCAGGAGAAACTATATGAAGAGACCCGGGAATTTGGGCAGACAATTTCTCGTTTAACGGGATACTCGATGGATGATGATTTATCAGGTCTGGATCCTGCTGGCTATAAAGACTGGGCTATCAGTATGATGGGGATTCCCAGTCTGACTATTGAAATCGGAAGAGATACAGTACCTGTACCGATGGAACAATGGGAAGAAATATGGAGAAGAAATGCCTGCATTTGGGAAGAAACTCTGTTAAATTTGTAAAGCTGTAAACCTTAAAGTTTTATAAATTGCTTGCTTTTCCGGAGTAATGTGTTAATATTATAACATGTTGATATTCGTATGCGCAGAGGCAACCTACAAAAATATGGGGTGTAAAAAGGAGAAAACCATGAGTAAGAAAATTCATACAGAAGCAGTCGATTCTTTATTTGAGGCGATTCTGAGTCTGAAGAATAAAGAAGAATGTTATACATTTTTTGAAGATGTTTGTACAATCAATGAACTTTTATCGCTTTCTCAGCGGTTTGAGGTAGCGAAGATGTTGAGGCAGAAAAAAACATACCTGGAGATTTCAGAAAAGACCGGTGCCTCCACGGCCACAATCAGTCGTGTGAACCGTTCTCTGACCTATGGAAATGACGGATACGAGATGGTATTTCAGAGAATGGAAGGAAAAGAGTAAAAAGAGTAATCAGGGGACAGGTTCATGGACACAAAAAGTGTCCATGAACCTGTCCCCTAGTCACCTTTCATCTGATCGATCATTTTTTCAATGATCTGCTTTTTGACGTAGGCATCAAAACTGAGCAGACAGATGAAAGAAAAATTTTTCAGAAATTCCTGGTCTTCCTGGGGTGCCTGAGAGAAGGTTTCTCTGGATGTGTGGTATCGTTTTATAATATCTTCTTTCAGCACTTCAATCTGTTCTTTTTCTAATTGAAACACTTCGCTGTATATGTCTTCCAACTTCAGTTCTTCATTTCCATGAAAATACTTGTCGGTAATTGGCTGCAGCAGGGACTGGATATCCGTGATTGTGAGAAGACTTTTAAAATAGTATATAAATACCAGGAGAAGGAGATGTTCCCGGCTGTATTTTTTCTTGGTCGGCGGCGGGAGCAAATCATTCTTGGCATAGTTGTTGATCATCGTCTTAGTGAGAATCTTGTCACTTTCATAGCGTCTGGAAGAAGACAGCTGAGCGTCCATAAAAGTAGTAACCTGATCCATATATAAAGGAATATTCGGAATATCTCCCGGTTTAATATAATCAATTTTGGAGATACTTTCAAGAATGCTGTTAAGTATATCGTTTGTATCGATTGTCATCATATCACCTCACACAGTCTATTATATAGTTTTTAATACTATTTGTAAACCAGTTTTGACACCGAAAATGTTACTGTTCACTCCGTGACCGACAACATTCGTTGACTTCCGCAGTTCTGCGTGATATGATGAACATATGTGCGAGAAGGATGGAGGATATTATGAATAAATATGATGGTTTGAATCCCATGCAGCAGGAGGCTGTTTACTATACTGAGGGACCGTTATTAATATTGGCCGGAGCCGGTTCCGGCAAGACCAGAGTGCTTACCCACAGGATTGCTTATCTGATCGAGGAAAAGGGAATTTATCCATGGAATATTATGGCCATTACATTTACAAATAAAGCTGCAAATGAGATGCGGGAACGGGTAGATAAGATTGTGGGATTTGGGTCAGAAAGCATCTGGGTGAGTACTTTTCATTCCAGCTGTGTACGTATTCTGCGGCGTTTTATTGATCGGCTTGGTTATGGTACGAATTTTACTATTTACGATGCGGACGACCAGAAAACTCTGATGAAGGATATTTGTAAAAGACTGAATATCGACACAAAGATGTATAAGGAAAAAATGTTGCTCGCTGCGATTTCTTCTGCAAAAGATGAAATGATTTCGCCAGAGGAATATCGTCTGAATATGATTTCAGACTCCCAGGATCTGAATAAAAAAACTGTTGCCCGTGTCTATGAAGCCTATCAGAAGCAATTGCAGCAGAATAACGCACTGGATTTTGATGATCTGCTTGTAAAAACTGTAGAGCTGTTTCAGAACTGCGGGGATGTGCTGGAGTATTATCAGGAAAAGTTCCGTTATATTATGGTGGACGAATATCAGGATACCAACACGGTTCAGTTTAAGTTTGTCAGCCTTCTGGCATCAAAGTATAAGAATCTCTGTGTGGTGGGGGATGATGACCAGTCCATATACAAGTTCAGGGGAGCCAATATAGGAAATATTCTTGGATTTGAGCAGGTATTTCCTGAGGCTAAGGTTATTAAACTTGAACAAAATTACCGTTCTACACAAAATATTTTGAATGCAGCCAATGAAGTGATCCGGAATAATATAAAAAGAAAAGAAAAAACACTCTGGACTGCCAACGAAGAAGGAGAGCAGATTCATTTGCGTGAATTTCAGAGTGGTTTTGAAGAAGCGGAGTATATCGCCGGAGATATCAGACGGAAGATACGTGAAGGTGAATGTTCCTATAGTGACTGTGCGGTTCTGTACCGGACCAATGCCCAGTCCCGTTTGTTTGAGGAAAAGTTTCTGTTGGGCAATATTCCCTATAAAATTGTGGGCGGCGTGAACTTTTATGCCAGAAAAGAGATCAAAGATATGCTTGCCTATCTGAAAATAGTGGATAATGCCAGAGATGATGTGGCAGTTCAGCGTATTATCAATGTTCCACGACGGGGAATTGGTGCTGCCAGTCTGAGTAAAGTGCAGATTTATGCACAGGATATGGAGCTTAGTTTTTATGATGCGCTGCGCATGGCGGATGAGATTCCATCACTGGGAAGAGGAGCAGCAAAGATTCGGTCATTTGTTGATTTTATTCAGAAGTTCAGAAGTCAGGTGGAATATTTGTCTGTGACAGAACTGCTGCAGAAAATTATTGATGAAACCGGTTATGTGGAAGAACTGAAGGCAGAGAATACGGAGGAATCAAAAGGTAGGATTGAGAATATCGATGAATTGATTTCCAAGGCAGTTTCTTATGAGCAGGAAGCGGAGCATCCGTCGCTGAGTGGTTTCCTCGAGGAGGTCGCATTAGTATCGGATCTGGATTCGGTAAATGAGGATGAAAACAGGGTGCTTCTGATGACACTGCACAGTGCTAAGGGTCTTGAATTTCCTCAGGTATATCTGGCAGGTATGGAGGAGGGAGTATTTCCCAGCTATTTAAGCATTGTATCAGGGGATTTTGAGAATCTGGAAGAAGAACGGCGTCTGTGTTATGTGGGTATTACCCGTGCCATGAAGGAGCTGACCATGACGGCAGCACATCAGCGGATGATTCGAGGTGAGACACAGTATAACCGGGTATCACGTTTTGTCCGGGAGATTCCGAGAGAATATGTGGATCTGGGACAGAAAGCTTCAGATAGAAGCAGCATAAAGATGCCGGATAAGACAGATATCTATGCCAGAATGCGGCAGATGTATCAGCAGAATACATTTTCACCCAAAAAGTTCGAAGTGAAAAAAGCAGCAAGTCTGGATTATCAGGAAGGAGATACCGTGCGTCATATCAAGTTTGGCAACGGCACGGTTCTGCAGATTACAGATGGTGGGAAAGATTTTGAAGTCACAGTAGATTTTGAGAAGGTGGGTGTGAAGAAAATGTTCGCATCTTTTGCTAAATTAAAAAAGCTATAAAAATTGTGGTAAAATGAAACAGATGGTGGTATAATAATCTTAGTTTTATGAGAGGACGGTGTTCAGCATGAATAAAATCGATGAATTATTAGCATTACTGCAAAAAAAAGAAAAAGAAGAGGAAACATGCAAATGTAAGAATACGATTCTTTGGATTTTAGCTATTGTTGGAGCAGTTGCTGCAGTAGCGGGCATTGCATATGCAGTGTATCGTTTCTTTACACCGGATTATCTGGAAGATTTTGAAGATGATTTTGAAGATGATCTTGACGAATACTTTGAAGATGAAGACGGAGAAGAGAACTAAGATAAGAATAAAAGCTTCGGAGGAATACCCCGGAGCTTTTTCTTTGAAAAAGTGAGGGACATACGTGAAAAAAGGCGAGATTTACGAAGGTATTATAGAAAAAGTGGACTTTCCCAATAAGGGAAAAGTATTTATAGACGGACAGTGTGTTACGGTAAAAAATGGAATGCCGGGCCAGAAGATTCGTTTTATGATTAATAAAAAGAGAAATGGAAGGGCTGAGGGAAGACTTCTGGAAGTTTTGGAGCGTTCACCGTATGAGACACGTGAACCGGTATGCTCTATCTTCCCCGCATGCGGCGGTTGTATGTATCAGACGATGGACTATCAGAAACAGCTGGACATGAAGCAGCAGCAGATTCGGGAACTGCTGGATACAGCTGTGCTACGGGGTGATCAGATAGATCAGGATGGAAAACCGGATTATTGTTTTGAAGGAATCAAGGGAAGTCCCCGGGAATTTGCCTACAGGAATAAGATGGAATTTTCCTTTGGTGACGCTGAAAAGGGAGGTCCTATGACACTTGGCCTGCATAAGAAGGGAAGTACTTACGACGTTCTCGACGCAGTGGACTGTAAACTGGTTCATGAAGATCTTACCAGAATTCTTCAGTGCGTTCTGGAATATTGCAGAGAGCAGGGTTTTCCTTACTATCATAAGATGCAGCATACGGGATATCTGAGACATCTGCTTTTACGCCGTGGGAACACCACAGGTGAGATTCTGGTAAATCTGGTGACTTCCACACAGATGGATCCGGATCTGACCGAGCTGAAAGAACGTCTGCTTGCCCTGACGTTGGAAGGAAGCATCGTGGGTATTCTCCATATATTGAATGATTCTCTGGCTGATATGGTGCAGAGCGATGAGACTCGTATTCTTTATGGGAAAGATTACTTCTATGAGCAGATACTGGGTCTTAAGTTTAAGATTACGCCATTTTCTTTCTTTCAGCCTAATTCTCTGGCGGCGGAAGTTTTATATTCCACTGTGCGAGAATATATTGGGGATACGAAAGATATGACTGTCTTTGATCTATACAGCGGCACAGGTACGATTTCTCAGATTCTGGCCCCGGTTTCCGGACAAGTGATTGGTGTGGAGATTGTGGAAGAGGCTGTGGATGCAGCCAGAGAGAATGCGGCATATAACGGAATTGACAATTGTCGTTTTATCGCAGGGGACGTACTGAAAGTACTGGATGAGGTTGATGATAAGCCAGACTATATTGTCCTGGATCCACCCAGAGACGGTATACATCCGAAAGCCCTGCCGAAAATTATCAGCTATGGAGTAGAAAATCTGGTTTACATTTCATGTAAACCAACCAGCCTTGCCAGAGACCTGGAGATGTTTTTGGGAAGTGGTTATCGGCTGGTAAAAGCTGTGTGTGTGGATCAATTTTGTCAATGCGTTCATGTGGAATGTATCGCCTTGCTTTCAAAAAAATGACCGGAATTTATGATACAGGAGTCAGTGCCAAATGAAAGGAGTGGCAGTTGTATGGAAGATAATTTTTTTTTGAAAGACGAGAACCAACTGAGTTTGAAGCAGTATATAAATTATCATGAAGGTGGAAGAATGAATCTTGGAGATTCCATGCCTATTGCAGTTTATCGAATGTTGGAATATTCCGTTCGGGAACAACTGGAAGAACAGTTTGGAAAGCAAGAATATCACTGGTCAGCGCAATTCCTACTGCTTCATAAGCTGGCATTCCAAGAAAGGTAATCAACATAGGGCTGATGACGGCGGCAGCACTCATCCTTGCATGGTGTAAGAACGTCAAGTAAAAAGAAATATAGAATAATTGCAACAAACTCGTTTATACTAGTATAAAATGATTCTGGTATGGAGGGATTTTTTATGTCAGGATTTTGGATTGCCTTACTTTCCGGTGCATTGATGAGTATACAGGGAATTTTTAATACGGATGTGACAAAGCAGACAAGTCTGTGGGTGGCAGCCGGATGGGTACAGTTGTCAGCATTGCTGGTGTGTGTGGCTGCCTGGCTGTTTACAGGGAGAGAGAGTATCAGTGCCCTATGGCAGGTGGAGAATAAGTATGCACTGCTGGGAGGGGTAATAGGATCGTTTATCACGATCACAGTAATCCGCAGTATGGACAGTCTGGGACCGGCACGTGCGACCATGCTGATCGTACTATCGCAGTTGGTGGTTTCCTATCTGGTGGAAGTTCTGGGTATATTTGGCGTGGAAAAGCAGGGACTGGAATGGAAAAAACTGGCAGGTATTCTGATTATGGCAGCAGGTGTGGTTCTGTTTAAATGGGAATAGGATTTTTGAAATGTAGTCTTGTAATTGGATGGTAAATTAGGTAAAATAAAGTGTGTATGCATGGGAGGGAACCTTATGAATTACATAAGGAGTGATGCATATGAAGCGTTTGTTTTTACTTTCCGTTTTATTTGTGGGAGCTGTATTCTGCTTTGGCTGCGGAGGGGCAGGTTCTGTGTTGAAAGATATGGATACGGCAGCAGAAGAAGTGCAGGAATCGGAATCTGTTCAGGAAGAAGCAGATTCGGATGCAGTAGAAGCTATTTTTGTAGATGTCTGTGGCGCTGTACAGCAGCCGGGAGTATATGAGCTTCCTGCGGGAAGCAGGATTTTTCAGGCTATCGCGCTGGCTGGTGGACTGACAGAAGAAGCGGAAAGTCGGCTGATCAATCAGGCAGAGGTCCTGACAGATGGTCAGCAGATTCGGATTTATACAAGAGAAGAGTCTGAGAAGCAGGAAATCGCAGCTGTTGCTGGGCAGAATGCAGATGTTCAGGGAACGACAGAGGCGAAGATTAATCTGAATCGGGCGGATAAGAACGTTCTGATGACCCTGCAGGGAATTGGTGAAGCAAAGGCTGAGGCGATTCTGGCTTACCGTCAGGAGAAAGGCGGATTTTCTTCTGTGGAAGAATTGATGCAGGTTGAAGGAATTAAGGATAAATTATACGAAAAACTGAAAGACAAAGTAACGGTACAATGAATTGAGGAGTGAAATGATGAGTAAAAAGGTACTGGTTGTTGACGACGAGAAATTGATTGTGAAGGGAATACGGTTTAGTCTGGAACAGGATGGAATGGAAGTAGACTGTGCCTATGACGGGGAAGAAGCTCTGGAGTGCGTGCAGAATAAAGAATATGATATGATCTTGCTTGACCTGATGCTGCCGAAACTGAACGGATTGGAAGTGTGTCAGCAGATTCGGGAATTTTCTGATGTTCCGATTATTATGCTGACTGCCAAGGGAGAAGACATGGATAAAATTCTGGGGCTGGAGTACGGAGCTGATGATTATATTACCAAACCATTCAATATCCTGGAAGTAAAGGCACGTATTAAAGCGATTATGCGTCGGACCAGCAAGGCGGCACCGCAGGAGGATAAAGTCCGTATGGTGGAAGTGGGAGAACTTCGTCTGGACTGCGAGAGCCGAAGAGTGTTTATCAAAGGCCGTGAGATTAATCTGACAGCAAAAGAATTTGATGTACTGGAGCTTCTGGTTTTCAATCCCAATAAGGTATACAGCAGAGAAAACCTCCTTAATATCGTCTGGGGTTATGAGTATCCGGGTGATGTACGGACGGTGGATGTTCATATACGACGTCTTAGAGAAAAGATTGAGACGAATCCCAGTGAACCCAAATACGTACATACCAAATGGGGAGTGGGATATTATTTTCAGGCATGAGCAAAGAGGACGTCAGAGGGACGTCCTTTTTCCGACTTATTTGTAAGAGGATGATACAAGGGTCAAAAGGTTCGAGAGCACAAAGTGCGGAGAAATCCGTGTATCATAGGGGTCAAAATACCTTTTGACCCCAACATCAAGAGGATAACAGAATGGAGAAAAAATTTATATTTTTTAAAAGTCTTCGTTTCAGGATTATGGTGATTCTGGTAATTATCGGAATCGTGCCAAGTATTCTTGTAGAGAAGGGAATTGTCAACAGCTACGAAGACCGGGCGGTTTCTCTGAGAAGCTTTGGCGTAAAAAACCAGTGTGATATTCTAAGCAACCAGCTGGTGAAGGAGCAGTATCTTCAGAATCCAAGTTCTGTAGCGATTGACAGTGAACTCACCATGCTTTCCACGGTATATAACGGCAGGATATTAATTGTGGATCAGGACTTTCGTGTGGTAAAAGATACCTATGATATTGACCGGGGCAAATACATGATTTCCGAAGAGGTGATTCGCTGTTTTACTGATGGTAAGGAAACCTACAATTATGACAGGGAAAACAGGTATATTGAGATGACTGTTCCGATACATACAGATCTGGAAAATGATAAGCAGGTGGCAGGAGTTCTTCTGATCAGTGTTTCCACAGAAGAAATTGTAGCAAGTATTGATATACTGGAACAGAAAGGTATGACGATTCTGTCAATCATCATGGTGCTGGTGGTGGTGCTTGGGTATGTGTTGGCCGGCATACTGATGAAGCCATTTGAAAAAATCGGAAAATCTATTGAAGATATCACAGACGGATTTCTGGATGAAAATATTTCTGTTCCGGATTACGCTGAGACTGTGATGATTACAGACGCTTTTAACAAAATGTTGGGTCGGCTCAAATCTCTGGATGATTCCCGACAGGAATTCGTATCCAATGTCTCTCATGAATTGAAGACACCGCTTACTTCCATGAAGGTTCTTGCGGATTCACTGGTAGGACAGGAGAATGTACCGATTGAACTGTATCAGGAATTTATGCAGGATATAGCGGATGAGATTGACAGGGAGAATAGAATTATTACGGATCTGCTGACTCTGGTGAAGTTGGATAAAAAAGCAGAAAATATGAATATTGAATCTGTGAATATCAATGAACTGCTGGAATTGATTCTGAAAAGGCTGAAACCGATTGCCGCAAAGCGCAATATTGAGCTGGTGTTGGAAAGTTCCCGGGCAGTAAATGCAGAAATTGATGAGACCAAGTTGACTTTGGCTATCAGCAACCTTGTGGAGAATGCGATTAAGTACAATTCGGAAAATGGGTGGGTCAGAGTATCATTGAATGCGGATCACAAATATTTTTATGTAACGGTATCTGATTCGGGAAAAGGAATTCCGGAAGAATCCATTGACCATATTTTTGAACGTTTTTACCGGGTGGATAAATCTCATTCCACAGAGATCGAAGGAACAGGACTTGGCCTGGCAATTACAAGAAGTGCGATTCTGATGCACCATGGAGCAATTCGGGTACGCAGTAAAGAAAATGAGGGAACTACATTTTCTGTCAGAATCCCTTTGACATTTATCCGGTAGAATGAGGTGAAGGTTTGAGAAGAACAGGAAAAATATATCTGACTATCATGCTGATGTTGATCTTATGTCTGTCAGGGTGTGAGGAAGAACAGGAAAAGACAGTATATCAATTATATTCTGTCAACTATGATAAGGGCATCATCGAGGGAAATAATTATGTGACTGAGACGGAAACTGTGGAGAAACTGGCCGCTGACATGGTGGAACAGATTTCCGGACAGAAGGAGGAGACAGGAATCCTGCCCCATCAGGTCAAAATTCTGGATTATGAATTGTCGGGAGATATCCTGCGGCTGAATTTTAATTGTGCTTATCGAAAGATGGGGGCAGTGGAAGAAGTGTTATGCAGAGCTGCTATTGTTAAAAATTTTGTCCAGTTTGAAGGAATCCGGTATGTACAGTTTCAAATTGAGGGCGAATCCCTTCTGGATTCCCGGGGAAAACCGGTAGGTCTGATGAACACCAATAGTTTTCTGGAAAACTCGGGAAAAGATATTACAGCCTATCAGTACACAGAATTAGAGTTGTATTTTACAAATGATACTGGTGACAAACTGGTCAAGGAAAAAAGAAATGTATATTATACCAGTAATTCACCTATTGAGAAGGTGGTTGTAGAACAGTTGATTCGGGGACCGAAGGAAGAAGGCCATTATGCCACTCTTTCTTCCACAACAGGAATTCTGTCAGTCACACAGGCTGATGGAATCGCCTATGTCAACCTGGATCAGAGGTTTGAGACGGAGGCACTGGATATCCAACAGGAAATTCCGGTATACTCAATTGTCAATTCTCTGATTGCTGCGGGAAACGTGGAAAAAGTGCAGATTTCTGTCAATGGAGACAGTAAAGTGGTATTCAGAGAAAGTATGAGTCTGAATCAGCTGTATGAACGAAATCTGGAGTTGGTGGAGGCTGAGGAATGAGTAAAATCAAAAGACCGATGTGTCTTTCTGCCTGCATACTCGCTTTTGCAATTATTCTGGCAGATTTGCTGGGGATTTCCTGGATATGGAGATCGCCGGCAGGTCCTGTGCCGGATTCAGAAGGAGAAAAAATCACCGCACAGGGTGAGGTTTACGATCAGGAAGAACAAATCTATTCCAATCAAGTGATGACATATCTATATCTGAAACATACCCGTCTGTATGTGAATGGTAAAATATACCCCATAAGAAATATCAAATGTTATTTAGCAGGAAGTCAGGAAAATTTTCTGGGAGAATGTCTGTCAGTGACAGGAACACTGGAAGTTCCCGAAGAACCCGGGAATCCTGGGGAATTCAATCGCAGGCGTTATGAACAGTCACGGAAAATAGACTATTATCTCCAAAAGTGCAGAATTGAGGAACGAAGTTCTGAGCAGCAGGGCTTTGCCGTTCTAATGGAAAAATGCAGAAATTACTGCAGCGAGGTTCTGGAAAGCATTTTCCCTGAACAGGAAGCAGGGGTGTTGGAAGCCATGTTGTTGGGAGAAAAGAAGCTTCTGGAAGATGAGGTCCAGTCCGGTTTTCAGGCGGCAGGCATCAGTCATGTGATTGCCATTTCCGGGCTCCATATCAGTATGCTGGGGGCGGCACTATGGTCGGCCATGCAGTGGGCCGGATTTCCTATGATCTTAAATGCAGCGGTATCCTGTATTGTCCTTCTGGGATATGGTGTGCTGATCAATAATCCTGCAACAGCAGTGAGGGCTGTGTTGATGTTCCTGGTGATGCTGGGCGCCAGACTGTTTGGGAGAGCATACGATCTGCTTTCCGCGCTCTCCCTGGCGGCAATCCTCCTCCTTGTGGATAACCCGGATTTGCTGTTTTCAGGCAGTTTCCAACTTTCCTTTGCGGCAGTTGCTGCCATGGGCACATATGTGGCTCAGAAAGGCGACTTGCTTCGGATGATATTTCCAGGAAAACGGTGGATAGAAGCAGCAGGAACCGGATTGGCTTTGTGGATCAGTATGCTTCCGGTGAGCCTGTCAGTATTTTCTCAGGTGTCAATGATTGGAATTCTCTGCAATTTGGTGGTGCTGCCGTTGATGCCTCTGGTGTTGGGATCCGGTTTCATGGCTCTGATTCTGGGTTGTTGGAACTGCCGGGTGGGAAGTCTTGCGGGAATACCAGCCTATGGGCTGATAAAGTTATATGAAATAACAGGAGCCTGGGCAGAAAAAATTCCGTGTGGTGTATGGACACCCGGGAAACCTTCCGTTTTAGTCGTTGTAATCTGTTATGCACTGTTGGGATTGGAACTTGTTCTGGAGAAAAGGGTTTTAAAAAGAGCAGTGCAGGCAGCATTATCCGTAGGGATACCTGCAGCCGTGATATTGATTTTGTCAGCTCCCTGGAAAAATGTTGATAGTATTACGGTTCTGGATGTGGGGCAGGGAGATGGAATCGTTCTCAGGAGTGGCAATGTTCAGATTCTGGTTGACGGAGGCAGCACCAGCAAGAATCAGGTGGGCAAATATATATTACTCCCTTATCTGAAACATGAAGGCGTATCCGTGCTGGAAGGGATTTTTCTGACCCACACGGATGAAGATCACATAAATGGCGCAAAAGAAGTGCTAGAAGAAGCACAGAAAGGATGGCTGACCGTGAAACAGGTATTTTGCCCTGTCTGGATGGCACAGACTGAAGAAGGGAAGGAGATTTTACGGCTGGCGCAGCAATGTGGAGCTTCCTGTCGGACGCTGCAGGCAGGAGACAGTTTGTACATGGGTAATGCGGAGATTCGGATTCTTTATCCTGGAACCGGGGATTTTTCTCAGGATCCCAATGATGGTTCTCTGGTTTTTGAATGGGAGTGTGACGGGATACGGGCACTGTTTACCGGTGATTTGCCCCTGGAACAGGAAGAAGGATTACTGGACAGGATTCGCCCCTGCACATTTCTGAAAGCGGCACACCACGGTTCCAATGGTTCCACATCGGAACAATTTCTGGAGAAAGTCAGCCCTAAAGCAGTCTGGATTTCCTGTGGAATCAATAACCGGTACGGACATCCGGGGGAGGAGACTATGGAGAGACTGAGAAATCATGATACCGAAATTTTTCGAACTGATCGGCAGGGAGCTTTGGCACTGATTCGTACATACAGACACGGATCATGGAAAATTCGAACTGGTAGTTACAGTTCAGCCTTCAACTATTTCATCTCAAAACCTTCTGGGTAGGCTATAAAATGTATTTCATCGTTTTTAGGCCTACAGTATTCTCTGGGAAGTAGGCTTCAAAATCTGTTTTGCTGTTCTGCGGCCTATCATTTTAGTCATAGTATAGGCCGCAGAACCTGTCTACATGTATTATGGCCTACTATATTTTCTGGAAAATAGGCTGCAACGTTTGATTTTTCGGTTTTCCATCCTACGATAATTTCTACAAAATAGGCCACAAGGCTTGTTTTGCAATTTGGGAGCCTATTATTTTTGCAGAAAAGTAGGCTGAAAGACCTATTTGGTGCCTCTACAGCCTATTATCTTTAATGGGGAATGGGCCGAAGAACTTGTTTGTATAGATTTTGGCCTACCCTGTGAGGTTTTAGATTCAAAATAGCCTGGCTGAACTGTAACAACTGGTACGTGAACAGTAATAATTCGTATGTTTCGTTAGCTTTACATTAAAAAAATGGCATGATATAATTTACGATAATTAAGTTTTTAAGAAGGAGAATACAGATGAAACGCAGAAAAAAAACAGGTTTGATTTTAGGAATCTGTGCCGGTGTGCTTGCTCTTGTTGCTGTCGGTGTGGGAACTGGTGTGGCTATAAAAATGTTTGGGGAAAAGGATGAAGCCAGGGAAGAAAACTATGTGCCAGAAGAAATGGAATCAAAGCCGGAGCAGCAGATGATAGAAGTCGATCCGGCAGAACCTCTTTCCTTTACATCGGAGATGATTCAGGCAGGAAATTATGTCATGGTGGAATATCCGGTATTCTCAGGCGGAGAGTATCAGGAAGCAGTACAGCGTCTGAACGAGAGGTTTAAAAGTGAAGCTGAACGTATTGCATC
The DNA here is from genome assembly GCA_051879295.1 of Oliverpabstia sp. Taxonomy (GTDB): domain Bacteria; phylum Bacillota; class Clostridia; order Lachnospirales; family Lachnospiraceae; genus Oliverpabstia. Next base: position 31,390 of record JBJELT010000043.1, on the reverse strand, counting down.
GGAACAGGAAACAGAAATGAACTCTTTTTTGGAAGAGGCAGAAGAGATGGGTATGGATATTTCCGTCAGTTTTGAAAGAAGTCTGAAAAACGTATATATAGAAGATTCTATGATTTGTGTAGAACAGTTCGATTATTCGTATACAGGCGGAGCTCATGGGCTGGCAGGGTTAACAGGCATTAATTATGATCTGGAAGCAGAACGGGAATTGGCGATAGAAGAAGTCCTGGGCTGTTCTAAAGAAAATGCAGTGGAAGCTGCTGCTCAGGCATTTTCCAGAACAGAACTTGTACAGGAGGGGATTATTACCCTGGATCAGGTACGTGAAAATCTGGATGAAGCTGCATATTGCATGACGGAAGAAGGGCTGCATATTGTATTTCCTCAGTATAGTCTGGGAGCTTATGCAATTGGAATGCCGGAAGCTGTGGTAAAAGAGCAGGATGTGAAAGTTGTGCAAGGCTGATATTATGCGACAGGAGTGACCATGAAAAGTATTCTGGAAGACATTAAAAAGAAAGAGTATCAAAGTGTATATCTGTTCTATGGAGAAGAGGAATATCTGAGAAGACAGTACCGTGACAAATTAATTCAGGCACTGAATCCGGATGGAGACACCATGAATTTTGCAAGATTTGAGGGGAAAGGAATTAATGTACGCGAGATTATTTCTTTGGGCGAAACCATTCCATTTTTTGCGGACAGAAGAGTCTTGCTCCTGGAAAATACAGGGTTCTTTAAAGGCCAGTGCCCGGAACTGACAGAATATATCGGAAAGCTGCCGGATTATCTTGTGATACTCTTTGTAGAGAGTGAAGTAGATAAAAGAACCAAAATGTATAAAGCAGTGACAAAAAACGGAAGAGCCGTGGAGTTTTCCAGACAAAAAGATGAAACTCTGATGCGCTGGGTTTTGGGTATTCTTAAGAGAGAGGGGCGTCAGATCACACAGCGGGATATGGAGTTGTTTCTCACAAAAACCGGTAATGAAATGAGCAATATCGAGAAAGAACTTGAAAAATTGATCTGTTATACCATGGGAAAAACTGTGGTCACGGCGGAGGATATCGAGGCAGTCTGCACTTCCCGTGTTACCAATCAGATATTTGCCATGGTTCAGGCTGTTTCTGAACAGAATCAGAGGAAAGCTCTGGATTTGTATTATGATTTGCTGGCACTGAAAGAACCGCCGATGCATATCCTGTATCTCCTTGCCCGCCAGTTTAACCAGCTTCTGCAGGTAAAAGAACTGCGTACACAGGGAATGGGGAATAAGGAAATAGAGACAAAAACAGGAATTCAGGGATTTGTAATCCGGAAATATATGGGAATTATCGGAAGATATACTTCTGAAAAACTTCGCCAGGCCGTGGAAGATTTTACGCAGGCAGAAGAAGATGTGAAAACAGGGCGTCTGAATGACGTGCTCAGCGTAGAATTGCTGATCGTAAAGTACACGAAATAAAAAGTATACGTTTTTGTAATTCGTTATGGAAAAATACCAGAGATTCCGTCCCCTTTCAAATTAACAAAAAAGGACAATCATTGACGGGATGATTGTCCTTGCTTTTAATCCTTAATTTTGTCTGTACATCAAACGATACAGACAGTCAGCCGTAATTAAGCGATTGTGTTAACTGCTTTTGTAACACGGGCAACTTTTCTTGCTGCATTGTTTTTATGATATACACCCTTGGATGCTGCGCTCTCAATAGCAGAGATAGCTGCCGGAAGAGCTGCCTGAGCTGCTGCCAGATCTTTGTTAGCAACTGCTGTATCAACTTTCTTCATAGCAGTTTTAACTGCAGAACGGATGGATTTATTTCTTTCAGCTTTTGTTCTGTTGACCAGAATTCTTTTTTTAGCAGATTTGATATTTGCCATTTGATTCGACCTCCAACATAATCCTATATAATTTTCTTATGGTTATTCCGAAACACGACCCGAATGGTATGTAAAACGGGCGGTCAGGATAATATTTGATTAGCTTAGACACGGAAAAGCCAATCCGAACACACTTATATAGTTTATGCCAAGAAATGGGGTTTGTCAATGGTTTTTTCGTTGTAAGAATAGGTATTTATTTGCAATGTTAAATATAAAATATATCTGCAATATATACTTGACATTCGTGTAAATGCAATATATACTTTACATCATAGAGAAGCAAAGGAGGGAATTCATGAGGAACCTGAAGATGAAGTTCCGGCGAATTGAAATGAATATGTCACAGACAGATCTGGCAAAGAAAGCCGGTGTGACGCGGCAGACAATTGGTCTGATTGAAGCTGGAGAATTCAATCCGTCAATTAAACTATGCATAGCCATTTGCAAAGCATTAGAAGTAACATTAGATGATATATTTTGGGAGGATAATGAAGATGAAGTGGATGAAACAAAATAAACTGGATGAAATGCAGGAAATGAAATTGAGTATGATTGAGAAGAGAGGATGTTGGTTTGCTTTTTGGGCATTGCTGGCAGTGATGGCTGTTCAGCTGACCATTTTTAAGGCAACACCAGCAGAAATGGCCGGAGAATGGATTGTGTTTATGTGTCTCGCAATGTATCTTGCAGTTGCCTGTATCCGGGCGGGGATTTGGGATCGCCATATTCCAGCCACACCATTAGCCAATTTTATCGCTTCTTTGATTGCTGGGATCGTTGTATGGATACTAAACATAATTGTTATGGTAAATCAGGGCTTTCAGGAAAATGTGAGAGCTGCACTATTTCCAGCCAGCTTTATTGGAATATTAACCTTCATCCTCTGCATGATCCTCATGACCATAGCGACAACATGCTACAAAAAAAGAGTAAAAAAACTAGAAAGCGAATCAGAGGAAGAGATGTAATATCCTCCGTATAAAGATCTGACATACGTCTTTGCCCCACGTATTTGGTTTCGTTTTGGGGAGTAACAGGAAACTTCTTATCATATTTTCAGAAGCATTGGGGAAAGTGAGTCCGAAGAGCTCCGCAACCGGCCACTGGCAGGTTGCTACACACACTAAGGCGTCCGACGCTTACGGAGACTTTGGCGCGAAGGCTTTCCTGAGCGTCAATTTAGTCGTAGTTAGCGGCTAGCTGAGGAGGAACGGCCTGCTTCTGAAAATATGATAAGAAGTTTCCGTCCCTTTTCAAACGAACCAAAAGGTATATTTTTACGAATTTGGGTAAGTCTATCAGATAGAACGATACCATCCCACGTGGAGGTTAAGAAGGGAGTCTGTTATGCTTGGTTCAAGTCGTATACGCACCGATCTTGCGGTGGAGAGCAAAGAGAAATTCGAAAAGGATCATGTGGAGATTGAAGGGGTTGAGATTTCTGAGGATTACAGGGAGGAGTTGGAGCTGCGTACAACGGTCGTGAAAATTGTGACTGATTATGGGGCGAAAGTGATGGAGAAACCCAAGGGGACTTATGTGACGATGGAAGCTCCAGGATTGATTGTTCCGGATATAGATTATCACAGGGAAATTTCAGAGCAGCTGGCTTCTCATTTACAGCAGCTGTTGAAGTTGAAAAAGAATCAGTCGGTTCTGGTGGTGGGGCTGGGGAATCAGAATATTACTCCGGATTCTCTGGGACCTAGGGCGGTTCATAATCTGAAAATTTCCAGGCATATTGTGCGGGAGTATGGAGTGACTGGGATGGGCGAAGAAGAAGTTCATGCGGTGAGTAGTCTGGTTCCCGGTGTGATGGCTCAGACAGGTATGGAAACGATGGAGATCATACGGGGTGTAGTAAAAGAAACAACACCGGATGTGCTGATTGCCATCGATGCACTGGCGGCAAGGAGTATGAAACGGCTGAACTGTACCATTCAGATCACAGATACCGGTATCAATCCAGGATCAGGCGTGCTGAATCACAGGGAAGGGCTGAACAAGGAGACACTGGGAATCCCGGTGATTGGGATCGGTGTTCCGACTGTTGTGGATGCGGCAACCATTGTTCATGATGCCATCGCACATTTACTGGAAAATCTGGAAGATTCAGAGATGGAAGAATTTTTAGGGGAATTAATCACGCCGAAACTGCATAGTATGTTTGTGACTCCCAAGGACGTGGATGAAACAGTAAAAATGTTAAGTTATACGATTTCTGAGGGAATTAATATGGCCTTGAGCGGCGCAAATGCATGAAAGCAGAGAGAGAGTGGTGCAGTGTCCGGAACAGAAAAAATCTTCAACAGCCTGCTGTGGATATTGGCAGTAGGTCTGGGTGGTTACCTGACAGCAAAAGGACTGATTATAGCTCGGGAAAAAATCTTGAAAAATTCAGACGATACAATTCGTTATGTTTATCAGTTGGCAGAAGAGGATATGATTGCGCTTTTTCTGCCAATTTATAATTATGAAGAAACTGAGGAAAATAATAATGTGTGGAGCAGTGTCTGGAGACAGATTCCGCTGATCGGTTATCTTTGGCAGGAGAAGCAGGAGGAAATTCTTGTGGAGGATGAGAGTACCTGTCATGAAATCATAGACGCAAACGGAAAAACAATCACGGAAAGGCTTTTGGCGGAAAATCAGGGGGACGCTGTGACAGAAGAAAATCATCAGGAAATTTCAAAAAAAATTCAGGAAGAATCTGGAACTGCTGAAAATGGACAGGAATCTGCAGAAAATCAGGAAACGGGACAGGAAGAAACGGGAGAAATTGGAAACAGTCAGCTTCCGGCGTGGACAACTGCT
>JBJELT010000043.1:0-26589 GCA_051879295.1 Oliverpabstia sp. | reverse complement strand
ACAGGAAGAAACGGGAGAAATTGGAAACAGTCAGCTTCCGGCGTGGACAACTGCTGTGGAAATGGCACCGTCAGTGGATCTTTCTCAGGAAAGCCTGGGGAATTTTGATTATGTCCTGAATCATTTTTTTGTGGTTGACCCCAATACCACCATTGATTCCAGCCAATTAAACGCAGCAGCCTTGCTTGATGATGATCTTGCATTGGAAGCTGATGGTGAAAACCCACAGATATTAATCTATCATACCCATTCACAGGAGGGATATATAGACTCTGTTCCGGGGGATGAAAATACGACGGTGATTGGTGTGGGCAATTATCTGGAATCCCTGCTGAGGGATATATTCGGTTATCAGGTGATTCATATGAAGGATGCATTTGATATGGCAAATGGCACCCTGGAGCGCAGCAAAGCATATAACTATGCATTGCCTGCGGTAGAAAAAGTTCTGGAAGAAAACCCGTCCGTGCAGGTGGTGATTGATCTGCACCGGGATGGGGTTCCGGATGACAGACATCTGGTGACAGAAATCAATGGAAAGCCCACGGCACAGATTATGTATTTTAACGGGTTGAGCAGAACAGTCAGTAATGGCAGTCTGGATTCACTTCCCAATCCTTACATAGAAGATAATCTTGCTTTTTCTTTTCAGATGTCTGTTCAGGCAGCAAGATACTATCCGGAACTGACAAGGTGCATCTACCTGAAAGGGTATCGGTATAATCTCCATGTGCGTCCACGTTCCATGTTGTTGGAAGTGGGAGCCCAGACGAACACGGTGGAGGAAGCCATGAATGCCATGGAACCGTTTAGTGTGATACTAAATAAAGTTTTAAGAGGAGAATGAGAAAAGCCCTGGAATTCCTAAAATAAAGGATTGCAGGGCTTTTGTACAGATTTGATTCTTGACAATTCATGCCTCATATGCTATGCTACATTAACTCTTTGCACTGCATATTAAATCTACAGTACAATCTGAGCAGACCGTGACGGTACGTCATGGAGTCGGGTCACAGGAGTGACAGTGGAATTCTCATCCACGGGACAGTAGTTGCTAATACTGATTCGTGGGTGTTTTTTATCCTTGAAGGAGATTGTAATCCTGTCTTTATCAAAGCAATTCTTTTGAAATCCCCACATATACTAAGTGCCATAGAGCTATCTTATTGTTGCTGGTCACGAAGTAAACAGCAATACCTTATTAATATGGAGGTAACGAATATGGAAAACAGTGGAACACTGACAAAGGAAAACCGCTTGACAGAAACGGATTTTCAAAAAATTGCAAACAAGGTGTCGATGATTACGATTACAGGCAATATTATTTTGTCAATCGTAAAACTTCTGGCAGGAATCCTGGCAAATTCCAATGCTATGATCAGTGATGCGGTTCATTCAGCATCTGATGTGTTCAGTACGATTGTGGTAATTATAGGAATCAGACTGGCGGCAAAGGAATCGGATAAGGAGCATCCTTATGGGCATGAGCGGTTGGAATGTGTGGCGGCTATTGTGCTTGCTATGATTCTTTTTATGACAGGTCTTGGAATTGGCGCGGAAGCGTTGAAAAATATTTTCAGCGGCGATTACGGTGGGCTTCAGGTACCAGGGATGCTGGCACTGATTGCGGCAATTGTTTCCATTGTCAGCAAGGAAGGAATGTACTGGTACACCAGACATTATGCGAAGAAAATTGATTCCAGCGCATTGATGGCGGATGCATGGCATCATCGGTCAGACGCGTTTTCTTCTATCGGAGCTTTGATTGGAATCGGTGGGGCACGGCTGGGATTTCCGGTTATGGATTCCATTGCCAGCCTGGTAATTTTTGTGTTCATCGTAAAAGCAGCGTTTGATATTTTCAAAGATGCGATGGATAAAATGGTGGATCATTCCTGTGATGAAGAAACGGAAAAGAAGATTTATGATTGTGTCATGGAGAGTGAAGATGTGATGGGTATCGACCTGCTTCAGACACGTATTTTTGGAAATAAGATTTATGTGGATGTGGAAATTCGGGCCGACGAGTCCTATACGCTGCGGGAAGCACATAATATAGCAGAAAATGTTCATAACAATATCGAACGGAATTTTCCCAAGGTAAAACATATTATGGTTCATGTAAATCCTGGTACGCAAAAGGTCTGAAAAAATTGTATTAGGAGAATGACAAATTTGTTTCTGATATGCTATAATAAAAACATCGTGCAAACTATAGATAGTTTTACGAAAGCATTGTGAATGGAGGAACGAAGGTGGCAGTAATCGATCAGAGTAAGATTCGTAATTTTTGTATTATTGCACATATCGATCACGGCAAATCAACGCTGGCAGATCGTATCATAGAAAAAACAGGACTTTTAACGGAACGGGAGATGCAGTCCCAGATTCTGGATAATATGGATCTGGAACGGGAACGTGGTATTACCATCAAAGCCCAGACAGTCCGTACTGTATATAAAGCAAATGACGGGGAAGAGTATATTTTTAACCTGATTGATACACCGGGTCATGTAGACTTTAATTATGAAGTATCCCGGAGTCTGGCAGCCTGTGACGGCGCGATTCTGGTTGTTGATGCAGCCCAGGGGATTGAGGCCCAGACCCTTGCCAATGTGTATCTGGCTCTGGATCATGATTTGGATGTGGTTCCGGTGATCAACAAAATAGATCTGCCCAGTGCAGAACCGGAGCGGGTTATCAATGAAATTGAAGATGTTATTGGTATCGAAGCACAGGAGGCACCTCTGATTTCCGCAAAGATGGGAATCAATATCGAGGAAGTTCTGGAACAGATCGTTGAAAAAATACCTGCACCGGAAGGAGATCCGGAAGCACCTCTGCAGGCGCTGATTTTTGATTCTGTATATGATTCTTATAAAGGTGTCATTGTATTTTGCAGGATCAAAGAGGGAAGTATCCGTAAAGGTACAGTGGCAAGAATGATGGCTACGGGGGCAACTGCGGAAGTGGTCGAGGTAGGATATTTTGGTGCCGGTCAGTTTATCCCCTGCGAGGAGCTGAGCGCCGGTATGGTTGGTTATTTCACGGCCAGTATTAAGAATGTAAAAGATACCCGGGTGGGTGATACGGTTACCGATCACAATCGTCCCTGTGAGAAACCTCTGCCGGGATATAAAAAAGTAAATCCTATGGTGTATTGCGGTGTGTATCCGGCAGATGGAGCCAAATATGGTGACCTGAGGGATGCACTGGAAAAACTGCAGCTGAATGATGCGTCGCTGTTCTACGAACCGGAGACTTCCGTTGCGCTGGGGTTTGGTTTCCGCTGTGGTTTCCTGGGACTTTTGCATCTGGAGATTATCCAGGAACGTCTGGAACGGGAGTATAATCTGGATCTGGTCACAACAGCCCCGGGTGTTATTTATAAAGTTTATAAAACGAACGGAGATGTGATGGATCTGACCAATCCGTCCAATCTTCCGGATCCATCTGAGATTGACTATATGGAAGAGCCTATGGTCAAAGCCGAGATTATGGTTACTACTGAATTTATCGGACCGATTATGGACCTCTGCCAGGAAAGACGGGGTCAGTATCAGGGTATGGAATACATGGAAACTACCAGGGCATTGCTGACCTATCATCTTCCGCTGAATGAAATCATATACGATTTCTTTGATGCGCTGAAGTCGCGTTCCAGAGGATATGCGTCCTTTGATTATGAAATGCTGGGTTATGAGCGCAGCGAACTGGTAAAACTGGATATACTGGTTAACAAAGAAGAAGTGGATGCGCTTTCCTTTATTGTATTTGCAGATTCTGCCTATGAGAGAGGAAGAAAAATGTGCGAGAAGCTGAAAGCGGAAATCCCGCGGCAGCTTTTTGAAATCCCGATTCAGGCTGCTGTAGGCGGCAAAATCATTGCCAGAGAGACAGTAAGGGCGATGCGTAAAGATGTACTTGCCAAATGTTATGGCGGTGATATTTCAAGAAAGAAGAAACTTCTGGAAAAACAGAAGGAAGGTAAAAAGAGAATGCGTCAGGTGGGCAATGTAGAAATCCCGCAGAAAGCATTTATGAGTGTATTAAAACTGGATGAGGATTAAGACAGAGGGAGTCCCGCATTGCGGGATTCTTTTTGTCGATAAACGGAGATGTGTATGAAAAAAGAACTTGAGCTGTATATTCATATTCCATTTTGTCTGAAAAAATGTGCCTACTGTGATTTCCTTTCCGGACCTGAAAGTCGGGAAATGCAGGAGGAATATGTAAATGCTCTCTGTGAGGAAATCCGTTTCTGTGGGGATTTTTCGCAAAGTCAGGTGGTATCCATCTTTATCGGAGGGGGCACGCCATCGGTACTTCCAGGAGAATGGATCAGCAAAATCCTTCATGAAATACAGGAAAAATTTGATTTGAGGGAAGATGCGGAGATATCTATAGAAGTGAATCCAGGCACTGCTGACAGAGAAAAAATCGAGCTGTACCGTCAGGCAGGGATTAACAGGATAAGTTTTGGCTGTCAGTCAGCGGATAACAGGGAATTGAAGATGCTGGGAAGGATTCACACCTGGGAGGAGTTCCTGGAAAGTTATCATCTTGCCCGCGAAGCAGGGTTTGACAATATCAATGTGGATCTGATGTCCGGTCTGCCGGAGCAGACCTGTGAAAATTGGGAGAGCTCTCTGCGAATGACAGCAGAACTGGGGCCGGAACATATTTCCGCCTATAGTCTGATTATTGAGGAAGGAACTCCATTTGCTGAAAGGAATTTGTTGCTTCCGGATGAGGATACGGAACGGAAAATGTACGAGGATACACGTATGATTCTGGCGGAATACGGTTATCATCAATATGAGATTTCCAATTATGCCAGAGAGGGAAGGGAGTGTCGGCATAATCTGGGTTACTGGAAACGTACCGAATATCTGGGACTGGGGCTTGGCAGTGCTTCTCTGGTGGGTGAAACTCGATTTTCTAATACAGATGAAATGAAAGAGTACCTGCACAACAGCCGGTATCCGCTGAAAATACGAAAAAATATGGAAATCCTGAACCGGCAGGAGCAGATAGAAGAGTATATGATTCTGGGGCTTCGACTGACGAAAGGTGTGTCGAAAACAGAGTTTTATAGATTGTTTGGTGAATATCCCGGGGATATCTATGGTGAAGTTATTCGGAAATACGTGACCATGGGGTTCATGGAAAATGAGGGCGAATATATCCGTCTGACCAGGAATGGCATCAGCGTCAGCAACCCTGTGCTGGCAGAATTTTTGAGTTGACAGGAACGTATGTTTGATTTATCTTAAAAGGAGATAAGACTCCCACCTCTGTAGGTGGCGAGTGATAACAAGTTCAAGGAGTGTGTGGAAATGGCAGTACACAAATCAGAAAAACAGTATATTAAGATACGCGGAGCGAATGAAAATAATCTGAAAAACCTGAATGTAGATATCCCGAGAAATGAGTTTGTTGTTCTGACCGGTCTTTCGGGATCAGGAAAAAGTTCGCTGGCTTTTGATACAATCTATGCGGAAGGGCAGAGGAGATATATGGAAAGTCTTTCTTCTTATGCCCGACAGTTTCTGGGACAGATGGAAAAACCTGATGTGGAAAGTATCGAGGGACTTTCTCCTGCAATCTCCATCGATCAGAAATCAACCAATCGCAATCCACGTTCCACGGTGGGAACAGTAACGGAGATTTATGATTATTTTCGTCTGCTTTATGCCCGCGTGGGTATTCCTCATTGTCCGAAGTGTGGAAAAGTGATAGAAAAACAGTCGGTAGATCAGATGGTAGACCAGATTATGGAGCTGCCGGAGAGAAGCAGGATTCAGCTTCTGGCACCTGTGGTCCGAGGAAGAAAAGGCCGTCACGAAAAGGTATTGGAACAGGCGAAAAAAAGCGGCTATGTGCGAGTTGCCATTGATGGCAGTATCTATGAATTGTCGGAAGAAATCAAGTTGGATAAGAATATAAAACATACGATTGCGATCATTGTGGATCGGCTTTCTGTAAAACCGGGAATTGAGAAACGTCTGACAGATTCGATCGAAAGTGTGTTGACTCTGACAGATGGTCTGCTGGTGGTGGATACCATGGATGGCAAGTATCTGAACTTCAGTCAGAGTTTTTCCTGCCCTGACTGCGGAATCAGTGTGGACGAGATCGAACCGCGGAGTTTTTCCTTTAACAACCCGTTCGGTGCATGCCCGCACTGTCTGGGACTGGGCTATAAGATGGAATTTGATGAACGGCTGATGATACCGGATCCCTCTCTTTCCATCGATGAGGGGGCGATTGCTGTTGCCGGATGGCAGTCTGCTCAGACAAAAGGAAGTTTCACGAGAGCTATTCTGGATGCTCTCTGTGAAGAATACCATTTTGATCTTTCTACTCCTTTTCAGGATTATCCCAAAGAGATTCACGATATTCTCATTCATGGAACGGATGGGCATGCCGTAAAAGTTCATTATAAAGGACAGCGGGGGGAAGGGGTCTATGACGTGGCTTTTGAAGGGCTGATCCGGAATGTGGAGCGCAGATATCGTGAGACAGGTTCGGAGTCCAGCAGGCAGGAATATGAGACCTTTATGCAGTTTACTCCGTGTTCGGTCTGTAAAGGACAGAGGCTGAAACCGGAAGCACTGGCTGTTACAGTTGGAGACAGAAATATCTACGAGATTACCTCCATGTCCATTGCCGGTCTGACCGATTTCATGGAACACCTGGAACTGACCCAGACGCAGCAGATGATCGGGGGTCAGGTTCTGAAAGAGATCCGGGCAAGAATCCGATTTTTGATGGATGTGGGACTGGATTATCTGACCCTTTCCCGTGCCACAGCAACCCTGTCAGGCGGAGAGGCTCAGCGGATCCGTCTGGCTACCCAGATTGGTTCCGGTCTGGTGGGTGTTGCCTATATTCTGGATGAGCCAAGTATCGGTCTGCATCAGAGAGATAATGATAAATTGTTAAGTACCCTCTGTCATCTGCGTGACCTGGGTAATACTCTGATTGTGGTGGAACACGATGAAGACACCATGCGTGCAGCGGACTGTATTGTGGATATCGGCCCCGGTGCCGGGGAACATGGTGGAGAATTAGTGGGTATCGGTACAGCAGAAGATCTGATGAACAATCCCAATTCTGTCACAGGTGCCTATCTGAGCGGAAGATTGCGGATACCTGTTCCGGAGGAAAGAAAGAAACCTTCCGGCTGGCTGACGGTACGGGGAGCAAAACAGAATAACTTGAAAAATATTGATGTGAAGTTTCCTCTGGGCGTGCTGACCTGCGTAACTGGTGTATCCGGCTCCGGTAAAAGTTCCCTTGTGAATGAGGTTCTTTATAAGAGTCTGGCCAAAAAGCTGAACAGGGTCAGGACAATACCAGGGGAGCATCGATGCATTGAAGGCATGGAAGCTCTGGATAAGGTCATCAATATCGATCAGTCACCCATCGGAAGAACCCCTCGTTCCAATCCGGCTACGTATACCGGTGTGTTTGACCAGATTCGTGATCTCTTTGCGGCAACTGCCGATGCAAAAGCAAGGGGCTATAAAAAAGGAAGATTCAGCTTCAATGTCAAGGGAGGACGGTGTGAGGCATGCAGTGGGGATGGTATTATCAAGATTGAGATGCATTTCCTTCCGGATGTCTATGTTCCGTGTGAGGTATGTCAGGGAAAACGATATAACCGTGAAACTCTGGAAGTTAAGTATAAAGGAAAGAGCATTTATGATGTGCTGAATATGACAGTGGAAGAGGCAGTAAAGTTCTTTGAAAATGTTCCTTCCATCCGGAGAAAAATAGAGACACTGAATGACGTGGGATTGTCTTATATTCGTCTGGGACAGCCCTCAACAACGCTTTCAGGAGGCGAGGCACAGAGAGTCAAGCTGGCCACAGAACTGTCCCGAAGAAGTACGGGAAAGACGGTGTATATTCTTGACGAGCCGACGACCGGTCTGCATTTTGCGGATGTTCATAAGCTGATCGACATTCTGCGCCGGCTGGCAGAAGGAGGAAATACGGTCATTGTCATCGAGCATAACCTGGATGTAATCAAGACCGCAGATTATATCATTGATATCGGTCCGGAGGGCGGAGACCGGGGCGGAACGGTCATTGCGCAGGGAACTCCGGAGGAAATAGCTAAAAATCCGGTATCTTATACCGGAAAGTATGTCGAAAAATACCTCTAAAAAACGCTTTCCATTTCAGCAGCTATTGTTTATAATGTCTTTGTATATTGTAACTGTTCAGAACAGTTGCGAATGAAGTTTGTTACTGGTCACGGAGTGAACAGTAACTGAAGTTTGAAAGGGGAATCATATGGCATCAGCAGATATAGGAATCGATCTGGGAACTTCAAGTATTCTTGTTTATACAAAAGAAAAAGGAATCGTTTTAAAAGAACCTTCCGTAGTTGCCTATGATAAAGATGCAGACAAGGTAAAAGCGATTGGAGAGGAAGCCAGACAGATGATCGGAAGAACGCCGGGCAATATTATGGCGATTCGTCCGCTGCGTCAGGGCGTCATTTCTGATTATATGATAACAGAAAAAATGCTGAAGCATTTTATACAGAAAGCGATGGGCAGAAAGGCATTTCGCAAACCGCGAATCAGCATCTGTGTGCCAAGCGGCGTGACAGAGGTTGAGAGAAAGGCTGTGGAGGAAGCAACTTATCAGGCCGGTGCAAGGGAAGTCCATATTATTGAAGAACCTGTAGCAGCGGCCATCGGAGCTGGTATTGATATTACTAAACCATTTGGGAACCTGATCGTAGATATCGGAGGCGGCACCACGGATATTGCGGTTATTTCTCTGGGTGGTGTTGTGGTTTCTGCATCGATCAAAATTGCCGGAAATGATTTTGATGAGGCAATCGTCCGTCATGTGCGCAAGACACATAACCTGTTTATCGGTGAACAGACGGCAGAAGCAGTGAAAATCAAGATTGGTACCGCATGTAAACGCCCGCAGATTACGACGATGGAAGTGAAAGGAAGAAATGTCATTACCGGGCTTCCGAAAACAGTTACTCTCACTTCAGAAGAAATCAGAGGAGCCCTTCATGAATCTGTCGTAAAGATTGTGGAGGCTGTCCACGGTGTTCTGGAAAAAACACCGCCGGAGCTGGCGGCCGATATTGTGGAGAGAGGAATTATACTTACCGGTGGAGGAGCACTGCTGGATGGTTTGGAAGAAATATTGACAGAACGAACCGGGATTAATACCATAACAGCAGAGAATCCGGCTTGTGCAGTTGCAGAGGGAACAGGAAAGTATGCAGAAATGATGGCAAAACTGGGAAGATAAGGATAGCATACATGCAGAATACAGTGGAGGGATATGTAGATCATATCATTTTTCGCAATGAAGATAACGGGTATACAGTTCTGAACCTGATGGTAAATGGTTCAGAACTGACCTGTGTGGGAATATTTGAATACATTGGCGAGGGGGAACTTCTGGAACTGACAGGAAAGTATGTGGAGCATTCCACCTATGGACAGCAGTTTAAGGTGGAGTCTTATGAGACAAAGATACCGGAAGATACTATCGCTATCGAAAGATATCTTGGCTCCGGCGCAATCAAAGGCGTGGGAGCTGCTTTGGCCGCAAGGATTGTTCGAAGATTCGGTGAGGATACCATGCGGATCCTGGATGAGGAACCGGAGCGGCTGGCAGAGGTGAAGGGAATCAGTGAACGGAAAGCCAGAGAAATAGCACAGCAGGCAGCTGAAAAGTCAGAGATGCGCAGTGCGATGATGTTTCTGCAAAAATATGGGATTTCGGTGGCTCTGGGTGTTAAAATTTATGGGAAATACGGTTCCAGGGTATACAGTGTGCTGAAGGAAAATCCATACCAGCTTGCCGATGATATTCAGGGAATTGGGTTTCGGATCGCTGATGAGATTGCGGGACGGATTGGAATTCATACAGATTCAGATTACCGGATCAAAAGCGGCTTATTCTATACATTGTCTCTTGCAGCATCGGAGGGACATGTGTTTCTTCCGCAGAATCTTTTGTTGTCTCGGGCATCGGAGCTTCTGGGAGTGGAACCGTCCTGTATGGAAAAACATATTATGGATCTGGTTATGGATCGCAAGGTAGTGATTCGTGAAACAGACAATGGGGAAAAACGAATCTACTCCAGTCAGTTTTTTTATCTGGAACTGGATACTGCCAGAAGACTTTGTGAACTGGCAGTGACCAATCAGGAATCCGAAGAGAATATACGAAAGAGATTGGAATTTATTGAGAAAAAGAATGAAATTCAGCTGGAAGAACTGCAGAGGCAGGCAGTGATTGAGGCTGTAAAAAACGGTCTTCTGGTAATTACAGGTGGACCGGGTACAGGAAAAACAACAACAATCAATGCTATTATACAGTATTTTGAACTGGAAGGCCTGGATATATATCTTGCAGCTCCCACGGGGAGGGCAGCTAAAAGAATGACCGAGGCTACGGGATATGAGGCGTCTACCATCCACAGGCTTTTGGAACTGAGTGGGATGATGGAAGATTCTTCAGCGGCAGCCCATTTTGAAAAAAATGAAGAGAATCCTCTGGAGGCAGATGTGATCATTATCGATGAAATGTCGATGGTGGATATTTCTCTGATGCATGCACTGCTGTGTGCTGTGCAGGTAGGTACACGTCTGATTCTTGTAGGAGATGTGAATCAGCTTCCCAGTGTGGGGCCTGGAAGTGTACTGAAGGATATTATCAATTCACAGGCATTCTGTGTGGTTGAACTGAACAAGATTTTCCGCCAGGCGACTGAGAGTGATATTGTTGTCAATGCCCACAGAATCAATGCGGGCCTGGATGTATCTACGGATAATAAGAGTAAAGATTTTTTCTTCCTTAAGCGTTATGATGCGGATGTGATCGTGGCCTCTATCGTGTATCTGGTACAAAAGAAGCTCCCGCCGTATGTGCAGGCAAAGCCGCTGGATATTCAGGTGTTGACACCTATGCGAAAAGGTCTGTTGGGCGTGGAAAGGCTGAATGAAGTGCTTCAGAAATATCTGAATCCCCCGGATCAGAAAAAGAAGGAAAAAGAATATGGAAACGGATTGTTCCGCGAGGGTGATAAAGTCATGCAGATTCGCAATGACTATCAGCTGGAATGGGAGATTCGCGGCAAATATGGTATTCCTGTAGAAAAGGGAATTGGTGTATTCAACGGAGATATGGGAATCGTCAAAGAGATTAATACGTTTGCCGAGACGATGACCGTAGTTTATGAAGAAAACCGATATGTGGAGTATACGTTCAAACAGTTGGAGGAACTGGAGCTGGCCTATGCGGTGACGATTCACAAATCTCAGGGAAGTGAGTATCCGGCAGTGATTCTGCCGCTTCTGGGAGGCCCCAGGATGCTTCTGAGCCGAAATCTTCTATATACTGCGGTGACCAGAGCGAGAAAATGTGTAACCGTTGTGGGGAGTGAAGTGACTTTTCATGAGATGATATATAATAAGCAGGAAAAAAGTCGCTACACCAGCCTGAATGAACGAATTCAGGAAATACAGGAGAGTGGATGAAAAGAATTAAGAGTATTGGGAAAAAGCTGCTGGACTGGCTGTACCCGGCGCGCTGTGTATTCTGTGACTGTCTGCTGGAAAAAAGAGAAAGATATCTTTGCAGCCAGTGCAGAAGACACATGCCGGAACCTATCCGGGAGCCCAGGTGTAAAAAGTGCAGTAAACCACTGGAATCTGAGGAAAAAGAGTATTGTTATGACTGTACAGAATATAAGCACAGCTATGACAGAGGTCTGGCTGTGTTTGTTTATCGGGATCCTATGAAAGAAGCTCTGATGCGGTTCAAATTTCATGGGCGTAAAGAGTATGGTGAATTCCTGGGAAAATTGCTCTGTATGTATGGCAAATCATTTCTTCAGCAGACAAAACCTCAGGTCATCATTCCGGTTCCTGTTCACAGGAAAAAGAAAACCCGACGGGGATATAATCAGGCGGAGATTCTTGCCGCTTCTGTCAGCAGAGAGTTTTCTATACCCATTCGCACCGATCTGGTGCTGCGCAGAAAGTTCACAAAGGCACAAAAAGAATTAAATAGAAAAGAGAGAAAGCGAAATCTGAATCAGGCTTTTTATGTAAAAAATGAGGTGAAAAATTACAGGACCGTTCTGATCGTGGATGATATTTATACAACAGGAAGTACAGTAAATGCTATTGCGGAAAAACTGAAAAGTCAGGGAGTACAAAAGGTCTATTTTCTGGTTCTATGTATTGGTAAAGGATTTTAAAAACTGCTTTCAATAAAGCGCATTTTATGGTAGAATAAGATATGTATGCAATGATATTGAAAGGGTTGTAAATCAGGTGAAATTATGCTGAATGAAAAGAAAATCCGATTAATGACAGAACTGGCTCGTTATGAAGAGAATGAAGGCAAAGAGGCACTCCGGATTACGAAGTATTTTCGAAGTGATTATGTAGGGACAGCTATGTTTAGAAATTTCTTCCTTGCTACTCTTGGGTATGTGGTGATTTTATTACTGATAGCGTCATATTTTCTGGATTATTTGCTGGATAATGTGCACACGATGAATCTGGTTCTTCTGGCGACTGTGGTGATTGGCGGCTATATTGTGGTTCTTACGCTATATTCTGTAGTGACTTACACGGTTTATTCTCTTCGATATTCCCGGGCCAGACGCAGTGTGCAGGAATATGATCATAAGTTGGAGAAACTGGAGAAGTTTTACGAAAGAGAAGAAAAAACTCGTACCAGGAAAGTGGAAGACAGGAGGAAGCACAAATGACAGTTTTATTAGAAATCAAAGAAAAGCTGAAACAAATTTATGCGGAATATGGAACATTCCTGCTTCCCATTCTAAAATTTGTACTGGCGTTTATTGTATTTAAGAGCATAAATTCCATTCTGCCTTTTTCAGAGGTGTTGAACAGTATTTTTATACTTCTGATATTGGCATTGTTCTGCGCTATTCTTCCATTGAACGTGATGGTTCTTCTGGGAATGGTGCTGATTGTGGGTCAGTGTTATGAACTTGGAATTGAGGTTGCTGCATTTGCACTGGCATTGATTTTGGTCATGTTTATTCTTTACATCCGCTTTACTCCCAGGGATGCATTGATTTTGGTATTTACGCCGATTGCCTGTTATCTGAAAGTGCCCTGTGTGATACCGATTGGATGTGGTCTTACCAGATCACCGGCTTCTGCGGTTTCTGCAGGATTTGGTGTGGTGATATATTATTTCATGGAATTGGTGAAACAAAAAGCGACGATCCTGCAGGGAGCTGAAACAAAGGAAATCGCACAGAATCTGAAACTGCTGCTGGATGGTCTCTTAAAGAATCAGAATATGTTTATGGGGATCATTGCCTTCGTCGCAGTATTATTGATTGTTTATGTAATTCACAGATTGCCGATAGATTATGCATGGCAGATCGCTATTATTTCCGGTGCAATCTCATATATTGTGATTATGATTGCAGGAGGATTGTTCATAGATGTGAAAAGTCCGGTGTTGTCTCTGATTTTTGGAACTGTTGGTTCAGTGATTCTGGCAGACGTTCTGGAGTTTTTCCTGTTTAATGTAGATTATACCAGAACAGAAACTCTGCAGTATGAGGATGATGAATACTATTATTATGTGAAGGCAGTTCCTAAAATGAGTATTGCAGAAAAAAATGTGACAATCAAAACGATTCAGGCAGAAGAAGATGACGTCAGAACGTATGAGTCTCCGATTCATCCCTATCAGCCGGGACCTGTGCCTCAGGAAACAATAGCATTTGAAGGGATTTCAGGTACTGCACAACCGCAGGATGAGATGCAGCCACAGAATTCGGAGGAGATTTCCATAGAAAATATTGATTTAGAAAAAAAACTGGAACAGTCATTGAAAGAACTGTAGAAGAATCGCAGGGAGGGGAGCAAAAACGTGGAAAATGTGATACAATATCTGAAATTTCGGCTTATGAAGTTTGCATTGCCTGTATCCATTAGCGTGATTGATATCATACAGATTCTGTTGATAGCAGTATTTGTTTATTATCTGATGGTATGGGTGAAGAGTACAAGGGCGTACACATTGCTGAAAGGTGTCCTTCTGGTTATTTTGTTCCTGATTGTGGCAGGAATCCTTCATATGGACGTAATTTTGTGGATCTGCGGCCAGTTAAGTGTAGTTGCCATTACAGGAGTAATTGTTATATTTCAGCCTGAACTTCGCCGTGCACTGGAACAATTGGGAGAAAAACAAATGCTTGCTACCCTGATTCCTTTTGACAGCAATAAGGCAGCTGAAGAAAAAATCAGTGATCGGACCATTGGGGAACTGATTCATGCAGCTTACGCCATGGGGGAGGTTAAGACAGGCGCGCTGATTGTTATTGAACAGAATATTATATTGAAAGAATATGAGAAAACCGGTATTCCTCTGGATTCAGTGATCAGCAGCCAGCTGCTGATTAACATCTTTGAGCATAATACCCCATTGCATGATGGTGCGGTGATTATCCGTGACAATCGGATTGTAGCCGCAACCTGTTATCTGCCGCTTTCAGACAATCTGGCTCTGAATAAAAGTCTGGGAACCCGTCACCGGGCTGGAGTGGGAATCAGTGAGGTCAGTGATTCTCTTACAATTATTGTATCAGAAGAGACAGGAAAAGTATCCTACGCAATGGGCGGCAGTATTTTTACCGGGGTAACGCCGGGAGTTCTCAGAGAACAGCTTAACAAGCTGAAAATGAAGTCCAATATCAAAGAAGAAGCAGGAAAGTTCAGAATCTGGAAGGGAAGAGGTAAAGATGAAGGAAAAACTCATGAATAATATTACCCTCAAAATCGTTTCCATTCTGATTGCGGTAATGATCTGGTTGTTTGCCAGCAATGCCAGTGACCCGGTGGATATTAAGGGGTATTCTGTAAAAGTAAATGTAGTGAATGATGATTATATTTATCGATCCGGACAGACTTACCAGATCGCGGATGCAGACCGGACTGTTATGGTGTATATCACAGGAAAAAAATCTGTCATTACAAATCGGAATGATATTGTTGTGGAAGCCGATATGACCCAGATTGTTGATAAGAATACTTCACCGGCATACGTTCCGGTGCAGTTTAAGACCGTTTCAGGAATTTCCGCAGAGGATGTCAATATTATTCCGAAGACCATTCCTGTGCAAATTGAAAATGTAAAGCGCAAGGATTTTGTAATTACGGTCAATACAGATGGAAAACCGGGAACAGGCTATGAAGTAGGTGAATGTATTCCGGCTCTGGAGAAAATATCCATTGAAGGACCTGAATCTACAATCAATAAAATCAAAAGTGTGATGGTAAAGATTGGTGTATCCGGCATGAATGCTGATGACAAGAGACGCGGAAAACTTCAGGTTTTAGATCAGAATGGTGCTAATCTGACAGATGATGCGTTGGAATACCTGACATTTTATAATATCAGTCAGGATCGTATGGTGGATGTATCGGTCAAGCTTTGGAGGATTGTAGATAATATCAAAGTAACAGCAGATTATAGCGGAACACCGGCATATGGTTATCAGGTGGATAAAATTACTACCACACCGGAGACCATATCTGTTGCCGGCAGTGAGGAAGCACTTCGAAAGCTGAAAGAGAATAATAATACAATTGAGATTCCAGCCAGCCAGATGAATGTGGAAGGCCTGAAACAGGATCTGGAGAATAATATCAAGCTGAGTTCTCTTTTGAAAGAAGAAGATGGGTATAAGATACCTGAAGATTCGACGCAGTCTGTGATGGTTAAGGTAAGTATACTTCCATATGGCAGCAAGGAGTTTGCTGTGAGTACAGATGATATTAAAGTGATTGGGCTGGTTGATAATCTTCGGCTCAGTTTCAGTCAGGATACGGTAACTGTCCGGGTAAAGGCGAATGCTTCAGAACTTGAGGCGTTGACAGAAAGTCAGATTCAGGCATCCGTGGATCTTACGGATCGATTGGAAGGAGAGCATACGCTGCCTGTGAATATAGTACTTCCTGACGGATATGAGCTTGTGGAAAGCACTGTGGCAACAGTTCAGTTGTCCAAAGTGGAAAATACCATTAAATTTGAGGGTTTTGAGTAGTATTATGGTGATGCAAAAAATAAAAATTAAGAATCCCACCGGTCTGCATTTGCGACCTGCAGGGATATTATGTAAAGAGGCGATGCAGTTCAAATCAAAGATTACATTTGAATTTGATGGAACTGTATCCAATGCCAAAAGTGTTCTCAGTGTTCTGGGAGCGTGTGTAAAAAGTGGCAATGAAATCCAGTTGATCTGTGAGGGGGAAGATGAAGAAGCAGCGATGGCGAGAATGCTGGAAATCATCAATGATGGGCTGGGTGAATAAAACGAAAAAGCACATTTTCTCAACATAAGATTTTGGAAAATGTGCTTTTTTCTGTAAAAATCTGAAAGGAAAATTACAATGGAAAAATGTCCATACGCTAAAAAATGTGGCGGTTGCCAATACCAGGGAATTGCATACGAAGAGCAGTTAAAGGAAAAAGAGAAGAAAGTAAGAAAATTGATGAAAGATTTTGGAAAGCCGGAACCAATCATTGGTATGAAGAATCCTTATCATTATCGCAATAAAGTTCATGCGGTTTATCATCATCAGAGAAATGGAGAAATAATTTCCGGAATTTATCAGGAAGGTACGCATAAAATTGTTCCTGTGACAGAGTGTCAGATTGAGAATCAGGAAGCAGACCGGGTGATACAGACGATTCGAAGGCTTGCTGTTTCTTTCAAAATGAAGATTTACAATGAAGACAGCGGATATGGTCTGCTTCGTCATGTTTTAGTGCGAACAGGAAGAAAAACCGGAGAAATGATGGTAGTTCTTGTGATGGCATCTCCTGTTTTTCCGTCGAAAAATAATTTTGTCAAGGCATTGAGGAAAGAGCATCCTCAGATAACAACAGTCGTTCAGAATATTAATGATAAAAATACGAATATGGTTCTGGGTGAGCGCAATGTAGTACTTTATGGAAAGGGATACATTGAAGATGAGCTTTGTGGCTGTCGTTTCCGCATTTCACCTAATTCCTTTTATCAGGTGAATCCGATACAGACAGAAAAACTGTATCAGAAGGCAATTGAACTGGCAGGTCTTACAGGAAAAGAACGAGTGATCGATGCATTCTGTGGAATCGGAACTATCGGACTGATTGCCGCACCACATGCAGGGGAAGTGATCGGTGTGGAGCTGAACCGCGATGCAGTAAGGGATGCCGTGGGAAATGCCAAAAGAAATGGCATTAAAAATGCCCATTTCTATCAGGGCGATGCGGGAAAATTCATGGTGGCGATGGCGGAGGAAGGTGAGAAAGCCGATGTGGTATTCATGGATCCGCCCCGTGCAGGGAGTGATGAAGCATTTATGAATTCTGTAGTAACGATGCAGCCGGAAAAAATAGTGTATATTTCCTGTAACCCGGAGACCCAGGTAAGAGATCTGAAATATATGACGAAAAAAGGATACCGTGTGGTGAGAATCTGTCCGGCGGACATGTTTCCTTTCACAAATCATTGCGAGTGCATAGTGTCAATGACAAAAGTATAGTGGACAGTGGACAGTTCTCTGTCCGCCAAGCAGATTAAATGATTATAGTGAATCAGAAAAGGAGCAGGTGAATCGATGGAAAATCAGGAAAAGCAGCATAAACGGCGTGTGCGTTATTCCGGCACGCATCCAAAAAATTATAGAGAAAAATACAAAGAACACAATCCGGAAAAATATGCGGATACCATTGAAAAGGTAATCCGAAAGGGAAGCACTCCTGCGGGCATGCATATCTCCATAATGGTCAAAGAAATTCTGGATTTTCTTCAGATCCAGCCGGGGCAGACAGGACTCGATGCAACTCTTGGGTATGGCGGTCATACGAAGGAAATGCTGAAATGCCTTCAGGGTCAGGGGCATATTTATGGTCTTGACGTGGATCCCATTGAATCAGCAAAGACGAAGGAGCGATTGGCAAAGCAGGGATTTGGCGAGGAAATTTTGACTGTCAGACTTCAGAATTTTGCGGATATCGACCAGGTTTCCAGGGACGCGGGAAAAAAGTTTGATTTCATACTGGCAGATTTAGGTGTGTCTTCCATGCAGATTGACAATCCGGACCGGGGATTTTCCTATAAAATTGACGGACCTCTTGATTTGCGCATGAATCCAGAAATAGGAATGAGTGCTGCAGAACGGTTAATGATGGTTTCGGGAGAGGAACTGCAGGGAATGCTGGTAGAAAATGCCGACGAACCCTATGCAGAGGAAATAACGAAAACAATACTGAAATGGAGAAACCGTGGAAAACCGATCACGACCACCAGCCAGTTAAAGGAAGCAATTGAAGAATCCCTTCATTTTCTGCCGGAAAAAGAACGCAAAGAGGCAGTGAAGAAATCCTGCCAGCGGACTTTTCAGGCTCTTCGTATTGATATCAACAGTGAATTTGAAGTTCTCTATACATTCTTGGAGAAACTTCCGGAAGTTCTGGCACCGAATGGTCGGGTAGCTATCCTTACTTTTCATTCCGGCGAGGACCGGTTGGTGAAAAAGTCATTGAAAGAATATCAGCGTGAAGGACTGTACCGTGAGATTTCCAGAGATGTGATTCGTCCTTCAGCAGAGGAGTGTGCCAGAAACAGTCGGGCAAAGTCTACGAAAATGCGTTGGGCGATCCGGGCATAACAGTACAAGGGACAATTCTCTGTCCGAATAAATTTGAACTGTCCGTGAGAAAATAAGGATTATTTTCTTATGGAGGTATGATATATGCATGATTGCTTTTATGGATGGTATTTAAAATGTCAGACGGAGACACAGACGCTGGCAGTAATACCTGCTGTTCATATGGAAGACAGGGAACGCACCTGCTCTATTCAGATTATTACAGATGATGGTGCATGGACAGTTACATTCCCTGCAGAACTATTTCAACGAAAGAGAAGAAATATGCTGATTGGCAGGAACCGATTTGGGGAGGAAGGTATTCGGTTGGAAATATACACTCCGGAATTGACTGTTTGTGGAAAATTGACTTTTGGACCGCTCACCCCTTTGAAATATGACATTATGGGACCATTTGCCATGGTGCCATTGATGGAATGCCGGCACAGCGTATTGAGTATGCGGCATACCGTCAGTGGAACTGTGTCTGTCAATGGACGGGAATACTCTTTTCAGGATGCCTGGGGATACTGGGAAGGAGATCGTGGGAGGTCATTTCCAAGAGAATATCTCTGGACTCAATGTTGTTTCTCCGAGGGGGCTTTGATGCTGTCTGCAGCAGATATTCCCATAGGAGGTATTCATTTTACTGGTATTATTGGTGTTGTGTTTTGGAGAGGGAAAGAATACAGGATGGCGACTTATCTGGGAGCCAGAGTTGTTCGGCTCCAGGATAAAACGGTGCGGGTTGTTCAGGGGAAGCTGGTATTGGAAGCACGGTTGCTGAGCGCTGCGGAACATCCTCTTAAAGCACCGGTAAAGGGAAATATGGTAAGAACGATTCATGAAAGCGCAGCCTGTCGGGTATTTTATCGCTTTGGTAAAGAAGATCGTACACTCTTTGCATTTGAAACAGACAGAGCCTCTTTTGAATATGAATATTAATTGCGGGATAGTGGCATGTGAGCAGTAACGAATAATAACCTGATTCGCCCAAATAGAGCTCTGCGTGGTTGACAAAGAATGTGCTGAGAGGTACAATTAAATCGTTATACGCTGTTGGCGGATGACATCAGGAGATGACTTCAAAGGACATGACATTTGTATCTGGGAGCAAAAGAAAAAATGTGAAAGAGTGGAGAGAAAAATGACTTTTTATTCTAAAGGACTGACAGGAAAAGCAAGTATTGATAAACCTTGGCTTCAGTATTATCCGAAGGAATTACAGAATATTGTAATTCCCAAGATGACGCTTGAATCCTTTTTGAAAATGAAAAATCCAGACGAAAACCAGTATGCGATTGAGTACTATGGAAAAAAATATACATGGAAAGAGTTCTGGAAAGAAGTTGAAATTGCTGCGAAAGCTTTGACAGTATTGGGGTTTGGTGAGGGAGACAGAATTCCCGTTTTTGTACAGGCAGTTCCAGCACATTATATTTTACTTATGGCTGCTGAAAAAATTGGTGCTGCATTGATCTGTCGTGATGATACACCCGAGGAACTTTGTTTTGCTATCCGTAAATCAAAGGCATCCACAGCTTTTGTACATGATTATACTTCTAAAGATGATGAAGAATTATTCCGTTCTACGACTCCGATGAATCGTATGGTTAAGGTTTCTCCTTATGACTATGCGGATAAGAATAGTATACCGGATTATATTGAGAAAGAAATCAGATCCCGTTATTCTGCAGAGACAGGGACAACGGAAGGTGATCTTACATGGGATGAATTTATGAATCTGGGCAGAAATTACAATGGAGATTTTGCTGTCGCAGAGAACCCAAACAGACCATTATTTGGAGCCTATACAAGCGGATCAACAGGAATTTCCAAATTAGTAATCCATTCAGGTGCTAATATAGTAGCCGTTGCATATCAGATGTCAATATTTATACTGCCATCAGAAGAACAGGAGACATGGTGGCTTCCGATTCTGACACCGGCGCTGGTTGCAGCTACGATTTCCATGACAATTTTTCCGATGTCTGCAGGATTACGGGTGATTCTTGATCCATTTTGTCCGGTTTATGATATTGATATCCGGTTCATGGAATTAAAACCTAATTATTGGGCATTGATTCCGATGATGTGTGATATTTTGATGAATAGTGACAGAATTCCAGAAGACTATGATATGTCACATCTGAGAAGTATTGGACCGGGTGCTGAACCGATGAATGAAAGAAAGTGTCGTGAAGTTGAAGAATTCTTCCACAGACATAATTGTATGCACACATTAAGTGCCGGATATGGTCAGAGTGAAGGCGGTTCATGTTTTACATTGCCCAATCCCTTGTTCCCGCTGAAGGATGGATGTGTAGGTATGCCATTGCCTGCGACTGTGCTTTCTATCTTTGACTCCGAAACCCTGGAAGAGAAGAGCTATGGGGAAATAGGTGAAGTGTGTATGAACGGGCCGGCAAAGATGCTTGGTTACAGTGGATACATGGGTGAAGAAATGACGGAGCGAACCCTGGTTGTCCATCCGGATGGTGAAACATGGCTGCATACAGGTGATATCGGGTATATTACGGAAAATGGTATTGTCCATGTTCTGGGACGTGGATTTACAGAACGTTATGGCGGCGGCTATCTGTTCATGATGCGAATGGAAAGTCGTGTGGTTGAGGCAGAAGGCGTTAAAGATGGTTTTTTCTGCTTTGTACCGGATCAGGATCATGAAGGATATTTTGTTCCGTATTTGTTTGCTATTTTGGACGATGGTAAGATTCTGGACGATGTAAGATCTGGTATTTTTGCCGCACTGGAGAAACATGAGTATCCGGCTGAAATCATTGTGATCAAAGAAAGACCGTATTTCCATTTTAAAACAAATAGAAAAGAATTAACAGCGAAGATTGTAGCAAGACTGGCTGAAAAAGCAACTGGTAAGATGAAAGTTGTCTGGACGCAGAATGAAATGGCATCCGGATATCAGATTTGCTACAGTACAAACAGTACATTCGATGGATGCAAGACGATAGATGTTCCTTCCAACCAGAAACCCCAGGAAATTATTAGCGGACTGAAAAAAGGGGAACGTTATTACGTTAAAGTACGTGCATTCAACACTTCAGGGGCAAATACATATTATTCCGCATGGTCTGCAACAGAGTCAATTATTCATACAACGATTGAACTCAGTAATGAGGCAGCGGGAATTGGACTTTCATGGACACAGGTGAAAGCAGCATCTGAATATCGGGTTTATAGAAAAAAATCCGGCGAGACAAAGGCTGTCAGG
Source organism: Oliverpabstia sp. (assembly GCA_051879295.1). GTDB lineage: Bacteria > Bacillota > Clostridia > Lachnospirales > Lachnospiraceae > Oliverpabstia. The sequence goes on along the minus strand of JBJELT010000043.1, from coordinate 4,644 downwards.
ATTGCTGTGGTCAAAGATGATGTCACTTTTGTAGATACGGATGTTGAAAATGGTACACGCTATTACTATTATGTAACTCCTATGGTTGCAGGTGTGAGAACAACAACAAATGTTGCAGCGCAGATGTATCTTGCAGTTCCACAGATTGAAAAAATATGGAATACTTAATGATTTAAATAAGAACGAGGACAGTTTTCCAGTAACTGTCCTCATTTATTCCCGCGAGCAACGAGCCAAGTAGCCGCACTTGTGCGGATATTTGGCGACTGCCGCTAGGGTCAAAGACCCCGTTGCTTGCAGCGGGGTCTTTGATTATACAGGAGGACAGGATATTTATGGCAGAGCTATATTATGGATGCGGAAGTCAGGAACAGTTTGATGAATATATTGATTTTATTAATTATGTTTTCGGGTTTAATGGAAATGAGGAGGATTTTAAAAAGTTATTGCCCAAATTATTCCAGAGTGATTTTGAACCAATGCCGGGAACTTATCTTGTTACTGACCATAACAGGATAAAAGCAGCAGTTGGCGTTTATGAAGGTGAAGTCACTGTGGCACGAATGACGCTGCGCACAGCAGGTATTGGCAATGTCGCTGTACATCCTTATGAGCGGTCGAAAGGATATATGAAAAAGCTGATGAATATGGCGGTTGCTGACATGATCAGGAATCAGATTGATTACTCTTTTCTGAGTGGTATACGTCAGCGTTATAATTATTTCTCTTATGAGAAGGCAGGTGTCTGCTATTATTTTAGTCTGGACAGAATGAATATCAGACATGCCTTTGGAAATACGAACTCACCGCTTGAAATGAGAATGGTGACACAGGAGGATGAGAAAGTACTGGATGAGATTGAGCATCTTATCCGGTTAAAATGCTATGTGCCCAAACGTGAAAGAAATGATTTGTATCAGATTTTGTGCTCCTGGTATGCTCGTCCTTATGTGTTTACCGAAGGGGAACGGATTGCCGGATATTGTGTGATGGGCGAAAATGAAGTGACTGAGATTCTTGCAGAACGAGATGAGGATTTTCTGAAGATAGTCCGCACCATTGTTGCAGAGAAGAATGCCGTAGAAATTTTGCTTCCCGCTTATCTTCACGCCTATATTGAAGCATTGGAACCTATCGCAGAACAGGTCAGGATAGGAAGCAGTGTCATGTTTTCCGTGTTCTGTTATCAGAGAGTTATCAGTGCTTTTATGCAGTTGAAAGCAGGTTATACCGAACTTCCTGATGGGAATTTTACTGTGAGAGTTCATGGAAAAGCAGGAGAAGAGAATCTGATGATTACCGTAGAGAATCAGGCAGTTTCGGTTGCTGAAACGACAGAAGAACCGATGGCAGAACTTTCTCATCTGGAAGCTATGCGGTTTTTCTTTGCTCCGGTATGTGAAAAGCGCAGATATCTGCCGGCGTTTGTCCAGTGTTGGTTTCCGCTGCCGCTGTGGGTCTATGCAGCAGATAATGTGTGATGTATGTACAGTATGCTTGCTTTGTCATGTGGAAAATGATAGGATAGTTCCATCGGGATGAATTTACAATAAAAGGAGAAGAAGATGGAAAAAAGCAAGACATTTCGCCCCATCCCGGGATTGAGCCGGGAGGATGAGGAGCAGCAGTTGACAGAAATTCTTCAGGTGGCTCAGGAAAATCTGGACAGAACGGAACAACGTATCCATCAACTGTCAGATGAACTCTATGATTTGATGGAAACGTATGGGCCCAAAGATAAAGAAGCGCTTTCCCTGCTGCATAATACACAGTCCCAGTTACAGGAGAATCAGCGTGATCTGATCAGGTGTCGGAAGGCAAGAAAAAAGCCATATTTTGGCCGGATTGATTTTAAAGATCCCAAATTGCCTCATGACGAATCCTATTACGTGGGGAGAGTCGGCATCTCAAAGTCAGGTTATGATCCGATTGTAATTGACTGGAGAGCTCCATTGGCATCTGTATATTATGAAAACGTAATGGGTCTCTGTCGGTATACAGTGAAAAATGAGGGAATCTGTCAAATTGATCTGAAGCGGAAACGTACTTACGAGATAGAACATGATAATCTGGTTGATTTTTTTGATTCTGATGTGGTTGCTAATGATGAACTCCTGACCAAATATCTTGCCAAAAGCAAGAAAGCAGTTCTGGGAGAGATTATTGCCACGATTCAGAAGGAACAGAATGATATTATCCGCAAGTCTCCGAAAACCAATCTGATTGTACAGGGAGTTGCCGGTTCAGGAAAGACGACTGTGGCGATGCACCGGATTTCTTACATTTTATATAATTATGAAAATGATTTCCGACCGGAAGATTTCTACATTATTGGGAGCAATCGGATTCTGCTGAACTATATCACCAGTGTTTTGCCGGATTTGGATGTTTATGGAGTCTCACAGATGACGATGGAGCAGCTGTTTGTCCGTCTGTTGTATGAAGATTGGGATTCCAGGCGGTATCATATTGTTCCACTGGACCAATCCAATCCCCAATCTATTATGAAAGGGAGTTATACCTGGTTTCATGATCTGGAAAGATTCTGTGAAGAATATGAGTGTTTAGTGATACCTCGACAAGGCGTGAGCATAGAGAAAAATGGGAAAATTCTGCTGGAGAAAAATGTAATTTCAGATAGTCTCCGGAATTACCCTGCTCTGTCCATGCAGAGTAAAATCAATATGCTGAATTCGATGCTGCTGTCCCGACTGGAGAATGAATTGTCGGGAAAATATGTTTCCTATACTCCGGAAGAAAAGAAAGAACTGCATCGAAATTATCGCTGGTATTTTGGGAAAGATGTCTGGAAAGGCTCCATATTTGATCTTTACAGGGAATTTTTACAGGAACAGAAGAAGAAGGGAAAAGAAATACCATGGACAGAGGATTCCTTTGATGTATATGATCTGGCGGCACTGGCGTATCTGTATAAGAGAATCAAAGAGACTGATGGAATTCGTGAAGCCAGCCATGTAATCATTGACGAAGCTCAGGATTTTGGAATGATGGCATACGGGGCACTGGTATACTGTCTTCGCGGGTGTACATATACGATTATGGGAGATGTGTCGCAGAACATCCATTTCGGATATGGTCTGAATGACTGGAAGGACCTGCAGGATCTGATATTGACCGGAACTTTTGACAGTTTTAACCTGCTGAAAAAAAGCTATCGTAATACGGTAGAAATTTCACAGTTTGCCACTGAGATTCTGCGTCACGGCAATTTTTCCATTTATCCCGTGGAACCTATCATCCGTCATGGAAATTCTGTGGTGATAAAAAAGTGTATTGATGAAGTGGGTATGCTGCGGGAAACGGCATGTTTGATACAGGAATGGCAGAGACAGGGACATGAGACAATTGCTGTCATCTGCCGGGATGAAGAGGAAGCCAGTAAAGTCAGTGGCCTGTTGGGTGAAAAGCTGAAACTGGCAGACAGCGATCTGGAAACTGCTGAGTTTGGAAATGGGATAATGGTTCTTCCAGTAGAATATACGAAAGGTCTGGAATTTGATGCAGTTCTGCTCTATCATACATCAGAGGAACATTACCCCGCACAAGATCAATATGTAAAATTACTCTATGTGGCGGCGACCCGTGCTCTGCATGAACTTGCAGTGGTGCATCAGGGAGATCTGACAGATCTGATCGGAAAACCGGTATCAGAAGAAAAACGTATGCAGTCGCTGGAAAATGAGAAGCGAAAGACGCCGGTACAGTATCAGAAAACAGAAATGACGGAGAGAGAGCAGCAGCTTCTGGATGTGGAGCAGGGGAATAAAGAAAAAGAAAGGCGCAGCTATATAGGGCCGAAGCCCATTGTTGTCCAGAAGACAGCGGAAAATGCGCGGACATCCAAATCCCGGTACTCATCAGAAGTCGATAAAATCGTGGAAGAGAGAGCGATTCATCGATTTGGGACGGCACCGGAAAATCAATTACTTCGTCCCGCAGGGCATAGCCGCATAGATAATTCTGTCCGTATGCTGAAAAAAACCAGAACACACCTGGATATTATCAGCAATTATGGAATCCTGCGTCTGACACCACTGGAGGATACCATTATCCGGATACAGTTTCAGAAAGGCCGGCTGTCCACATTTGATACAGGAACCTGGAATTATGAATCCAAATCCCCAGTCCGTTGGACAGCAAAAGAAGGAAAAAATCTGGCAGAAGTATCCACGGAAAAAATTATCATCCGAATTGATAAAAAGACCGGAGCACTTCAGTTCATGGATAAAAACCGGAAAATTCTCCTGGAAGAAAAACCAGAACTGCCGCGCCAGATTGAAAACCTGCCAACACCACGAACATGGGTATACTTCAATTGGCCCAAAAAAGAAAAGCTATCGGCAAAAGGTATCCTGGACGACAGTCTGGAGCGCATGAATCAGAAAGCCCGATATATCAGCATCGATGGGAAAAAATTGCGGATGCCTCTGCTTGTCTCGGAAAATGGTTATGGAATCGGAATTGATGCGGAACATGATGTCATCTGTTGTGATATTCCTATGTATGGTCCTTATGTATATACGGAGAAAAAAGAACAGATTGATTATTACTTCCTGTATGGGGAAAATTATGAACACACACTGAAACTATACAAAATATTGACAAATCTTCCCTGTAGTGCTA
>JBJELT010000042.1:0-15928 GCA_051879295.1 Oliverpabstia sp. | reverse complement strand
AGTACAAGAGTTCCGTAACCTTCATCGCACAGCTGATGGGTGTGTCCTGGGGAGCACTTGCTGGTTCCTTCCTGGCACCATTCCTGTATTCACTGTATTGGAAGAAGACAACTGCAGCATCCTGCTGGGTATCTTTCATCTGGGGCTGCGGCCTCACATTTATCAACATGTTTGCAAGACCAAGTCTTCCAGTAATCCTGCAGTCTCCGATCAATATGGGTGCAATCGCAATGCTGGGTGGACTCATTATTGTTCCGCTTGTCAGTCTTGTTACTCCTAAGCCAGACAAGAAACTGGTGGAAGATGCATTTGCATGTTACAATAAAGAGAATTTAGTTTCTCAAAAAACGGCACTTGGCAAATAATAATTTAATAACTGTTCAGTACCTTCACAGTTATGGGAAAAAGCCGATAACCCTTGTACATAAAGGGATTATCGGCTTTTTGATAAAACAAAAATATTGTATGTAGACACTGCCCCAATATTTTTTTCTTTCCATTTAATTCTTTTGGTTTATAATGAGCTTGTACGGGTTCAGTGTGCTTAATTCAATCAGAGAAAAAGGGAGAGATAGTATAATATGAAAAAATATGAAAAATTACGGTTATGGTATAAAAGTCCGGCAGAACAATCACATACAGGCTGGGAAAATAATTCTTTGCCTATTGGAAATGGATATATTGGGGGAACTGTATTTGGAAGGACAGACATCGAACGGGTACAGTTTAATGAGAAAACACTTTGGACCGGAGGCCCGGATCCGCAAAATCGCCCACATTATCATTATGGAATTATTGAGGGAAAAGAAACGTTGCTTGCAGAAATCAGAGATTTGTTTGCAAGAAAAAAAGAACATGAGGCAAAAGTTCTGACGGAACAGTTAATTGGAGAAAATGCAGATAATGGCGGAAATGGATTTGGAGGTTTTCAGAACTTTGGAGATATGTATTTTGAGTTTGCTCACAATCCTTCTGGTGTGGAAGAATATGTACGCGAACTGGATCTGGATACTGCCATTGCATCTGTCAGTTACAGATATGAGGGAATACGTTATCTAAGAGAATATTTTGTTAGTTATCCCGATAATGTGATGGTCATGAGATTTTCAGCAGATAAGCCGAAGAGTATTACCGTTAACGTTTGTATGGTGTCAGCACAAGGAGCACATGTAAGTATAGAGGAAGACGCTTTAATTATTCGGGATAGGCTGACTGACAACCATATGCAGTATGAGGCCTGGCTAAAGGTAATTCCAGACGGTGGAACAATGAAATCTTTAAAAGGGAAACTGGAAATATCAGATGCGGATTCGGTACTTATTTTGATGACAGCAGGAACGGATTACGCTAACATTTTTCCGGATTATAGGGGAATAGACCCGCATGATGCAATTGTAGAACGGATACAGGAAGCTTCTAAGAAAGGCTATGAAAAGCTAAAAGAAAGTCATCTTGCAGACTATCGGAATATTTTTTCGCGTGTAGAACTGAACTTAGGACATGAACATAACGATATTCCAACGGATATACTTCTGAAAGCATACAAATCAGGAGAAAGAAACCATTATTTGGAAACATTATTGTTCCAATATGGAAGGTATCTGCTCATTGCTTCTTCTCGAAAGGGATCACTTCCGTCAAATCTCCAGGGAATATGGAATGATTCCAATACCCCGCCGTGGAATGGAGATTATCATTTTGATGTGAATATTCAGATGAATTATTGGCCGGCTTATTCGACAAATATGGCAGAGTGTGCGATTCCGTTGGTTGAATATGTAGATTCTCTGCGTGAACCGGGTCGAATATCTGCAGCTGCATATACCGGAATTAAAAGTACAAAAGAGAATCCGGAAAATGGATATATGATACAGCCGATTAATAATCCTTTCGGCTGGACTGCGCCTGGACATGACATCAGTTGGGGATGGGCACCTGGCTGTGCACCCTGGGTACTGCAAAATATTTGGGACTATTATAGATACACGCTGGACAGGGAATATCTGAAATCTACAATCTATCCAATGATGAAAGAACAGTCCAGATTCTGGCAGCAGTATCTTGTATACGATGAGGAAAGCGGTCGCATGGCAGATATTCCTTCTATTTCACCGGAGCAGGGAAATATTTCCAAAGGAACGACCTATTCTCAGGAATTAGCATGGCAGTTATTTAGCGATACGATTGATGCTTCAGAAATATTGGATGTTGATGAAGACTTACGGTCAGAATGGAAAAATCTTAAAGACATGGTGAAGCCATTACATATTGGAAATGATGGACAGATTAAGGAATGGTATGAAGAGACAACATTAGGAAGTATGGACTGTGATCGAAAGCATCGGCATGTATCTCATTTGTTAGGGCTTTTTCCCGGAAATCATATTAGTGATGCAGCACCAGAATATGTAGAAGCAGCTAAAGTATCTCTAAATGACAGAGGAGATGAGAATACCGGATGGGCTATGGGCCACCGAATGAATTTGTGGGCACGTACAGGGGATGGAAACAGAGCCTATGATTTGTTAAATTCTTTTATAAAAAATGGAATTTTAGATAATTTATGGGATACTTGTCCCCCATTTCAAATTGATGGAAATTTTTCCTATACTTCTGGTGTGGCTGAAATGCTGCTTCAAAGTCATTTGGGATATGTGAATTTTCTCCCTGCAAAGCCTGATGACTGGGACAAGGGATATGTAAAAGGACTCGTAGCCCGGGGAAATTTTGTGATTGATATTGAGTGGTCGCAGGGAAGAGCAGATAAATTTGTTGTGGTATCCAAACAAGGAGAGAAGTTTGCGGGTAAATATAAAAGAATTACAGAAGCCAGAATTCAAAATGAATCAGGTGATGAAATTACAACGGAACGGGTTGGATCCGATATGATATCCTTTGATACAGTAAAAGAAGGAAAATATATAATAAAATTTGAAGGAACAGGTAATTAGTGTTTATCCGTACTTACTATATTGACTCTGACGTTATGTAATAGTTTATAATGTGATTACCATAGAGACAGGGGTGATCACAATGATGACAGTACATGAGGTGAGTAAAATATCAGGAGTAAGCATACGTGTTCTCCACCATTATGATAATATCGGACTTCTGCCGGCCACAGATGTTACCGAAGCAGGCTACCGTCTGTATGACGATGCGGCTGAGAGGTCAATGGTGGATTTTTATGGAACCAATATTGACAGAAAAAGGGGATTCTATATAATTATGGTAGATCTTAATGAGAGTTCGATAAAACAAGGTAAGTATTTGTAAGGAGATGTAGACTATGAAGTGGGTGAGTTCGTTTCGTTATTTGCCAATCAATTACGGAATTTCTCTGGCAAAGGTAGAGAATCAGACACAGAGAGTTGTTTTTGAAAATAATCTGGATGGAGAAAAAATCCGACTGCGTTTTTCCAATCGGTATTCCGGGAAAACATTGACGCTTCAAAGTGTTTCCGTTGGAACGGTTATCAATGATCAGCTACAAAATGTCCAGCCAGTTTCCCGTAATGAAAACACTGTAGTGACACTGGCACCGGGAGAAGAATGTTGGAGTGATGAATTATATTATCCTGTTGAGGCAGGGAATAAACTTGCGGTCTCGGTTTATGTGAAAGATTGTCAGGAAATGGAAAGTATCTGTATTCTCTGGTCAAAAGAGGGGGCAATTGTAACGAATAGTGCGAGTGGAGATTTTACTCAGGGGGGAGATTTTGCGGATCTTCCGGTAGAGGAAATCTATCCTATGGTTAAGGCTGATGTAAACAAGGGAATGTGCTTTTATGGTTTTACAGGATTGCAGGTGTATACCGGGGATGCCGTAAAAACAATAGCAGCCTTTGGAGATTCCATAACTCATATGTCTTATGTGACCAATGCACTCTGCAAGCGTTTGTTCAGGGATTATCCGGGGCAGGTTACATTGCTCAATTGTGGTATTGGCGGTAATCGGCTGCTCCATGACGCTACTTATGTAGACATGCCTGCTATTGGTAATGGAAGTTGTTTTGGCATCGCAGGAATCACACGGTTTGAGCAGGATGTGTTTGGCGAAGAGCAGGTGGATGTTGTTCTTGTGCTGGAGGGAATCAATGATATCATGCATCCGATTCAGTTTGAACATCCGGATGAGATGGTGACCCTGGAAGACTTAGAGAAAGGATATCAGACATTGATTGAAATCGCCCATCGTCATGGTGCTAAAATCTATGGTGCTACAATCTTACCCTGCGGTCATAAAGATTATCCGGAAACGTGGATGGAGCAGTTTGAAGCAATCCGCCTGGATATCAATGAACGTATTCGGAATGGTGTAGGGTATGATGGATATTTTGATTATAGTCTGGCAGTTCAGGATGATAATCGTTCTGAATATATGAAGGACATGTACCATATTGGAGATGGTCTCCATCCGAATGATGCAGGAGGCCAGGCAATAGCAGAACAGATTGATCTGAAAAAAATTATGGGATAACAGGGAGAAATGAATATGGCAATTGAAAAAGTGAAAGAGTATTTTAGTAATTATGGTATGGAAGACCGTGTACAGGAATTTGAGGTATCAAGTGCAACTGTTGAACTTGCCGCAGAGGCATTAGGCTGTGAGCCTTGTCGGATTGCAAAGACACTTTCCTTTATGGTTAATGAAACACCAATATTGATCGTAGCTGCTGGCGATGTGAAAATCGATAATAAAAAATTCAAAGCAAGGTTTGAGACAAAAGCGAAAATGATTGCAGCGGCTGATGTAGAAAATTTGGTGGGACATGCAGTCGGAGGTGTTTGTCCGTTTGCTGTCAATGAAAATGTAAAGGTTTATCTTGATGAATCATTAAAAAGATTCCAGACGGTATTTCCTGCCTGCGGCAGCAGCAACAGTGCAATTGAGCTTACGCTGGAAGAGTTGGAAAGATATTCTTCCTTTATTGAGTGGATTGATGTCTGTAAAAATTAAGAAGGAGATTGGCCTATGCGGATTCTGATTGCAGAGGATGAGGTGGAACTGGCGAAAGGTCTGAAGTATTTATTAGAGAAGAATAAGTTTTCAGTGGATATCGTTCATAATGGAAGGGATGCCCTGGATTATTTTCATGTCACACCATACGATGCTGTTGTGCTGGATATTATGATGCCTAAAATGAATGGACTGGAAGTTCTGGAAACTATTAGAAGAGAAAAATCTGGTGTTCCGGTGATGATGCTGACCGCAAAAGCTGAGGTTGAAGACCGGGTGGCTGGTCTGGAGGCCGGGGCAGATGATTATCTGCCCAAGCCTTTTGCAACCAGAGAGTTTATTGCCAGAGTGAAGGCACTTGTTCGAAGAAAAGGCAGTTATACAGATAATATTCTGACTTTTGGAAACGTACAGCTGGACTGCAACCGCTATGAATTGTCAGCAGGGAAGGAAATGGTTCGCCTTAACAACAAAGAATATCAGATGATGGAACTTTTTTTCCGGAATCCCCATCTGGTATTTTCCTCTGAACGCATTATGGACAAAGTATGGGGTCAGGATTCAGAAGCCGGTATGGATGTGGTATGGACTTATGTGGGATTTTTACGGAGAAAATTGAAACAGCTTGGAGCAGATGTTGAAATAAAGACAGTCAGAGGTGCAGGTTACTTGCTGGAGGAAATCCAATGCTGAAAAAAATGAGAAGCCGTTTTATTCTGGCAGCCATGATAGCTTTTGGAATTGTAATGCTTCTGCTGGCTCTGGGAATTAACGTGCTCAATTATTATGTTACCGCAGCCAGACAAGATGAAATGTTAATGGGAATCATGGGATACGAACAGATGAAAACATCACAGCACGAAGACAATCTGCCTATGATCTCAGAGATGCCATGGGCAGATGGACCGGAAGCAGACTTTACCACCAGATTCTTTATTGTGCACTGTGATGAAAAAAATAATATCATCCATATTTCTCAGGATCACATTACCTCTGTGGATAAAGAAACGATTCTCCAATATACAGAAAAAGTATTGTCCGGAAATCGGGCAAATGGTTACTGTGAAGAGTATCGCTATATGGTAAATGCGGATGATGCAGGTTCTGTAGTGGTTTTCCTGAATGTACGAAGTGATCAGCACTTTGTAAAATCTCTGTTTTGTGTATCTCTGATTATCGCTGCTGTGAGTCTGAGTATTGTTTTTTTGTTGATCGTCTTTTTCTCCGGTAAGGCAATCCGGCCTTTTGCAAGAAACATCGAACAGCAAAAGCAATTTATAACGGACGCAGGACACGAGTTAAAAACACCGCTGACATCCATTGCTACCAGTGCGGATATTCTCAGTATGGAATATGAGAGCGATGAGTGGGTAGCAAATATACAGAAACAGACGGTAAGACTGTCACGTCTGGTAAATAACCTTGTTGCATTATCAAGATTGGATGAGGAGATTCCCTTCCCTGAAAAAACAGAATTTTCTGTAAGCGAAGCAGCTTGGGAAACAGCAGAGCCCTTTGCTTCCCTGGCAGAAGCGAAAGGTAAGAGATACAAACAGCATATAGAGGAAAATCTGAAATTTGTGGGGGACAGAAGCGCTTTTCAGCAGATGCTTTCTATTTTACTTGATAATGCTATGAGATATTCGGAAGAGGGCGGTGAAATTCGCCTGGATATCTATCGTAAACACAATAAAATATATCTGGAAATATTTAATACCTGTGAACTACAGAAAAATACAGATTTAAACAGGTTATTCGACCGGTTCTATCGACCCGACGAATCACGCTCCACCAATACAGGCGGTACTGGAATTGGGCTCTCCATAGCCAGGGCGATTGCTCAGACACACGGTGGAAAAATCACAGTCAAAAGCCAGAATGGGGAAAACATCCTTTTTAAAGTCGTGATTTAATAGGATAGAGGGGTGTCTCACTAAGACAGAAAGTGAGACACCCCTCTTTCATGTTCACAAAGACATCACAAAAAATTTCAGGTACATTTCAAGTAAACTCCTTACAATAAAATATACTTTTTATATAGGAGGTTTGCGATGATAACAGTTGAGCATTTGACGAAGTGTTATGGTGATTTCATGGCGGTGAATGATTTGTCTTTTGAAATCGATGAGGGCCATGTTTATGGTTTCCTGGGACCTAACGGAGCAGGGAAGTCTACAACGATGAATATCATGACCGGGTGTCTGTCTGCCACAGAGGGTCATGTGAAGATCAATGGATATGATATTTTTGAGGAGCCGGAACAGGCAAAAAAGCTGATCGGCTATCTTCCGGAGCTGCCGCCGCTTTATATGAATGAGACACCGGCAGAATATCTGAAGTTTGTGGGTGAGGCGAAAGGCCTGAAGGGAAAAGAATTGCGTCAGCAGATTGACGAAGTGATTGAGCAGGTAAAAATAGAACATGTAAAGAACCGCCTGATTTCTACGTTGTCAAAAGGATATCGGCAGAGGGTGGGGATAGCTCAGGCACTTTTGGGCAATCCGAAGGTTATTATTCTTGATGAACCGACGGTGGGACTTGATCCGATTCAGATTATAGAAATCAGGGATCTGATCAAGCAGTTGGGAGAGAATCATACGGTTATTTTAAGTTCTCACATTTTGTCAGAGGTACAGGCAATCTGCGAAAAAGTGCTGATTATCGCAAAAGGCAAGCTGGTTGCGTTTGATGCACCACAAAATCTGGAGAAACTTCTGTTGTCATCGAACAGTATTACATTTACTGTGGAAGCTTCTAAAGAAGACATAGAGGAAGTTTTGTGTGAAATGGATCAGATTGCACAGTGGAATCTAGAACCATATGAGGATGAAGTGATCACTGTCAGCATTACTACTGATTCCGGAGATTCAAAGGATATCTGCCGCGGACTCTTTTTTGCATTTGCGGAAAAGGAAAAAGCAATTCTTGAGATGTCCTATAAGAGAGCAAATCTGGAAGATGTATTTATTGAATTGACAGAAAGTGAATCGAATGGAGCGGCAGAAGAGAGTGAACTGGAAGAGAAAGAGGTGTATGAAGAATGATTGCAGTATTAAAACATGAGTTATCGAGTTATTTTCATTCCCTGACCGCATATATTTTTTCCGCATTTCTGTTGGTCTTTGTGGGAATCGGAGCCATGCTTTATAATATTCAGTCGGCGGTAGCCAATTTTGAATATGTGTTAAGCTTTGTGTGTCTGGGATTTGTGGTTATTATTCCAATTTTGACCATGCGTGTGATCGCAGAAGAACGGAAGCAGAAGACGGATCAGCTTTTGTATTCACTGCCGATTAAAACCTCCCAGATTGTTGCGGGGAAATATCTGGCCCTTCTGGTTGTGTATCTGATACCGCTGTGTATTGTCTCTGTTTATCCATTGATTTTTGCCCAGTACGGGGAATTATATCTTCCTACCTCTTACGGTTCGTTGTTTGCATTTTTTATGATGGGTGCGGCAATGATTGCAATCGGAACATTTATTTCTTCGCTTACCGAAAATCAGGGATTTGCGTCAGGAATTGCCATTCCGGTGATTCTGCTCAATTATTACAGCGTTACTCTGGCGGAATATGTATCATCGACTGCCATTGGATCGGCTGTGGCAATGATTGTGATTGCCTTTCTTTTGGGAGTTATTATTCAGCATCTGACAAGAAATGAAAATCTGGCCTATGGAGTCAGCATTTTGTTGATTCTTGCTGTCGGTATCACATATTTTGTGGACAGTTCAAAATTTGAAGGCCTGCTTCCGAAGATTATGACTCAGCTCTCTTTGTTTGAGAGATTTTATACATTTGTTAATGGTGTTTTTGATTTAACGGCGATTGTATATTATATAACCGTAATTATTTTCTTTTTATTTCTTTCTGTACAATCCCTTGAGAAACGGAGGTACAACTGATGAAAAAACTATCTTTTCCTGTAAAAACGAAAAATGAAAATAAAAATCAGATAGCTTTAAAAGGTGGTTCGTATTCCCTGCTGATGACAGGAATTGTGCTGGCTCTTTTGATTGTTGTCAATATATTTGCATCTGTACTTCCCACAACAATGACACATTATGACATCAGTTCCGCAAAATTGTATTCCGTAACCAGTAATACAAAGGTTGTGGTAAATGCTCTTGAAAAAGACGTGACAATTTACTGGATCGTACAGGCAGATGAAGAAGATGATGTGATATCAAATCTGTTGGCTAAATATGAAAGTCTGTCGAATCACATCGAAGTTGTGAAAAAGAATCCGGATGTATATCCGACCTTTACAGAACAATATACTTCCGAGGGAGTTCCCAATAACAGTTTGATTGTGGAATGTGACGAACGAAGCCGCTTCATTAGTTATGATGATATTTATGTCACCAATGCAGATATGTACTCGTACTCCTATGAGACATCTTTTGATGGCGAGGGAGCGATCACTTCTGCCATTGATTATGTAATCAGCGAAGATCATCCTCAGCTATATGTGCTGGAAGGACATGGTGAGGCAGAACTATCTTCTGCATTCAGTGAGCAGATTGAAAAAGAGAATATGGAGACAACCACATTTTCTCTGTTAAATGAAGATTCTGTTCCGGAAGAAGCGGATTGTGTGTTGATTTATGCACCGACCAGTGATATTTCCGAAGAAGAAAAAGAAATGCTTTCTGAATATGTGACTGGCGGCGGAAAACTGATGGTTCTGGCTGGTCCTGTGGAAGAAGGAACACTGGAAAATCTGTACAGCCTGCTGAGTGATTATGGTGTGGAAGCAGTAGAAGGTGTAGTGGTAGAAGGCGATCGCCAGCATTATGCATTCCAGGCACCTTATATTTTATTGCCGGATATGACAAGCAGCGAAATTACAGATCCTTTGATTGAAGAGAAATACTATGCGATTATGCCGGTTGCACAGGGAATGACAGTGAAAGATACTTCCGGTGCAGTGACACAACTGCTGACTACATCAGACGCTTCATTCAGTAAAATAGATGGCTACAGTATTTCCACATACGAAAAAGAGGAGGACGATGTGGATGGGCCATTTGCAGTAGCAGTCTCCGTTGCCTGTGAAAATGACGGACAGATGATCTGGTTTTCTTCGTCAAATTTCCTTGAAGATATGTACAATGCCTATTCATCCGGTGCGAATCTGGATCTTGGTATGAATGCACTTTCATCTTTGATTGGAGAAAATGAGGCAGTATCCATTCGCAGTAAATCTCTCAGTTATAACTATCTTACTATAAATGAATCAACAGCAACATTTCTGAAGGTACTTATGATCGGCGTTTTCCCGCTGGCATTTTTGGGAATGGGTATTTTCGTAATTGTAAGCAGAAGGAGGCGACAAAATGAGCCGGTCTAAGAAATTGAGTGTGCTGCTGGGCATATTGCTGGCAGCCTGTGTAATTACCTTTGGTGTCAGTAAATACGAGGAACGAAAAGAACAGATTAAAAACAGCAATGAAATTGTTATGGAACTGGACAGTGAAAAAGTGACAGCACTCGCCTGGGAATATGAGGATGAGACCCTGGCTTTTCACAAAGATGAAACATGGTTTTATGATGAAGGCGAAGCTTTTCCTGTGAGTGAAGAAAAAATCAATGAGCTTTTGGAACTGTTTCAGTCCTTTGGCGTTTCCTTCATAATTGAGGATGTAGAAGATTATGACCAGTATGGACTGGATGATCCGATCTGCACGATCAATATCAGTACAGAAGAGGAAGACTATGAAATTCAGCTGGGAGATTACAGCACAATGGACGAAGAGCGTTATGTGTCCATTGGTGACGGAAATGTCTACCTTGTCCAGAATGATCCGCTGGATACCTATGATCTGGAACTGAAAGACATGATACAGAACGATGAGGTTCCGGATATCGATCAGGTGACAGAAATACAGTTTGCCGGCAGTGAGAATTATACAGCCGTATACCAGGAAGAAAATAAAATCACATACAGCGATGAGGATGTGTACTTTGTAGAAAAGGATGGTGAAACACTTCCGCTTGATACAGATAATGTTGACAGCTATGTGTATACAATCAGTACACTGAGCCTGAATGATTATGTATCCTACAATGCGACTGAGGAGGAACTTGAGTCCTGTGGACTGGATAATCCGGAACTGTCTGTGACCATGCAGTATACGACTCAGGATGAGGAAAGTGAAGAAGAACAGACAGGAACCTTTGTACTGCATATATCCCGTGATTCGGAAGAAAAAGCAGAAGCAGAGTCTTCAAAAGATAAGGAAAAGTCCTCAGAAACAGATTCAGATGAAACAGAAGAAGAAATCACAGCTTATGCAAGGGTAGGGGAATCACAGATTATCTACAAAATCAGCGGAACAGAGTATGAAACACTGATAGCTGCATCATACAATGATCTGCGTCACCAGGATGTAATATGGGCAGAATTCGCTGATGTTACACAGGTAGACATCAATCTTGAAGATGTAGACTATATGTTCACTTCCGAAGAAGATGATGATGAGACCATCTGGTATTATCAGGAAGAAGAAGTAGAAATCGATGATTTTAGAACATCGCTGGCTTCTCTGACAGCATCTGAATTTACAGATAAACAGCCGGAAGGCAAAAAAGAAATCAGCCTGGTCGTACATTTGGATAATGAAAATATCCAGCAAGTGAAAATAGAACTGTACAGATACGATGGCAGCAGCTGCCTTGCCGTTGTTGACGGGGAACCAGTATCATTGATTGACAGAAGCTATGTGGTAAATCTGATTGAAGCTGTCAATACGATTGTACTGAACTGAAAGAAAAGTATCTCATGTGACATTCGCATGAGATACTTTTCTTTTAAGTGTATTTAATGTATTGTATTTATAGTAGATGTTATCAGTATAAGGGAGGTATCAGACATTGCGTTTATTATTGGCTGAAGATGAAAAAGCATTATCAAAGGCTCTCACAGCGATTCTGGAGAGGAATAATTATTCGGTAGATGCGGTTTATGATGGGCAGGCGGCGTTGGAATATTTGGAAACAGGTAATTATGATGGCGTGATTCTGGATATTATGATGCCCAAAGTCGATGGAATTACGGTATTAAAGGAAATCAGGAGGCGGGGCAATCTGATTCCGGTGATTTTGTTGACTGCAAAATCGGAGGTAGACGATAAAGTGGCAGGTCTGGATGCGGGGGCCAATGATTATCTGGCAAAACCGTTCCATTCGAAAGAACTCCTGGCAAGAATCCGTGCCATGACCCGCACACAGACGGCACAGGCCAGTTCGAAATTGCAGGCGGGAAATGTTACACTGGACAGGGCAACCTTTGAAATCTCTACTCCGACAGGAAGCTTAAGGCTGGCAAATAAAGAATTTCAGATGATGGAAATGATGATGAGTAATCCCAGTCATCTGATTTCTTCGGAACGTTTTATGGAGAAAATATGGGGATATGACAGTGAGGCGGAAATCAATGTAGTCTGGGTGTATATATCGTATCTGAGGAAAAAATTGTCGTCCCTTCATGCAGATATTCAGATTAAGGCCACGAGAAATGCCGGGTATTCACTGGAGGAAATTCGGAAATGATTAAAAAATTACGCATGAAATTGATTGCGGCATCGATGATGTCGCTTTTGGTGGTTCTGCTTATTATCGAAGGAATTATTGGGGTATTAAACTACAATAAGATTGTGACGGAGGCCGATGGTATATTGGAATTTCTGGGAGAACATGAGGGAAAGTTTCCGGAAAAGATGATTCGGCCAATGAAAGATGATGACAAGAAACCCGGAAAAGATGACCGGTTGATGTCCCCGGAGCTTCCCTACGAATCAAGATATTTTTCTGTTTTATTAGATGAGAATGGAAAAATCATTTCTTCCGATACAGGAAAAATTGTTATGATTGACAGCGAAGATGCAGCAGAATACGCACAGACTATATGGGAAAAAGGGCGCAAAAAAGGGTTTGTGGAAAATTATCGCTATTTTGTTTCAACCTCTGATGCGGAGACGAGAATTATTTTTCTGGACTGCGGGCGAAGTTTATCGACCTTCCGTAATTTTGTCTTTACCGGAATTCAGGTGTCGCTGTTAGGTTTGACGGCTGTTCTGGTGTTGATGATTTTTGTTTCTGCCCATATTGTAAAGCCATTTTCCGAAAACTATGAAAAACAGAAGCGTTTTATTACCGATGCAGGTCACGAATTGAAGACTCCGCTGACAATCATTGATGCGGATACAGAAGTGCTGGAGATGGATATTGGAGAAAACGAATGGATCAGCGATATTCAGGCACAGACCAAAAGACTGGCGGATCTGACCAATAGTCTGATTATGTTGTCGCGGATGGAAGAAGAGCGGAAAAAGGATCAAATGGCAGAGTTTTCCCTGTCGGATGTGGTAGAGGAAACGGTGGGAACTTTTCAGGCACTGGCAAAGACACAGAATAAAAAACTGTCTGGTAATATCAGTCCGATGATCGTCATGAAGGGGGATCAAAAAGCAATCCGGCAGCTTGTAACGATTTTACTGGACAATGCTGTGAAATATTCAGATGAGGAAGGAAGGATAGAAGTATCTCTGGAAATGCAAAAAAACAGGATATGTTTGTCAGTTTTCAATACAACAGAATCCATTTCCAGAGAACAGCTTGGACATTTATTTGACCGGTTTTATCGAACGGACAGTTCAAGAAATTCCCAGACTGGAGGTTACGGTCTGGGGCTTTCCATCGCTGCGGCTACTGTGAATGCACATAAGGGGAAAATTACAGCAACGACAGAAGATGAAAAATCACTGTTGATGACGGTTACCTTTTGAAATATAGACCCCTATTGAAAAAAATAAAAAAAGTAGTTGACATATCAGTTTAGTAGGAATATAATCAAAGTCACATAAAACATATCGAATTAGTAGGAAATAGAAAGGAGCACAAAATAATGTCTAATATTTATAAAGGAACACTTGGTCTGATTGGAAATACACCGCTTGTAGAGGTAACGAATGTAGAGAAGGAACTGGAACTGGACGCAACTGTTCTGGTGAAGCTGGAGTATTTTAACCCGGCAGGAAGCGTTAAGGACAGAATCGCAAAAGCGATGATTGAAGACGCAGAGGAAAAGGGAATTTTAAAAGAAGGTTCTGTGATTATCGAACCTACATCCGGCAACACAGGAATTGGTCTTGCATCGATTGCGGCAGCGAAAGGATATCGTATCATTCTTACTATGCCGGAGACAATGAGTGTTGAGAGAAGAAATATTCTGAAAGCTTACGGTGCCGAACTGGTATTGACAGAGGGTGCTAAAGGTATGAAAGGTGCCATTGCCAAAGCGGAAGAACTGGCGAAGGAGATTCCGAACAGCTTTATCCCGGGACAGTTTGTGAATCCAGCCAATCCTGCTATTCACAGAGCAACCACCGGACCGGAGATCTGGAATGACACAGACGGAAAAGTAGATTATTTTGTAGCCGGAGTAGGAACCGGAGGAACACTGACAGGTACAGGTGAATATCTGAAGTCACAGAATCCGGATGTAAAGGTTGTGGCAGTAGAACCTGCAAGTTCACCGGTACTCTCCGAAGGAAAGGGAGGACCTCACAAGATTCAGGGAATCGGAGCTGGATTCATACCGGATGTACTGAATACAAAAATATATGATGAGATTATTAAAGTAGAAAATGATGATGCTTTCACTACTGCAAAACTGCTGGCAAAGAAAGAAGGCGTTCTGGTGGGAATTTCTTCCGGAGCAGCATTGTATGCAGCCATTCAGCTGGCAAAACGTCCGGAAAATAAAGGCAAAACAATTGTAGCACTGCTTCCGGATACAGGAGACAGATACTATTCCACACCACTTTTCACAGAGTAAAAGATATAAATAAAATATAGAAAGAATGAGGGCTAAGGCTATGGGAGAAAAAATTACAAGAGAAAATAGAAAATTTAAATTTGAAACATTACAGCTTCACGTAGGTCAGGAAAAACCCGATCCGGTTACAGACGCAAGAGCGGTACCGATTTATCAGACTTCATCTTATGTATTCCGCAACAGTGATCATGCAGCAGCACGTTTTGGATTGTCTGACGCAGGTAATATTTACGGACGTCTTACCAATCCTACAGAAGATGTATTTGAAAAACGAATTGCAGCGCTGGAAGGCGGTGTGGCAGCACTGGCAGTAGCATCCGGAGCAGCAGCAATCGCATATACAATTGAAAATCTGGCACAGAACGGAGATCATATCGTATCTGCAAAAAATATTTATGGCGGTTCCTATAACCTGCTGGCCCATACTCTTCCACAGTATGGAATTACAACTACTTTTGTTAATATTTTCGATTATGATGAAGTGGAAGCTGCGATTCAGGACAATACGAAAGCGGTTTATATTGAAACCCTTGGCAATCCAAACTCTGATGTGGTAGATATTGAGACACTTGCCAATATTGCCCATAAGCATAAAATCCCGCTGGTGGTAGATAATACTTTTGCAACCCCTTATCTGGTGCGTCCGATTGAATACGGTGCAGATATCGTGGTTCACTCCGCTACAAAATTCATTGGCGGTCACGGAACTACGATCGGAGGCGTGATTATTGACAGCGGAAAATTCGACTGGGAAGCTTCAGGAAAATTCCCGTCTCTGACAGAACCAAACCCAAGCTACCATGGCATCAGCTTTACCAAAGCGGTAGGTGCAGCTGCATTTGTTACTAAGATTCGTGCAATCCTGCTGAGAGATACCGGAGCAACACTTTCTCCGTTCCATGCATTTTTCTTCCTGCAGGGTCTGGAGACTCTGTCTCTCAGAGTAGAGCGCCATGTGTTCAATGCGCTGAAAGTTGTGGAATATCTGAATAATCATCCTCAGGTAGAGGCAGTGCATCATCCGTCTGTATCAGAAGATGAAAGCCAGAAAGAATTGTATAAAAAATATTTCCCGAACGGCGGCGGTTCTATCTTTACCTTCGAAATTAAAGGGGATGCACAGAAAGC
>JBJELT010000041.1:0-3101 GCA_051879295.1 Oliverpabstia sp. | reverse complement strand
CCTCCTCTCAATTTTAATACTCAGCAGCCCTTAAAACCTTGATTACCCTTCGACAAACCGTATACTTCATTATTGCTGCAAAATCTAAAAACAGACAAGTTTGACATTCTATAAATAGTTCCCTCTAACATGCTTGTTTTACAACTTTCCAAATTAGTTTTCAATTTTTATCATATACACTTCTGCAATAGATTCTGGATAGACTTCCTCAATTCTACCCGAGTAATAAATCAGAATATAAGTTCCTATCTCTAGCTTATCCTTCGAAATCACCTTATTATTTTTATCTATGATAACTTTTGATATTTCCATAATCAGACCACGATCAAGCAAATCCCCCTTTCCGTCTACTCTATCGAATGTTATTCCATAAGCAGTTATATTACGTATAATACCTCTCATCATATAACAATTATCAGGTGGTTCTATATATCTGTCCATATTTTTTTTAATAGTTAGAATACATCCACTTCCAAAAACTAATAACATAACAATAGATAAAAAAATAATATTTTTCTTCTTCATAATGATTGAAGTGTGTCCTCCATGTCTACCAGGATATAAACAATGAGCCGCAGTTGCAATTTTGTTTGGGCCAATCAAAATTGCTGTTCCTACTCCTTGTGCCCCATCCGGTCACATTATATGCAAGGCACCACAAGCAGTGAAAGGGATGCTCTGCCGCATATTCTGGAAACCCCATTATGTGCAAAACCAAGGGACTTTTCTTTCGGCAATACTAATAATATCAGTATTTTTATAATTTCCTTTCTCTCTTGTGAGTGAACAATTTCAACAACATTTACACGAAACTATCTTTGTATATTGATAATATATCATTATATGTATTATGTCAATGTATATCAACATTATCTTTATCGATTATGTATCATTTTTTTCGCATTTACTATTGATTTTTTTTACAATATGCAATAATATTCTTTTTACAATCATAAACCATCTATCAAACGCTTAATTTCAAGCAAAGGAGTTTTTATGCAGTTACTTTATCCCAAAGAAGAGGAAATCATGTATGCTATATGGGAAATCGGACACCCTTGTGTCATTTCAGATATTGTTAAAGCGCATCCCGAAATCAAGCGCAATACAATCAAAAAAGTTCTATTGATTCTAGAAGAAAAGAAATATCTTGTTGTTGATTCTATTGTCAAAACCGCCACCAGAACCGGACGGGCTTATGCCCCTATTATTACAAAAAAAGAATATGAACAGCAAAAAGTTCTCATTCAGGATGTGGTTCAGAGTTCTAATATACAATCGGGTATTTTAAATTTTTGTAATTTATTGGCGTGCCAGAACAATGTGGATCCAGAAGTTATCGATGAATTGGAAAAAATCATTGATCAGATTATGGCGGAGGATACCTGATATGATTCTATCTTATTCATCTATCATTGCCTGTTCGATCTCATTGACATTGTTAACATGTATTCTGTATCTTTTTCTGAAAGTAAATGCTTTTATATCAAAAGCGGGGATTTTTACAGTTTATCTTTTGAGTTTATTGATTATTATACGTGCCTGTTTGCCGTTTGATTTTTACTATATCCATTTAACTCACACCTATCTTTCTGAAAATGTTATTCCATTTATGCAAAAGGTAGGAAATTCTTCGGTATCCTCTACTGCCACATACACGGTTTCGCTTGCAGATATCCTTTTTTTCGTATGGTTTTCTGTAGCCGGTGTGATTTTTTCCAAAAGACTGCTGGGGTATTTACTTTCCAGAAAAAAACTGCGTGATATACCTTTTGTACTTTCTCAAAATATCCGCGACATTCTTTCTGAAGCAAAAAAAGAAATATTGCCAAACAGCCGCAAAAAAATAAGAGTATTAAAACTGGAAAACATCCATTCACCGGCTTCCTTTGGAATTATGCACCCGGTGATTATACTCCCCGATATTGAATACACAGATCAGGAACTCTATTTTGTCTTTATTCACGAGCTTTTGCATATAAAAAACCATGATTTTATAGCCAAACTGATTTCTGATTTCGTGCTGTCCCTGCATTGGTGGAATATCATCGTATTCCGTTATTTGCCCCGTCTGCTGCATCAGATACAAGAATTACTGGTGGATCAATTAGTGTTAGTACATTTTCCGCAGAAGCAGGACAAAATCTGTTATCTGAATTGTATAGTAAAAACCATAAAACAGCCATTGATTCAGCAGGGAAAATCATTTCCATCCAATACATTGTGTGATTTTTCTTCCGAAAAAAGTCTGCTTCAAAGATTTTATTTTATATCGAACACAAAAAATATCAGATACAAATCAGCCTTATTCACGGTTGTTTTTTGTTTCCTATTTATTCTTTCTTTTACATTTGTTTTTGAAGCATACAACAAGCCAGCCTATAGTGAATCTGGTCAACCGGTTTTCTATTTAAACGAAGAAAATTCTTATTACATACAACGGGGAGATTCTTATGATTTGTATTTAGATGGTTCTTATGTGTATACTACTGACACCATTCTTTCAGAATTCAAAGATTTGCCTGTTTATAAAGAATAAAGAAAAACCTGCACCACCGGGGAACTGCCCCGTGATGCAGGTTTTTCTTATTTATTCAGCAGTTATTACTGCTCTATGATTATTCTTCGCTTCCGTGAAGAGCAACCAGTTTCTTCAGGTAAGCAAGTCTTGCTTTTGCTTCGGATTCGTTCTTAGCAAACAGTCTTGCAGCTTTTTCCGGATTAGAACGTTTCAGAGAGTTGTAACGAACTTCTCCATCCAAGAATGCCTGATAATCATCAGAAGGATCCTTGGAATCCAGAGTAAACTTGTTCTCTGCAGCCGGATTGAAGCGGAAGTTATGCCAGTATCCACATTTAACTGCCAGTTCTTCTTCGGTCTGAGCTTTTGCCATACCTTTCTTGATACCATGGTTGATACATGGAGCGTAAGCAATGATCAGGGATGGTCCCGGATATGCTTCTGCTTCAGAGATAGCTTTTACTGTCTGGTTGAAGTCAGCACCCATGGAAATCTGAGCTACGTATACATAGCCGTAGGACATAGCGATGGAAGCCATATCTTTCTTCTTGGTTTCTTTTCCGCCTGCTGCGAACTGAGC
>JBJELT010000040.1:0-3115 GCA_051879295.1 Oliverpabstia sp. | reverse complement strand
CCAATCTTATGAGAAGAGGAAAGTTATGAGAAGATATAGCCTTAATCTCCTGTTTTTATGCTTTTTTTCTTATTTTACTTCTCATAACTTTTGAACTACTTATATTTGCTATACTGAATGTACTTAGTAAAATGAAAAGGGAGGAAATTTATGAACAGCGCTAAGTACATTGAACTATTTAAAAATGGCCAGAAAGAAGGGATCGTGGATGCAACGGTTAATCGAAAACTCCAAATTGTGAGAAAATTCCTGCGTTATCTTGATGACACCCAGATAGACGACTTTTCAAGTCTCGAAAGGAAAACCGTCTATGAATTTGTGAACAGCCTGGATTACAGACCGCAGACCATCAGTGGGGTTCAGTTTACACTCAGACAGTTTTTTAATATCATGCATGGACATGGGTTAGTGTCTTTTGACGGATATCAGTTGTTTCCAGTGATCACTACCGACAAACGGGATTCTGTTCTTTCTTATTATTCGCCAGAAGAAATTAAAATTCTGATTGAAAGTATTGACACTACAAAAAAATGTGGCATTAGGGACAAATGCATGGTACTCATCGCTGCTGAATGCGGACTGAGATCAAGTGATATCGTCTGGCTACGGTTTGACGAAATCAATTGGGATAAAAAAATTATCAACAAGATCCAGCATAAAACTGGCATCCGTGTAATCGTCCCATTTACGGAACAGGTGCAGTTTCTCCTCTTGGATTATCTGAAAAACCACAGGCCGGATGTAAGATCAGAATACGTTTTTATAAATACTGTCACAAATTCGGCTTTTACTTCAGCCAAAATACTGACCCAGATTGTTTATAAAAATTTGGAGAAGGCAGGCATCGAACGAAGGTGCAGGAAACGTGGTGCCCACACATTGAGGCACTCCCTGGCAACTACGATGCTTGCCAATAATACTCCCGTCCCTATTATCACTGGGGTATTGGGACACTCCAGTTCCAGGACAACACAGAAATATCTTTCCATTGACGTAGATGGACTCAGGCAAGTGTCACTGGAGGTGCCGGAATGAAAACAAACACCAGAAAAGAGTTTACCGGCATATTCAAGAAAGAGTTTGAAAACTTCCTCGAATATAAATACGCTTTGGGACAGTATAAGAAAATAGAAGGAAAACTTCTCTATGATTATCTGGCATTAAATCGGTTCCTTGACAGTTACAAGTTAGATGAGATTGCCCTTACGGAAGAAATGACATCCGCATACCTGAAAACTGCTGAGCATCTTTCCCAGTCGACAAGGCATCACTATGAATGCAATATCAGGCAGTTTGCGAAATTCTTGAAAAGCCAGGGCTACGAAAATATCTATATCCAGTATGACTGTGCAGTAAAAATGCCGCGGGACTATATTCCATATGTTTTCTCTTATGGGGAGATGAAAAGGATTTTTGCTGTTCTTGATTCCAGGAACAGCATTCATGACTGCTATGACTCACAGCTGTTTTACCAAACCCTTATCCGACTCCTTTACTGTACAGGGCTGAGACTGGGGGAAGCATTGGAACTTAAAATTGGCGACGTTGACTTTGCAGGCAACATCATCACCGTCAACAATGGGAAAGGCAACGTTTCCAGGCTGGTTCCATTTAGGGATTCCATGGGCAAATGGCTTATAAATTATAATGGTAAGAAAGCAAAACCAGGAGACACATATTTTTTTGAATCCCCGTCAGGAGGCAGAAGATCCAATGGTAGCATATCAAAAACATTCAGAGAAACCATCCTCCCAAAGGCAGGGATCAGCCGTAATTCCGTCAATGGCCATAGCAGGGGACCGTGCATCCATTCTTTGCGTCATACATTTGCATGCAACGCCCTGGACCAGATGATAAAAGAAGGAAAAGATCCTTATTGCGCTCTGCCGTATCTAAGTGTATATCTGGGTCATACGGACATAGTAAACACAGAAATATATCTCAGGCTCACCTTGGAAAGGTATGACGAGGTCGTATGTGCCGGGCATTATATTTATGAGAAAGTATTGGGGGGCGGAGATGACTGATTTTGCGAGACTTATGAATGATTACTTTGTCAAATACCTTATTGGACAGAAAGGTTCCGGAAACAATACATTAAAAACATACCGTGATACGTTCGTGCAGCTTCTGGAATTTATGGATGAAAAGAAACATATACAGGCTGACAGGATCGAAGTGGACAACTTCAGCTACGACATTATCAACGAATTTCTGGAGTATCTTGAAAAGGAAAAAGGCGTGTCCATTTCCACCAGGAACAACCGCCTTGCTGCGATAAGATCATTTTTCAAATACACTGGCTACCATGAACCAAAGTACCTGAATATTTCGTCTTCCATCCGGGAAATATCCAAGAAAAAAGCAGAAAACCGACAGATGAATTATCTGTCAATCAATGCAATGGAACATTTTTTGAACAGTTTTGATACAACTGACTATAAAGAGTTGAGATGTTTCTGCATTGTGCTCCTTCTTTACGAAAGCGGTGCAAGGGTTACTGAATTATGCAATGTGCACAGATATGATCTCCACCTTGAAAAACCTTTCACTTTGGTTTTACATGGGAAAGGGAATAAAATAAGGTCAGTCCCATTGGATGGACTTGTAGTTGATACGATAAGTAATTATATACAAAAATATGAGGTACATGACGATGACTTTCTTTTTTTCAATGCAAGAAGGGAAAGACTGACCAGGGAAGGAGTGAATTATATTGTCCGAAAATACTTTGAGAGAGCCAGGATGGATGCAGTTTCTATGTATCCCCCTGCCATATCAGCACATTGTCTCCGGCATTCAAAGGCAATGCACCTTCTGGAAAACGGAGTAAATCTGGTATACATAAGAGACCTCCTTGGGCATGCATCAGTAACTACGACTGAGGTGTATTCCAAAGCTAATCCAGAAGTAAAAAGGAAACATCTTGAAGATGCATCCCATACACTGAATATCAATCTTGGATATTCTGCTGAAAAAAAGAATGAGCTCTTGGAATGGCTAAAAAATAGTATCTGAGGAAAAACAGTTATGAGAAGCAAAATAAGAAAAACAGCCAAAAAATAGATGATTAAGGCCATCTCTTCTCATAACTTTCCTCTTCTCATAAGACTGG
>JBJELT010000039.1:0-16275 GCA_051879295.1 Oliverpabstia sp. | reverse complement strand
AGCTGAGGAGGAACGGCCTGCTTCTGAAAAAATGATAAGAAGTTTCCGTCCCTTTTCAAAGAAATTACAAAAAAGAAGCACCTTCCTGTCGACTGGATCGGGTGCCTCTTATCTATTCGAATTTGTTAGTATAATATAGTTCTTTCTTGTTATATGTATCTTACCATATGTGGTTTAAGATTTTTCTTCTCTTTTTCTTACTTTTCTCTTAAATATATCAGGATGCCGTGCTTCCCAGCTGGTTGTAAACATTCTGGGCATCCAGGATGTGATACGGTTCTGTTGACGGACTGCCCGGTGCTCCTGCTGTGACAAGAATATACTCTGTATCATGTATTTTTGCAAGACTGGCCAGACACTGTCCCGCCTCACCCGTATATCCTGTCTTACCACCTTCAATCTGACCACCATTTACCTCGCTGGTCTGCATCTTCTTAAACATGGTGCTGAGGAAATGCAGCCCCGATGGATTGGAGGTGGTCGGACTGGTTGTATATTCGTGAGCACAGTAAATTGAGCGGAAGGTTTCATTCCCCAGTGCATACTGAAGCAGTATGCTCAGGTCACGGACCGTTGTATAATGTTCCGGATCATGGAGCCCCGTAGAGGTTACAAAATGTGTATTGGTCATACCAAGTGACTGTGCCTTTTCATTCATCTTCTCTACAAATGCCGTCTCTGAACCAAACAGGAAGTCAGCAAGACCCACACAGCACTCTGCTCCGGAGGGAAGCATCACACCGTACAGCATGTCGATAGCTTTTACCTGTTCTCCCGGAGTAAATCCGGCCAGAGAAGCGCCCTCCAAATATAACCGGTCATACGTTTCACGGTCAACAGGAATCAGCTGATTCAGATCCGACAGGTTTTCCAGACCGATCACCGCTGTCATAATCTTCGTCATAGATGCCGGATAAATACGTGTATCCGCATCCTTTTCCGCAATCACAGACATATCAGTAAGCTTCAGCAATATTGCTGACTTGCTGTTTATCATGCTTAAATCCACTGTTGGAAGCACCGCCGGTTCTTCAGTCGGCGTTGGTTCAGGTGTCTGTGTATCTATATCTTCTCCGCCGGCAGATTCCTGTATTACATTTTCCTGCGGAGCCGGATCTTGTGAAGATTTTTCAGTTTTGTTGTTCCATCGGTCTGCCATTATAAGCACACCAAACCAGAGAAGCCCAACCAGCAGAAACCCGAGAACAAACAAAAGAATCCTGCGATTTCTTTGTTTCCTCCTCTTCAGCTGTTTTTTCGTCATTTGTTTCTTACTCACTGCAATTTCGCCTCATTTCTCTTACAACACTTCGATAGAATATGATGCTTCGAAATTTCCTTTGCCTGGGATACTCTGTCCCCATTCTCTTTCTTCCAGTGTTCCGTTAAAATTCACACCATCCGCTCTTCCAAACCATGGTTCAAAACAAATGAATGGTGCTTCCTCTTTCGGTGACCAGAATGCCATCAGAGGTGATTTTGTCTTCATACGAATATAAGGTTTTCCATCCGGACCAGCCAGATAGGCACTCTGCACCTGATAATTTTCAAAAATCAGAGCGTCATAATCAAACATTCCTTCTGTGATTCTGTGAACCTGATCATCCAACTGCAGACTGTGCAATTTGTCACTGATTCTGCCTGTCTCCGGTTCTACCATGACATACTGCAGTACTTCTTTCTCTGTATCGAATCCCAGATAGCAATCGGTGCGTTTTTCAACACCTGCAGGAGGGCAGAGTAATGCCGGATGTCCTCCGATAGAGAAATACATGGGACCCTCTTCCTTATTCATTACCTTCCACATAACCTCAACAGATGAGCCTTCCAGACGGTAACCGATTTCCAGACGAAAATGGAACGGATACTCTTTCAGAGAATCTTCATCCTCCTCCAGCCCCATCCAGATTTCATTGTCCGTCAGGCTGACCAATGCAAACTCTCTTCTTCTGGCAAATCCATGCTGGGCCATTTGATAGGTATGTCCCTGATATTGATATTCCCCATTCTTCACAGACCCTACGATTGGAAACAGTACCGGGGAGGTCCATCCCCAGAACTTTGGATCCGCATTCCACAAATACTCCTGATCTGTTTCCTTTTTCTTCAAGGAAATCAGTTCAGCACTTTTTTCTCTTACTTCAATACTGATAACATCATTTGATAATACATAGCTTTTCATCACTGTATACTCCTTTTCTTGAATTATTCAAATCTGCCGGGTTCTTATCTCCTTTCAAGATAATCTCCATATACCCAGCCTTCCCGGCCTTCCCATATAATCTGGATCCAATTTCGATCCTCTCCTATTTTTTGAACTTTCTCTCCAGTCGTCAAAGAACCAAGAATCTGCTCCTGATTGCCTGCACCAGCCCGGACATTCACCGGAGAAATGCAGTACATCCAGTCCTTTGGCTCTTCCGTTGGCTCAGGGGAAGGTGTCTCAGTAGGTTCGAGTGTGACCGTCTCCCGCGGCTTCTGTGTCGGCTGGTTAATGATTACTTTAGGTTTTTCATCAGCCTTTGTATCTGCATGATTCACAGAAAGAATATCCTTTGCCACATCCACCGCCGTACAGCCACAGATACCCAGTACACATATTCCCGTCAGCAGCAGTGCTGTAAACAACTTTCGTATATTCCTGTTTTTCACTTCTACCCCCTGTCCCTGACTCTTTACGGAATCAGATTTTTCTATTGCATTGGTTACGGAGTGAACAATTTCCATCGAATCACCGTTACATTATAGCATACTACAAATCACTTATGAATTCCAGCAAAAAAAGATTTCTTATAAAAAATATAAGATTATGGAAAGAATTACAAAAGGGACAGTTCCTTATCTATGAAAACCGTCCCCGTATAATTATATTCTTTCTGTCTCTTCTATGAGATGTCTGATATGATGTTTCTCCTCGTTCAGATTATCCAGGCTGGCGATCCGCCATTCCCAGTTAGGACTTCCCAGAGTTCCCGGTCGGTTGATTCTTGCCTCATCTCCCAGATTCAGAATATCCTGTGCCGTAACAACGGAAAGCTCTGCAATGCTCTGCAGTACCGCATGTACAAATCTATGTCCCAGCTTTTCATCCGTACAATTTTTCTCAGCAAATAAAGCTTCTACATCAGTTCTTACTTCCTCAGGTTGGCTCTGATACCAGCCACAGATTGTCTGATTATCATGGGTTCCAGTGTAAAGAATCATATTTTCTCTGTCCGGAAAATCATTATTCTTTTCATTCGGATCAAGAGAGAACTGGTAAACTTTCATTCCTTTAAATCCAAAATGATCTCTCAGTTCCATAACCTGCGGACGAAGATCACCCAGATCTTCAATAACGATCTCGATATCCGGATACTGTTTCAAAAGATGATCAAACACTTCATATCCCGGAGCTTCTATCCATTCCCCATCCATAGCCGTTGGACAGGAAGCCGGAATCTTCCAGAACGTATCAAAAGCCCGAAAATGATCGATTCGAACGATATCAAATAATTTGCTGTTGTAACCAATACGGTCCATCCAGAATGAATACTCTGTTTTCTTCAGGTAATCCCAGTCATAGATCGGATTTCCCCAACGCTGACCGGTAGGACTGAAATAATCCGGCGGAACCCCTGCGATATAAGTCGGGCGGAAATTTTCATCCAAAAGGAAACATTTGCTGTTTGCCCACACATCAAGGGAATCAATTCCCACATAGAAAGGAAGATCTCCCATAATCCGAATTCCCAGTTCATTCGTATATTCTTTCAGCTCCATCCACTGGCAGAAGAAAACATACTGAAGAAACATCTGGTACAGAATTTCTTCTTCCTCCTCGGCGGTAAACTCTCTTTTTTCTCCCGTCATCCATAACTTATCTTCTTTTTCCCAGTCAAGCCAGCATTTTCTATCGTTTTTGGATTTCAGCATGTAGAAGACGCCATATTGATATACCCACTCCTGAGATGCAAATTCTTCATAAGCCTCATCAGCCTCAAAATGTGCAAATGCATCTCTCAGATATGGCTCTTTGAATTGACGAACCTCCTCATAATCAATATTGCTGCTTTCTTTTCGAAATTCTTCCAGTCTACTGGTAATCATACCGTCATCTGCCAGTTTTTCCAGACTGATGTAGATTGGATCTCCTGCATAGGAAGAATATGGCTGATAGGGTGAATTCCCATATCCCAGAGGATTCAGCGGCAAAATCTGCCATACACGGAATCCCATTTCGCTCATCAGATTTGCAAATGCGTATGCCTGAGGTCCGAAATCACCAATTCCAAAGTTTGATGGCAGTGATGCCACAGGCATTAATATCCCCGCCTGTCTTTTTTGTGTCATACCTTCTCCTTTCCAGACACTTATCTGAATGTCTTCTTTATTCATCTGTTAAAGATGTATATTTTTCAATGCATCGGCAAATGCATTGTTGATCGGTTCATCTGCTGCTTTCTGCTGCTTTCTCATATAAGCAGCCACATCCTTTTTAGATACACCGCCGCCCTCTTTTTTTCTTCTTTCCTGAAACTTAGAGAGACGTTCCCTGTGGCCGCAGGAACATATAAACGTACTTTCCTCCCCTTTTCCTGTCATCTCCATTTTCTTATGACATACGGGGCATCTGGCATTGGTTGTTCTGGAGACGGTCTCCCTGTATCCGCAGGCTCTGTCCTGACATACCAGAAGTTTCGCCTGTTTTCCATTGACTGCCAGCAGGCGCTTTCCGCACCTTGGACATTTTTTTCCTGTCATATTTTCATGGCGGTAAATACCCTGTTCACTCTGAATTTCTTCCAGGAGTTCCACGGTATAAGTACGGATTTCACCCATAAATTCTGCTTCATCCAGAGTACCTCCCGCAATCTCCGACAATTTCATTTCCCACTGGGCTGTAAGTTCCGGTTTTTTCAGATCAGCAGGCACCAGCTGCAAAAGCTGCTTTGCCTTGGAAGTGATATAGATATCATTTCCTTTTTTTTCCAAAAGGAAGCTGCGGAACAATTTTTCTATAATATCAGCGCGTGTAGCTACCGTGCCAAGTCCACCGGTCTCACCCAGTGTTTTTACCATCTGCCGGTCTTTATTTTCCATATAATGTACCGGATTTTCCATGGCGGACAAAAGGCTTGCCTCTGTAAACCTGGCAGGCGGTGATGTCTTGCCTTCTTTCAGTGCATACTGAACCCGTGACAGTTTCTGTCCTTTGACCCATGACGGAAGTGACTGTTTTTCTGCTTCCTTCTCTTCTGACAATTCAGGCACATCACTGTTTTCATATACGGTACGATATCCAGTCTGCAGTATTACATTCCCTTTGGCTGTCAGACTTTCTCCGGCACATTCCGCGGTCAGAGTTGTCTCCTCATAAATACATGGAGGATATAATACACTAAGAAAACGCCTTACCACCAGATCATATATTTTTCTTTCTTTAGAAGTCATATGAGTCAGGTCTACAAATTGCTCTGTCGGAATAATCGCATGATGATCACTCACCTTGCTGTTATTTACAAACGAAAGTTTTATCTGCTTCCAGTTTTCTCCACGCAGCTGACCTGCCAGCTTCCTATATGGTCCGGTTCCGCATGCCTGCAGCCGCTCTCCCAGGGTGTCCGCCACATCTTCCGTCAGATAACGGGAATCTGTTCTCGGATACGTAAGCACTTTATGATTCTCATACAGACGCTGCATAATATTGAGCGTTTCTTTTGCGGAAAATCCATATTTTTTATTGGCATCCCGCTGCAGCTCTGTCAGATCATACAGCAGCGGAGGATATACTTTTTTCTCTTTCTTCTCTATGGAAGTAATCACCAGTTCATTCTTTTTCAGCTGATCCAGTATATGCTCCATCTTGTCTTTCTGGAAAGAACGTGTATTTCCGGTTTTGGTGTCCCTCCAAGTGAAGGTTACACCTTCCGCTTTTCCCGCAATTCCATAATAAGTTTCCGGCTGAAACTTTCTGATTTCTTCCTCTCTGGCTGCAATCATCGCCAGCGTAGGGGTCTGCACACGGCCGCAGGAAAGCTGGGCATTGTATTTGCAGGTCAGTGCACGGGTGGCATTGATTCCCACCAGCCAGTCTGCCTCTGCCCTGGATACAGCTGCGTGATACAGACGATCATATTCTTTGGCACTTTTCAGATGATCAAAACCTTCGCGAATTGCTTTATCGGTTACAGAGGAAATCCAGAGCCTGCGACACGGTTTTTTATTTCCTGCTTTTTTCAAAATCCAGCGTGCCACCAGCTCACCTTCTCTTCCGGCATCTGTGGCAATCACGATATCTTTTACATCATTTCTGTGAATCAGAGTTTTCACAGTACGAAACTGACCGCCTGTCTGCCGGATTACTTCGATCTCCAGATGTTCCGGCATAATGGGCAGATCTTCCATTTTCCATTCCCTGTATCTGTCATCGTAACCTTCCGGATCTTTCAATGTCACCAGATGACCCATTCCCCAGGTCACTACATAATCATTACCTTCCATAAAACCATTGGTCTTTTTGGTACAGTTTAATACTCTGCCAATATCCCTTCCCACTGAAGGTTTTTCAGCTATTACTAATGTTTTCATTCATTCTCTTCCTTTAAAACAAGAGTGGCTACCGCCCGTTCATTGTACTGGGAGGAAATGATGCCGCCGGTGGATAAACGGGAATAAATACCGGCGAACTCACCATTATATACATACAGACCGGACATATTCGTATATGGATGAAACTCCGGATGTGCATCGCGGAAACAGATATTGTCTGTACGATAAGGATGATAATACTCCTGATAGATATAGTTTTTATTCCAGTGTCTGTGAATAATGTCTTCCCAGTCGGCATCATTATAATCAATTCCGGCAAATACACCCCTGGATGCATAAGAATCCAAAGGCTTGATGATCCACCGGTCTTTATCATCCAGGATATCCTCCATCTTACAGAACCGGCTGTCCATCAGATTGGTATACGGAATATGCTCTTTGACAAACTGTTGCTCCTCTTCGGTAAGAAACCGCAATGTTGCCTGATCATGCAGCATCTTAAACAGCCACTTATTATGAGGAATCTGTGTACAGATTGATCCCATCACACAGACATTCTGATCTTTAACCGCCTGTATAAACGGCTGAACCTCATCATAATGTGCCATAATATCACAGGTGACCGCCCTGCGATAAATCAGATCAATAGGGTGACCTGCAGCAGAATACAGCACACCATCGCGGTAAGTCATATCTCGAATATTGCAGATTTCTGTCTCATATCCCGCTTTTTGAAAACGGCGGGCAAATTCTTTAAATTCATTGACACAGCAGTGATCCATAAAATCCGTAATAACCACATACGGATGTTCCACTTTCTTTTCATAAGTGTCATACAGATTCATAAAGCTCTCTACCAGACTGTCATACAGCTCAAAGGTATCAAAAGAATACTTTTTCAGCATCTCCAGATGAACATCATTATGTTCCAACGCCTGATTCAGCACATAGTCCTCATTCATTGCGCTGGTTCCATCCGTATTGATCTCACAGAACTTGAAACTCCAGTCCTCTTCATTAAAAAAGATATCAAACCTTGCCACCGGCAGCAGAGAATCATATAGATTCGGAACAAGAATCAGTTCTTCCAGTTCTTTCGAGAACGGATAATATGCACGATACTGCGGATTATCAATATATTCACGTATCACTTTAGTTACAATACCATAAGTAGTTTTGACAATCCAGCGGAAATACTCGATTTCCTTCTCCGTAAAAATCTTCGGAATATGCAGGGTATGCACCACCAGTCCATTATATGCAGCAGTCGAATGATCAAGATATTCTTTAATCTCAGCACCAGATGCCTTGCACTCTTCTTCATGAGACAATATATAATCTTTATACTCTTGCGCTATCTGATACATTTTTTCGCTTTTCATACTATATTACTTCTTCTTTCTTATTTTATAATTGATTGTAAGTTTTCGCACTCTTCGCTAATTATATCATAATTTTTAGGGATGTCTATATCAATAATTTCAGATTTATTATGGAATAAATGGTTACTGTTCAAACAGCCTCTATCCCATGTCGTACCGTTCCTGGTAGGCTATAAAATGTATTTCAACGGTTTTGAGCCTACAATATTCTCTGGGAAGTAGGCTGCAAAGTTTGTTTTACTGTTCTGCGGCCTATCATTTTAACCATAGAATAGGCCGCAAAACCTGTCTACCTGTATTATGGCCTACTATATTTTCTGGAAAATAGGCTACAACGTTTGATTTTTCGGTTTCCATCCTACTATAATTTCTACAAAATAGGCTACAAGGCTTGTTTTGTAATTTGGGAGCTTATTATTTTTGCAGAAAAGTAGGCTGAAAGACCTATTTGGTGCCTCTACAGCCTATTATCTTTAATGGGAAGTAGGCCGCAGAACTTTGTTTATTTAGATTTTGGCCTACTCTGAGAGGTTTAAGATTCAAAATAGCGACTGGCTGAACTGTAACAATAAATGGCGAACTGTAACCTGGACAGTAAAAAAAGCATTGACAAAGCTATAAATCCCATATATAATAACTAATTGTGAAAGCACTTATGCTTTCATCACGCTGAAATAGCTCAGTCGGTAGAGCACTTCACTCGTAATGAAGGGGTCGAGGGTTCAAGTCCCTTTTTCAGCTGAACGATAAAGAGCCAAAGTTCCTAATGATTGAACTTTGGCTCTTTGTATTACGTAGCTAAATATCTTTACATATTGCTTCATGTGCCAGCAAGGATGCCAGCATATCTCCCAGGGTCATCAAGTCCGCAGACAGTAACGCCAATTCTTTTTCATCAAGACATTCTGCAAGCCTGCACGCAATGGTTGACAGCAGGTATAAATTTGAACATTGATTCATAATAGTATTTTTATCGTTTTTTATAACTTATGCGAGAACACTTAAAAATGATTTGGTTCTGCCAAAAACAAACAAAAATATGGAGCATACGGGACTTGAACCCGTGACCTCCACACTGCCAGTGTGGCGCGCTCCCAACTGCGCTAATGCCCCATAAGTAAATTATAGCATAGCCTGTGAAAAATGCAACTAATTTTTAATACTCGATGATGCGGCCAGGCTCAGCTAATCGCTATCCTGCGTCGAAGTATTCCTGGTAGGCTCAATTGACTGTAATTTTAATTTGCATCCTACCTCTTTGATCTGGTGAGATGCATATATATGCAGGGTCTATACAGATTTTTTTACATCAAAAGTTCCATTTTATTCCTTATACACTTACTTTTATATCATTTTAGAGCGTTTTAAACTGAAAAAGGGGTCTATATAAGAAATAAGTTTTCTATGACCCCGTTTTCATAATTCTTCGGGGTCTTGGAAAACTTTTTTCTTGTATAGCCCCTGTTATCCTTAATTTGTTATTTCTGTTCAGGAGTTTCCCGGGCAAAAGGAGATTTTTATAACCTTTATTTTATATAGACCCCGCACGGCATCTCATCAAATCAAAGATTAACGACATAGCCAAAGTTGCGAAAGAACCTGCGCATTTGAATAGGCTCAGTGTCGTTAAATAATGCAGTTTTTGCCTGCTATAGACAGGCAATCCGCTCCTTCCAAAGTCATTTTATACCATCTTAATACACAATCACAGGTGTCCCAACCGAAACAGCATCATATATCTTTTTCACTGCATCCAGCGGAGTATTGATGCATCCATGGGATCCATTCGTCAGATAAATATTGCCTCCGAAGTTATTTCCGCGGCTTGCCAGATCATGGATACCCACACCTCCGTTAAATGGCATCCAGTAATGTACGAAAGCTGTATATTCCGGCTGACCATCTTCCTGCAGCGGTCCTTTCATGGTGTATTCTGTTGCTTTCCGATAAATTGTCCAGCATCCATTTCTTGGAGTTGCCCGGTCACTGACAGTCTCTGTTCCGCTGACAATCGGTGTTTCCACAAGAACCTGTCCATTCTGATAGCACCACATGGTCTGTTCTTTGATGCTGATTTCCACGTAGACGTCTCCCAGATCGTTTGCACCGGTTCCCTGAGCCTTACGGCTATAGACCAGTTCCATCTCACCCTGACGCCCTTCGCTGAGAGCATTCTGTAATTCTTTCAGAGACTCCTCACGGTCTACCTTCCATCCGTACTTATTGGTCTTTAACGTAATTTCTTTTCCGGCATGTGTAGTAAATTTTCTGTTTCCGCCATAGCTGTCACGCTGATCTGCCAGGTTATTGATAAATTCTTCAATTTTACTTTGATCCAGAGAGTAATTCCCCTGTTCATCCTGCAGCAGCCAGGACTTTAGCACCTGGTCATCGATGGTAAATGTCTGATCACAAACCGTATAAGTCAGATTTGCTTTTGTCAGCTGATTCAGTGTATTGGCAGTTCGCACCAGTTCTTCATTATCCTGATATACAGTGGGTTTCAGATAACATTCCTCTTCAACCAGAGAAATCTCTTCTGCCCCATTGACAACTGCCTGTTTCATCAGTTCCAACACTTTCTGTTCATCCAGTGCATTTCCCTCAACCTCAGGAACTATGGTATATCCTGCCTCTGTTTCCTGCATATAAGCATCCTGCGGATATACAATATTCTGTCCCTGCATAAAGGGCAGGCTTTTCAGAATCGGTTCTACGGAAGACTCCTGATACACAGTATTGGCCGACACCTGATACTTTCCACCTGCAAACGCCTTTATCAGCCACTTCAAAGGCTCCTGAGCCCGCATCAGCTGATCCACTTCATTATCATCCACATACTGCAAATGGAACTGCGGCCCTGTTACTTCGTATACCTCACCGTCTTTTGCAGTGATTTTCAGGCTATACTGACTGACTTTATCCTGAAGAAGCTGCTTCACCTGAGCCTTCGTCAGATAACTGCAGTCAATCCCGTTAATCCATGTATCCCGATAAAAATGATTAACGAAATAACCTGCCCGCCAGATATAAGCTGCCGCTGCAAGAAGTAGAAAAATCAATATGACTGCTACACCGATTGCCTTTTTCCAGAATGACTTCTTTCGTTTTTTCTCTTTCGTTTTTTTCTTCCCCATTTTCTTCTGTTCCCCATATTCAAGTACGCCTCGGCGTACTTGCTGCGAGGTGCGCGTCATGCTTTGCATGACACAATACATCTGCGCACCTCTGCAATCCGCCGGAGGCTTTATCTTGGAAGGAGATTGGACTCCCACCAAGACTAAATTGTTGTAACTCGACACCTATAGAGGTGGGAGTCTTATCTCCTTACAAGATAAAAGCCAGAAATGCCCTTCACATTCCTGACTTTCATTATATACTTTTTAATTAAGAATTCAATTTCATTTTTCTTACGATTTTCAAGTACGCCTTGGGAATCTTATCTCCTTTCAAGATAAACTCCTGTCACTCCGCCGGTATCATATGAACATCCATCTGCGGATAGGGGATATGAATCCCTCTTCGCTCAAATTCGAGCTTAATATTTTCATTCATCCGCCATTTGGTATTCCAGTATTCTGACGTTTTTACCCAGGCACGTAGCCCCAGTACCACAGCGCTGTCCCCCAGTTCAGCCACAAAAATCTGAACCTCTTCTTTATCCATAAGTTCCGGGTCTTTCTCGATCAGTTCCCGCAGAATCTCTTTTGCTTTCAGCAAATCGGATTCATAAGAGATTCCCACTTTCACTTCCAGTCTTCGTTTGTCAAGAGCGGTAAAGTTCATAATACTGTTTGTTGTCAGCGTAGAATTAGGAATCAAAATTCTGCGGCTGTCGATGGTAAGAAGAGTTGTATAATACAATTCTATTTTTTCAACAGTACCTTCATTTTTCTCTCCATTTTCAATAATATAATCCCCTACCGAAAATGGACGAAGAAACATCAGCAGCAAACCACCAATAAAATTAGAAAGTCCACCCTGAAGAGAAAGGCTGACAGCCACACCTGCGGATCCCACAATAGCTGCAATTGAGGTTTTGTCAATACCGAACTTCCCGGCAATACTCAAAATCAGAATCACCTGTAAGCTGATTTTGATAAAGGAAAGCAGAAAACTTTTTGCAGCATCATCTGTACCAAATCGGAACAGATGGCGTTTTAAAAACTTACAGAACCAACTGATGAGACGACTGCCGATGATATAAATCAGCAGGGCCAGAATCACCTGTATAACAAAATTTGCAAATCCCTCTTTTGGAGAATAATCCATCATATCTGTAATGCTTTTCAGAACATCCGTCATGCTTTCGCAGCTTCCTCCTTAGCCTTTGTTTTTCTTGTTTTTTTCACGGTTTCCTCTGCCTGGATCATTTTATCCTGAATCTGTTTTTTCAGACTTTCTTTTTTCTTTGCAGCCGGTTTTTTACGGCTTTTGGCAGTCTGATTATCTGCCGCTTTTTCTTCCGCCTTTTTATAATTAAAAATAGATACACTGAGAGGCGCCACTTTTACTTTCAAAGAGTACGGACGATCATCAACCTCTTCTTTTTTAGCTATTTTCATCCTTGGATTCGTAATACCGCTTCCACCATAAACTGCCGCATCACTGTTCAGTATTTCTTTGTATTTGCCCGGATAAGGAACTCCAATCTGATGATTGTCATATTCCACATCAGAGAAATTGCAGATTACTACCAGCGTATCTTCCGGTTTTTCTGTCTTTCTCATAAAGGATACCAGACTCTTTTCCCAGTCTACGCAGTTAATCCACTGAAATCCTTCCGGATCATGATCCAGTTGATACAGTGCAGGTGATTGCCGATATAAAGTGATCAGGTTTTTCATAAACTCTTTCATCTGCTGATGCGGTTTCTGTTCCAGATCCTGCCAGTCCAGAGATTTATTTTCTGCCCATTCATGCATCTGGGCAAATTCCTGTCCCATAAACAGCAGTTTCTTGCCTGGATGAGTCATAAAGAATCCCATGGCTGCACGGAGATTAGCGAATTTCTTTTCTTCCGTTCCTGGCATTTTTCCAATCAGAGAAGCTTTTCCATGCACCACTTCGTCATGGGAAAGGCTAAGCATAAACCGCTCACTGTATGCATAAACCATACTGAACGTAAGTTCATTGTGATGACTTCCACGGAACAATGGATCATTACTCATATAACCGATGAAATCATTCATCCAGCCCATATTCCATTTGAAATCAAATCCCAGCCCGTCATCTTCAACACTGCCGGTTACCTGCGGCCACGCAGTAGATTCTTCAGCAATCAGCATAGCGTCCGGATATTGTTTCTTAAATATAGAAT
Source organism: Oliverpabstia sp. (assembly GCA_051879295.1). Classification (GTDB taxonomy): domain Bacteria; phylum Bacillota; class Clostridia; order Lachnospirales; family Lachnospiraceae; genus Oliverpabstia. The sequence continues at coordinate 3,042 of JBJELT010000039.1, read as the reverse complement.
TCAGATGTTTCAGAAATTCAACGGCATCCAGATTTTCATTGCCGCCATACATATTGGCTACCCATTCACCGTCATTTTTTCCATAATCCAGGTACAACATCGAAGCTACCGCATCAAAACGGATTCCATCAGCATGGTACTTGTCTGCCCAGAAAAGAGCATTGGCAATCAGGAAGTTCTTAACCTGCGGTCTTCCATAATTGTAGATCAATGTACCCCAATGCGGATGGGAACCCTGCCGGGGATCAAAATGTTCATAAAGGCATGTTCCGTCAAATGTAGCAAGCCCAAAGGTATCACGCGGAAAATGTGCCGGAACCCAGTCAAGGATCACACCGATTCCTGCCCGATGCAAAGCATCTACAAAATACATAAAGTCTTCCGGAGAACCGTAGCGGCTGGTCGGAGCGTAATATCCGGTTACCTGATAGCCCCAGGATGCATCAAACGGATGCTCCATAATCGGCATCAGCTCTACATGGGTATATCCCATTTCCTGAATATACTCAATAAGAAGCGGAGCAATCTCTCTGTAATTATAAAATTCACGTCCGTCATCCGGTTTCTTCCAGGATCCCAGATGCATCTCATATACCATAATCGGTGATTTTTTGTCCTGAACTTTCTTTCTTCCTTTCATCCATGCGCCGTCACGCCAGCGGAAAGTTGAAAGGTCAGCAACAATAGATGCATTGGCTGGACGAAGCTCTGCAGCATTGCCGTAGGGATCCGCTTTCAGATATGTCAATCCGTCTTTCAGTTTCAATTCATATTTATATATTGTTCCTACCGGTACATGAGGAATAAACAACTCAAAAATTCCCGAAACCGGCATTTTTTGCATGGGATACATTCTTCCGTCCCACTGATTAAAATCACCTACAACACTGACACGCATGGCATTCGGTGCCCATACAGCAAAATAAACGCCATCCACACCATTCAGCTTCATGGGATGAGCGCCAAGTTTCTCATAAATGTCATAGCAGATTCCATTCGTAAACTTCTGCTCATCTTCCAGTGAAATTTGTGAAGGGAAGGCATAAGGATCATAGAACTCAGATACACCATCCTCATCTTCCACCACATATACATATTCAGGTATATCTTTTGTCTCCAGGAAACAGGCGAAAAAGCCTGCATCATCTTCCATTGTCATGGGATAAACATTCCCGTCCGCCAGTGTCTTTACGCTTACCTTCTGTTTATCTGGAAAGAAACACTGAATCAACACGCCGCTTTCCGTCACCCTTGGGCCAAGAATATCCTTGGGAGAACCCTCTTCTGAATACACTACCGCTTCAATCTCCGGCCAGTCCATTAAATCATATAATTTATCTGACATTTTCCAAATACCTCCTGCCTATTCAAACTTTTGTACCGAAAAATCATTTCTTATATAGAATTCTAACATTATTTCACTAATATTACAATTTATATTTTTATTTTTGTTGTTCGTTAAAATGAAACGGTAAACTTCCTGTTCAAATTTTATGTATCAAAAGTCCGCTGCGCAGTTTAGGTTCGAACCAGGTGGATTTGGGCGGCATAAGCCGATTCTGATCAGCCACTGCAAAAAGTTCACTCATGGCTGTGGGGTACATGGCAAATGCTACGCCTCCTTCCAGATTTACAAGATATTCCAGTTCGCCCAGCCCCCGAATTCCACCGATAAATGATATCCTTTTATCGGTTCTCGGATCACCAATTCCCAGTATGGGTTCCAATACCAGGTTCTGAAGAACGGATACGTCCAGACTGGCAACCGGATCCGTTCTATTGCTTTGTTCTTTTTCTTCCAAAAGGTACCACTGATGGTTAAGATACATGGTGAACTGCAGTTTCTTTTCCGGATGAGCCTGCTTTTCCAGCGGTGTTATGGTGAAAGCATTTTCCAGCCTGCTCATAAATTCCTGTTCTGTCATACCGTTTAAATCTTTTACCCAACGGTTATAATCCATCACAAGAAGATCCCGGTCTGCAAATATTACCGAAAGAAAGTATTCATATTCCGGCTGACCTTCCTGATTTTTCAGGCACTCTTCCGAAGAGTTTCTCCGCATGGCGGCAACCCGGGCTGCTGAAGCCGCACGATGATGACCGTCTGCTATATAAAGTACCGGAACCTGAAGAAATAAATCTTCCAGCTGTCCAATAACCTGAGTGTCACTGATGACCCACAAACGATGACGAATGCCATCATCAGCAGTAAAATCATACACTGGCTGTCTCTTCTTTTCCTGTTCCTGCAGCCGGGCAATATCCTCACGATAAGGATATGCAAGAAAAATCGGGCCTGTCTGCGCCTGACAGATATCTACATGTCTGGTTCTGTCGTCTTCCTTTTCCTTCCGTGTATTTTCATGTTTTCTCACAATCTGCTGTTCATATTCACATACAGAAGCACAGGCACCGATTCCCGTCTGCACTCTTCCGTTCATTGTCAGCTCATAAATATAGAAACAGGGAGTATCCTCCTGCACAAACTCTCCCTCTTCTATCATTCGGTTCAGAGTATCATGAGCACACTGATACACTGTTGAAGAATAAATGTCTGTTCCCACCGGCAGCTGTGTCTCTGCTCTGTCAATTTTAAGAAAAGATAGGGGATTATTTTCCGTTACTTTTCTTGCTTCCTCTGTACTGTAGACATCGTAAGGTAATGCTGCAATCTGAGATGCCAGATCAATTCTGGGACGCATTGCACGAAATGGTTTTATCGTTGCCATACTCTCATTTTCCTGCCTTTTCTGTATATTTTTTTAAGTGCATTCACCGTCGGTCTGAACTTTTTTCTGTTGCAAAAGATAGACCTGAGCAGTCTGCTTTTATTTCTTAGTTTTTTCCATTTTCTGTTCATTATATTCTTCCTCATACGAAAGAACCCCGGCCAGAAAAGACCAGGGAATCCAATACACATATCATACTTTTTTGTTAAAGGACAGAAACTGTTTTCTCCCTCTGCGTAGTTTGTTACATTTGGAAAAAACAGGAAACTTCCTATCATTTTTTCAGAAGCATTGGGGAAAGTGAGTCCGAAGA
>JBJELT010000038.1:0-3239 GCA_051879295.1 Oliverpabstia sp. | reverse complement strand
TTACAATCAGACAATACTTATGAAGAACTTATTCAACACATGGAGGCGTGTGGCTACAGTCCTTACCACATCCAGCGTGTAAAAAGAGAAATGAAGTGGCTTTCCCAAAATCAGGATGCACATGAGTTTTCTTCTTATGAAGAAGCCTGCCGTTTACGCTCTTTGGAAACGGAATCCGATGAGATGAAAGAACAGTTCCGTTCTGTTTACAGCCTGTTTCGGCGTTATGCACTTTATGGAACACTCGTGACTCCAGTCCGTGAGCCCTTGTTCCGCCAAGACACATATTCACTGCTTGCCCCATATTTCCAAAACATACTGGACATTTATAAGGAAGACAGTATAAGGCGTGGGTTAAAACCCGGCACATATAAATCCAGCATTTCTGCCTGCAGTGGTCTTTTCCTGCATTGCCAGAAAGAAGGATGCGAAACGTTGGAAGATATCACAGAGGATACGGTTCTGTCTTATTTCTGCGATGAATCAGGAAAACCAGCTTTGAGTTCCAGCACAAAGGTAAATATCGCATCTGTTTTCCATGCAGATCTCGGGATGTATACCAATGCAGCCAGAACAATTCTTTCTTATCTTCCGGCATTGAACAGACGACGAAAAAATATCCAGTACCTTACGGAGGAAGAAATGTCATCCGTCAAGGATGTCCTGATGTCAGAAAAAAGCAACATTACGCTGCGAAACCGGGCAATCGGTATGCTCTTGTTTTTTACCGGCATGCGTTCCAGTGATATAGCCGGGCTGACCTTCTCTAATATAGATTGGGAAAAAGAAGAAATCAGGATATTTCAGAAGAAAACTGGAAATGAGCTTGTCCTTCCGTTAACTGCAAGCATTGGAAATGCCCTCTATGATTATATAACCATGGAACGTCCGCAAAGTGGTTCCAAAAAGATATTTCTATGCGAACGAACCCCCTGTAAACCCATCAGTGCAGGAACAGTTGGCAATGATGCCGGCAGGCTGTATGAAGCTGCATCCGTACGACAGGGGAAACAGGATCGGAAGGGCGCCCATCTTTTCAGGCATAACCTCGCAACCTCTTTTTCCAGAAACGACATCCCCCGCCCTGTGATCAGTGCCACTCTCGGACATGCTGATCCTGATTCACTTGATCATTATCTCTTTGCGGATATCGCACATCTCAGGGACTGCGCAATAAGTATTGAATGCTATCCTGTCGGGAAGGAGGTTTTTTCGTTATGAGTTCTTATATATCAGGATTCTCCGATCTGATCGAACAGTATGAGAAATATCAAAAAGCTTCAGATTCCTGGAGTGACCATGCACATGGGCTGAACATCAGATATTTTGACCGCTACTGCGCCCTACACTATCCCGGACAACCACTCTGTCAGGAAATGGTAGATGAATGGTGCAGGAAACGTGAGACAGAAACCAATACTTCCTGTTTTACAAGAACTGGCGGTATCCGTTCTTTTATACGCTATCTGCGGGACAGAGGACTGACAACCGTAGAACCGGCATTGCCACCGAAACCGGAAGGAAGAACATATATCCCACATGCATTTACAAACGAGGAACTTCGTAGATTTTTTAATGAATGTGACCGTATCGTCCCATTGCGCCCGGAATTAAAGTATAAGATGAAAAAAATCACATGTCCTGTCTTTTTCCGGCTTTTATACAGCAGCGGAATCCGCACTACGGAAGCAAGATATCTGAAACGGGAAGATGTTGACCTTGAACATGGAGTGCTGAACATCCGAAAATCAAAAGGATATGACCAACACTATGTAGCTCTCCACAAAAGCATGACAGAACTTTTGAAACAATACGACAAAGTGGCCGAATCCATTCGCCCGGATCGGACTTACTTTTTTGAGACCCCTAATGGGAAGTATTATTCCAGACAGTGGGTTACGCAGACTTTCCAGTGTTTATGGGAAAAAGCGAATGGAAAGCAGAACAAGGCAGTTGCCTATGATCTCAGACATAATTATGCTGTTGAGAATATCAACCGCTGGGCAGATGATACGTTTGAATTTAACCAGAAGCTGCATTATCTTTCCAAGTCCATGGGACACAGGAGCATCGAATCTACTTTGTACTATTATTCAATCACCCCCTGTCTCGCTGATATCCTGCTGAAAAAAACAGAAAACAGTTTCAACGAACTGTTGCCGGAGGTAGGACATGAAGAAAACTGATGATGCAGTTAAAATCGCACGGTATATCTCAGAGTTTTTGGATGTTTATGCTCCAAATTTCCTTACTACCAGCGAACACACACTGAAATCCTATCGGAATGCTCTTGGATTATACATAAACTTTCTCGAAACAGAGTCTGTTACTCCGGGAAGCTTTTCCAGACACTGCTTTGAACGGGAGAAAATAGAAAAATGGATCGTGTGGTTAAAAGAATCCAGAAACTGTAGCCCCGAAACATGCAACGTACGGCTTGGTTCCCTGCGGGTCTTTCTGGAATTCCTCGGAAGCAAAGACATCGAATACCTGTATCTATATCAGGAAGCGCAGAAAATAAAACGCCAGAAATGTACCAAAAAGAAAGTAGCCGGTTTTACACGTGATGCAGTAGCTGCCATGCTCGCAGTACCGGATGTATCTACAAAAACAGGGAAAAGGGATCTTGTATTTCTGACCCTTTTGTATGCAACGGCTGGACGGCTGGATGAAATCCGCTCTATAAAAATCTGTCATCTGCACCTTGATGGCAAAAAGCCCTATGTAAACCTGATAGGAAAAAGGAATAAAATAAGAACTGCGTATCTTCTCCCCAAGGTAGTCGCTTACATCAAAGTATATCTGAGTGCCTTTCATGATGGCATGCCTGACCCTGATGCATACCTGTTCTATTCACGGGTAGGTGGTAAATACACAAAGCTCTCAGAACCTGCACTGGCAAAGCGGATAAAAATATGTGCAGAAGCAGCACACAAAAGGTGTCCGGATGTCCCCCTTGATGCCCATGCCCATCAGTTTCGCCATGCGAAGGCATCACACTGGTTGGAGGATGGAATTAATGTTGTACAGGTGAGTTTCCTTCTGGGGCATGAACAGCTGGAAACAACAATGCGATACTTGGACATCACAACAGAAGACAAGATAAAAGCGTTGGCTACGCTGGAAGATGAAACACAGAAAACTATCCCTAAGAAATGGAAGAACAAGAACGGCACACTGACAGATTTCTGCGGTCTAAAAAAATAGAAAAACACAAAAAGAAATCCAAACTTTTCTTT
>JBJELT010000037.1:0-16764 GCA_051879295.1 Oliverpabstia sp. | reverse complement strand
GAATCAAACCGAACACCATTCGTCTGTCCATCGGTACAGAAAATATAGATGATATTATTCAGGATCTTGATGAGGCATTCAAGGCAGTTCAGTAAATAATCAGGATGTGGAGGAAATGATGAAAATTTCGAAAAAATGCAGATATGGTCTCAGAGCGTTAATTGATTTATCCATGCATACGGGGAATGAATATATGGTGCTGGGAAATATAGCAGAGCGAAACAATATTTCTCCACAATATCTGGAACAGGTATTTGCAAGTCTGCGAAGAGCGGGAATCGTAAAAGGTGTCAAGGGCTCTCAGGGAGGATATCGGCTGAATATTCCTCCCGAAGAACTGACGGTGTCTGAAATCCTTGTGGCATTGGATGGCAGTTATCAGATTGAGCCTGAGGAAATGCCTGAAGACAGCCATGGCAGAGGCGTAGCAGCCAGTATACAGCAATTGATCATTGACAGGATGAATGAACAGATGGAAGGATTGCTGAAGAGTATCACACTGGATGATCTGAGAAGAAATTATCTGGATTATGAAGAGTATAATCAGGATATGTACTATATCTGAACATGTATAAGGAAAGACCGTATTGCGGAGTGCCACGTGATACGGTCATTTTAATGATTCGACGATATAACCCATTGATATATAATTGAAAATGGGTTATAATGGGTTATAAGAAATGAGGTGAGCAAATGGATATTAGAAAGCGAATTAAGGAATTAGAAAATGAAATTGCTATTCTGCCACAAGGCTCTATTAATGTCAAAAAAATAAATGGCAAAGAGCAACCTTATTTACAATGGACAGAGAACGGAAAAAGCAAAAGCAAATATATTAAAAAGGGCGAAAGAAAACAAATTTTTGCTGAAGTAGAACGTAGGAAACAATTGCAAGATGAATTACGCGAATTAAAAAAGCTTGAGGTTGTTGATACACCAACACCGACAAAATTTGAAACATCAGTTGTTATTGGTAATCGACTTTTAGCCATGACAAAAGGCGTACGAAATTGGAAAGAGCGTGACTGTTTTAAACAACTGCAAAAATATTTGAACAGCGATGCAACTGATCGAGTATGTCTTGTTTTCGGTTTGCGTAGAACTGGCAAAACAACAATGCTTCGTCAAGCTGTTTTAAAAATGACACCAGAACAAGTTTCAAAAACCGCTTACATCAAAGCCAAAGGAACCGACACTATGGCTGAAATGAATCGTGACCTGGAAAAATTACTGGAGCTCGGCTATGAAAATGTCTTTATTGATGAAGTTACTTTGATGGAAGATTTCATTGACTCTGCTGCATTATTTTCAGATATCTATGCTGCGCAGGGAATGAAAATCGTTTTATCCGGAGCGGATTCTCTTGGATTCTGGTTTGCACTTCATCAGGAATTATATGACCGTGCAGTTACCATTCACACGACATTTATTCCATTTAGAGAGCACAGCCGTTTACTTGGAATTGACAGCATTGATGAATATATACGTTATGGTGGTACTCTACGTGCCGGTGAATTGGATTTCGATGATGAAGATGTAAATGCAGAAGATGCTTCTTTCCGGGATGATGAATCTACTCGAAGATACATTGATACAGCTATTTGCAAAAACATTCAGCATTCTTTAAGCTGTTGCCAGGACGGAGGGTATTTCAGACATTTCCAATCGCTATATGAAGCAGGCGAATTAACTGGTGCGATTAATCGAATTATTGAAGATATGAACCATCGCTTTTTGATTCGAATCTTAATCAACAAATTCAAATCACATGATTTGGGTTCCGCAGCAGATGTGCTAAGAAGAGAACGTAATCCAGAACACCGTAGCGATATTTTAGATAGAATTGATAAAGAAGCTGTAACCAAACGTCTTATGGATATGCTTGAGATTCGTAATCAAGAAGACCGGTCTATCGGTATCACCAACGCACATGTAGAGGAAATCAAAGAATATTTGAAAGCCCTTGATTTGATTGTTGATGTGCCAAATGAAACAATTATTCCAAGTGCAGAGCCACTGGAAAATATCATCTTTACACAACCAGGTATGCGCTACTGCCAGGCACAGGCACTTGTACATTCTTTAGCTAAGGATGAATTATTTGCGTCATTAAGTGAGCAGGAAAAGACAATGGTGTCTGAACGCATCTTAGAAGAAGTACGTGGTCGAATGATGGAAGAAATTGTTCTTTTGGAAACATACAAATCTGCTAAAAAGAATAAACGAGTTTTCAAATTGACATTCTCTGTTGGCGAATATGATATGACAATATACGATTCCAGGGAAAACACCTGTGAATGTTATGAAATCAAACACAGCGATCAGATTGTTCCTGCTCAGACTAAATATTTGATTGATGAAGAAATGCTGAATCAGACAAGTAAACGTTTTGGTAACATCAGCAAACGATGTGTGCTATATCGTGGTGAAGATACAATATTGGAAAACAGGATTGAGTATCGGAATGTAGAAGAATATCTGAAGAATTTGTGATTATATATACTTGGGTGACTATGGGACGGGTTCGGAGTCACCATTGTTCAGATTCCGATATCGGAATGTAGATACCGGTTCCATCCACGTGAATGGTATAAGTGCCATCTGCTTCTTTGAAGATGGTAATATCTTTAGGTCCGAGTAGAAGTTCTCCGTTTTCATCTATATCTGGTACAGGATACTCAGGTTGGATTTTAACAGATATATTTTTATGGTAACGAAGAATTAATAATATCATAAGGGGAATCACATATGTCAATAAAAAAAAGAAAAAAACATATTTTATTAGTTATCTGTGTGGCAATTATAATTTGTGGATATTTATTAAATAAGTATACGGAGGAAAAGAACATATATCGGGCAGAAATTATAAGTATATATAAAACTCTTATTCGAGCAAAAGGGTTCGAGGAAAATGACGATATAAATTTTACAGATGAATTTGAATTTTCTGTAGATGAAACAACCATCATAATGGATGGTGCAAAAGAAATAGACATATCTGATTTGAATGTTGGAGATATCATATCTGTAACTTGTTCAAAAGAATATCAGGTATTAGAAGTTTATCCTCCTATTATTAAAGATATCATAAAAATCCAATTACTTAACCCGGATTTCTGAGTCCGGAGTCTTACATATATTTGTCGAAGCGGAAACTGTGGGAGGGTATGTTCAATGTGAAAAAATAGCTCTGCTTGATCTAAATAGCAGAGGTTTTTCAAAAATTGATCGAATTCACATGTCAGATATTATCAATATTACAGACGCTATCCAGGGTATTTTTGATTATGTATGCCAATAACTACAATCATCATGCCGATTCTGAAAAAATCTGATTAAAGAACAGAAGAATGATATTTGTAATAGAAAAAGCGACAAGATATAATCAAAAACGTATAATTGGTGGATTATCCATTTAAAATTCAGAAAAAAACATATATAATAAGAAAAAATAAGAAAATAAAGTTTTGGAGGGATGGGTATGAAACGAAAAAATTATTTGTATATATTAGGAGTGACCGTTTTGCTGTGTTCCGGATGTGATAATGCAAATCATGATTCGAAAACAAATGTTCAGCTTCCGGAACTGGATGCGATTGATGAATTGCAGTTAAATCTTACAAGGATTTCCGCGGATGATTATCCCAATGCGAAGCTTGCAGATCTGGTGGAGGATATCGAGTCTGCGGAACAGGTAGATGTGAAGGAAGCAGAAAATCTGCATCGTTCAGAGGATTATCTGACAATTACTTTGGGTTATGAGGATGATTCCCGGGATACCTTTTACTTTTTCCAGTATGAGGGACAGTGGTATATGGAAACTGAGGCGGGAGTATTTTACAGGAATGCGGAGTTTGTTCAGGATTATATCAGCCAGGTAGAGGTTATACCGGAGTCAGGGTTTTCTCCGGAACCGGAGTTTTTGAGACTGCGTCTGGGACTGGAGGACAGGTTCGATACACTGGATACAAAGTATGAGTTTGTTCTTGGTGTGCAGACAAACATGCAGTTCTGTGGTATGGTAGAGGAAGAAGCAATTGCATCAACCAGGGCATCACTGATGGAAAAATACCAGATCTGTCAGTATGCACTGCAAGGTGGGATTGAGATTTCTGATGAAGAACTGGATCAGATTTTGAATCAGTATCAGGAAGCATTTGCAGATGATGCAGCCCGCTCCGAATACAAGTCGATTTATGAAGAAGCAGGTACAACGCTACAGGAGTCACTGGAAAAGAACCGGGAATTGATTCGAATCGAGAAAACCATTAAAAAGCTATATCAGAAATTGCAAAATGACTTCCGGAATGGCCAGACAAAAGTAGGAAATAAAGACTGCAAGGATGTGAATGAATATTATCAGATATATGTGGAGGATGTTGTAAAATCTTCTATTGAGGAAACCGAGCGGAATAAGCTAGAGAAATCTCTTGATGATGCGGAAAGATATTACAAAGAGAATAAGGCAGAATTGGAGAAAAATGACCCGTACACAGATCCGGAAAGTTTGATTTGGGATTTTCTGAATGAATATCTGAATGTATCATTGGAGCAGGCAACTGATCAAATGCAGCAGCTAACTGAAAATTCTTCCGTACATATAGTTATGGAAGAAGCATTTACAAGTGAAGGCATCGAACAGGTTACTGCCAACAGATATCCACTGATGATGAAAAAACTGGCGGTTGACCTTGGTTCAGACATAATAATAGAAGAGGTGGAGATAAATCCGGAAAGTGATTCTGAGACAGAACGAAGATATAGTTTTTGTGCTGATTTAGATTATCCGATGGCAGACAATGACACAGTTACTGATGAGATAAAAGGGTATTTTGACGTGCAGTTTTTGGATAATGAATGGAAAATTGATGCGTTTATGGTTAGGTCTTTTGACGGTTCTTATCCGTTATCATAAAAGGGCAGATTATGTATTGCAGTGACTATGGGACGGGTTCGTAGTCACTAAGTGGATGTTTATGAGATTGTTCTTATAAACATCCATTTTTATTATATTATAGGAAAGTCCTCTGACTTTCCTATAATATAATAAGCCCTCCGGGCAGGATCGCACTGCGGCGGAGAGGAATATGTTGCTGAAAGCAACCCGCCGCAGGCGGAGAATCCTGCAAAGCAGGATTCTTTTTTATCTATGTGTAACCTTTTTTCTCTTTTACAAGTCTAATATACAGGAACGTTCCCAGGAGAGGTGAAAATATGGAACAAAAGAAAATAGAACAACTTGTAAAAAAAGCGATGAAACGGGATGAAGATGCATTGAAGGTATTACTTTCTCAGTATCAGGAATATTTGTACCGTATAGCCTATGCATATTATAAAAATGAGCAGGAGGCATTGGATGCTGTATCAGAGTGTGTGGCAAAAGTGTACGTGAGTCTTCCCAAACTTCGCAAGCCTGAGTATTTCAAAACATGGATGACCAGAATATTGAGTAACGAAGTGCTGAGTGGAGTAAAGATAAAATCAAAAGTAATTTCTCTGGATGCATTGAATGAACAGGGGTATATGCCGGAATATGAGGATAAAGGAATTTCCAGGGAAGAAAAGGCAGATCTTTATCAGGCGTTGGATAAGCTATCGCCTGATTATAGAAAAGTGTTGATTCTCAAATATTTTCAGGAAATGAAAATAAAGGAAATCGGAGAGGTTATGGAAATTCCTCAGGGGACTGTGAAGGTAATGATTCATCGTGGAAGAAAAAGACTGCAGCGAATTTTGGTGGAGGAAATGGGTTATGAAGAATAAAAATTATGAAGATATTCAGATTCCGGAGCAGTTGTCACAAGCTGTCCGTGAAGGAATTGAAAAAGGGAAAAAAATCAGGAGAAAACAGTGCAGAAAAAGAATTGGTATAACAATGGGAAGTGTAGCGGCAGTATTTTCTATATTTTTCATATACTGTTTTGCCAATCCGGCCTTTGCCGCAGAATTGCCCTTGATTGGAAGGATATTTGCGAAGACAGAACAGAAATCCACATATCCGGGAGATTATTCTAAACGGGCAGTGCTACTTGAAGAAAAAACACAGGAGGACGAAAAAGAGAAAACTCTGGGTAAGGCAGCAGAACAGACCTCGGATAGAGGTGAAGTCCAAAATATGGATAGTGAAGAAACACAAATGGAAGAATATGGTGATACCGATCAAAATGTTACTGTGATACCGAAAGAGGTATTTTTTGATGGATCCTCACTGTATATAGGATTTCAGCTTAAAACACAGGATGAAGAAGGTTTTGGTCAGGAAGTTTTGAAGACAGGAGTGGAGTGGTATAATCTGGATTATTCTACCATACAGATGGACGGTACCTGGTCCGATGGAAATGGAGAACATGTATTTTCCGAAGCTCTTATTGGTGAACAGACAGAACATGATACTTTTGAGGGAAGACTTAAAATTGCCACAGAAGGTATAAGTGAAAGCGTGGAAGAAATCCAGTTACACATTTCATTCTTGTTTTGGGAGAATTATAATAAGAGAGCAGAATGGGACGGTAATGAAAATGTGGGCGGAGCAGATTATCATGTGATAAAGCAGGGAGACTGGAATCTGAATATACCTATAAAAATGGATGCAAGCCAGGTAAAGACAGTTACGGTAAATGAGACGAATATACAGGGATTTGGAATTGAAAGTATTACGGTAACGCCATATGAAATAAAGATTGTTCCAATCATTCCCGAACTGAATTCTGACTTGCTGAATCAGGTGTATACTGGTTTTGAAAATCTCTGTGCAGAACAGCTGGGTGAAGAGGGGGCAAAAACATTTCTGGTGGAAACCTTATTTGACAGTCAAGATCCAATATGGTATGGGGGATTTGCCGTATTTAATCAGGATGGAGAACGAATGGAGTTTGGAAGTTCGAGCGATAATGTGGAAATACATGAGGGTAAAATGAGAAAAATGGAAACACTGTATTTTTATCTGATGCCGGATGATGTCACTGCATTTAAATGTCAGGATAAGGCAATTGCTGAAAAATGTAATATATTCTCATTTGTTCTTGAGATGTGATTCTTAGGGTGACCATGGGAGAGCTCATGGTCACCCTCGTTCTATCTAAGAAAATATTTGCAGTTATGGCCAGTTGTGGTAGAATAAAAAGTAGTTGGAGGAGTTAATGTGTCAAACACATTTGTTGCAGCACCAGGGAGGTTATTATGGTAAAAAAGGTAGCAATCGGAATACAGGATTTCAGTGTTTTGATTCAGAATCAGTACTTTTATATTGATAAGACTTCTTTTATTAAAGAATGGTGGGGAAGCGGGGATAGTGTTACATTGATCAACCGTCCCCGCCGTTTTGGAAAGACGTTGAATGTGAGTATGACAGAACAGTTTTTTTCTGTGGATTACGCAGGGCGGGGAGATCTGTTTGAAGGACTTTCTATCTGGGAGGATGAAGAGTACCGTAGCATTCAGGGAACATATCCTGTCATTAGTTTGTCATTTGCCAATGTAAAAGAACAGAATTATACCAATACCAGAGATAAAATATGTCAGCTTCTCACGAATTTGTACGTGAAATATTCTTTTTTAAGAGACAGTGATGTACTGACCGATAAAGACAGGGAGTATTTTGACCGGGTATCGGTAGATATGCGTGATGCAGATGCGACGCTCGCATTATATCAATTGTCGGATTATCTGTACCGGTATTATGGGAAAAAGGTCATAATACTTCTGGATGAATATGACACTCCTATGCAGGAAGCATATGTGGATGGATTCTGGAATGAACTGGTTGGATTTACCAGAAGTCTGTTTAATGCCACATTCAAGACGAATCCGTGGCTTGAACGTGGACTTATGACCGGGATTACGAGAGTAAGTAAAGAATCTATTTTTTCAGATTTAAATAATCTGGAGGTAGTAACTACTACCTCTGATAAATATGCCACTGCGTTTGGATTTACAGAAGAAGAAGTATTTGAATCATTAGAAAAGTTTGGATTTAATAAACAAAAAGACAAAGTGAAGCAATGGTATGATGGATTTACTTTTGGAAATCACAGAGACATTTATAATCCATGGTCTATATTGAATTTTTTGGATAAAGAAAAATTTACTACTTACTGGGCGAATACCAGTTCCAATAGTTTGGTTGGAAAGCTTATTCGGGAAGGAGATCGGAGGATTAAGGAAAAGTTCGAGAGTCTTTTGAGAGGTGAGGTTATTTGCACTCCGATTGATGAGCAGATCGTCTACAATCAGCTGGATGGAAATGAGGAAGCAGTCTGGAGTTTACTTCTTGCCAGTGGATATCTCAAAGTCATTTCCTTTGAACAACTGGATTTGCTGGAACCGGGGGAGGAGCAGATGTATGAACTGACACTTACGAACTATGAAGTGAAGTGTATGTTTGAAAAAATGGTACGCAGCTGGTTCCTTGGGGTGAAAGCAGACTACAATGATTTTATCAAAGCGCTGCTGCTTGATGATAAAAAAGCGATGAATGCATATATGAATCGTGTTGCATTAAATACATTCAGTTACTTTGATACTGGTAAAAATCCTTCTGTGGAGGAGCCGGAACGATTTTATCATGGATTTGTACTGGGACTGATGGTGGATTTGCAGAACCGGTATGTAATTACTTCTAACCGGGAAAGTGGATTTGGAAGATATGATGTGATGCTGGAACCGAAGAATCCAACAGTGGATGATGCCATTATCCTGGAATTCAAGGTATACGATACAGATGAAGAGGAAACGCTGAAGGATACGGTACAGGAAGCACTAAAGCAGATAGAGAAGAAACAATATGCCGCACAGCTGATTGAACGTGGTATTCCCAAAGAACATATTCGCAGTTATGGATTTGCCTTTCAGGGGAAAAAAGTATTGATTGGCTGAAAACGAAAGGAATAACTCTACTTTAGAAGGGAGAGTGTGAACAATGGCAAAAGTATTCAATACAACTGGTTTATGCGTTCCAGAAGCACATTATATGGTAAATATAGATGAGCGTCTGAAAGAAATCAGGAAGCTTGTAGATGATGGCAAGTATTTTACAATAAGCAAAGCACGTCAGTATGGAAAAACAACAACGCTGATGGCATTGAGCCGCTTCCTTCAGAAAGACTATTATGTTGTTTTAATAGATTTTCAGACTTTTGGCAGTGTGGATTTCGAAACAGAAAAAAAATTTTCCCATGCTTTTGCAAATACCTTTCTGAAAATATATAGAAGGGCTAACTCAACCGTAACGGGGAAACTGCAGAAAGTTTTGGATTCACTCAGTTTTAAAATCGCAGATCAAAATGCAGATTTTACGTTAAGACCTCTGTTTGATAAGATTGAAGATATCTGTGCCGCTTCGGATAAGCCGATTGTGCTGATGATTGATGAAGTTGACAGTGCCACCAATAATCAGGTTTTTATTGATTTCCTGGCACAGCTTCGTGTACAGTATCTCAGGAGATTTCAACAGCCAGCACTGAAATCAGTAATCCTTGCAGGGGTGTATGATATCAGAAATCTTCGACAGAAGATTCGTCCGGAAGATGAACATAAGTACAATAGTCCCTGGAATATTGCTGCGGATTTTGATGTCGATATGAGTTTCTCAAAAGATGATATTGCCGGGATGCTGCCAGAGTATGAAAATGACTATCACACGGGAATGTGTGTAGAAGAGATGGCATGCAGAATATATGATGATACTTCTGGATACCCTTTTCTTGCATCAAGATTATTGATGTAGCTGCAATGTTTGGATTCATACAGAATCAACGTGGAAATGTAGCTATTGCAAATCGAATTTTTGAAACGCGCCTGTATAATTTCTATCTTTCCGAAGATGAGATGCAGAAAAACGATATTTATAAAGCATCCTTGCAGGATAAGAATCAGTTTATAGTAAACGGATATTTGAATTATTGAAGCTGTCGTATAGGGGCTATGGGACGGGTTTGTAGTCAATAAGTGGATGTTTATGAGATTGTGCTTATAAACATCCATTTTTAATATATATTTGTAACCTTTTTGTCTTTTACAAGTCTAATATACAGGAACGTTCCCAGGAGAGGTGAAGATACGGAACAGAGACAAATGGAAAAACTTGTAAGAAAAGCGATGAAAATGCATAGGATGCTGTATAACCAGTCATTGCGGATAAAGCCAGTGATGTGCTATAATTTTTTATAAAGATAAGTTTTTGGAGGTCGCCGATGATAGGATTGAAACGTGGTTCCGTACAACTTTGTGAACATGAAAATGAATGGGAATTGGAAGCTCAGTACACTATTGTCCGCCTGAAAAAAATATTGGGTGATGTGGTGAAAGATATTCAGCACGTGGGGAGTACTTCCATCCGTTCCATTAAAGCAAAGCCGATTATAGATATTGCAATTGCTGTGGATTATTTTGATGATATTCTTGCATTTGAAAAGGAACTGAAAGATGCCGGTTTTTATTATCGGCCGGATGCAGGAATTGGAAATCAATTACTGTTTGCCTGTGGCAATTATTATGATGGTTCCGGCGATTTGCAGACTCATTTTATCCATGTTGTTCTTACTGACAGCATGGACTGGATCAATTATATCAATTTTAGAGATTATCTGAATAAAAATCTGACTGTGGCTAAAGAATACGAAAATCTGAAGGTAACGCTTGCCGCACAGAGGTCTGTTGACAACGGCAGGAAATATTATTTGCAGGGGAAACATGATTTTATTGTCAATACTTTGAGAGAAGCACTTATTGATTCCCGACTTGGAAAAACAGCAGAAATAGCCACCGAGGAGACAAATCATGTGAATCTGGCAGAAAGAGGTGAAGGTCGTGACGATACTTGATAAATTTCTGGAAACGCATATTCTTTCAACAGAAGAGTATCTGGAACTGCTTTCTTTGCGTGAAAATCCCGAAACCGTGAAACGCCTGCAGGATGAGGCGGTGCGGCTTAGAAAGCAGTATTATGGGGATAAGGTGTTTACCAGAGGACTGATCGAGTTTACGAATTACTGTAAGAATAATTGTTATTACTGTGGGATACGGAAAGGGAATCATCATGCGGACAGATATCGTCTGACCTGTGATGAGATTATGGAATGCTGCCGGAGCGGGTATGAACTGGGATATCGGACTTTTGTGCTGCAGGGCGGTGAGGATCCCTATTATACGGATGAACGGATCGTGGAAATTGTCCGTTCCATTAAGCAGGAATTTCCGGACTGTGCGGTGACATTGTCGATTGGTGAAAAGTCTTATGAAAGTTATCAGAGGTTTCGGGAGGCAGGTGCGGACAGGTACCTTCTCCGGCATGAGACGGCAGATGAGGAGCTATATCGGTCACTGCATCCTGCTGAGATGAAACTGTCCAATCGTAAACAGTGTCTCTATCATCTGAAAGAACTGGGTTATCAGGTGGGAGCAGGATTTATGGTGGGCCCTCCGGGACAGACCATGCAGCATCTGGCAGAGGATTTGTATTTCCTGCAGGAATTAAAACCTCAGATGGTGGGAATCGGCCCCTTCATTCCCCATCATGATACCACGTATGCAGATGAACCGGCGGGCAGTGTGGAACTGACTCTGTTTTTACTGTCAATTCTTCGAATCATGCTGCCGAAAGTCCTGCTTCCGGCCACAACAGCCTTGGGAACACTGGATCCGTTGGGGCGTGAAAAGGGGCTGGCTGTCGGTGCCAATGTGGTTATGCCCAATCTGTCACCGGTAAAAAACAGGAAAAAATACGAACTGTATGATAACAAAATCTGTACGGGAGAAGAAGCTGCTGAATGCCGGGGGTGTCTTTCCAGACGCGTGGAACGAGCTGGATACCGGCTGGTGAAAGAACGCGGTGATGCCGTTTCATAGAGTATACTTTTTTGTAAACTTTGGGAAGGGACGGAAAATTTTTATCATTTTATTCAGAAGCAGGCCGTTCCTCCTCAGCTAGGCGCTAACTGCGACTAATTGACGCTCAGGAAAGCCTTCGCGCCAAAGTCTCCGTAAGCGTCGGATCTTCGGACTCACTTTCCCCAATGCTTCTGAATAAAATGATAAAAATTTTCCTGTTCTATTCCCCAAAAATCACAAAATGCGCGGTGGAGAGATAGATGTTGTACTTTTACACAAGTAATATCAGTTTCTAAAGCCCAAAATTATTGTTATTAAAGTTCAACATACATTCCTTCCGGGCGCATTTTGTTTCGTTTGGAATAAGACAGGAGAATCTCTGGCAGTTTTCAGAAGCATTGAGGAGGAACGGCCTGCTTCTGAAAACTGCCAGAGATTCTCCGTCCCTTTCCAAAGGAATTACAAAAAAAGTATACATTGTTCAATTTCTTCGCCATTCTTTGGTGGCGTCATCCCGCACGACTTCGCTCCTGTGTCTGCTCAGAAATCGTGTCAGGTTGTAGCAGTCAATCCAGATTTCTCTGTTTCCATCCTTTTGGGATTCATCAAAGATCAGTTGAATCCCAAAATGTAGATGGACACTGTCGATATTGTTGACATTTTCTTTTGAGCTGTATCCGGTGTGACCCATATATCCGATTACATCACCGCTTTCTACCCGGTCACCTTCTTTAAGTCCTTCTGCGTAGGGACGATTCTGGCGCAGATGTGCGTAATAATAGTACCGTCTGGTGTCGTCGCTTCGTATGCCGATGCGCCAGCCGCCGTACTGATTCCATCCCAGAGCCTCCACGGTTCCGCCTTCTACGGCAATAATGGGAGTTCCGATCAGTCCCATCATATCGTGCCCTAAGTGAGGACGGGAGTAGCCGTAGCTTCGGGAAGAACCGAAGTCATCATAATCACTGTAAGCAAATCCCTTAGCAATCGGAGAGAAGACTTTCAGCCCATAAGTTTTTGTCGTTGTTGTATTTCCAGAATCCGTATATTCCCCCACATAATTATGTAAAACGGCATCGTATGCTTCCAGATAATAGTTATAATATTTCAGATCTTTTGTGAGATTTTCTATCGTCACTTCTTTTGCGCACAGCTTTTCTTTTGTATCTTTCATAAGTAAAAGCGCATCTTTAGAGAAATTTCCTCCTGTACGTGCAGCAGTATAGGCAAGCAGCGGAATCCATTCTATATGAACAGGTTCTTTATAAGTTGATACATCGTATTCGTAGGCGGCACAGAGGGCTTCATAGGAAATATTGAAATCCACCCATTTGATAAAATCCTTTTTTTGTGCAGCAACGGAAAGTGACTGCCCGACACGCCGGAAAGCGAAAAAAAGGCAGAGAGGAAGGATGAGCAATTCTATGACAATACCGATTTTTAACCATTTACTTCGCATAAAACCCTCAAAGAAGGAAATTTATAAAAATATATGCGGATTGTTTAAAAAATAACCGTATAGACGCAGAAAAAAGCCGCAGTACAACATTGTGAATCGTACTGCGGCATGCTGTGGGTGGTGTTATTTCACACACTGAGCGAATTTCTGCTGTGCTTCCGTCACTTTTTTCTCTTCGGCAGCAGGTGTCTGGTAAAGTCCCCGCTGGTGCATCATCTGAAATACCTCGTTCTGAATGCTGTGTTCCTGTTCAAGAATTTTCAGAAAGGTATTTCGAACATTGTCGTGAACACATTCACCCGCAAAAGTGTTAAAACGTTCTGTGGTGGCTTTCTGGGCGGACAGACCGTCTCCCAGGATTTCTTTGTCCGTAAAAATCTGTGCACTCTGCATATCCTGCATATTTTCGACACCTCCTACCGTAACTGTTCGTACAATGCATTAAAATGACCCTGGTGCATTTCAGAAATACGCTCATATTTCTGACGGATTTCGCTGTCATTGGTGTGCATTGCCAGCATTTTAAATTTTTTTGTCAGCAGTTCTTCATCTGCCAGAAGATCATTCAGTGCAGATAATTCTTTTTCGGATAACTGTCCCATCCTGTATGCCTCCTTGTTATTAAATTTAACAGTTTTATGATGCCACGCAGGGCAGATTTTATGCATGAACAATTGTAAAAAGAAATTATTTTGAAATACAAAATAGTTGACATTTTTTTGCCCCGGATGCATAATGAAAAACGCTTGAATGGAAATTTTTTTTGAATGGAAAGGAGCTGCAGCTATGAATATTGCATCCAGAATACTTTGTCGTGTTTACCAGTCTGCATTTCGTCTGGCACTTCCATTGCTTCCTTATCGGAAACCTAAAATCTATGGTAGTGTGGCTGGTATTGTAGATTTATTAATAGAAAAGAAGATTACCTCTGTGCTGCTTGTCACAGATCAGGGAATACGTAAAGTGGGAAGTACGGCTCATCTGGAAGAATTACTGAGAGAAAATCACATATATTGTGCTATATATGACGATACCTGTGCTAATCCTACGGTGTATAATGTAGAGGAAGCAAGGGAATTGTATTTGCAGAAACAATGTCAGGCACTGATTGCTTTTGGCGGTGGATCTTCCATGGATTGTGCAAAGGCTGTGGGAGCACGGATTGCTTATCCGAAAAAGTCTCTTGGAAAACTGAAAGGTTTGTTGAAAGTACTTCGCCGAATCCCGATGCTGATAGCAATTCCCACTACTGCAGGGACCGGAAGTGAAGTGACCATCACGGCAGTTATTACGGACAGTGAGAAAAAACATAAATACACCATGAATGATTTTACGCTGATTCCTTCTTATGCAGTATTGGATCCCGAGGTGACTTTTACACTTCCGCCTCATTTGACTGCGACTACCGGAATGGATGCTTTGACTCATGCGGTGGAAGCTTATATTGGAGGAACCACCACCAAAGAAACCAGAGCGTTATCGTTGGAATGTACAAGATTAATCTTTGAAAATATTGAAATTGCCTATGCGGACGGATACAACCGAAAAGCCAGAGCGAATATGCTTCTGGCAGCATACAAAGCAGGAATCGCATTTTCAAAATCTTATGTGGGATATATTCACGCAGTTGCACATTCTCTGGGCGGTCAGTATAATATTCCTCATGGACTGGCCAATTCGGTTTTGATGCCGTTGGTGTTGGAAGATTACGGATCAGCTGCGCACCGGAAACTGCACAAATTAGGTGTGGCCGCTGGAGTGTCCTCAGTCAGCGATTCTCATAAAGAGGGTGCAGAGAAATTCATACAGGCCATCCGGGATATGAACAAAAGGATGGGCATACCGGAGACTCTTCCCGGAATCCTGGAAGAGGATATTCCTCAGATGGCAGCCCATGCGGCAAAAGAAGCCAATCCGCTGTATCCGGTTCCCAAATTGATGAATGCAAAGGAATTACAAAAGTTCTACTATCAGGTTGCAGATTGGAGATTGAATGATGAAAATAGATGAGATTCTGGAAAGTCAGCGCAGATACTTCAGAAGCGGAGCCACTCTGCCGGTATCTTTTCGTATTGAAATGCTGAAAAAGCTGAGAAATGCAGTGGAAAAATATGAAAATGAAATCGGGGAAGCCCTCAGAAAAGATTTGGGCAAAAGCGATTTTGAAGGATTTATGTGTGAGACCGGTCTGGTAAAAAGTGAAATCAGTTATATGATCCGCCATACCCGTCGGTTTGCGTCAAAGCATCGGGTATACACCCCACTGGCTCAGTTTGCTTCTTCCAGTTATAAAAAACCGTGTCCCTATGGAAATGTACTGATTATGAGTCCGTGGAATTATCCGTTTCTTCTGACTATTGATCCTCTCGCAGATGCCATTGCTGCCGGAAATACAGCAATTGTCAAACCCAGTGCATATTCCCCGGCTACCAGTGCGGTGATCGCTAAAATGCTTTCTGAGTGTTTTTCTCCGGAGTATGTTGCGGTAGTGACCGGAGGAAGGAAAGAAAATGCAGTACTTCTTGATAAGAAATTTGATTTTGTATTCTTCACTGGAAGCCAGAATGTGGGAAAAGAAGTTCTGCGTCACACAGCAGAGACACTGACACCGGCGGTTTTGGAACTGGGAGGAAAAAGTCCCTGTATTGTTGACAGTACAGCCAAACTGAAACTGGCAGCGAAGAGAATTGTTTTTGGGAAATACCTGAACTGCGGACAGACCTGTGTAGCTCCGGATTATATTCTCTGCCACCGAAGTGTGAGAGAAAAGCTCATAGAAGAGGTCTGCACACAGATTAAAAAACAGTATGGTGAAGACCCATTAACCAATCCCGACTATGGAAAGATTATCAATGAAAAACACTTTGATCGCATCTGCGGTCTGCTGGATAAAGACAAAATCGTTTTGGGGGGCAGATACAGCCGGGAAACCCTGCAGTTGGAACCAACGGTTATGGATCGTGTGACCTGGGAAGATGCTGTGATGCAGGAAGAAATCTTCGGACCGATTATGCCGGTTCTTATTTTTGACAGCTTTGATGAGATTTATTCCATGCTTGCAGGAAAGCCGAAACCACTTGCACTATACCTGTTTTCCGAAGATAAACAACGGATCAAAGAGGTTACCGAACGATGTTCCTATGGCGGAGGCTGCATCAATGATACGATTATCCATCTTGCCACCAGTGAGATGGGATTTGGCGGTGTGGGTGAAAGCGGTATGGGTTCTTACCATGGAAAAGATGGATTCGATACATTTTCTCACGTAAAGAGCATCATAGATAAAAAAACGTGGATGGATTTACCCATGCGTTATCGGCCGTATAAAAAAGGATTGTATGGGAAATTACTTCATTTGTTTTTGAGATAACGAGTGACATAGGGGGGTGACCAGGGGTGACTATGAGCCTATCCCCTGGTCACAGGTTCTTTCTTAACTTTGGGTATGTTGCCAACTTTTAGTCCGGTGATATGCTTTG
>JBJELT010000036.1:0-3279 GCA_051879295.1 Oliverpabstia sp. | reverse complement strand
TTACAATCTGATTACAATTTCAATTACAATTTTGTAATAATCAATTTTCTTCCCAGAAGATGCAATTGTCCTTTTTTCGTGCTACAATAATACCAACGTTATCCTATACTGAAAGGAGCCCTCACCTATGGAAGTTATTTTATTTGCAGAAAATATTTATAAAATCTATAACTCCGCCTCCGGTCCCGTTCATGCCCTCAATGGAGTCAGTGTATCTTTTGAAAAAGGTCTTTTTTACGCAATTATCGGTCGCAGCGGTTCCGGCAAATCCACGCTTCTTCACATATTAAGCGGTCTGGACAGACCCAACAGCGGACGAATCCTTGTGAATGGCAAAGATCTATGTACCTATACCGATGAACAAATGTCTATTTTCCGGCGACGCCATATGGGATTTGTGTTTCAGCAGTATAATCTTCTGGAAGAATACAATGTTCTGACCAATATCTGTATACCTCTGAAACTGGATGGTCAAAAACCTGATTCTCAGTTTCTGAATGAAATTACAGAACTTCTGGGACTGACAGACAAGTTAAAAAAATATCCGGGGGAACTCTCCGGAGGTGAACAGCAGCGGGTTGCTATCGCCCGGTCGATTCTGGCAAAACCTCAGCTTATTTTTGCTGACGAGCCCACAGGAAATCTTGATAAAAAAACCGGCGAGGACACCTTAAATCTATTAAAAAGCTGTGCCAGAAGATTTGGTCAGACACTGATCATGGTCACGCATGATCTGGAAATTGCCAGACAGGCTGACCGATTAATTCATATTGAAGATGGTAAAATTCTAGACTTGAAAGAGAGCTGACATGAACACATTATACAATACAGAACCTAACGATATTCCCACTCTCCTTATTGTTGAGGATGACATAAGCGTTGCAGAAGGATTGTCTGATATCCTTACCGGATATCAATATCAGGTTTTCCATACAGAACGCACCGCTGATACCATGGACTTTCTGGAACATCAGAAAACAGACCTTATAATTCTGGATGTTCATCTGGACGGAGAAAATGGCTATGAACTCTGCAAAAAAATCCGTGAATTATGGGATATTCCTATTCTATATCTGACCGGATGCAGCAGTGAAATGGAACTGGTCCGGGGATTTCAGTCGGGCGGGGACGATTACATGACAAAACCTTTCCGTATGCAGGAACTTATTGTTCGGATACAGGCACTTTTGCGAAGATCTGCCATGCAAAAAAATCACCTCAGAAAAAGTGGCAATCTAACCTATGACAGGGAACGAAAAATCCTGAAAAATAATCAGGGCACAGGCACACTGGATTTGACTGTGACAGAACTGAAGCTTGCGGAAATCCTGATTGAAAATTATCCGCGTACGCTCACCAGAGAAGAGCTGATGTTCGGAGTCTGGGATCGGGACGGTATGTTTGTGTCTGCCAATACACTAAATGTGAATATCAGCCGTCTCCGTGAGAAACTTGGTATTTTCGATGGCAAACCCTACATAGAAACCCTTCGGGGAATCGGCTATCGATGGGCGATTCCTGTCAGGAGGTGAACTCTATGTTCTGGAAATTATTATGTCTTGTCTTTGGTGCCGCAGGCATTCTTTCTGCCATTCTCTGTAGAAGGAAACTCTGCCATCAGGAACATCGCATGGAGGAACTGACCAACGAAATCCAACATTTTCTCAATTACCCATCAAAAGTTATGCAGGAGAATCTGCATGAAGGGAAAATTCATAATCTGGAGAATCAAATCATACGAATGGAAGAACAACTGCTGCAGGAAATCCATCTCCAGCAGCAAAGAGAAGAACAGACCAATCATTTTATTGAAAATATGGCTCACCAGATGAAGACCGCTGTCACTGCACTTCAGATTCGTCTGGATCTTGCACAGCTTCAGTCAGCGACAGAAGAGGAACGGACAGCCCTTCAGAAAAGTCAGGCCTGTATGGAACGGCTTACCAACGAGATTGACCGTATTCTCAAGTCCAGCCAGCTTGCTGCGGGAAAAATCCAGATGGTCTTTGAGCATTTACACCTGGCAGATGAAATCCTGTCTATCATCCAACAGCTGCGTTCCTTAACCGACAAAAGGCAAGTCGGCATACTTTTAGACTGCGAAAAGGATATCATCCTGTATGGAGATGCTTTCTGGCTTCCTCAGGCTCTGGAAAATATTATTAAAAATGCAGCCGAACATACCAGACAGGGCGGTCGGGTATGGATCACAGCCAAAAACTGCGGACAGACTGTCTCTATCATTATTGAAGACGAAGGTATGGGAATCCCTCCCGAAGAATTCCCTCTGCTTTTCCAGCGATTTACCAGGGGAACGGTCTCCAAAACCGGATATGGCATCGGACTCAGCATGGCCAGGGACATTGTAGAAGCTCATCATGGAACCCTGACCGGCAGTAATGGAAAAACCGGCGGAGCCTGTTTCAGTATGACTCTGCCGGTACTGGAAGGGTCACAAACCTACGCTTGTTTAGATTCGTCAACCTATCTGCCTTATTGATCAGAACAAAGAATATTTCAAACCTGTACTCCGGTTTTGCTGATATTCTTTGTTCCAAAATTGATGAAAATTCCGATTATCTGAAGTGCATCATCCCAACAGTTGATACTCCTTCAACAGCCTGGTCTGGTATTTCTTATTTTCTGTAGCCTTCTTCAGGTCTTCAAATCTTCCATCTTCTATTAACAATTTTGTTAATTTCATGGCAATTTCTAGTCCTGTTTTTTTCCCAATTTCCATTCCAACTTTTTTTCCATCATCTTCTCCACGCTTTCTACTTTCTTCCCGTATATCCTCTAATGCCTTACACATATCACACCTCTCCTTTTCATTCATTATTTTCTGCTTTAAACGCTTTAGTTTTCTCTCCCCTGCCAGTACCCAAATCATATCATATGTGTCTTCTGGCATGAAGCAGAATTCTTCTTTATTGTTCTGTATAAACCTTTCCAGTTCTTCCTTGTTTTCCATCCGTTTCAAAAACCCCAACACAAGTCTCAAATCCGTCCTGAACACCTCTGTATCTTCAATATCACGTATTTCCAACAGATTCATCTCATAGTTTGGTATTTTCTTTTGCAACTGTTCTGGAATATCTTCCAGCTTTATCAAATTTTGTATTTTCTTTTCTCCATCCCATGGTTCTTTTTGATTCCAGTAAACCGTCAACCGAATCACAGGGATATACTTTTGCTCTTTTTTCACCCTGGATAAAAATTCTTTTTCTTTTAACCTCTTTTTCATATCCCGTGAGATTTGATAGTATTGTTTTTCGTACT
>JBJELT010000035.1:0-3293 GCA_051879295.1 Oliverpabstia sp. | reverse complement strand
GCGTAAAAAACCATTCAATTCATCATATAAAAATGTATACTTTTTTGTAATTCGTCGGGAAGGGACGGAGAATCTCTGGTATTTTTCAGAAGCAGGCCGCTCCTCCTCAACTCTGCACTAAGCGCGACTAATTGACGCTCAGGAGAGCCTTCGCGCCAAAGTCTTGCTAAGTGCATATTTTCGGACTCGCTTTCCCCAATGCTTCTGAAAAATACCAGAGATTCTCCTGTTTCATTCCAAACGAAACAAAATGCGCCCGGAAGGAATGTATGTTGAACTTTGATCACAATAATTGCTATTTGGGAAATGGATATTACTTGTGTAAAAGTATAACATCTATCTCTACCCCACGCGTTTTGTTTCGTTTGGAATAGAACAGGAAACTTCTTATCATTTTTTCAGAAGCATTGGGGAAAGTGAGTCCGAAGAGCTCCGCAACCGGCCACTGGCAGGTTGCTACACACACTAAGGCGTCCGACGCTTACGGAGACTTTGGCGCGAAGGCTTTCCTGAGCGTCAATTTAGTCGTAGTTAGCGGCTAGCTGAGGAGGAACGGCCTGCTTCTGAAAAAATGATAAGAAGTTTCCGTCCGTTCTCAAACGAATTACAAAAAAGTATACTTTATAAAGGAGTTTACAATGACATCAAAAGAGAGAATTCGTGCAGCACTTGCACACAAGGATACGGACAAAGTTCCCACAACTATGAGTTGTGTCGACACCGCCTGGGAAAACTTAAGGAAATACTTAAATTTAGAGACAAATGAAGAAGTAATGCAGCATTTTGAGATTGATACACGTACTATAGATCTTCCCCCTTACATTGGGCCAAAAATCGAACCTTATAAAAATGAGAAGGGTGAGACTGTTTATACACACCCTTTCGGTTATCAGTACATCAATAAATGGAATGGTGTAGAATATAACAGTCATATTATCTCTCATCCGTATAATGTCATTCAGACGATGGAGGATTTCGAGAGATTCGACGGATGGTTCAATCCGGATCACTATGATTACAATGCAGTTACGGAGTTTGTAAAACGGCATGAGGACAAAGCCATTCGGATCGGCTGGCCCGGACCTTATCAGGTATTTACACTTATGTATGATGCCGAGAGTTTCTATATTAATATGTGCGAAGAGCCTGAACTAGTCAAAGCGATGCTGGATAAATACTGCAAAGCGAGCTATGAGATTTATGAGCGAATGTATGAAGCTTCTAATAATAAAGTAGACATTATACGGTGCTGTGATGATTATGGTACTCAAATCAGTACTTTATTCAGCCCGACTATGTGGAATGAATTTTTTGCAGAAAATACAAAGATGTTTGTGGAACAGGCACATCGACATGGTGCATATTATATGCAGCACTCCTGCGGAGCGATTCGAGGTATTCTTCCTGACCTCGCAGCATGTGGAATCGATGCCCTTGAGCCAATTCAAAAAGTTGTTGGAATGGAAGTAGACAATCTAAAGAAGGATTTCGGAAAGCAGATTTGTTTCCAGGGCGGTATTGATACACAGCATATTCTTCCATTTGGTACTCCGGAAGAAGTATATGCGGAAACAACCAGAGTAATCAAGGCACTGTATAAAGATGGTGGGTATATTTTGTGCGGAAGTCAGGATTTTGAAGGTGATGTTCCGCCGGAAAATATCTGTGCTTTATATGAGGCAGCAAAACAGTTTCAAAAATAGGCATTATGTCAGGCGGGAGAAACCCCCGCCTGACAATCTACTATCTATTTTCTTTTACAGCCAGAGCAATGGAAACTTCCGGTGTATGATAAGGAATCAGCGTGGCTTGTAAAGCATGGTAAATATCTGATTTTCCCGGCCATACGGTTCCCATCAGCTGATTGTGCTGATCTAACTGATGAAACCAGGAACCATTGACATGATCCAGGACTTCTTCATCCAGATATTCCATAAATTCAGCATAAACATCACTGTATTTTGTCTTTTGTGTAAGATGATAAAGAATCGCCGCAGTATTGATTGCCTCTGCCAGGGTCCAATGCATCCGGTCATGAACCACCGGTTTCCCTTCCCAGTCAGTAGTGTATACAATACCACGGGCTCCGTCCACATTCCATGCATCGGCCACTGCCCGGTCAAACAAATGCTCCGCTGCATTTACATATTGCACAGCTCCTTCCGGCATATCCTTGTATGTAGAAAGTGCCCACTGGGTAATCAGTCTGGCCCATTCAATTCCATGACCCGGAGTTGCACCATATGGTTTAAACGGATCATCCGGACGTTCCTTATTGCACTCCAGATCCGGCTGCCACTCTTTCGTAAAATGCTCCGGAATTCTCCATGCATTTTCTTCTGCCCAATCAATCACACGGTCAATAATTCTTCCGGCTCTTTGGCGATACTTCTCATCCCCGGTCACATCAGCGACAGCCAGAAATGCTTCTACCGTATGCATATTGGCATTGATACCCCGATACTCATCAAGGACTGTAAATTCTGTATTCCACGTATCACAGGCCAGTCCTTCTTCCTCGTTCCAGAACCGAAGGTCATACAGCTCCAGGGCTTCTTCCAGCAATTCTTTTGCGCCTTCCCGCCCGGCCAATAGTGCTGAGCATGCAGCCAGAATCACAAATGCATGCGCATAGCACTGTTTATTCGGAACAATCCCATCTTCAGCGGTACGTCCTGCGAACCATCCTCCATGTTTCCTGTCATGAAGTTCTCCTTTCAATCCTCTCAATGCCGCATCCACCAGCTGTTCACTGCCCTCATGTCCAAGGAATGATCCGATACTGTATACATGGCACATCCGACAGGTGATCCAGGTCTCACGATTTCGTTCTTTCCAGGGTGTTCCATCATCCCCCAGATAATAGGAACCGCCCTGTTCAGATGGAAATCTGTGTCCAAACTGCAACAGATTATTTCTGATTTCCATTAAAAAAGTTTTATTTTCCTGTGTATCGATCTGATATTTTCTGTTCATTTTCTAACCTACTTTCATAGTGATTGGATATTTTTCAGATTACAATATGATATCCCATATAGTTCAAAAATAATTCGCAGTACATTGCATTCGCCCAGGAAAACCAGTCTCGGGTATAAATTTCCGGGTTATCCATATGGAAGCCTTCGTGCATCATTCCTTTTCCACCTGTTGTCGCAACCATTGTGGAAAGAATTTCTTCCTGCTCTTTTCGGGTCTTTGACGTCATTCCCTGTACCGCCAGAGAAATATGCCAGTCAGGCGAATCACACTGCGGATATTATTGATTTGGTTATAGATCACCTGCTCCTGCAGAT
>JBJELT010000034.1:12113-67159 GCA_051879295.1 Oliverpabstia sp. | reverse complement strand
GACTCTGCAGTGCCAGAAGTTCTGCATTCTGTCTGGCAATATCCATCTCCTGTTCCCTCAGACGATCCTTATACACAGTCTGAATCAGTTCATTCAGGCGGGATGCCATATGATTATAATTCAGCATCAGACTGCCTATTTCATCTTTCCCACGTACATACGGGATTTCCTGGAGATGTTCCGCATCTACATGATCAAATGCTTTGCTCAATTCCTCCACCCTGGTAGTAAAAGAACGGTTAATAAGCCGCATCAGAATCCACGGCAACACCGCATTAATCAACACCAGAAGAACAATCAACGGCATCTGATCCCATATCTGCGACCGTATCCCTCTACTTCTTTTACATACCGCAATCTGCAGATGTTCTCCATATGCATGATATTCCTTCTGATAATCCGGCTGCATGCTTTCCTTCCATTCACTAAAAGGCTGCCCTGCCTGATTGTATCCGTTATTAGAAAGCAAAATCTGATTATCTTTACATATATAGACCTCTGACTCGTAATTCATATTATCCAGATTGCGGACAAGACTGCTATAATCCATTTCAATCGTTACTATTTTTTCACAGCTGTCCTGGCCAAAAAAATTCAAATTCCGGATAAACAACACTCTTCGTCTGGGCTGTACCGCAGGACTTTTCCAGTCATCATAATAAAAATACAGCACTGTATTATTTTCTGATTCCTGCAAATACCTGTACCACTCCGTCTCCCGCATGTCCGACAGCCTGATAAAATAACCTCCATTGATAATGGTATCATTATCCGCATAAATCGTAACCACTGTATTGTCAGTACCCATACTGGTCTCAAACAGCGAATTCTTCATAAATGTCTGATGCCCCGTCACATAATCCAGAGGGGTCTCATACTTCTGATTCAAAAACTCTTCAATATACTCATTCATGTATATATTTTTTGCCTTCATTGCGGCATTTTCCACTTCCCTGGAAAGATTATACACAACAGCGCTTGCATCATTTTCCATCACATGCCGCTGCTCCACTCTCTCGGAATGAATCACTATAAATAAGATGACACTGTCTGTAATGATAAGTGGAATCAGCATACAGTAGATATACAGAAAATGAAGCTTTTTCTTCAGGTTAAAGTCATTCAATTTATTTTCAATTCTATCAATCAGTCTCTTCATATGCTGCCCTCCTGTATCTATCATACCATATCCTACCCCAATCATCCAGCGCTATCTTTTCCAGCTTTCTGCCGGACCCATACATGAATTCCGGGGAATGAGGCCTTCCCTGCAGAATATTATTTTTTCTACTGCAAGAATTTTACTTAAAAGTTCTATTTGCACTTCATTAAACCCTTTGCGCAAAGAAATCGGTACACGGGTTTTATGAACCTGTTCTATGACACCTGCAGCCCAGAAATCATCATCCGGATCCCCCGCCCGATAATCTTTCGAAACGGTGCCTACCTTTTTCCATGGTTCACCTGTTGATGCATTTCTCACAGCAAGAGGCAGACGATCTGCAGGTACGACTGGATTAGATGGTGATGTCCAGATTTCTGCTGTATACACTGTTTCTTCCTCTGCCATAATATAATAGGAAATAACTGGTCTTTCTTCGCATCTGTCCCCTTCCTCATTTATCGAAACTGCACGGACAGCACTTTGGCAAAGTCCATAATCTCTGAGTACCTGAACTGCCCCCTGTATGCATCTGGCAAAATGTTCTGCCAGAACAATAATCAGACCATCATTCTCAAAAAATGTCATTTCGGGAACATCATCTATATCCACTTTTTTCCCATGTACTTTCAGTTCCACCGATGCATCACCATCAGAAATTCTCACGATACAAATTTCTTCATCCTCAGGCAATAGACCCGGGCAGCAAATCAGCTTGAGAATTTCCTGATCCCTCACCTCTCTGCTGCTCATTTCCAGCTTCAGCCATTTGCAGGGTTCTGCTTCTATTTCACATACAAAAGAACCTTCTCCGTCATTCGCCACTTCAATGATGACCTCACGGTTTCCCGCATAGAGAAAATCTCGGATTTCCATTGATTCACAGACTCCATAATTTTTCACAAGGATTCTGTCATCATCTGCCCGTGAAACCATCAGGCGAGGTTTCCCAAAAGGTTCCACACACATCCTCACCGGATATTGGCAGCCATCCTCATTCCATTTACGGAATCCCACATGACTTCCCATACCCATACCGTACCATTTTCCGTTCCACCGTTTCATTGCCCGGTCTGTCAGTATTCGATCCTGTTTGATACATTCTGCCAGCTTTTCTCCAAAATAATTGGCATACTTTTTCCCCTGCCCTGCATAATGATGATTCTTCCCCGCGTAAATCTGCATTCGAATCAAATTGATACCCTTTGTCAGATTATCATAAATCATACTGTAAAATGCAGGAAGGCTATCAACGGGAAGTTCCTGTTCCAGTCTGTCCAGTTTTTCTTTGAGGATCTCTGTCTCCCAAAGGACTCTATCTGCCTCGCCATAATGATATGGATGATAGGTTTCCGTTCCCAGTGCTTCAGGCCTGCGCCTGCCGATCAATTCTGTACCTTTCGTCAATACTTCTTCCAGCTCTTTGTGCTGCCGCTCCGAAATCACGCTGCCAAACTGCGCACCAATCCACTGTTCCGTAAAGATTCTGGTTTGATTCGGTGCTGTACTTCCCCACCTGTCAAAGTCATACGCAAGTGCCATAAAGTAAGACAACGGGAATTCATTTCCTTTCAAATCCCCCACATTGACCATCCAGACATCTTTAATTCCATGTTCATAAGCAAGTGTCATCTGCTCCCAGATAGCAGTCAGCGGAGTGCTGTTAATCCATTCGTAAGAGACCGGACTGCCATGATAATCCAGATGATAATACATCCCAAAGCCGCCCCGATGTGTTCTCATCGTCTCATCCGGCAGATAACGCATATGACCGTAATTATCTTCACAGAACATGAGAATGATATCAGAAAGACCATCCCATTCTTTCAGCCCGGGCATCTCTTTACTGCCGTAGAAGTAATCTTCCACTTCTTTATAGACAGCAAGCAGCATGGGAACATTACCATCTTCCCGCTTCACACAACGTTTGATCAGACATTTCTGATTCCTGATAATGTCCTTCAAAAGTTCAATATGTTCTTCCAGCGTCTTCGGACCTTCCATGGTACTGTCACGTTCTCCACGCATACCTACGGTGATAATATTCTCATATTTTCCACTCCGCTTCAGTCCGTCCTCCCAGTACCGGAGCAGTCCCTCTTTGTTTGTGACATAATTCCAGTCATTGCCATAGTCACTGTCTGCTCCACGATAGATATCCCATTCCTCACTTGCCCTCAGGCACGGTTCATGATGGGAATTCCCCATGATCACGCCATAAATATCTGCAAGTTCTTCATTTGCCGCTCCCGGACCATCCAGTGCAAACGAAGATGTCCACATGGCGGGCCAGAGATAGTTGCCCTTAAGACGCAGAAGCAATTCAAATACCTTGTCGTACATCTCGGCAGTAAAACCACCGTAATGATGAAATGTCCAGTTACCAAAGCATGGCCATTCATCATTGATGAAAAATCCTCGATAGCGGACTGATGGTTCCCGGGAAATCATTTCTACAGAAGAGTCCAGAGACAAACTGTCTTTATGGACGGGTTTTGCATCTCCCCAGAACACAAGAGGGCTGACACCCATCCATTCGGAAAGCTGAAACATACCGTAAATCGTTCCTCTCTTATCACTTCCGTAAATGACAAGTGCATTTTTGACCCCGGCAATTCCCTCTATGTCTCCCAGACAATTTTCGCCCTCCAGCAGCCTGACTCCGTAGACTTCCCGTTTTCCCTCAATCGTTTCCCGCTGAATGCTTCCTTTTTCTATCAATGAATCCAGAATTTTGCTTTTCCCGATTGTTGCAAACAGTATAAGTTCTCTCACGCCATCTTTCCCGCGAGATAAAATCTCAGGCTTAATGCCAGAGACAAGCTTCATGTCTCCGGCAACCTTCTCAGCAATTCGTTTTACACCTTCATATGCCTCTTCCTCTACCAGAAAAGGTACACAGTATCCACCATCAAATATT
The DNA here is from genome assembly GCA_051879295.1 of Oliverpabstia sp. Taxonomy (GTDB): domain Bacteria; phylum Bacillota; class Clostridia; order Lachnospirales; family Lachnospiraceae; genus Oliverpabstia. Next base: position 63,077 of record JBJELT010000034.1, on the reverse strand, counting down.
TTCATTACTTATGATATCTCCTGAAATTTAACTTCGAAGGGAACCACAGGCAGTTCCTCACTGCTGTATAAATTTGCTTCCCACGGACAGTCATTCCATGCATAGGATACTCCAGCGGAATCCTCCGGTATGAATACTTCGACAGTATTTTCTCCTGTCAGTTTTCCCTCGACTGCCTTTCGACTTCCATCTTTGAAGATAATTTCAAAACCTCTGACCGGCGCATCCTTTTCCTGTTTTAGCGCGATTCCCGGCACTTCTTTCAGATCGGGAGTTCTTTTCTCTGTATGTAATACGATATCTGACGGTTCAAAAACAAACTTCATACTTCCGTTATTTCGGATGGATGCAGCAAGTTCCGGATTCCGGTATGATACGTTTCTGCCATAAATTAATGCTTCTGCCGAAAGAGCTGCACGTATTCCGACTGTTTTCTTATCGGTAGGATGCAGATCGTTGTACTCTCCCAGGTCATAAGCCTGTACCATCATTGCATACGGCAAACCGGCAGTTTTTCGCTGGGCCTCACGAAGTTTTGCCCACTCTATTCCGTCCGTATGAAGTTTTCCTTCAGAAAATCCTGCAAGCTGCACGAAAATGAATGGCATCTTAGGCATCTGCCAGAGAGTTCTCCATTCCTCGATCATCGCACGAAATTCCTCCTCATAGGTTTCCGGCCGCCCGGTATTAGATTCTCCCTGATAGAAAAAGCACCCTTTTATCTTCCATCTTCTAATGGGATAGAGCATTCCCTGATAAAGACCGCATGCTTTAAACTGGAAAAATGTCATCTGCGGAAGCAGTTCCATCCTGTGGATGATTTCATAATCCCACTCACCGGCAAGCGATACCTTTTTCTCCAGATTGCTGCCATAGCAAAGTTCATACGCCTTTCCCGGTACAAAACCGCCTCCCTGTCCGAATATCATCAATTTTACTTCGATGACATTTTCTCCTGCATGAAGAATTCCTTCCGGTATCCGGTAAATTCTGGGCGGGTACTGGTATTCCGTCTCGCCGATCAGTGTGCCATTAATGGAAATCTTATCCGCATCGATCATTGCACCGAAATAGAGGACAGCCTCTCCTTTTTCCGGTTCCTCTGCCTCATCCAACACGATAGTTTTTGTAAAGCGCACACCGCCGTAAAGCTGCTCCAACACCGTATTTTCAAAGAAACCAGGAATATAAAAACTGCCTTTATCAGAATCATTTTTCACTGCTGATTCTGTCAATGCCTCTTTTCTCCACAAAAGATCTCTTTCTTCTTCCTCTTTGATGGTCTTTTCCGGATATCCCTTCTGACGACATTCTTCAATCTCAGCAACATCATAACCAAGAGCTGTAACTGTCTCTTCACTACACCAGGATTTCACCGGTGTGCCGCCCACTGCACTCTGCAGTAGTCCTACCGGTATCCCTTCCCTGTCATGAACTTCCTTTGCTGCAAAATAGCCCACAGCACTGAACAGCTGCAGTTCTTCACCTTTAGCCTTGATCCAGCAGCCCCTTTCCAATTCCTGACGTTTTTCTCCAAATACATATTCCTTGGGAACTTCAAACATGCGGATTTTGTCCTCTGAAGTATGCAGGATCTCATCTGCATATCGATCCATCACCCGCTCAATGGGCAGTTCCATATTGGACTGCCCTCCCAGAAGAAATACATCGCCAAACAGGACATCATGAATCACAAGTTCTTCTTCCCCATCTGTCAGCCTGAACTCCCACGGACCGCCAGCAGGCATTTCCGGTATCATCAGTTCAAAATATCCGTCATCACCACAGATGATTTTAACCTCAAAATTTTCAGAAGACAGTTCTACCGTTCTTCCCTTTTCACTATATCCCCAGATACTGTTTATTACCTCTCTCTGGAGAATCATTCCGTCACTGATCAACGAAGATAATCGCATCATTTTTCCCATACTCCTTTCCAGGCTGCGGTTCTATACTTCCGCTGCAAATGTATTTACAAATCCACTTTTGCCTGTCAGTGTCTTACTTCTTGTATCCGGCTGTGAAGTACCGGTGTAGACACGATATTCGCCGGAAAGAATCTGCGGTACACCATCAGTATCAAACAGTTCGAAAGCTTCCGGCTTCAGAGTCAGAACCACTTCCTGTTCTTCTCCCGGATTCAGAAATACCTTTTTCAGAGCCTTTAACTGAGCATTAGGGGTTCCGTCACAGCAGGATTTTACATAAACCTGTACGGTTTCTCCTCCAGCCACATGTCCGGTATTTCGAATCACTGTCCGTACAGTCATTTTCGTACCTTTCCTGATTGTTCCTGTTTCGGAAACCTTATCACCTTCGTATACTGTAATCTCAGGTTCTGACAGACTGAAATCTGTGTATGACAGTCCATAGCCAAAGGGATATAAAGCTTCCTGTTCCATATAACGATAAGTTCTTCCTTTCATGGAATAGTCCGTAAACTCCGGAAGTTCTTCCACGGATCGATAGAAGGTTACCGGCAGTTTACCTTCCGGTGAACATTCTCCAAACAAAAGGCGTGCCACTGCCTCTCCGCCTCTTGAACCAGGATACCATGCCTGCACAATAGCCGGAATATGCTCGTCAGCCCAGCTAAGATCCATAGCACTTCCAGTCATGGAAACGAGAACCACCGGCTTACCGCTCTCATATGCCGCTTTGAGGATTTCATTCTGCAGCCCCGGATAGCTCAGATCAGGTTTATCACCGCTGGCAAATTCATTTCCTGTATCACCCTCTTCACCTTCCAGTGTGGCATCTAATCCAAGGCAGACAATTACCACATCACTGGCTTCGCATACCCCTTTCACTTCTGCCAGACGATCGTTCGGCTCTGAAAGAACACAGACACGGTCTTTAAACAACGCACATCCTTCTGAGTACATAACGCGGACATCATCACCTACATAATCCTGAATTCCTTCCAAAACAGTTACATAACGGGAAGCAGTTCCCTCATAGTTACCCACAAGCGCAGCTCTGCTGTTGGCATTTGGTCCGATAACTCCGATGGTTTTCATGTTATTCTTATTCAGAGGAAGAAGTCCTCCTTCATTTTTCAGAAGAACCAGCGTTTTTTCAGAAATCTTTTCATTTACACGGTTATGTTCCGGTGTGTCATTTTCTGTATAAGGAATGCTGTCGAATGGAACTGTTCCCGGTTCTTCAAACATACCAAGCTTCATACGTGTTGTGAAAAGATTGATGACAGCTTCGTCAATACGTTTTTCATCAACTCTTCCTTCACGTACTGCCTGAACCAAATGTGGATAAGTACAGCCACAGTTCAGGTCACAACCGTGATTCATAGCCATCGTTACGGATTCCACCGGTGAAGCTGTTACGCAATGGTTTTCATGGAAATCACGCACTGCCCAGCAGTCACTGACAACGTGTCCCTCAAATCCCCATTCTTCTCTCAAGATATCCAGCAGGAGTGTCTTGCTTCCGCAGCAGGGTTCTCCATTTGTTCTATTATATGCACCCATCACGGCTTCCACTTTTCCTTCCTGCACACAGGCCTTAAATGCCGGCAGATAGGTTTCATACATATCCTGTTTGGATGCAACAGCATTAAAATAATGTCTCTCTCCTTCCGGTCCGGAATGTACAGCGAAATGCTTTGCACAGGCTGCCGCCTTCATATATACGGGATTATCTCCCTGAAGTGCCTGAATAAACCGAACACCCAGCCGTGAGGTCAGATAGGGATCCTCACCATAGGTTTCATGTCCTCTTCCCCAGCGCGGATCACGGAAAATATTTACATTCGGTGCCCAGTATGTCAGTCCTTTATAGATGTCTCTGTCACCATATTTGACATGCATATTATATTTTGCACGCCCCTCAGTGGCTATGATATCAGCCATTTCCGCAACCAGTTCTTCATCAAAAGATGCCGCCAGACCGATTGCCTGTGGAAATAACGTCGCTGTTCCTGTTCTTGCAATTCCGTGAAGGGCTTCATTCCACCAGTTATATTTCGGAATTCCAAGTCTCTCGATTTCTGCCGCTCCGTGGAGTGTCTGAGAAACCTTCTCCTCCAGCGTCATCTGTGCTACAAGTTCTTCCGCTCTTTGTCTAAATGTTTTAGTCATAAGTAACCTCCTTTTTGTTCATTTTTTATATTATAAAAAAGAATCTATTGTTTTCCTTATTGATTCTTGCTATACTTTTCTTATATCTTGCTATTTTTGAAAGGGATTGTCTGTTACTATGATTGAAGATCTCAAAGGAATGAAAGAAACGATTGCATATGGTTCTTCACAGTTTCGATTGATGAAAAATCAGGAGGCTGAAGATTATCCGTCCCACTGGCACACAAGTATTGAAATTATTATGCCTTTAGAAAACGGCTATCAGGCCGTAATAGGAAATGAGTGTTACGTACTAAATCCCCTTGATCTGTTATTTATCAACAGTGGGGAAATTCATTCACTGCAGGCACCTGCCACTGGTAAGCGCCTGATTTTTCAGGCACCATTGTCTCTTTTTTATTCTATTCCCGGTATGGGAAGCGCACTGCTGCTGTTACCGGAAGCTGTTTGCCTTACACCGGCTTCCTGTCCGGAACTCTTTCAGAAAGTGTCTGCAAAATTCATCGAAATCATTCGGGAGGCCGAAAAAAGTGATTATCTGGCAGATGCCTGGGTATCCTCTGCTGTTATTCAGATTGTTCTTCTGCTGGTACGCCATAATTTTGAACATACTCCTCGATTTACCGATGTATCCTTTTCCTCCCGAAGAGAATACATGGAAAAATTTACAATGGTCTGTCAATATATCGACGCTTCATTCCGGGAAAATCTGACACTTGAACAGGCCGCAGAAATCGCAGGATTTAGTAAGTACCATTTTTCCAGACTTTTTAAAGAATTTACAGGGGTAACCTTCCAGGAATACCTCACACGCCAGCGTATCCGCCACGCAGAAGAACTTCTGACCGATTCCAAAATCTCAATCACGGATATTGCACTGGCCTCGGGATTTTCTTCTGTCAGTAATTTTAATCGAAGCTTTCAGATGTATAACCACTGTTCGCCTTCGCAGTTTCGCAAAAAGCTGATGCATGTATAGGGAGCGGCCGGGGGTGACCGGGGTGAGTGACCGGGGGACAGGTACATAGTCACTGTCGTGACTATGTACCTGTCCCCCGGTCACTCTGGATTTGTAATATAATCAGCAAGTGAAATTGCTATATTGAAGTGTCCGACATCATGCTGTGTTCCCTTAACTTGTCCTTCTTTCCATCTGGAATCCCATTCTGGTGCATCAAGAAGATCCCCGCTTGTGAAAAATGAATAATACTCCATCCTTCTATAATTACACATTGCCTGAATTGCAGCACACTCCATTTCGACAGATATACAACCATCCTTCTTTCTCGCTTCAAAATTATTCACGGTCTCTCTGTAAAAAGCGTCAGTTGTCTAGGTTTTTCCAAGTACATAAGGAATCTTGTTTTTCTTCATAAAAGAGACAACAACATCGACATTTTTCAAATCAATATAATCTGATGCAGGCGCATAATGGTAAGAAGTTCCTTCATCACGATATGCTTTTGTTGGGACCATAACTTTTCCTCTGGCTATCTCTTTATCAAGACATCCAGCACCACCAAACACAATATATTTATTAGTATTAATCTGTGTTATCGTTTCCTCAATTGTTGCAACACAAGCCGGTGCTCCTACATATGTCCTGTAAAAAGCAAATTTTTTACCATTATAGTTAATTTGATAGATTGGAGTCATTCCAGTAGCCATCCATAGTTCACCAATCTTCTCACAATCATAATTTTCTACCACAAAACTCTCAATAACATGTGAAAACGTAACAATACACGCATCAACAACAGGTGCCATTTCGTTTCTTCTCACATTAATCTTTGCAGGTGATGCATCGTCAAAACTATTTGTAATCATTTTCTTTCACCTCTCCCATCTTTGGATTCTTTCTTATAATTTGGTAAAATCGATTTAATAATGCCTCTTCGTTATATCCTTAAATTATGGAATTCTTTACACATAGATACAAACTCTTCCATATTGCTCATCATAGCTGGATATCCACCGTGTTCAAAAATATGAGCTTTTGCAAGATTTGATTGTGAACATATATCGTGAAATAGCTTATCATAATGACCTTATGGAAACATCTCATCTTCAGAACTTCCTGCAAATATCTGTTTCAAAATATCATATGTTATATCCTGTTTTAAATAGATTTGCACCATTCCCTTAGGTGTAATTTTATAGCATGCTAATTCTTCCTTATGTTGAATTGCCGCCTTTGCTTCGATGTTAATATGGTCTTTAAATGGAATAAGCCTCACGAAAGATTCATCAACATAATAGCTTGGTAATTTCGCCCTCAATGTTTCCTCTATTTCGCATGAAACACTATCAAAAATTACCTCCCTATTTCCATATAGCCTTTTCTTTTGTTACCAGTTCGCCCCATTTACTTGCCCAGTATTCTACAAAACAAGCCGTATAAGGCACGTTTTCTTCCCTCCGTATGCGCTCAAAATATGGTAAATTTCCCCACACAACAGAAATAATCCCAATAAAAGGCATAAAAGGTCCAAGTACAAGCGATTGGATTGTATGTCCATATTCATGTACTCGTATGAGCTCCGCATTCTCCACTTCATCTTTGGGAGTAAAAATGAAAAGTCCCAGACTTAATCCGCCTTTTGAATTCCATTTTGTGTCAATGCAGCATCTATAAAATTGATGCTCACAGTTTCTGTTTATCAAAAAAAATATCAGTCCAATTAATGTTTGCAGTAATCCCCAGGTACTTTGAATTGCTATATACAATACTTTTTTCATCCTTCATTTTTAGTAACAGACCGTATCGAATATCTGAAAGTATAAATAAGGATTTATTACTTTCTTTATATACTGTCTGTCACGTTCTCCTTTCTTTTTATCACTTCTGTTAAAGAACACAGGGAGCAGAAGTGCCATTGCAATCCACGGTAAGTCAAAAATCATACATTTTAAACCGATGCACATGTTCGTACTCTCCTGAAAATGTTACCGACAGTGTTTTTTTGGTTAAGTTATATACCACAGACCATTGTTCATCTCCCGGTATGACATTACTTTTCAGAAGCTCCCAAGCATCTTCTTCGGATATAATCCCCCCTTGTTTATCCAATGTATTCTGCATGTTTTCATATCGGTCTTTTCCAAATCCTGTTTTCGTAGGGTTGCCGTACAAGGTAAAGTTCGTTACTACCTGATATTTGTTTTCTGCTTTTATTACTACCATCTTACCATCTACAAATTCAATGACTGCCGAATGTCCCGAGGTATCCGCTACCATATAATGCAAAGGAGCCACATCATAGAAAAGATTGTATTTCTCTGTATAATAAATTGCCTCTTCCACAGTCCTTACTTTGCTTAATAATAAACGAGGCAAAGTCATATCGAACAATGTTATCTTATCATTTTGTTTCGGATAAGCGGCAGCTTTATCTGTCAAAATAGCAACTGCAAATCCATATTCGTTGATTCCGTCAGATGGACTATAAGCGGCAGCTAACGTCAACTTGCTATCGATTTCAAGTGAATCATAGGTCCTTTCATCCCAGTCTAAAAAAACCATATTTACAAGAGAAAGAAATCTATACGAGTAATCTTCGTTTAGATGCAGTAACATTGGAATTGCACATTCACAATCCATGTTCCTGGCAAACAAAATATCACTGTTTACATTTTGCGCAACAAAAGCACCACACCCGAAGTTATTGTGACATATTTGATTCTCTCGTTTTCGGATCAATGCTGCATCAATAAAAGAGCAATAGTCTTGCAAGGAATGTGCACCTCTTAATAGATACTCCTCAAAACAATCATCTCCATAATAGCGCATGGAATAAACAGGACGATTGCTTAGTTTTTCTATTTCTATGCTGATGTTTCGTTGTGAATCTTGTATCATTTTCATGACAATTTCCTTTCATTGAATAATTCCTGCTTCATTTCATCCATTACCGTTTCTCAAGCATAGCCACACCTGCGCAAGAAAGGCCGATGCCAAGCAGAGTAACGGCGGTTTGTGGTTCCAGGCTTCCCAGACAGGACAGCACCACAACGGCAATGCCCATGGCCAGGGGTCAGACACCCCATAAGTTGTAAATTTTTTCACTCAACAGGTGAAAATAAAAAACAGCCAGAAACATACAAATATACTTAATTCTTTTCATAATAAACAATATCCATCCTATCATTTATTTTTTTAACCATTCCTGTTTTCACATACCCTAATTTTTCATACAAATGACAATTTACTTTTTCTTGAAGAATGGTATCAAGCTGCCAGTTGTCATCTCCATGAATTTTCTCAACTTCACAAAAGGCCCTTTGCGCCAATCCCTTATTACGAAACTCTTTCATAATAAAGATAGGTGAAACCCTCTTTCTGCTTCCATAGCTGTATAAAAAGCAATACCAACCACTTCATCATTTACAATTGCAAGATATGTCATATAATCATCACTGCTGATATCCTTTGCCACAGAACGTCTTTTTTCCATATCCCAATCTTCTGTATAAGCACAGTCTACAAGAATAAACTCTCCATTGTGTTTACTCATGAAATCATCGCACCGACCGCTGGTAGAGTCTGAAAAACTGCCGAATATGTTTTTCCACCAGCTCCATGACCTCTGTCTCACGATCCGGCTCCCGGTCGCACAAGTTTATCCAAATGGAAATAGGCAGGCAAAGTTGGGCTGCCATGATTTCAGGATTGTCGTCTGTCAGAACACCCTGCCGGATCAAGCAGTTTATCAGCCCGATGAAATACTTCATCACATCAGAATAGTTTTGTTTCGTTTGCAGCTTCGCAAGCGTTAGATTCTGGAACTGTTCGATCACCAACATTTTCCTGGCCTTGCTGATATAGGGGTCATGGAGGATATATCTAATCTGTCCCTGAATCATCTGAACGGCCTCGTCAGGGGTCAGAGGCAGGTTATCGGCATCTTTCTCCCAATCTGTTCTGACAAAAATAGAATGTGCCCCATACTGTTCCAATACTTCTTTCACCAACGCGTTCAGAATCGCCTGCTTGTTCTCAAAATGGCTGTAAAGCGATGCCTTCCGAATTCCAACGGCATTTGCAATTTGGAAGATAGAGGTGGCTTCAAATCCCTGTACAGAGAACAACTCCAGCGATGCTTCCAGAATCTCCTGTTTTTTGTTTCCTCGATCCATAACGAAATCTCCATACTGTAACCAATTTTTTTATCCACTATGTTTCAAGAATCATGTATCTTTATTATAACTACCTATCGTTCGGTAGTCAATGGTGAATATTATTTTCTTGAAATACCCGAACAAAACCACATCCCATGCTGTATCGTTCCTGGTAGGCTATAAAATGTATTTCAGCGGTTTTTGGTCTACAATATTCTCCGGGGGCTTTCTCAGTTTAGGGTCTGTCGTCAATTTATGATTTGGTGAGATGTATGTGAAGGGTCTATAACTCAATGTTGGTGCCAGACACTGTAAAGTTCATGCAGACACAAAACGGAGAATAGTGGATGGTACTACTTGCTGTTCGGCCATACAAGGGGGCACATTTCAACCTTGGACGTGAAACTTTCCTCATTCCGGTTGCATGGGAAGTCGATGGATGGCTGCGTGTCGATAACAAAGACACGTAGCGAGTTACTGGTCACTCCTCAATCAACTTGCTATTTATCCGAATCAATGTTAAAATCGAAGTAGATTGGATGGTTTATCATAGCTTCGGAAGGAGAGACTTGTATGGGAACATTCGTTAATTCTGGAAATGGTGCTTTTCAGGTTGCACTCAATTCGGAAATCTACGTAGATAAAACGGGTTTGTTGAAGTATACCAATAAAGTGATGAATACACTTCAGGGCTACATTTGCAACAGCCGACCGAGACGTTTCGGAAAGTCTATTACAGCAAATATGCTTACAGCCTATTACAGCAAAGGCTGTGATTCAGAAGAAATGTTTTCAGGACTTGAGATTAGTAAAAGCCCTGATTTTAAGATGCATTTGAATCAGTATGATGTGATACATCTCGATATTCAGTGGTGCCTGGAACCCGCCGGTGGGGCGGAACGAGTGGTTTCATATATTACCGGGAAAACAATTGAGGAATTAAAACAGTACTATCCGAATACATTGCCTGATGAGATCAACTCATTACCTGAGGCTCTGTCACGCATTCATACGTTAACCGGTCAGAAGTTCATTATCATCATCGATGAGTGGGACGTCCTGATTCGAGATGAAGCCGCCAATCAAAAAGTTCAGGAAGAATATATCAATTTCCTTAGAGGATTATTCAAGGGGGTGGAGCCAACCAAGTACATTCAGCTGGCTTATCTGACTGGAATTCTGCCCATTAAAAAAGAAAAAACACAGTCTGCCCTGAATAACTTCGATGAGTTCACCATGCTCGAAGCAACCGACCTTGCCCAGTATATTGGCTTTACGGAAGAAGAAGTCAGAGCGCTATGCAATAAGTACACTAAAGACTTTGAAAAGGTGAAGTTATGGTACGATGGTTACCTTTTGGAAGATTATCAGGTGTATAATCCCAAGGCCGTTGTGAGCACAATGCTCAAAGGTAAATTCAGAAGCTATTGGTCAGAGACTGGTTCCTATGAGGCAGTTGTCCCCTTGATTAACATGGACTTTGATGGCTTGAAGACAGCAATTATTGAGATGCTGTCCGGAATAGCTGTTAAGGTGAATACCACCACATTCAAAAACGACATTGTGAGTTTTATGAATAAAGATGATGTTCTCACTTATCTGATTCATTTGGGATATCTTGGATACAACCAGACAAGTAAAACGGCGTTCATACCTAATGAGGAGATCAGACAGGAACTTACCACTGCGATGGAAAGCACGAAGTGGAATGAATTGATGCATTGAGGCAAATCAAGGACAAAAAATATTCAGATTCGATTCTTTATTACACGGGAGAAATTCTTCTGGTAGGAATCAGCTATATCAGTAAAACCAAAGAACATCATTGTATCATTGAAAAATATGTAAAGTAACTCAAACACCCACTTGCCAGCGCACTATATACAATCCACATGGTGCGCTGGCAGGTGGGTATTTTCCTATTCTGAGTCCTGCCCACTGTATGCCGTCCGTATGAAGATTTCCCTGATTCCTGCCGACAAGAATCAGATCCCCACCTTTTTCTGCATGGATATTTACAAAACAGGTTCCAAGTCCACCGTAAGAACCTGTAATAAGCGCCGTATTTTTCATTTCGCTACCTCCATCATATCAAATCAAATTCAAATGCACTCCCGGCAATCCGCCGGAAATATTATCTCCTTCAGGATAAAATGATATCAGAAATACGTCGCCACATAAACAACAAAATATGCCATTTTACTCATCAAATCATGCCAAAGTAGGATGTGGGACAGGGGACAGTTTTGTGTTCTACTCTGTCCTGTCTATCTTCTGAAACAGATCCGCAATCATAAAGGAAAGCGCTTCATAATGGACATAATCTGTCGCATTTTCACGAACAAAAACTCTCACCTGAGCAGAGAATTCTTCATCTTTTTCCCAGAAAACAAGCTTAAGTGGTATCTCCGGAAAAGGAAAAAAGATCCAGGCTGTATCACCAATTGATTCCTCGAATTCTCCTCCGGCCATTCTACATCTTTCTTCGAGTTCACTGATTCTTCCTGAATAATCATTTGCAAAGTTCACGAACAACGGATCTGTCCGGTCATTGCTTCGAATGCGTACCGGATCCAGTGAGCTCTCCGGAACCCATTTCCCAATCTCATGGATATTTCCTGTCCCATCACCAAGATAGTGGTAGACAGCAAGGGCTTCATTCATCTGAAGCTTGTCCGTCCACTGATTACCATCTTTCTTTTCCAGAACGCCATTTTCGCAATTCAGGCGATACTCCAGCCCCAAATATCGAACCAGCAGATACTCTTTATCCTTTGTAAAGGTTATGTAGCGATCCTTTCCCGTTGAATCAAACCCGACAAATTTATTTCTCCATTTTCTGTAGGTTACTTCTGCATCCGTAAAGGAAAAACCAATGTTTCGATACGAATGAAATCCCATAACAATTCCTCCATTTCTTCCGCTCGCCAGGAGAAATAAGCTACGCTGATTTCGCAGCTCATACTCTTTCGCTTATTATACTACATAGCAATTTCTCTGTATAGAATCCAGTGTACTGACACGTTCATTTTCCCACTTTTTTTCTTATATATGCCCCAGATTCTGGTAAAAGTGCATTAAAAGCAAGTTTAATCAAAATAAAATGGAACCTTCAGCCGCAAAAATTTGTATAGACCCTGTCAACTGCCAAATTTCATCTAAACACCTTGCAGAATAGTGGAAAGTGAACAAAAACAATTATGGGACGGGTTGTACACCCGTCCCATAATTACTCTATACATTGAATTTTTCTTTCAGTTTTCGCAATTCAGCCTCCGCTCTGTCTGCTCTGTTTTTCTCCGCATCAGCCCGCTTTTTTTCTGTATCAGCACGTTCTTTTTCTGTATCGGCTCTCTCTTTCTCCAGTTCTGCGTGCAGTTTTTCTTCCTCTATACCTTTCTTTCGGCCAGCTTCAAACGCATTCTCTCTCTCCATACGTATATGTTCTTCTTCGTTATACTCATAGATACTCACAGCTTTCGCCTCCGCTCTGTTCTTCTTCAGAAATTCTCTCAGGATATCTTCCTCTATGCATTCCACGATTGTCCGTTCCACGGCTTCTTCAATCGTCATCTCTTTCGCATACAGTCTCACCCGTCTCACATATTCTGCGTATTCCCACAATGTACGACAGGATTCCATCAGTTCTCTGTTATATCCTGCGTTAATATTCAAGACTTCCACTTTCATTTCCATAGCTAACTCTTCATCCTTCACAGTATACATGTCGGAAAGATGGATCGTCTTACAATCTGATATGGTTGTTCTTCCGTTATAGAATACGATAAACCTCGGCGGCGGAATCTGTATCATACTACTGCCATACAGCCTGGCATCGCTGACCATTGATGAATATACATCTGACAGATAGAACAGGAATCTCAGGGGTATATTGGGATTATACGTTGACTGGTGTTCATACAGGGAAAGCCTTGCATCGATCAGAAACGAAATATCATTCTTCATCGACATATATATAGCATTCTCCAGTGTATTGATTGTGAGCAGCTCCGGATCATCATAATTCTTTCCGCTGACTGCGTTGTAAAGCTCCAACAGTTTCTCCTTGTTACTGAATATCATCCTGAACATTCTGTCTTTGTATGTTTCCGTTGGTTTCAGTTTCTTTGCGCGTGTTGTCATTTATAACCTCCTTTTTGATTGGACAGGAGGCCTCTGTTTCCATATCATCCAGACAACCTCTCTGCTTCTGTTTTGGGGATACAAGCATTGAGATTTCTGAATAGACTATAGAACATCAGACACGGCAATAACCGCATAGAAATTTAGAAATGTAATGCTTACTGGTAGTTTACCACAGGCATCACATCAGTGCAAGCATTATTTGTGCAATTCGATTGTATATTTTATTTTATGCAAATTATTTTCTTTCTTTTTTCGACAAAACGGACACAGAACCATTCCCTGTCCTAAAAATTCTTGAAAGATAATGCCCAATAAATACAAATGTCCCCATAACCGCTGTATAGTCCAGTAAGAAAAAAAGCAACGGTTCATCATAATTAAAAAACACAAAATGTGATTCCAGACGCATATAAGTCCCTATTTTTCGGGCAAAAAACGCATATAAGCCATAAGCTGCTATGACCATGGCTACAATCCGCAAGAGTATTGTACGGGCGGTAGATTTTTTTCCTCTTTTGCTCATGATTCTCATTACCATGCTCCAATGTATCCCAAGGTGTATGCCTATAAGGGCAAAACACCAATAAGAGCAGAACATGTGCAAGATTCTTGCCAGAGACCGTCCTCCATGAATCGGCAAGAAAGAAAACACATAGCGAGATAACATAACACCGCTATATACAAGTCCAATCATACAGACAAAGAGAGAAGCTGCAATCAATGTCTGAAACACACGATGAGCGTTGTATTTTCCTTTACATATGCGTTTGCTCCACCTGATGTTCATGATATGGTGGCAGAAAAACAGCAGAAACATACTCACACCAACCCATTCATGTACCCATTTCATAGGCCATGAGGAGCAGCAATATCGCTGTCATTAACACATCGCAAATTAATTTCACAATCATTTTCGGTTTCATTCAGTCCACCTTTGCTCTAATAGTCGAGTCCATTCAGCCATTCACCAACGTCATTTGCAGCATCGGCTACATTTCGCTCGCTGACTGTAAATCCGTTCTCTATCACAGTTGCAGCCGGTTCCAGTTCTTTTATCGTATCAATCGTACCGGAAAAGCGGCTTCCATTATGTACATTGAATGGAATAATAGTCTTTCCGGAAAAGTCATAGGTATCGAAAAAACTGTATAGTGCCTGAGGCATATCATACCACCATGTTGGATAACCCACAAAAATGATATCATATTGATCTGGGTTTTCAATCTGGCTGGTAAGCTTCGGTCTTGCGTTCTCATCCTGTTCCTGTGCAGCATAATCAATTAATTCTCCCCCATCTGCCGGGTATACCACATCTGTTTGAATGGAAAACAATTCACCGCCTGTATTTTCCTGAATCATATCTGCCACAGCACGAAGCCTTCCAACAGCCGTTCCATTTATAGTCGTATAACTTGCTGAAGAAGCAGCATCTACACCGCTGTTTTCTGCAGCAGTAAAATAAGCAATCAAAATCTTATCCGCAGGCTCTGCAGATGATTGTCTGCTTTCCTGCTGCTCTGTCGATTGTGTATTTTGCGTATTTTCTGCTTTACCACAAGCAGAAAGCGAAAATATCATAGCTACTGCCATCAGGCAGGAAAAAAAGCGAGTTACATATCTGTGTCTTACCATGAATATTGCCTCCGTATTCTTTTTCAAAAATATATGGTATCTTATTATAGAAAAATCGAGACTCTGTCAAAAGTCTCGATTTTTATTTCGTTTGTCTTCATCCGTCAACTGGAAATCAAAAACATTCAGGTTCTAGATCATACGCTCCACAATCTTCACTTTTACTTCTGTTCGTCCACAGGCGGCACCATCTCTGCATAGGCTTTCAGCATATCCGGCGTACTGTAATAATATCTCTTATTCTTGTGAAGTGACGCAATCTCAGCCATTTCTGAATCATCCAATGCAAAATCAAACAGGTCAAAGTTGGCACGGATATGGTCTGGATTCTTCGATCCCGGAATCACTACATTTCCTGCCTGAATATGCCAGCGCAGAATAATCTGAGCATTGCTTTTTCCGTATTTTTCAGCCAATTTTGAAAATACAGGTTCTTCCAACAAGGCTTTATCGCCATGTCCCAGCGGATACCATGCCTGAATGATCATATCTTCTTTCGCTAAAAATTCTTTTAATTCCTTCTCCTGAAAATAAGGATGTACCTCTGTCTGTAAAATAGCTGGCTTTACTTCGCAAATCTCAAGGATTTCCTGAATCTGAGAAGCTGTGAAATTAGACAGCCCGACTGCTCTGACTTTTCCTTCTTTATAAGCCTTCTCCATCAGTTTGTATCCTGCGATATAGTTCCCGGCCGGCTGATGGATTAGAAGCAGATCAATATAATCTGTGTCCAGACGCTCCAGTGTTTTTTTTACTGCATCTGCCTGTCCATAAAAGGACGGCCACAGCTTCGTTTCCAGGAAAATCTCTTTCCGGTCGATTCCGGATTTCTGAATTGCCCGTCCTACTGCCTTTTCATTCACATAAGCATTGGCCGTATCGATCAGACGGTAACCTGCCTGCAGAGCGCTGGTCACAGAAGCCTCTGCTTCATCTGGACTCAAAAGGAAAGTTCCAATACCAGCCATCGGCATACTGACTCCGTTATTCAATGTTACATAGCTTTGATTGCTCATTTTTCCATCTCCTCCATTTTCTGATTTTATGAATTTATTATAAGTCTGAGTGTTTACTAATTGAAGTCTCCTTTAGTTTTTCAGTATATACCTTTTGGTTGTAACTATATATCTTCTCTTCAGATTTACTGATCCTGATTTGCATTCTTTACCATATAATTCAAATGCAACCCACCGCTGCCCACCTGTTCTATAGTTTTAAGTTCAAATTCCACCGGATCACCTGTTCCAAGTGATGAAACCTGTGTAAACAGTGCAGCACTTCCACTGCTTCCATCTGTAACAGGAGCCAGAACAAGACTCAGTTCATCCACCATACCAGCCTGAAGGAATGTCCAGTTCACAATGCCGCCTCCACAAATCAAAAGCTTTTTAATATGGAACAATCTATATAGCTTTTCCATTGCTTCTTTACAGTCTAACTCTGTTTTTCCTGCAAGGATATAGGATACTCCACGTTTCCTGAGATATGCCCTGTAGGAAACAGGTACAGATTCTGTCAATATCTCTATGACATGTGCTTCGGGCCTTCCCTTATTGGAAAATCTTCCAGATTCCCAACCAAGCTCACCATTTGTATCCACAGAAACAAAATAAGGCTTCGTTTGATCATCAGCGACAAAATCTCCATCGGGTAAATAAGTATCTTCTTCTAAAACTGGTTTCTTGAAATTTAAAAACTCTTTCACTGTTGTCGTTCCATACAGCCAGGCATCCGCATTCATTTTCATTCGGATTTTTCCATACTCACTTCCCAGAGATCTGGTTACCTCTTTTTCCATAAAGGGACCATTGATCTTGCCATCCAGAGAGCTTAAAATATGACATATGACATGGAGTCTGTTCATACAACCTTACTCCTTTCCATTCCGCATAATCCTCTGATCTGCTTCAACCGCTTTATTTATTCACGATTCTGGATCCTCCAAACACTTCCGACATCTCCATCTGACCCAGCGCATCATCAAGTGCCCTTACTTCTTCAGCTGTAAGCTTTACTTCAGCTGAACCCGCATTCTCTTTCAACCGCTCCAGTTTACGTGTACCCGGAATGGGAACAATCCATGTTTTTTTACAAAGCATCCATGCCATCGAAACCTGAGCAGGTGTCGCATTTTTCTCTTTTGCTATACGATTAAAGCAGGGACAGCAGTTCCTGATTCTTTTCTACGGCCTCGTCAGTAAATTGTGGCATATTACTTCGGTAATCATATTTCTTATCAAACTGTGCTCCCTTTCCATATTTCCCGGTCAAAAAGCCGTTTGCCATCGGGGAGAAAGCCACCAGGCCAACACCTAATTCTTCCAGCACAGGAAACAGAGTTTCATAATGGCGCGCCATCATAGAATAACGATTTTCTACAGCTGTCACAGGACAGACTGCATGTGCACGGCGGAGATACTCCTCGTTTGTTTCTGAAATGCCCCAGTGCAGGATTTTTCCTTCTTTGATAAGTTCTGCCATCACTTCAGCGACCACTTCCGGTTCTACTGCCGGATCAATCCGATGCTGAAAATACAAATCAATATGATCAGTCTGCAGTCGTTTCAAAGAGCCTTCTACAGACAAACGTATCATCTCCGGGCGTGAGTCCGGAATCAGCGGATGGTTTACCTGAGAGCTGCTCATATCAAAATGAATTCCAAACTTGCTGGCAATCTGTACGTGGTTACGAATTGGCTTTAATGCTTCACCTACCAGAATTTCATTTTGATTAGGATCCTCCTGTGTCCCATAGACCTCTGCCGTATCAAAAAAAGTATAGCCAATATCAAATGCAGCCTGTATCATCCGAATTGCCTCATTTCGCTCAGTAGGGGCACCGTAGGCATGACTGAATCCCATACACCCCAAACCAACAGCGGAGACTTTTAAATTTTTTCCTAATGTACGAATTTCCATTTTGTCACCTCTCAAATTTTTCCGGAGATTGCCTTTGCCTCTCTGCTGTTTGTTGCCATTCCCATATACTCCATGCCATACATTCCGGCGAAACGGCTCATAGTATATTCGGCTTTTTCCAACATCCACTTTTCCGGTGCAGCACCCTGAAACAGAAACACAAATCTTCTCCCCTTCAAGGCACCTGGCTGTACCGGACCATAAAAGCGGTCAATCAGATTTCGAACAAGCCCGCACATATTGTGCCAGTAAACTGGAGATCCAATAATAATCGTTTCCGCAGCTTCCATTTTAGAGAAAATTTCTGTAAACTGGTCATCCTCAAAGTGCTGACCATAGCCGTACAATCTGTAATCTACCAGGTGCAGTGTCTGATAATCCCTGCCATTTAGCAACTTAGCTGCCAATTCTGTGGTATTTCCGCTTTTATTTGGGCTGCCATTGATAAATAAAATACTCATTTTTATTCCTCCTCATATTAATCTGTACAATCCCTTTACCGGTCACCGAACACATCCATCAGAAAGCTATCATATGCGTCAAACCAATCCTCCCGATAACCGAAACCATGAGGGCGTCCATCCAGCTGCAACCGTTCCACCCGCACTCCAGCAGCTTCTACTGCATCTGCATTTGTAAGAAACTGATCGTAAAACGGATCACGAGTGCCATAGCAATAAAATGTAGGCGGCAGATTCCCGGACCGGAGCATTTCTACATCCGTGCTACCTACACTTAAGCGCCCGTAAAAGGAATAAATCATTCCATCGGCTGCGGCGTCTGCGGAAACTTCATCCAGAAAATCCGGCACATAATCTGCATCCAATGCCGTTCCATTTACCAACCCGTCAAAATTCAGCAGCATTTCGCCAGCCAGAATACCACCCGCTGAAAAGCCCATAACGGCAATATCGTTTTCATCAATTCCATACACCTCTGCGTTTTTGCGGACAAATCGGACGGCACGGGCCAAATCCAGAGCGCCCTCCTCCTGGGTATAGGGGCGCAGACGGTAGTTCACTACAAAGCTCTGATATCCCCGGCTTGCCAACTCTTGGGCAACCGGTGTCCCTTCATTCGCATCGCTGCGAAACTGAAAAGCGCCCCCTGCGCAGATCAACACCGCACCTTTTACCTCCGTTCCTTCCGGCACAGGAAAACTTACCAGATAGGGACGGAAATCCGGGTCATCTGAATAATTCCCGTTATTCTCCGTATATACTGTCGTTGCCGGCATATTGTCTTCTTCCCATAAGTAAAGTGTCTGGCTGTTATGCACATCGGCTGTTGTGTTCAAAACCGTACTGCCATCACCAGCCTCCGGCAGTTCTGTCACTGCATTGATTCCAAGTCCTTGCGCCCATTCCACAACAGTATCCTCGCTTTCTGCCACGTCATTCCTTGATAAAACCAGTTCATTTCCCATCATCAAAGCCCCCGGTTGAAGCTCGGAAATGGTGTCAACGGTGCGGGAAGCGCCGCTTCCACCATGAGTAATAAATGGAATGATGGTCTTTGCACCAAAATCATATTCCTCCAAAAAGGAATAAACTGCCATGGGCATATCTCCCCACCAGTTAGGAAAACCCAGGAACACATATTCGTACTGCTCGAAATTCTCCACGTGAGTGGCTAATTCCGGACGTGCGTTTGCATCCTGCTCATCTGCCGCCTGATCTACCAGTGGGTCATGGTCCAGAGGATACTCCTCCACCGTTTCAATTCGGAATAAATCTCCACCTACTGTCTCCTGAATCAATTCAGCGACATACTCTGTGTTGCCTAGTTTTTCGCCATCTCTTACCACAATACTTGCTCCGGAAACTGCATCTGTTGTGTCCACATCCTCCGGTACGGAAAAATAGGCAATCAACACATTGGAGCCTGTGGTCTGCGATTCTTCCGAAACAGATACAACGTTTTCTTGTGCGGCAGGCACTTCTGTCTGCCTATCTGTCTCAGAAGAACTGGCGCTGTTATTGGCTCTGCAGGCCGTAAAGCCCCAACAAAGAACCGCAGCCAGCAATAATGCAATCGTTCTTTTCATAATAGGTTGCTCCTTTCCTAATAACACTCCCGAAAGATTGTAAGAATTTCTTCATGACTCATGCACTTATATGCTCCCTGCACGCAAACACAGGAATCAGCAATCGCTTTCAGGTCTGTAGTTTGTGTAACGCCCAGTTCTCGCAAAGTTGTAGGTAAATCAATTTCTCTGATAAAATCTGCGAGAGCTTCCACGCCTTCCCTTGCAAGCTTTTTTTGTGATTTCCCTTCCGGTGAAATGCCCCAGATTTTTGTTGCAAACCGGGCAAATTTTTCTATACCAGCTTCACAAATATGACGGTAATAAACCGGCTGCAGTACAGCAAGACCAGCCCCATGATTACAGTTTGTAAAAGCTCCCAACTGATGCTCCATCATATGGCATTCAAAATCTGTTCTTTTTCCCAGCTTGATTACTCGGTTTTCTGCCATGGTGGCCTCCCACATCAGATTACTCCGGGCGGTGTAATCCTCTGGATTCCGGATTGCAGCACGTAAGTCCCGGATTACTCCCCGCATCAGGGCTTCAGCAATGTCATCAGAAACATTCGGTTCGTCAGGTTTGCTAAAATATATCTCCATCAAATGGGATAGTGTATCAAAAGCTCCTGACACCATTTGTTTCTTCGAAACACTGTAGGTATAGGTAGGATCCATCAAAGCAAATACCGGATTACATTTCGGATAATCCCGTCCGGTTTTAATCTTTAGCTCTTCGTTCGTTATGACCGCTCCACCGTTCATTTCGCTGCCTGTTCCAGCTACCGTAACAATGACGCCTAAAGGCAGCGGATCAAAATCTACAATACCGGGTCTCGCAAAAAAATCTGCCCAAAGATCACCGCTATATACAGCTGCCATAGAAATTGCTTTACAGCAATCCATGACGCTGCCGCCACCTACTCCCAGAATCAAGTCAATCTGATTCTCACGAGCCAGCTTCGCACCTTCCAGCACTTTTGCATAAGTAGGATTCTGCATAATGCCTGATAACTCCACAACATGCTTTCCCGCCTTCTTCAAGCTATCCATGACTTCATCGTATATACCATTTTTCTTAATGGAGCTTCCACCATAGCAGAGCATTACATTGTTTCCATAACGGTTGGAAAAGCATGTCAGATATTCTTTCACACAACCCTTGCCGAAAATCGTTTTCGTTGCATTCTCGAAAATAAAATTATTCATTATCAATCTCCTTTTTCCTGATGATTCTGTCTTTCCCAGAATGTGACTGCATCATCAATCCATCCTTCTGCCACAGTGCCGGTTCCCAGTCCAAACCCATGACTTAATCCCGGATACTTATGAAATTCTGTATCGATTCCCAGCTCATCCATTCCCGCAAGTCGTCTTTCCATCGTCCTCCAGCTGGCGATTCCGTCATTTTCTCCCACGCATGCATAGGTCGGTGGATCGTCCCTGGAATACTCGCTGTGACCGGTGTACTGCATGATTACTGCTCCAGGGCGAGGCAGATCTGCAGCACCAAAAGCCAACGTACCATAAGTTCCCAAATAGGCGGCCATTCGGCCTCCCGCACTGCCGCCCCACAGAGAATAGCAGTCGGTGTCCACTTCCAGTTCTTCCGCATGTTCAAAAATAAAGCTGATGGCTCTCGCCAGATCTTCACATGCTGTCTGTGCACCCGGACGATAAATCAAAGCGAAGGCATTGTATCCTTGTTTCGATAATTCCAATGCATGGGGAAAACTGTCGTGTATGGCTCCCACATAAGCAAAACCACCGCCCGCATTGCATACCGCAAATTTCTTTCCCGGATTTCCCTTAAAAAAGAATAACCCTGTATCTTCTTTATCCGGATCTGCCTTCTTTTCTTCTTCTGTATAGATATCATAGAAAATGGTATCCCCTGCTTCAGCATGCTCCTTCATATAATTGGTGATTTCCACTGTTTTCTCAGGATCAATATTGCTATACCAGGTCAATTTTAGCTCTCCCAATGTATTTCCACTGTAATAGCCGTCATCTACCGGAAAAATCAATCGGCCATATTTCTCAAAAACCGGCTCATTGATAACCTCAGTAATTTTTGTATCTGCAGTATAGATATATTCCATTTCTGCCTCCCCATCATGCTCTAATCCCTCTGGAATTTGCTCATCGGTTTTATTTGCATTGCCACATGCAAATAACGACATCATAACAATGACTGACAGAATTCCCAAAACAATAATCCTCTTCATGAGATTTCTCCTTTTTTCATCATCTTCTCTATCATTTATTTTCTACAGTATGAAAAAGAATCCTGCTTTGCAGGATTCTCCGCCTGCGGCGGGTTGCTTTCAGCAACATAATTCCTCTCCGCCGCAGTGCGATCCTGCCCGGAGGGCTTTTTATATTATAGGAAAGTCAAAGGACTTTCCTATAATATAAAAAAATCGAGGCTTCCTTAGAAGTCTCGATTCGTTCATCAGTTTATACGTGTAGGTTATTACTTAATTATAGATACTTATTGGTGCAGTACCGTTTGAATTGCCGCAAGAAAACGCTTTACAGTTTCCGATGGAGTTGGAGAGTGTAACAGCCCATAAGGAATACTATGATTCCACTCCACTGGAATCACCTTAAGCAGAGGATGCACATTTTCCCAAGCCTGAACAGCCATCAAAATATCATTACTATTTTCGCAGCGATTAAACACCTCAACACTGTAAAAATCAAAATCCACAACATGAATTTTTCTGTAATTTGCCCAGATATCATCTCGAAGCTGATCTACATAATGACTCCATCCCCGATGCATAAGCATCAGACGTTCACCGTATAGATTCTGAATCGTCAGTTTATTCTTATCTGCAAGTCGATGATGAATCGATACCGCACAACATAATGGCTGTCGGGATATTTCAAAACCAGCACAGTTTCGTACATTCAACATCGTGTCATCAAATATACCCACTATTACATCGATATTTTTTCCCAGGTTTCGTAAAATCTCCCGTGCATTTTCCGGAGTATTCTCAAATGGGACTAATTTAAACTTGACTTCCGGACATAAATCGTGAATCTTTGGCCACAATTCCACCAAAATATTTGCCGGAGTCATTGGAGAAGTTCCAATACGGATAACATTGTCATCTTCTTGCATAGCATTTTTCGCCCGAATCACAGAATCACGACAATACTGAATCACATATTTTGCATCGTTATACAAAGATATACCCGATTTTGTCAGCTTCAAGCCCCGATGAGTACGCTCAAACAGCTTTACACCCAAATCCCGTTCCAAAAGATTAATCTGCTTGATCACTGCTGTTGGAGTGATATAGGACAGCTCAGCTGCCTTATTGAAACTCCCGGAATCAGCTACCAAAATAAATGTTTCCAGTTGTGGATTATACATGACCCTCCATCCTTTCTTACAACAGCTTTTTCACACGCCGTGCCCACGCTTCAATTTCTTAATTTCTCCCAGCTTTACTATTTACCTGATAAAATCCATTCGCTGAAACGGCTCTTTTTCCGGAATACCATAGGCTGCTTTTCCCAATGCAATACTTTTCATAAGAAATGTCATATTTCTAGCAAGTGTACGCATGCTTTGCAGTCCTTCTATATCTTGTTCTGCTTCTCCCACCTCTCTGCCATGAATACTGTTCCAATACTGACCAGAAGCAACTGGCATTCCAGAAATAGTAAAAAACTTATTCAGTTCATCGAATGTTGAAGAAAGACCGCCTCTTCGAGCAGCCACTACACTGGCTCCTACTTTCATTGTTTTATCGAAATGTGTACTGAAAAATAATCTAGTCAAAAATGCAACCAGTGTTGCATTTGCAGAAGCAAAATAAACCGGGCTTCCAATAACAAATCCATCACATGTCTCAAATTTCGAAGCCACAACATTCACTTCATCATCAAAAACACATCTACCAGTCTTTGCGCATGAACGACAAGCAACACACCCTCTTATACTCTTATTTCCAATATGTAACACCTCTGTCTCAATTCCTTCTGCAGCAAAAATTTTCTCCATCTCATGAAGCGCAATATATGTATTTCCTTTTGCATGAGGACTTCCATTCACTAATACGACTTTCATAGCTAACTCCTCTCCAATCATTTTTTCCATATTTTACCTATTTTCGTCATTTATCTAAAGTATACTACCACTATAATTTATGCCACTGCATGTTATCCACTCTTCCTTATATTAATCACAACATACTCTCCATGTTTTTCAGTTCGAAGCGGATACCCCCAACCAGCAAAACCAGAGGATACAATTACTCTACAATTTCCTTTCTGGTATTCTTCTTTTCGTTATTCATGAATTTTTGTACCGTTCAATGCTTTTGCGGTGCAGGCGGAATAATGATTGATGATCTCGCTATATCCCAGATCCATCGCCGCGATTGCTTTCATATCCTCGCCACTCAGAGTAAAATCCCAGATATCCCGGTTTTCCTTCATATGCGTCTTTTGCATGGATCTGGGAATGATCATCACGCCTCTCTGCACGTGCCAGCGCAGAATTATCTGTGCAATGCTTTTCCCATACCTGGCCGCCATTTTTGACAGCTTCTTATTACGAAAAACGTCTTTCTGTCCTTCCACGAGAGGCCCCCACGCCTGCGGCTGCACTCCGTATTTTTTCATGATTTCAATAGCCTGTTTCTGCTGATGGAAAGGATGGGTCTCGATCTGATTGACAGCGGGACGGATTTCATGGTTCAGGCATAAATCCACCAGGCGGGCTTCATCAAAATTACATACGCCGATGGCCCGCAGTTTCCCGTCCCGGTACATTTCTTCCATCGCCCGCCATGCGCCGTAGTAATCCCCAAATGGCTGATGGATCAGATACAGATCCAGATAATCAAGTCCCAGCTTTTTCAGAGAAGCGTCCACCGCTCTTTTTGCCCCCTCATAGCCGGCATCCTGTACCCACAGCTTTGTGGTAATAAACAGTTCCTCGCGGTGAATACCCGACGCCCGGACCGCAGCACCTACTCCTTCTTCATTCCAATAAGCAGACGCCGTATCAATCAGCCGGTATCCGACAGACAGTGCCTCACTGACACAGCGTTCACAGTCTTTTGGCGGAATCTGAAATGTCCCGTATCCTTCCTGGGGCATCCGCACCCCATTACTCAGCACCATATACTCCATTTCGACCTCCTTGTGCTTGTCTGTTTGCCCTTATGATTTCATCAATCCCAATATGTTCATTGCAAAACCGTGCTTCCGGATGCAGCCTGCCGGACAGACCTTCGTGCATAACCCACAGCCCACGCAACGGTCTGTTGCTGTAAAATAAAATACCATAAGAATTTCTGCCTCCTGTTTTTCTAAAATATCTCTTGGCTTTCGTCTTTGCTTCTTCAAGCTTCTATCCTTATCATACGTTTTCTCTCTGGAAAAGTACAATACCGGTTTCGCAATCCACTATAATACAGACACATACTGTTATCTCTGCTCTTCCATTTTATTCTTTATTCTGCTATACTATAAGCACATACTCAAACAAGGAGGGCTTGCCATGCCGGAATTGAACCAATTGTATCAGCTGGTAGCCATTGCAGACACCGGCACTTTATCGAAGGCGGCTGAAATTATCCATATTTCTCAGCCAGCACTCACTAGATCCATACAAAAGCTGGAATCTGAATGGAATGTAACTTTATTTAACCGTCAAAAAAACAAGGTTACTCTAAATAAAACTGGAGAACTTGCTGTTCAATATGCAAGACGTGTTTTGGATGATGTAGATAACATGACCAGAAACATACAGGCTTTCGAGCGGAGCCTTCGCACCATTTCTATTGGTTCCTGCGCCCCGGCCCCCATTGTCGAGCTGCTTACCCTTTTACCGGAACAATATTCCAATATGGCCACTTCCGCTGAAACTGTCAGTTCCAATCTGCTTCTGCCCGGTCTGGAAAGGAACATTTACCAGATCATCATTACCGATCACCCGGTAGAAGCTCCGGATATTCTTTGCCAGGAATTATGCACCGAACAGCTTTTTCTCACGATTCCTCCGGCACATCCTCTGGCGGTAAAAAACGGAGGTGTCTATGCAGAAGATCTGGTAGGGGAAACCATGTTGCTACTCAAAGAAATCGGCATCTGGAAACATTTTGTAGAAACAAAAATGCCACATGCAACTTTTATCGTCCAGGACCAGGACGAGGCTCTTGCCGCACTGATCAGCGCATCCGCTCTTCCGGCATTCGCTACGAATCTCACGATACGCCGTTCAGACAGGAACCATAACCGCTCTGTCATTCCATTTCTTGACCCGGAAGCCTGCATAACTTTTTACTGTTGCGTTCATAAATCCAATCGGGCATACCTGCCGAAGCACTAAGCCTCAAAGATTGATAGAATATAAAATCCGCTGTTTCCCTCACAGAAAGCAGCGGATCTTGTATTACTGGACGCCTTGTCCGATTACCTGATCGATCATGAACCTTATAATTAGCAAGAAGCATCTCGCCTACACCCGGAGCCTCCGGATCATGGGAACCCTTGCCTGTATCCAATCCCCGCATTTTCTCCATATCTTCTTTTGCCAGTGCAAAATCAAAGATGTCTATATTTCCTGCTATTCGCCCTAGATTGGTGGATTTCGGAAGGATAATCTGACCAACAGTGGCTATTTCAGCTTCGCACCGTCTGCAAACGCATTGCCAACCTTCTCGCCCAGCCTGTAATAACCGTGATGTACCGTATCATAGGTGATAGGACTGAATTTATCCAGGCTGATTTCCCCATCCTCACCAAGTACGCGCTCATCCACGCTAACATTGACGATCCGGCCCAGGTACTTGCTTCCGTCAATGACTTTCACAAGTTCACATTCCAGTGTTACCGGCAACTCATTGATGATCGGTGCGTTGACGAAAGCACTTTTTGTTGTAGTAAAACCCGCTTTCTCCATTTTATTTGGCTCTTTGCTTCCAGACACCAGCCCTACATAATCGCAGGCGATCACATGTTCTTCGTCGGCTGCGCTTACAGTAAACGCCCGATTTACCATAATATTATCCGTTGTCTTGTGATGAGACAGATCAATCATTATCTCATCCCGACCAACAATACCGCCCCATGCGGCATTCATTGCATTGGCCTTTCCATTTTCATCATAAGTGCCGATAATCAGGACCGGTTGTGGGAAAAGAAGTGGCTGCGCTCCAAAATTTTTTCTTTCTGTCATTGTTTTGTCCTCCTATTCGTTATTTCCATCGACTATATAACCTTTTTCGATTAGTTTCTCTATGTTGTTCTCCCTCATATATCCATATTCTTATTCCTTTCAGCCGAATCGGTGTATTTCTTCTCACACACATTCTCTGAGAATCTCATACAGTTCATCCGCTGTAAACGTCTTCGCACACCCTGGCATCAACAGCGTTGTATCCGCAATCGCCCGGAAATCAGTTTCCTCCGAAATCTCATTTCTGTGAGGCAAGTCCCTGTCCATGATTGCAGTCCGTGTACGCTCCCAGCTGATGTTCCAGCATATGGCACTGGGTTTGTGATTTACAGTAATTGATTATATACCTCATCGCTCACCGGTTCACACCATTCCGTATGTGTGTCCTCACCGGATACCGCCTGAGCGATATGCTGGAACCATGAATCTTTCGCCGCACCATGCCAGTGTTTCACATTTGCCGGGATATTCACAATATCACCCGGATGCAGTTCTTGCGGTTCTTTTCCCCACTCCTGATACCAGCCACGCCCGCAGACACAGATCAGCATCTGTCCGCCGCCAGATTCAGCGTGGTGGATATGCCAATTATTGCGGCAAGCCGGTTCAAATGTTACACAGAACATCATCATTTAACTCTGCAAATTTGGGAGCAAGTTTGCTAAGTTTGTCTCTTCCGGCTGTTTGCTTCTTTGCCATTTTACGTCATCCTTTCCTTACTTTCTATTTCAATGCAGGTTTAACACGAACTTCACA
The DNA here is from genome assembly GCA_051879295.1 of Oliverpabstia sp. Taxonomy (GTDB): domain Bacteria; phylum Bacillota; class Clostridia; order Lachnospirales; family Lachnospiraceae; genus Oliverpabstia. Next base: position 35,177 of record JBJELT010000034.1, on the reverse strand, counting down.
AATGCCGGATCGGCATGGTTTACGATTTCGCTGTGCCCTAAGTCCTTTGCAGCGATCTTCTCCATCTCTTCCTCCGTCAGCGTAAAATCCCAGATGTCCATATTCTGTTCCATTCTATCCACATGAACAGATTTCGGGATAATGGAAACACCACGTTGTACGTTCCATTTCAGAGCAACCTGCGCTGCTGTTTTTCCGTATTTGCTGCCGATCGCAGTAAGCTCCGGGTCAGTAAAGATTCCGTATTTACCTTCCGCCAGCGGTCCCCATGCCTGCGGAACAACACCATATGCCTTCATATTCTCCAATGCGTCTGCCTGCACAAAGAATGGATGCAACTCCACTTGATTAACGGCGGGAATCACTTCTACCGTCTCACAGAGGTTCGTAAGGATTGCGGGATAAAAATTTGCAACGCCGATTGCTTTGGTCAGTCCCTCTTTATAGGCTTTTGTGATTCCTCTGTATGCCGCAAAATAGTCTTTCATGGGCTGATGCAAAAGTATCAGATCTACATAGTCCATATCCAATTTTCCAAGAGATGTCTTTACTGCCTGATACGCATCCTCTTCATTGCCCATGTCATTGACCCACACCTTTGTAGTGATGAACAGTTCTTCTCTGGTAGTCAAACCGTCTGCGATGGCTCTTGCAACACTCTTTCCGACAGCCGCCTCATTCCCATATGCGGTCGCTGTGTCCAGTAGCCGGTATCCTGTTTTGATTGCGTCATACACAACCTGTTCACACTGTGCGGCATCTGGAATCTGAAATACACCAAAACCTTCCAACGGCATCTTCACTCCATTGTTAAGCAATAAATTTTCCATAATCATATCCTCCTGCGTCTTTTGAATTATTTGCTCTAAAGAATGATTTGTTTCTCTTATTGGAATCTATTGTAGAAGCATTATCGAGAAAAGTACAATGCCAAAAAGTCAAAACAGTATAATCTAAACGCATACTGAATCCAATTTCTTTTTCATATCTCATTCCCTTTCCATTACATATTCTGCTTGAAAAAGTCGTCCATTTTATCAAAAGGAATTACATTCAAATTATCATAAAGATCGGTATGAACCGCTTCAGGAATTACCAACAGTTCCTTATTCTGTGTATATTTACTATCCCGAATCATTGCATCATAAGCATCCTTTCCAAAATAAAAGCTATGTGCCTTTTCCCCATGCATGATAAGTACAGCACTTCTTATTTCGTTACTGTATTTTAAGATAGGCTGATTCATGTAAGACTGGCATCCGATGCTGTTCCATCCATCATTGGAATTAAGACTTCTTGCATGATAACATCTACCTTTATAATACTCACTGTAATCCTTTACGTAAAAAGGTACATCCTCAGGAACCGGTAGTGGTAAACATCCACCTGCTCGTGAATACTCTCCTTTTTTATACTCTTCTGTACGAAGTGCATTCAATGCCTGCTTCTTCTGATATCGGGATTCTTCACTATTTTCAGAATCAAAATATCCATTTGCGTTTACTCTGGTCATATCATACATCGTGGAAACAACCGTTGCCTTAATTCTGGTATCAAGTGCAGCTGCATTCAGGGCCATACCGCCCCATCCACAGATACCGATAATGCCGATTTTGTCAGCATCCACATAATCCTGTACAGAAAGGAAGTCCACGGCAGCCATAAAATCTTCCGTATTGATATCCGGCGATGCCATATATCTTGGAATTCCGCCGCTTTCCCCTGTAAAAGATGGATCAAAGGCAATTGTACAATATCCCCTTTCCGCCATTGTCTGTGCATAGAGTCCGGAACACTGCTCCTTTACAGCACCAAATGGTCCGCTGACTGCAATCGCAGGTAATTTGGTATCTGCATCCTTTGGTATATACATATCTGCCGCAAGAGTAATACCATATTTATTGATAAATGTTACTTTCTTGTGATCCACCTTGTCACTCTTAGGAAATGTCTTATCCCACTCCGTTACCAGCTTAAGTTCTTCTGTTTTCATCATAAATAATACCTCTCGCTTTCTATTATTTTCTTGTATTTAAAAGCAAAATGCCTTATAATAATTACATTGTAGTACCTAAACCTAACTTTAGGTCAATACTCATTTTGCGAATTCTGAAAGGATATATCTATGTACACAATAGGACAAGTAGCAGAGATATTTCATCTTCCCATTTCAACATTAAGATACTATGACAAAGAAAGACTTTTTCCTAATCTGGAACGGAAGGGAAATATCAGACAATTCAGTGATGCAGAACTTGAGGCAATCCGGGTGATCGAATGCCTGAAAAAATCCGGACTGGAAATTAAGGATATAAAACAGTTTTTCAAATGGGTATCGGAAGGAAGCTCAACGTACGCAAACAGAAAAGAACTTTTTGAGTTCCGCAAAGCAGCCGTTGAAGAAGAAATAAAAGCTCTGGAAAAAACGCTTGCTATGCTTAAGTTCAAATGCTGGTATTACGAAAAAGCTCTTGCTGATGGAAATGAAGATAAACTCAACGAGATGATACCCAACAAACTTCCTGCTGAAATCCAACAATTATACGATAAAGCTCATATCTAAAATCAAGATAATAATTTCTATTTATAAAAGATGTAATATCAACTATATCGGATGATATTACATCTTTTTTATCTCATCTTACTACCTCCATATTCTGGGGTACTTCATAATCTATTTTAAATGCCCCGTTCTCAATCTTCCATGACACACGAACCATACCCGCCGGAGTTTTTACAATTCCCGAAGCATTCGTAAGATACCCCGCCACTGGCGCAATTCTCACCTTTTTATATCCCGGAGCCGCAGGCCGTACACCAAGTGTAATGCTTGGTAACTCGTAGAGAATCAAAGAACCCCACGCATGGCACTCACTCCTTGCATATGCCTCTGATTCTACGCAGGTGGTGCAATGCATCTTTATCATATTTCTCCATGTGTCCCAATATCGATCTGTATAAGCGTACAATCCCGCTTTCTCCAATGCCCGAAACAGATAAAACCGCATGGCAACCGTACATTGTGTATATCCCGGTTCTTCGATAGTTTTCAGCAGATTTCTTTTTCCCTGTTCCAGATCCACAGTATCCGTAAGAAGCGCAAACACCTGGCAATGCTGACTGTATTCTTCAATTCCAGGACCATCCTGTACCATTTTGTTCTCTCCTATGCAATATTTCCGCACAGCTTCCTGTGCTTTTTGCGAGCGCTCCCTATACAGTCTTGCCTCTTCTCCACGTCCAAGAAAATCCGCCAAATAACCGGCATGCTGCAAACCGTATATATAAAGCAACGTTTCCATCGTCAGCGGTCCCTTGAGGCCTGCTGTCGGCATCCCGCTGGTATCATTCCATTCCTCAGCCCAGTCAATAAAAGACCAGAACCGGGCCTCCATATTGATGCCGCCCACTTTTTCAACATATCCTTCTTCTGTCAGATGACGTTCAAAATAATGTAAGATCTGATCGATTGCCGGCATATGTTCCGCCACCAGCGTACGGTCCCCAAAATACATCATATGGTCATATACCATCAAAATGTAGTAAATAGAAAAGCCCGGAATCACATTTGTATTGCAATTCGGATAGGAGCAGTTCAGAACCCCGTCATAGCGCTGAGAACGTCGTAGGTCATCCATGCATTTTCTTGCAAGACGATCATCTGCGCTTACCGTATACGTATACAAAATCTGCAGTCTCGCATCCATGATATACTGTAATTGTTCGTAGAATGGGCAATCCTCATAAGTTTCATGCATACATCTTTGCAACGTTCGTTCACTGATCTCCCAGATTTCTTTCAATGACTTGTCAGAAGTTCTGACAGAAGTACACACTTCCAGGGGATAGCCTGTCTCTTCATAATCCAAACCGTGCAGTATTAAGGGTTCTTCAGCAGTCTTAATGTGCAGACGAACAAACCGGAAAGTACGGAACCAGTACGGTTCATATATCTCATACTCTTTCATAGTTCCAACTCCCGCCACATGATATATATCTTTATATCCACACAGATGCCCTTTTTCATAATCCATACGGTCAGCCTTGACCGGAATATGCTCCGGTCCTGCAAATCCTTCCTGCACATATGCCTCGGAATAGAGTAAAGATACCGATGCTCCTTTTCCATCCGAAAAGGCTGTATTTATATAACCCGTCATCTCTTCTCCTGCATCCAGTTCCACAATCGTTTCCGAATATGCTGGGAACGCAAGGTCTTTTTCCCCTTTCAAAAAATCCATCCACTCATCCTGCATGTGTTCCGATTTCTTCATGTCTATTATATTCTGAAACTTTTTCTTCTTTCGAAACATATAAGGTATATTCCTTGGTTTCAAATTACCGGGACTGACTGCCTCCGGTACAAGCTTCTTGATATAAGGCTTTGCATGATTCCACCTATTGTCATCATATTGCGGAGTTTTCCATCCAAACAGTTCCGAATTCCCGGTTGTATTCTCATGAATAATGAGCGGAGCAAACCTCTCTTCTTCTCGATAAAAGGTTATATTCCGGTCAATCATACACTTCCAGGATGCATCTGCCGACACGTCGTATTCATTTCCAACCATATCCTCTATTTTTCCGGTCACATATAATCCTGGCACTGATGTTCTGAACATGCCATGATTTCCAGCGGTAGGGTCTTCCGGATACCGAAGCACTGATACACCAATGATATTCTTCCCTTCTCTTAAATAGGGCAAAATATCAATCGTATCGTAAAACCATACCTGATGATCTCCCCTGCTTGGTCCTACCTCTACCAATCGGTCATTCACATATAATTTATATCTGGTGTCTGCGGATATATTAACTCTCCCTTCATACGGTTCCTCATCCAGCTTAACCATCTTTCTAAAAAGCATAACACGAGGATAGTCTTTATCTTCTGCGCTCCAGTCAGGGTTCCATATCCAATTCGAATCCTTCATGTATTCTGGTATGCTCATGATGCTCTCCTTTATATAGTCATAATTCTATTTTTAGTCACAATACCTCTTAGCCACCTGTTTCCCGGCTGCTACTGCTACAAATGCCGCAAAATAAGAAATAACAAGCATAATAGGCCAGCTATGTATAATTCCCTGTATCCATTCTTCCATCTGCATCTCTGCCGGTATTGCTTCATTGTGAAAAATATTTACGGCCGATACAATCACCGTACAACATGTATTTAAAATCAGGGAAGGCAATATATTATCCACAAGCTTATAAATAATACTCTCGTACTTTAGATGAAACAGTGCGGTAAACTTTTCTGACCATTTCTTATAGGGAATCATGATACTTGCAAGCAAAATTACCATCGTAATCATTGACCACGTTTTAAAAACATTTGAAAAATTAAGCTCCAGATTCTCTAAAACAACTGACACCAAAGCCATAATAATCCCCATTACAATTGCCAGCACGACTGTTATCGTTTCCTCGATGTGACTTTTAAACATCTTATCTTTACCTCCTCACTCAACACCACTAGCGACAATATATGGCTGTAATTCCTGTATAAACGATTGGAAGTCCTTCACATCATCAATTTTCACACAAAGATTGCTCCCAAGTTCAAGTGAAAAAATTCCTATAATTGATTTTCCATCTACCGTATATACCCCTGAAGAAACTTCTATTTTCCCTGAATAACGACTGGTAATACCCACAAATTCCTCCACTTTTTTTATAGAATCAAGTCTGATTGTCATCGTCATGCGTGAACACACCTCTCAATCCTCATAAAACCTCATATCATCCCACACTCTCATTAATTCTGACCGATCCAAACGGACTGTTTTACTTTCCCTGTCAAAAATTCTTACCGGAGAATCATACCCGGCAAACCGGAGCCATTCAGTATTCGGATCTCCACTCTTAGCAAAGTTCACCCATGATCCATGTATTTCATGAATAAGTTTTTCTATTATTTCTTCTGATTCATCCTTGAATACGAACTGACTAAAATGGAAGTCCATATTTGCAAAGGAAAGCGGAAGTTCAAATGCATGAGATGCAAGCCATCCTGTTTCCCACCCTGTTTTGGTGATATACTCATAACGGTACATCCAAACGTCCTTTGTATATTTTCTCTGTGCCTCTGCCACCTTAACGGACGGCATCTGAAATGCATAATCCGTTGCAAAAGAGATAAGAGGCTTTGTAAACCGGTCATTCTTCGATGGGTGATAATAATCAATGATTCTCGGAATCGCCTCCGCATGACCGTTCTTTTCCATCATCTCGGCAACCATTGCCCATGAATTTGGAAATCCGGTTTTTTCCGGATGGACGAACATAGTTCCCTCCTGCAGATTCGTACCAATGATCAGTTTCACATCCTTTGCACTCCCCTTACGGATTGCATCGATTGGGCGTTCCGGCAGAAGATCATCGATCACAGGTCCCGGAAGAAACATTCCCGGATTCTTATACTGATGACATTCCGCAACATGTGCAATCCCTTTTATCAGTTCAAAAGGATCCATTTCTTTCAGTTTTGGAATATCCTGTTCCGTCATACCCATTCCCTCAAGATACAAATCTATATTTTGTCTTGCTGTCTCATGTGTGCAGACGCAGTTTGGAAGTCCACTCTGTACAATCGCCTTTTGGAACATCCCTTTTACTGCAGGAATTGCCAGCATATTTACAACCGTTGCGCCTCCTGCAGATTCCCCATTAATCGTCACATTTTGGGGATCGCCTCCAAAAGCTTCTATATTATCATGAATCCACTGCATTGCCATAATCTGATCAGATATTCCGCAGTTACTTTCAAAATCCTCACATCCCGGATATGTAGTGAAATCATAAAAACCAAGCACACTCATCCGATATTGGAAAGAGACAAATAACAGCCCGTCATCAGCGAAATGCTTTCCGTTATAAAGCGGCACATTTGCTGCTCCTGTCGTATAGCCGCCCCCATGGATATACACAAACACCGGCAGTTTTTCCCCCTCCTCCGGACGTTGTATATTAATCGTCAAACAGTCTTCCGATCCCTTATCCACACCTTCATCATTTTGTATTGCCTCTGGTCCATATTCCTTTGCGTCAAATACTCCATTCCATGGTTCTATTTTTTGTGCTCTTTTAAAGCGATGTTTTCCCACAGGTGGTTTTGCATAAGGAATCCCCAGATATTCAATCCGCCCATCTCTGAGATAACCTTTTACTTTTCCACTTTTTGTATTAACTATGTATTCACTCATAAATCTCTCCTTTTTAAATATGGTCACAGCCTTTCCAGCCATGACCATTATCCTGAAATGTCCTATATTCTTTTATTTATGACGTTCATCTAATTCTTTCTGAATCTTCGGCAATTCCTTATCCAGCTTATATGTCAGCATAACAATAAAAGTTACAATAATCATTGCTGCCGGAAGCCAGTTATACATGAAAGAAATGGCAGCTTTTGCGCTCTCATTCTGAACTGCAGCTGCTCCATCATACCCTCCGAATGCAAGAATCCATCCGAGAACGACCTGTCCAATGCCAAGACCAAGCTTCTGAGCTGCGGAGATTGCAGCATTTCCCATACCTACTGTCTTAAACCCGTCTTTCCACTCTCCGTATTCCAGCGTATCAGCAACCATTCCAAAAGCCATACCACCGGCTGCGCCAAGACCGATACCCTTTAATGCATTAAACACAATCAACAGTGCCACATTTGTTCCTGCAAATCCCGTTCCAAGGAAACCAATTCCCATTCCAACAAGTCCGACCATATATGTCATATGTTTTCCGAATTTTTTCATAAAAAATGGAGTGAAGAACATTGTCGCAAACTGTGCAATTGATAACGCATTATTTACCGGTGTATAGAGCGAATAATCTCCAAGTACGTCTGCACAATAAAAAATAGCACCTGCGGAATACATTACAATAATAAAGAAAATGATAAACATTGCAAAAATCATTGACAGCCAATATCTATTAGTGAACAGGGATTTTAAAGCCTTTCCGGTTGATACTTCGTCCTTCGGCTTCTCTCCGTTCTCGATTTGAACAACCGTTCTTTCCTTTGTCCCACATACACAGATTAATGCTGAAACCACAATGAGAATACCTACCACAGCCGTAGCTAAAGTCCAGCCTCTCTGTGCTTCTCTCACATACGGATCCGCTGCACCAGAGAATTTCACTACCATTGTCATGAAAAATGTATTCATACAAATATTTGCGATTGTCTGAAAAATCATACTAATGTTTCCAAGCATTCCATGTTCATAGCTGTCTGTTGTACTGAGTGAAATCAAAGAATTGTAAGGAACAAACATTGCTGTGTAGAATACTGCGTTTACCAAATTATACAGAACAAATACATATATGTACTTAATTACCCCCGTCATCGAAGATGGCACACTGAACAACAGGATAGTGGACAACGCCATTGGGATACACATTCTAACCAACCATACTCTGGCTTTTCCCATCTTTGAATGTGTTCCGTCTACGATTCTTCCCATGATTAAATCTGAAATACCATCAAACAATTTTGAAATGGCGATAATCATACTCACCACTCCTGCATCCACCAGGGATACATCTGTCAAGTACTTCATAAGGAACGCTGACATCATTCCATTTACCCATGCCATACCAAAGTTTCCCATACCATAGCCGATCCGGTCATTCCAACCGAGCCTGGTATTCGGATTATTTGTCTTAGAAGCAAAACTAATCATTTCTTTTTCTCCTTCATTCTCTCATTTACTTTATTTAAATTTCCCTTCTTGTTGCCGCTACTTTCCTGCCTACCTCAGCCAGATCTGCCTCGCTTCCGGTCATTTCCTGTAAAACATATGCTTTTTTCCTCGGTCTGCACTCATGCCAAGGCTCCTCAAAGAAGCCAAAATATACCTCTGCGAGACCGCCGATCTGATTATCCTCAATTCCTGCCCGTTTTAGCATTCCTTCTTCATTCAGCAGGCGGAAATTATAGATGGTACGCACATAAGGAAGCTCTGCTGCCAATTTTAACAACTTGCGCGTATATTCCGCTCGTTTTATCTCTTCTTCTTCATTACCACAGTCTGTAAATCCTACTTCCGTAAGAATGACTTGCTTATGTCCGTCGCCATATTTACACATTACTCTGTATGCTGCATCATTGTAATCCTTCCACAGATGATCTGGTTCAAAAATATCCAGAAACAAATCCATTCCAACCTTGCTCTGATCAACACTCATCTGATAAGGATGCCACGACAACATGTCAAAGTAATCATCTGTGTTATCTGACCAGAATTCTCCGGACTTGATCCGCTGATACATTTTATCTAATGTCCATGCAATGCCGTACATCGGAGGAAAATAATCCGGCAGATCTCCTCCCAGCCACGGTGTAGAAAGAGCCGGCGAAAAACAGGTGACTTTCGCATTCGGATTTCCTCTTCTTATCCCTTTTGCTGAAAAATACATCAAATCAATGGCAATATCCATTTTTTCATCTGCTGTAAAAGCTTCTATATCCTTTTCATCCAGAAAGCCGTCCGGGTGCAAAAAAGCATTTAAATTCCATTCGTTTCCAATCTCCCAGTTTCCTACCTGTGGAAAAAGCTTTGCCTGCGTACACCATGATTCTTCCAACATTTCCAATGTCTGCATATACAGGCTTCCTTTGGTAAGATCTCTCTTCGGCATGGCATGCCCTTTTTCCTGTTTACATCCTTCCGGCAAAAACCACTCATGACTCATCCCAGTTACTTCCAAATCCAGTTCTGCCGCTCTTTCAAGAAGCCTCTTGTGTGCCGCAACCACCTCATCATTCGGTGTTACAGGATCTTTCAGTATCTCTGTCAAATGCATCCATGATCTATATGCCGTACATCCTAAAGCTTTTACAAGATCCAAGTATTCTGCTGCCATAACACCGGTGTCACCTTCTCTTTGAATCAGTGGTTCTCCCATTCCATAAAATCGTTCTGACAACACGCATTTATCCCTCCTATCTTATTTTTCTTTTTAGAGCTATCCTATGATATAAAAAACAAGAGCTCTCTTTGTGTTTATAAGTTAACACTTGAAAGCTCTTATTTATATCTTTATTTTGCACTATTTGTTCTTATTATGACTAAATTTCTCTATTTCTTTTTCTGACCGTAAAATTCCATAGGTTTACATAATTCTCGGTATTGTTTTGGCGTCATCTGCATCTTCTGTTTAAATATTTTTCCAAAATAACTTTGCGAAGGAAAATTCACATATTGTGCAATTTCTGGCAAAGTTTCCTCTGAATAACGCAGTAAATTAGCCGCTTTCTCCACTCTGACATCATTGATAAAGTCCTGCAGGCTAACTCCCATCTCCTTTTTAAACAGACGAGATAGATAACTGCTGCTGATTCCCATAGTATCTGCAATATGATCCAGATAAATCTTTTCTCGATAATGTCCATATACATAGTCTTTACATTGTTCCGTATAACTGGATGTATGACGTTTTCCCTTCTGTTCCAGCACCCGTTTTGTAAGCTCCTCAATTGCATGATTCCTATAAATCAATATTTGTGTAATATCTTGGCATGCCGTACTTTTATTGATATAAAAACCACTAAGCCGATACGCAATTGACGGCAATACACCCCCTTCAATCGCTGCCCTTGCACATAATGTAGCAGATACGATTGTAAGATTTCTCCAATGTTCGACTTCACTTTCTCCCAATCTGCCAATATTAGCATCCATATCTTTTGACAGACGAACAGCCTCTTCTATATTTCCTTCTTTTACCGCATCCATTATCCGGCGTTCTTCCTGATAGGTGTGACGGTATATATCTTCGTCTTCAGACTTAATATCAAACCAGATTTGTTCCTGTCTCTCCTCCATACTAGTCACTGCACGATAATTCGCATCCACAAGTTGCTGATCTGTATATTCCTGACCTGTAATTATTTTTGCAAACATCCCTGCAATTAGTAAAATTTCCATTAGAGTATGATAGTGTAACCCTTTCTCCCATTTTTCCTCAATCCCGTAAAAATGATAAAACCGATGTCTCTCTGTTCGACTCATAACCTGAGTGCAAAGCGGTCCCATCATATAAGAAGCAGTTTCCCATTTCACACAGATATAAAACATATGAAAATCATCTTTTATAACTACCGGCTCTTTTTGTGCATCAGCACTTTCGGCTAATGAAAGCCGAAAAGTTTCATCAATATATATGGGATTATATTCCGAATTCTCTTCATAGGAGATTATTTGTCCTTCCTGCAAGCAAAATACACCAGTGTGAAATATACCTGCCAAATGACTTAGCATATATCCTTGACTATTCACAATTCTCGTTCTCCTTCCTATTACTTCAAGTACGCATCTACATTATTCTTCAGAGCACGGAAACGTATCGTAGGAAAGGGGACAGTTCTCTGTCCTGTCTATCTTCTGAAACAGATCCGCAATCATAAAGGAAACAGCCTCATAATGAACATAATCTGTTGCATTTTCACGAACAAAAACTCTCACCTGGGCAGAAAATTCTTCATCTTTTTCCCAGAAGACAAGCTTGAGTGGTATCTCCGGAAAAGGAAAAAAGATCCAGGCTGTATCACCAATTGATTCCTCGAATTCTCCTCCGGCCATTCTACATCTTTCTTCGAGTTCACTGATTCTTCCTGAATAATCATTTGCAAAGTTCACGAACAACGGATCTGTCCGGTCATTGCTTCGAATGCGTACCGGATCCAGCGAACTCTCCGGAACCCATTTTCCAATCTCATGGATATTTCCTGTCCCATCACCAAGATAGTGGTACACTGCAAGAGCTTCATTCATCTGAAGCTTGTCTGTCCACTGAGTACCATCTTTCTTTTCCAGAACACCATTTTCACAATTCAGGCGATACTCCAGCCCCAAATATCGAAGCAACAGATACTCTTTATCCTTCGTAAAGGTTATGTAGCGATCCTTACCCGTTGAATCAAACTCGGCAAATTTATTTCTCCATTTTCTGCAGGTTACTTCTGCATCCGTAAAGGAAAAACCAATATTTCGATACGAATGAAATCCCATAACAGTACCTCCTATATTACTTTAAGATAATATAATATGATTTTTTCTGGATCACTTTTCATTCCGCCTTTCATCCACCATTTTACAGCTTCTGTGAAGCTTCCTGTCAAATGGTTTAATGTAAAATCCTGCGGAATATCGTCCCTGATATACTCCGGGAACTGTAAAAACACCTCGGCCAGATATTCTCTAAAATATCTCATGAACATTTCGCTGCTCTCGTTCTTAAACAATCCTACAATATTTCCCCTGTTATCCTTCAGATGATACAGTAAATGTGTCAGTTCTTCTTTAAGTCCCTGGGCGGTTCCTGAAAAATCATGAGAATACTCTGAAGATAATTCATGTGAAAAAATATGCTCAAAAATCTCTGTGCACATTTCACGGAGGAGTTCATCCTTTGTGTCAAAATGTGCATAGAAAGTGCTTCTTCCCACATTTGCTTCCTCGATGATCTCCTGTACAGTGATATTGTTAAAGGCCTTTTTTTCCAAAAGAATGCTGAACGCATTAAAAATTGCTTCCCTCGATTTTTTCTGTCTTCTGTCCATCGTAATATCTCCCAAACAATTTTCTATTTTTGTTCCGTAAGAGACAAGACTGTCTCATCGTCTATTGTATTATCTCTATCGGTAGGATAGGATAATTATATCAAACATTTTGTTTGCTAACAAACATTTTATTCGGAGAAAATAATATGATTACTAAAAATACCACAGGAATTTTCCTTGCCATACTGGCGGCGGCACTTTATGCAATCAATGCACCATTTTCAAAAATACTGCTTGATTCTATGCCATCTACACTGATGGCAGGTTTTCTTTATATTGGTGCCGGTCTTGGAACAGCTGTTATTGCTGTATTCCGTAAAATTTCCGGGCATAGTGGAGAGGAAGAAAAACTCACAAGAACTGAGCTGCCTTTTACGATTGCCATGATCATCCTGGATATTGCAGCACCTATCTGCCTGTTACTTGGCTTATCCATGACAACCGCTGCCAATGCATCATTGCTGAATAATTTTGAAATTGCAGCCACTGCATTCATTGCCTTATTAATTTTTAAAGAGCGAATCTCTCCAAGATTATGGCTTGGAATCATTTCCGTTACAGTTTCCTGCCTGATTCTCTCCTTTGAAGATTTCAGCAGCCTGGATTTTACCAAAGGGAGTCTGTTTGTACTGCTTGCTGCCTGTTGCTGGGGACTGGAAAATAACTGTACAAGAAAAATATCCTCAAAGGATCCCTTGCAAATTGTTCTGCTTAAAGGTATTTTTTCAGGAGGTGGTTCACTGGCGATTGGTTTTATTATAGGTGAAAGAATTCAAGAACTTTGGAGTATTCCATGTACTCTTATTCTCGGATTTATAGCCTATGGTCTTAGTATTTACACTTACGTTTACGCACAGCGCCTTCTCGGAGCCTCCAGAACCAGTGCCTATTATGCTATTGCACCCTTTATAGGTGTCTTTCTGTCTCTGATCATATTCCAGGAGATTCCCGGAATTAACTTTTTTGTGGCTCTACTTTTTATGCTGCTCGGAGCATGGTTATCTTCCAGTTAGGACAGGTGCTGCCAGATATCCTCATTATGTTGTCAAGTAGTATATCACTATTGAAAAAGACCACCGCAATAATAGCGCTGGTCTTTTTCGTATTTATTCATATGACATTTCTATCATCGCATGCCCGTTGAGCTCGTCCAGACAGAATTCAATCCTATCTCCATTTTTCTGGAAAATTATTTCTTTTTCTTCAGGCACACTTCTGATTTTGACAATCGGTTTCTCTGTTTTTACCGAAAACTTCACATGATACAATGGGATAATGTCATCTATTGTATACAAATCATCACAGTTTTTCATCGGAATATAATGCAGAGCATGCATCACATACCTCTTCTCTGCTTCCTGTTCATTAATCGTCGTTATCATTGTCGTCGGTCCGTTATGACGAAGTACAGGATCCGGAAGAAGCATTTCCAAGGCATCTTTCATCATTTCTCTGCACCATCTCGGATGTTTACTCTGATAAATAGAAAACAATGGATGCATAAAATAAATACAGTCTCCATTCTTCACCACAGCCGGATACCCTTTTTCATGACATGAAGGTGTATGACGATGAGAACAAAAATGTTGCCATGTCCGATTGAAATATGGCACATAAGTATCAGCAAGAACTATTCCTTCTTCCGCCTCTACCTGTTCACCTTTCAAATACATCACGTGTTCCGTTTTTGGCAGTTTTTTCCCGATGATGTCATTTGGCATGATAAAATCCGGACTAAACGGAGCCTCTCCCACATATTTAATTCCAAGGCAATCCAGCATAAATCTGGTATGATTTTTATCCAGACCGGATTTTCCTGTGGCAATGATTTTTCCTCCACCTGCAACAAAACACTCTGCTTTTTTTGCAAGTGTTTCATCAAACCAAATGATATCCGGAAGAATCAATACTTTATACGGTTTCCAATCTGTTTTTTCGTCTACAATATCAAATTGGTAACCCAATTCATCCAATACCGCACACGCACCATTAACCGGAGCTGATACACTTCCTCCACATTGTGCTTTCTGTACCTGCCATTCATCCGTTACTAATGCAATATCCACAACCGCTTTCGCATTTGTACACCAGGGTTCCTTCTTTTCCACTTCACGGTAAACACTTCCGATCAAATCATATACAGGTTTGGACATTTCTCCGTCAGGATTAAGCTGATCACCGATCAGGCATTTACTATTGTACGCCAACATCCGAAAACATTCATACTGAAGAGCTTCCGGATTCTTAAAAGAGTGAAAATCTCCCCACATAGTATGGAATTTTCCAGTATGAGAAAGATAGTCCATTCCGGTTGTCCGCGCATAACGCACTGTATTTGTAAAATGTGTATACCCCCAGTCACCACTCGGAAGAGATTCCAGTTCCCAATGGGTAAATGCATCTTTTGCATCCACTGCAACCGGTCCGACATGTCCTCCATTATAGAATATAGACACATCCGCTTTCAACGATCTTATAAACTCTGTCATTTCGAGGCGGAATTCTTTAAGCATCTGTACTGCATATCTGGTACGATCTTCCTTTACTTCCGGGTTATATCCCTGATCCAGCATACCTTTTACACAATGCTCGCAGGAACAATCCACAACATTCACAATATCAAGGAAAATACCATCAATTCTCTCAGGGGTAAGCACTTCGAAAAAATCTTCAATATGATCTTTCAAAAACTGACGATATTCTGGATTATTTACACAAAGTGTCCGATAGAATCCTGGTTCATATATCTTATTGCACTCTTCACCGCAGCCCTCTACCAATCCACCTTCTGCCGTCATGCAGCACCAGTCAGGATGCAGCTTGCTCATATGATAATCCCACTGAATGGTCGTATAAACCGGTACCCTGATTCCCCTTTTATGGCAGGCATCAATCTGTTCCTGCAAAAGATTTTTATTTTTCAGCCCCGGGTGAATCAATTCCGGAAATCTTCTGGAATTATAATATAACATACCATGATGACATCTGGCGAAGCAGGTAATAGAATTCACTCTGGCTTCATCTAATGTTCCTGCAAAATCTTCTGCATCAAACTTATCCCCCACCGACAGAATCTTCTCACTTGTATGAAAATCCATGTGAATCTGCCGAAATCTTAACTCTTCCATATGTATTTTCCCTCCCGACAATCTGTTAACATTTTTTCCTCTGATATTTCAGCCTTTTATCGGTTCAAAAATTGGTTCTGCTTCTTCCATTTCCAGACATATACTATAATTCTTCCTGGTATAATAATCTTCCGGAATCTCAACTTCAATCACGCTGCATCCTTCACAGGTAACTGATGTCAGATATTCAAGCTTGCGCTGATCCGGAACCAGATAAGCGCCAGTGATCTTATTCGCAATGTTTAAGAGTTCAACCCTTCTTCTCGGTTTAAATACATGAACATACAATTTATTATCTTTTCTTGTCAGCAAACCCCAGTCAAGCTCATATGCATACACACCCACACGTTTGGTTCCGAAGATTGCTTCTGCGTTTGCATTCACATATCCTCCTACTTCATCAAGGATTTTCATACTTTCATCCGGCACATGACCGTTTCCCATCGGTCCTATGTTCAGAAGATAATTTCCTCCTCTGCTGTTTATTTTTACAAGCAGATGAATAATCTCTTCCGCATTCTTCCAATTATGATCATCTTTATTATATCCCCATGTATCATTTAAAGTTGCCGGTACTTCCCAGTCACCTTCATAGGGCAGTCGCGGAATAAAGTTATCACCTGTAGTCATATATTCACCGAGACCATTTCCGATTCGTCCACTTACGATACAATTTGGCTGAATACTCTTAACCAGATCTGCCATTTCTTTACTCTCTTCCGGTGTGGTCCCCATTGGAGTATCAAACCAGATCAAAGCCACTTCACCATACTCTGTTAAAAGTTCTCTTAACTGTGGGAAGCATTTTCTTTCAAGATATGCACGATAATTCTTTTTTGAATTATCTTTTCTGTGCATATATCCGTCAGGGTCATGCCAATCCTGAGCCTGAGAGTAATAAAAGCCAAGCTTCATATCATATTTGTCACACGCATCCCGAAGCTGTCTGACAATATCTTTTCCATAAGGAGTTGCTTTCACAACATTGTAATCACTGCATTTGGAATCCCACATTGCAAATCCCTCATGATGCTTTGCTGTGAATACAATATATTTCATTCCCCATTCTTTTGCCTTACGTACAATCATGTCAGCATCAAATTCCGTTGGATTAAACTGAGCGGCCAGCTTTTCATATTCCTCCACGGGAATATCCAGATCATTCATAATCCACTCAGCAATACGATCTGTCTTCTTTCCGTTGTATTCACCTGCAAGCAGAGAATAAAGCCCCCAGTGAATGAATAAACCAAACTTCGCATCTTTAAACCACTGCTGTTTAGTATCCTGCATATCACAGTCCTCCTATATTCAATTTTTCACGAAACCTTTTACTTTTGCCTTCATTATCCTATAAAGCAATTCTAAAGTCAATCCCTTCCAAATTGTCAATGCAGGTTACTATCGTTTTTCACTATCTGATATACTTTTTCCACATCTTTTTCGCAATAAAAATATACACTGCTGCCATTCCCCAGATAATCAATTCAACAATCACCACAGGGATTCCACTTCCTGCTGCGATCACAGCAACGGCATCGAGAACTGCATGAAGAAGGATTGCCAACAGGAAAAGCGGCATGCGGCATTTCTTTCCTGAAACTGCAAACCAAACAATCACCGACAGGGAAATCTGTGCTGCAATTGCACCGATTCTTTCCATGGGACTCAGAAGAAAATGCCAGGAAGGAGTTGTAATCAGTGTATCGAAGGCAGCCTGCAATGTACCTCTTGTCGATTCGTCCAGGGGTGCAAGCAGCGTCTGTGTCTGTCCCAGATTGATCATGACCGAATAAATCAGATTGTTGACCATTCCCAGTGTCAAAAGTACCATTGCCTCAAATCCACCGTGGCCCACACCGTACATAAGTGCGTGATGGGGATTATCATGTTCTTTCTTCAGCAAAAAACGCATGGCAAGAAACCTGCCGCTCTCTTCAAAAATTCCTGCCATAAGACCACCATACAAGGCATATAGCCAAATATTATTCCGTATGATACTGCCCACCTGAGATCCAAGCACTACTGCATGCACAATCTGCTCCAGTATCAGTGCAAAAAGCAGCATGACAGCACATCCTATAAAAAAACTTTTCACAGAAACCCGATATTTTTTCTTAAAAAACACGAGCAATCCAACGGGAATCAATATGCCTAATAGCATATTAAGGATCATAAAAATAATTGATAATGTCGAAACCATAAATACCTCCACACCTTATTTTTCAATACTATACTTTTTTGTAGTTCCTATGGAAGGGGACGGAGAATCTCTGGTATTTTTCAGAAGCAGGCCGCTCCTCCTCAACTCTGCACTAAGCGCGACTAATTGACGCTCAGGAAAGCCTTCGCGCCAAAGTCTTGCTAAGTGCATATTTTCGGACTCGCTTTCCCCAATGCTTCTGAAAAATACCAGAGATTCTCCTGTTTCATTCCAAACGAAACAAAATGCGCCCGGGAAGGATGTATGTTAAACTTTAATCATAACAATTGCTATTTGAAAAAAGGTATTAATTTTCTAAAGTACAACAACCATCTCTCCCCACGCTTTTTGTTACATTTGGAAAAGAACAGGAAACTTCATATCATTTTTTCAGAAGCATTGGGAAAAGTGAGTTCGAAGATACGACGCTTACGGAGACTTTGGCGCGAAGGCTCTCCTGAGCGTCAATTTAGTCGTAGTTAGCGGCTAGCTGAGGAGGAACGGCCTGCTTCTGAAAAAATGATATGAAGTTTCCGTCCGACTCCAAATTCACAAAAAAGTATATGTTTTTGCAAAATGCCGCAAATGTTTTTCGATTCTTTCCATGATCTCCTCCTCTCTCTCCGGCTGTCTGTCATATATATGAATCAGTAATGATACCGGAGCGACAAACTCCATAGCCAGGACCTCTGCGTCGTCTGTTTTCATCACATGTGTCTCCATCATACGTTCAAAGATTTTCTGGAACATTTTCTGCAGGCCATCCAGATGATGTTTTGAAGTGAGCTGTGCAATTTTCGAATTTCTAAACTGTTCCATCGCAAAAATTCTCCTTATCTTTTGAAGCATCTCATCATGCATCGTAAAACGAATTCTTTCCAGAGAAAAACCTATGAGTTCCTCCATAGATTCCGGGATCTTGCCGGGATGATTTTCTGAGCCAAAATTTAATTCATAATAGCCTCCAACCTTTTCAATCAGAGAATTCAGGATATCTTCCTTCCCTTTAAAATGTCTATATAGAGAAGGACCTTTGATTCCGGCATTCTCAGCAATCAAATCGACTCCCACTCCATCATAGCCTTTTTCTGAAAATAGCATCAACGCTGAATCCAGTATTCTATCTCTTGTTGGTATCTTACTCATAGTCTGTACCCTCCAAATGTGCTAACGAACGTTTTCTTAATTATAACCAACTACCGCTCATAAGTCAAGTGGAGCATAGTGTGCATCCGCAGGAAAGACAATACCATTCTGGTGCCTGATTTCATCCATTAGTTTCAGACTCTGCAGAGATTTATCCTGATAGTATGTAATATCTGCCTGACCAAGGATTGCCTTTACAAACATTTCCGCTTCATAAATCATATTATTGGGGCAATCCCTTTTATACAATTCTTCCACATAGCCATTTCTATAAAATATTTTCAGATTTGATGGAGAGGCAATCTCGGGAATAATCAAGGTTCCCTTTTCGCCCTGAATTTCACTGACAAGCTTGCTGTCTGAAATTTTTGAATAGGAAATATCAGCAATCATATCTCCATAATTCATAATTGCCGTTCCTGTTCCGTCAATACCATTGTGAAGCTTCACGCAGTCCGCAAGAATCTTCTCCGGCATGCCAAACAAATCCACCAGCGGATAAACACAGTACACTCCCATATCCATCAGCGCACCTGCGGAACATTCCAGGGAAAATATATTCTGAGGTTTGCCGGATAAAAAGGCATCGTATTTGCTGGAATATTTTCCATACCAAAAACTCACACGGCGTATTTTGCCCAATTTATGCAGATTGTCTTTAATAACAGAAAGTCCAGGATCATAGGCAGTACGCATAGCCTCCAAGAGCACCACATGATTTTCATGGGCAGTTTCTATCATTTCTTTCGCTTCCTGATAATTGGAGGCAAGAGGCTTCTCGCAAATCACATGCTTTCCGGCTTTCAAAAACTGCATCGTCTGCGTATGATGCAGGAAATTGGGACTGGCTATGTAAATGGCGTCTATGGATGGGTCATGTGCCATCGCTTCCATATCACTATAATACTTTCCTGCATGATGTTTCTCTGCAAATGCTTTTGCCTTTTGAGAATCTCTTGAATAAACAGCACCCAGAGAAAGATTTTCTGTTTCGGCGATTGCAGAGATAAATGATTCTGTAATCCAGCTTGTCCCAACAGTCCCAATTGTAATACCTCTCTTGTCTTTTCCATATTTCCTGATAAGCATAGCCTGTGCCTTGCATGCACCTGCTCCATCATTGTCAGGCTGATAGAACCCTCTGGTACATTCGTCCAGTTCCAGGCAATCATAACATCCATCGATTCCCTTTGTTTTGCAGCAGTCACTATTGGGACATTTTCCCTTATCATAGAGGGTTCCATATGAACAGCAGTTGAATACAGAGCGGCAGCCTCCACACCACTCTACAAGAAAGCAATGATTACATGAGAATCCACAATATGCCGTCATATCAACTCCCTTTCTTGCTTTTTCAACAATCTTAGCTTTCCATTTAGCACCGTTTTCATATCGTCTGTCCTTATCCGGTCCATTCACTGCAAGTTGCTTTCGGTATACGCGTGAATTTTCGCCTTCAATGTCCCTGACCATTTGATAAAATTCATATCCATATTTTTCATACAAGCCTATATGATTTGTAGAAATGTATATGTATTCCCTTCCCATGACTGTAGCCATACTTTCCGCCCAATCTAACATCATGCCCGCATACCGATGACCTCGATGCCGGGGAAATGTATATATAAAACCAATCCACGGGGACAGATCCGTCGGCTGAATATCATCCAGTGGAGCAAACGTGCAAAAAGCAATCAACTCATCCCCATTCGCAAGCATTGGCACCAGTGCAGTTTCACCGACCATTTCTTTGAGACTATTCTCACGGAGAAGCTGATGCAAATACTGACCTGCACCCCAATCGCATTTTCTTATTTCATTTAACCAATGTTCTTTATTCTCTGTTGTGAAATATTCTTTAATCTCCATTATTCTAATCCCCCACATTTAGTTGGGCAAACAACAGCTGCCCTGTCCTGATCCACAATACTTTTATAATAGCTGGTATATGCCTTGAACTTCAGCTGTTTTTCGTTATCCAGTCGTTTCTGAAGATGTGGCTTCTTTCTGTGATAATAACTGACGATTTCCCCTCCCGGAATCCAGATATCAGCTATCTCTATCTTATCTATTACCGCATCAATAATCTGATCATCTGCCACATCATCTGGTATTTTATCATTTTCAGTAACATATTTCTTATACTCTTCGTACACCCAGCCTGTAATTTTTTCCTTTTGCTTCATCTTCAAATTATTAAATGACTTATTTCAATTCTTCTAGATATTTAATACTTTTTCTCTATCTACCAGAGTTTCCTTCCTGTATCCCTTGCGGGGAATGACATGGATGGCAGGGTCTTTCATCCGCTGTACATCATTTCAATCCACATACCCCTTGCAGGGTATGACGTGAGAAGACTGTAAAGAATTCTATACAATCCTCTGCATCCGTAAATCATGATCTTATTTTCGTTATATTCTATCAGATTTTCCTTGTCATCTCAATTGTATCCGGTATCTGTTCTTCATGAATCTGAATCTCATAATCCTGATATTTTCTCGGATATACAATTCCATCCTTTTTAGTTACTTCTATGGCATCAAACAATTTATAAGCAGGACAGTCTCCCAATTCCTTGCTATGCTTAAATACAATCAGTTTACGTACTGCCATTTTCCCCCTTGCAGCTGAATGATCATGTTCGAACATATTGATGATTGCATCCCATAAAAGTTCCAGATCATCTTCCGAAAATCCCGTTACTTTTCGTGCCAGATTTGCGGAGATATAACCTTCTGCACGGTATAATGCATAAGGAACAATATTCTTTCTTCCCATTTCTGTACTTTTTTTCACAGCATCTTCTTCTGTAGTTCATGATTAATCTTTATCTGAGGAACACTTATTTTTCTGATATGACTGTTTTTCAATTTCATCAAAATCGGAAATTAAAATTTCTGATATATTTCTTCACCACTTTCCGCCCAGAATACAACCGTTGTATCTCCCAGCTGAAATACATAATCTCGCTGTGACAACAGATGATTTAGTGCCGTTGTGTATGCAAATGCCGCATATTCACCTACCGGAGCATTATAGCTTTGCTCTATTCCGAAAGATTCAAAGGCAGGCGCATTAAAAGATACCAACGCTGCTCCACTGGACTGTGCCCCCTGAACGCCTTTAATTGTCGTGTGAATTCTTGCAATCTTTTCTTTCTTCCCTGTAACAAGGCAGATTCCTTTTTCTCCGGTCTTATCTGCGACACAGGCAGCTTCCCATACCTTACGGATTTCCGGATCTTCCTGTGCCTCTTTCATGCCCATACAGAAGATCAAGATTTTTCTGCTTATGAATTCAATCAGACTTCATGTATAAAATAGACTGTTATTATTTTTTGTGCCCATATACTTCCTCACTTCCTATAAACGTCAATATGTCCAGTGCAGAGATTGTATGAAAACTAATCTGATGCGTAGGATGCTTGAACTTAGCTAATTCCCAAAACGCCGCGCGGAAATTTTTTGGTCTATAAAATTCTGTACATAGTTAAAAATAGTATCATCTGCCATGGGTCCTTCTACAATATCCCATGTATGAGGGGTTCCCACCCTACATGCCACAATAAAATCAAGCCATTCTTCTGTCATTGTGTCAAATTTCAGATATTTCAGATGTTCATTTGGAACATATTCATATTTGTTAATATATCCCTTTTTCCCATATCTTGTTGCCCAGCGAACAATAAGGGCTGTGTACCAACATGGTACCACAGCCCTTATTTCTCAGAAAAAGCACCGACTGCCCTCATTTGATATCCAGTTTCAATCCCATATCCTCTGTATACTGGTCTATCTTTTTCAGAACATAAAAATCCTTCAACTCGTCTGTTATGACTCTTATTATCTCTGCCCCTGCCATATTCTTGCAATCGTTTTCATACACAATAACCCCAATCATAGCCATCAAACTCTTCGGCAAATTCACCTGCCAGATTTGCAGTATTTTCCAAATGTTTTTTTAAGCTTTGTGTCTTTTTATCAGCTCTTTTATGTGCAATATAGTCCATTATATTA
>JBJELT010000034.1:0-12013 GCA_051879295.1 Oliverpabstia sp. | reverse complement strand
TAAGCTTTGTGTCTTTTTATCAGCTCTTTTATGTGCAATATAGTCCATTATATTATCACTCAACATTTTTACTTAGTCTCCCACACTATTCTCTGCAACACTCCAGCTTTTTTTAAAAAATACATTGAATCAACAGCATATATACGACAGTTCCCGCCACAATACTAACCAGTGTATTTCTTTTCCAAAGATGCAGTCCCACTACGACTGCTCCGGCAATCAGTTCTGGAATCCCATGAGGTGCCGCAGTGATACTTACATCTTTCACGCAATACACAACCAACATTCCCATAATAGCATAAGGCAGAACTGAAGAAATATAGGTTATATAATCTGGTGTTTTTTTATTTTCTCCAAAGACAGCAAAAGGAATAAAACGCAACAGTATGGTAACCACAGAAACAACTGCGATTAATACTATTGAATGTAAGTCATGCATTTTTCGCTTCCCCCTTTTTTATTTCCATTCCATTCCATTCAGTCTTTTCCTTAGAATTGTAAGTATTGCCGTTATAGCGATCATCGTCGGGATTAAAAACCTCTCTGCTCCGAAAACAAGAAGACAGGCAACCGATATTCCTACTCCCACAACTGCACTGGTGTGGTTCTTAACACTTTTCCACTGTTCTACAAATACCACCAGAAAAAGTGCTGTCATGGAAAATTCGATTCCTGCTGTATTAAAAGTTATCAGACTTCCAAGCAGTGACCCAACAACACTTCCAATGATCCAATAGCACTGATTCAGAAAAGTCAATATAAAAAAAAATTTTTTCTCATCAACTCCCTCTGGCACATTACCACTGCATACGAGAGAATATGTCTCATCCGTAAGTCCCAATATTAGATATGGCTTATATGGACCTGTATTTCTGTACCTTTCAATCATGGAAATACCATAAAATAAATGTCTTGCATTTACCATGAGGGTCACCAGGACTGTCGAGAGTACTGTGGCGCTGCCTGCCATTAAATTAATCGTTACATATTGCATGGAACCGGCATAAATGAAAAGGCTCATAAAAAAAGCCCATGCCACACCATAGCCTTTGGTTTTCAGCAGTATCCCAAACCCCATTCCCAGGACAATATAACCTGCCATTACCGGAAGGGATTGTTTAAAAGCATATTTCATTGTCATTTTATTCTTCATAAATCACTATTACCTACGGTACGCTTCATAAGATCTTCAAATTCCAAAAGACCTGCCAACTCAGCCAGCCGCTATTTTGAATTCCAAATAGTTACAATTCAGTCTTCAACTATTCTATTTTAAACCTCTCAGGGTAGGCTAAAATCCATATAAACAAATTTTGCGTCCTACTTCACATTAAAGGTTATAGGCTGTAGAGGCACTAAATAGGTCTTTCAGCTTACTTTTCTGCAAAAATAATAGGATCCCAAATTGCAAAACAAGCTTTGTGGCCTATTTTCCAAATAATATAGTAGGCCATAATACATGTAGACAGGTTTTGCGGCCTATTCTATGGCAAAAATGATAGGCTGCAGAACAGAAAAACTGACTTTGCAGCCTACTTCACAGAAAATATTGTAGGTCAAAAACCGCTGAAATACATTTTATAGCCTACCACCATATAATATAAATCAAAGTCAGGCAAAGCCCGATGCCAAACAACATCAGTCCAAAGGAAAGGCTTCTCTGGATGATTCTGTTTGTTTCCTTAAATTCTTCGTTTTTCACTGCCAGGATATGCACATAATCTTTGTCTCCCTGTTTCTTTCCACGGGACAGGACATTGGCAATTTCCTGAATCCTGTTAAGGAATTTTCCGGCTCTTTCTGTAACTGCATTTCCTTCCGGACGAGTATGGGGCAGAGGACTGTCAGCATAGATTGTCTTTCGAAGAACCACAACCGCTGTATCCACTGCACAGTCCAGAACTCTGCAGGCAATTCCGCACACAAAGGGAAGAAAACGAAGCACTAATGGACGGTAGATCATATTTTCCAGATCCATCCATGCAGGCCATGCATTGATATAAGCCTCTGTAATTACAGATTCTTTCTTCTGTGAAGAGATACTCTCTTTTTTCATCAGGAATCTGCGTACTACATATACATAAACAAAAGCTCCAATAGCTATGGAAATCACTGCGCCGGATAAATTTTTAATGCTGAAATATGCAACCACCTCACCTGTCTCTTCCAGATGCATAAAGCTCTGTCCCAACGCTGCTGCCCTGTCCATAATCTTATGAGGAAATAGTCCCCATACAAGAAGCAGGACTGCACTTATGGTAAGCGCTGCACTACTTTGGAGATTCATATATGTCTTCATTCCATCATATTTTCTCTGTACCTGTGCATTCTCATTTCTTTCTACAAAAATTGCCACATAAAGTTTCGTCATATAAGCAACCGTGAGCCCGCCGCTGATTAAGAAAATCCATTCCACTGCCTTAAATGTCAGACCGCCTCCATACTCCACAATGCTCTCGTGGAGCAGGGTTTTGCTGATATATCCTCCAAACATGGGAATACCTCCGATAGTCAGAGCCCCAATGAGAAAAATCACCTTCAGCAGCGGCTTCTTCCTGCCAAAGCCCTGAATCTCATTGAGATTCAGCGCATGGGTATTCATAAAAATCACGCCTGCTGCCATAAACAGCACAAGTTTGATCATGGAATGATTCACCATATGCAGCAGAGTCCCATGAACAGCCATGGCATTTTCTTCACCCAGAAGTCCCTGCATACCAATTCCCAGCAGAATAAAGCCGATCTGGGACATGGATGAGCATGCCAGCGTACGTTTCAGATCCACAGAGAACACTGCCAGCAGTGCTCCTCCGGTCATAGTCAGCACACCGATTGCCAGAATCAGTTTTCCCCAGGATGTATCATGGAGAAAGAGCCCGCTGCTGATAATCAGAATACCAAAAACGCCTGTCTTTGTAAGAATACCTGACAGCAGTGCTGAAGCAGGCGCGGGAGCCACCGGATGTGCTTTCGGAAGCCAGATATGCAAAGGAAATGCTCCTGCTTTTGCACCGAAGCCTACCAGAAGACAGGCTCCTGCTCCATAGAGCAATTCTTTATCAGGAAAGCTTTTTGCCGCCTCCAGAAGCTCAGGTATCATCAGAGTACCAAGCTCGTGATAGAGAATGAACACTCCCATAAGCATAACCAGGCCACCTGTCACTGCCACTGCAAGATATGTTGCAGCCGCCCTGAGAGAATCCTGCGTTTCTTCCTGCGCCACCCACACATAAGACGTAAATGACATAATTTCAAAGAAAATAAAGGTTGTAAATAAATCTTCAGAAAGAAATACTCCCATAGTGGCGCCCAGCGTGAGAAGAAGAAATAGATAGAATCTGTTTCTGTTCTCATGATGACGGAAATATTCCCTGGAAAGAAGGGTTGTCATCATCCACATAAGAACAGCGATCATACCATAAATCCTTCGGAATCCGTCCAGAGTAAAATGAAGCCCCAGTCCACAGACTTCCGGAATATAAAGTGATATCACATTATCCCGGTATACGCAGACAAGCCACAGCATCAGCACAAATTCACTGACCGCCACAAACTCTGCCATAAAATCTCTGGCTTTTTCATTTCGTGTCCCCACCGCACAGGAAAGGAGTCCGCCCAAAAACGGATAAAACACAAGTACTGATAAAAGTATGTTCATTTTAGCCAACTCCTTTCTAATTCATCAAAACAGCTGTATTCATTGTAGCTGCCACGGACTCCAAAAACTCCATAAGAGGCTGCGAATGAACGCCCATAACCACAATGGCAACAGCAAAAATCACCAGCGGAAGAATCATCATCCAGTTTGGGTCCTCCACATCTGAAATGGCACAGTAATCGAAATCTTTTCCCGGAAAGAATGCCCTGACCGTAATACTCATCATATAAATGGCAGTCAGAAGTGCCGACACCAGAAGTGCCGCAATCCCCACATATGCAAGAGGATTCTCACTTGTCACAGCAGCCTTTGCCAAATTCCACTTACTGATAAATCCACATAATCCGGGTACTCCCATAAGAGCCAGTCCTGATATAGTAAAAATAGTAAACACTTTCGGCATTTTTCTGCCGAATCCATTCAGCTCATGCACGTAATTGCGCCCTGTTTTATAAATGACTGCACCTGCACAGAAGAACGAACAGATTTTCATAACTGCATGGCACACCATATGACACATAGCTCCCACCAGTCCAAGAGGCGTCATCAGAGCTGCACCAAATAGAATATAGGAAAGATTGCTCACAGTTGACCAGGCAAGTCTTCTTTTCATATGAGTTTCCTTAAGTGCACAGCTGCATCCGTACACAATGGTAAATATCGTCAGTCCCAGCACAATATACTGTGCCCAGGTTCCCCGCAGAAGCTCTGTACCGAAGCTATAATATGTAACACGCATTACCGTAAACGCTCCTGCTTTTACGACTGCAACTGCATGCAGAAGCGCTGTTACAGGTGTAGGAGCCACTCCCGCCTTGGGAAGCCAGGAGGAAAAGGGCCACATTGCAGCCTTTACACTGAAACCACAGAAGCAGAGCACATAAATCAGAAGAAGAAGGTTTGTTTTATCCCCTATCTTTGCGGTATCCAGAACGCCTCCCGGAACAAACACAGATGTGGTTCCATAAATCAGAATAAAAATCATCCCGATAAAGGCAAATGCTGCGCCTCCTAACGAATAATACAGATACGTCCTGCTGGCACGCACAGCCTCCTTTGTCAAAGTGTGCATTACCAGCGGCACTGTCACAAGACTAAGCATTTCATAGAAGAAATACATAGTCAGAATATCCTCTGCCAGAGCAATTCCAAGGGTAACGCCAAAAGTCATTACGTAAAACATGAAAAATACTTTCTCATGTCCTTCATGCTTCATATATTCGAAGGAATATAAAGTTGCCAATGTCCACAGTACAGACACAAGCCCTGCAAACAGTGTTCCCAGACCATCCAGACGGAAGCTTACACTTAAATTTCCTGTGAATCTGAACAAGGTAAAGTCTCCTTCCGGCTGCGCAAAAAGCAAAGACAGAACCAGTACAGAATTTAACAATACCAGTCCCTCCACATAAATTATCATCTGCCTGCGTGTTTTAAAGGGCAGCAAAGGAATCAATGCCCCTCCAATCATGGGAAGCAGAACTACGGCTACCATCATTGATGTATTCATTTTTTCTCCTCCCCTTTCCTACATTAATCCGGATACAAGTCCGGTGATATACTCAGTCAGCAAATTTGGAAATACACCGGCCAGAAGTGTCAGTGCTGCCAGAATTGCTATTGGAGCCAGCATGGTTATGACAGGTTCCTGTACAGTGTCATACTCTTTACACAAGGTTTCTTTGCCAGGCAAAAAACCCTTCATAGTAACAGGAAGAAGATATCCCGCTGTCAGCAATGCGCTGACAAGAAGTACAGCCGATCCTATATATCCCCAGATTCCTACGCCTGCCTCAAGTGCTCCCTGAGCCAGATACCACTTACTGATAAATCCACTGGCAGGCGGAATTCCAATAAGTGCCAGAGACGCAAAGGTATAACACCACAAAAGCTTCGGCATCCGTTTCCCGATTCCTGGAAGCTCACTGACTCTTGTTTTGCCGCAGTCAAAAATAAAAACACCTGCACACAGAAATAACGTGCTTTTAATAATTGCATGGAAAATTGTATGCAGCAATGCTCCTGTCATAGCCTGAGGCGAAAGAAGCGCCAGTCCAAAAAGAATATACGAAATCTGGCTGACTGTGGAATAGGCAAGCCTTTTTTTGAAAACCTTTTCTCTGTAGGCAAGCATGGACCCCATAAATACCGTAGTAAGTGCCAGGATAATCCATGCTGACTGCACCCAGGTCCCCCTGATAAAATCCGGACCCACTATATAGTAAACCGTACGGATTGCAGCAAGCACACCACCTTTTACCAAAATTCCCGAAAAAACCGCAGATGCCGGAGACGGAGCTACAGGATGGGCTGCCGGCAGCCATGCATGAAGAGGCAGAATACCTGCTTTTGCTCCAAATCCTATTAACATGGCAAACACTGCAATAAGAAGAATCGTTTCATGACTCTGTGCAAGGGCAAGATTCAATGTACCTCCCGGTGTAAAAGTAAGAGTATCACAATTCTGATACAGGAAATAAATTCCAAACAATCCCATGTAAGCGCCGCAAAGGGAATAAAACAGATATTTCAATGCAGCCATAATAGCTTCTCTGGAGCCATTGTGTAAAACCAATGGAGCAGAAGTCAAAGTCATCAGCTCATAAAAGAAATACATAGTCACAAGATTTCCGGAAAAATCAAGAGCCACAATCACTCCATACACCATGAGATAAAAACCAAAAAATCTCTTTTCTTCTCCCTCGTGCTTCATATACACAAAAGCATAAATCCCCACGGCCACCCACACAATACTTGTGAAGGTAACAAAAATCCTGCTGATTCCATCGATATGAAAATATACAGGAATATCTTTCATAAGATAAAACAAAGTAACACTTTTTTCCCCGCTAAACGCAGCCCACACTGCAAACACGGCAGATAATATCAGAACCGATCCCACAAACAAGTGCAGCCGCCCCTCGTCATGCTCCCTTCCGTAATCAGGCTCTCCCTTCAGATGTCCCAGGAAAGAGGACAAAAGCAGAACCGCTCCGGATATCACCGGAAGAAATACCGGTATTAAAATCCATCTATCCATCATGTCCCCCTCCTATGCAAACATTCCCAGTCCGCTTCGAAACAGTGCGATCACCGGCTCGGAGCTGAGACCCAGAAACAGATTCAGTATAATAAACAAAATAAGTGCTGCTGTTTTGGAGGGCTGCTCTTTGATGGTAATGCGGCGCAGTTTTTTCTTTCTCACGCTGCTTCTCCTGTCAGGAGTATAGATCAGAATCACAGTCCTCATAAAATACATGGCATTCAATATCGTACTGATGGCCAGAGCAATCAGCGTAGGAAGCATTTTGTGCATACTTTCTACTGCTGCCTGAGCAAACAAAAGCTTGGAAATAAACCCTGAAAACATGGGGATACCTACCATGGAAAACGAGCCTACGGTAAAAGCCACACCTGCCAGCTTATTTCTGTAGCCTGCACCCACCATGGATCTAATCTCCGTACTGTCATCCGATACATCCGTCAGCCCTGACGCAGCCACAAACAACAGAGATTTGGTAGCCGCATGGGAAATCACATGGTAAATACTAGCGATTACACCATCCGTGGTACCAAGTCCAAGTCCCATATATATGTAACCGATCTGAGCAACCGAAGAAAAAGCAATCATACGGCGGATATTATTTTCCCGGATAGCACTTACGGAACCCATGATCATTCCTGCAATTCCAAAGACAAAAAGCACATTGATAACCTTGCTTTCCCTCACAATGTCAAACCCTATGACACGGAAGAATATTTTTGCCAGAAGGAAAATATATCCTTTTGAAACAAGGGAGGACAAAATCGCCGCTGAGGATACTGTAGAGTAGCCATAGGCATCCGGAAGCCAGGAATGAAAGGGAAACAGTGCACTTTTAATGGCAAGCCCCACGGAAATCAGCCCCAGAGAAACAAGAAGAGGCATATTATACATTCCTGCATCATGAATAAGATATACCTGCTCTTTAATATTGCTCATAAGAAGATGTCCTGTAAGATCATAAAGAAAACAGATTCCCAGGAGCAAAAGTCCGGACCCCAGCAGACTCATAATCATATATCTTGTAGCGGCCTCCAGAGTACGTCCGTTCTGCTTGATCATAATCAGACCACACGCAGAAATGGTATTAATTTCCACAAAAACGTACGCAGTAAAAAGATCGTTTGTATAAATCAGGGCAAGTAAAGAGCACAGAAGAAGATTTACCATAACATAATAAAGATTCATCTTCGTTTCTTCTATTTCCTGCTCTCTCTCATACACACCTCCAAGCATACATAACAGCATGATCAGGCAAAAAAATACTGCCATGGAAGCCTCCAGTGTTCCAACCCTGATCTCATTTCCCCAGGGTGCGGGAAAATGACCCATTGAATAAACATAAGACTCTCCTGTTGCGATGACATACACAAGAACAGCCACAGACATCAGACCAATAAGAGAAATCACAGCAGCGTTTATCCATTTCGCCTTTTTTCCTCCAATAATCGAAGAAAGAGGACCGGAAAAAAGGGAAATAATAATGGACATAAAAGGAAAATTCTGTACAAACTGCATCACAATCCCTCCTTTTTAAGCCTTGTGGAAATCTCATCAAGATCCAGCGTATGATATCTGCGGTAAAGACGGATTGTAAGAGAAAGCATCAGCGCAGTAACAGACACAGATACTACGATTCCCGTGAGTACCAGACCACTTGGTATGGGATTGATATACGCGTCCACACTCTGAACTCCGTTTACCACAATGGGAGCCTTTCGTCCTGAAACATAACCCTTCAAAGCAAGAAACAGATACATAGCTGTGTCCATAATATTCAGTCCGATAATCTTTTTTATGAGATTTTTTTGAAGAAGCAGATTAGAAAATCCGATTCCAAAAAGAATCATGGCCACTGCCTCCTCATAATTGGTAAAAAGATTCCCAACATTCATATTAGTAATCTCCTTTCCGGAACATAACATAAAAGGTATACATAGTTCCTGCCACTACAATTCCCACACAGATATTAAGGATCAGAATCAGTCCGCTGCTCAATATTGCTCCGGGAGTTCCAAGAGGAATCACGCTTTCAATATGATTGGCTCCTGTATAGAAAGAATAGCTTTTTGCCAGACAATAGCATGCCAAAGCGCAGAAGCTGGTCCTCTTGTAGGTTTTTGCAGAAAAAAATTTCTCTGTCTTTGCAAATCCAAAGGCATTGAGATAAAGAATCAGCCCTGCACCGATGACAGCTCCGCCGGAAAATCCACCGCCAGGTCCCAGATGCCCTCCAAGAATAATATAAATTCCAAAAATAAAAATAGGCGGGACAAGGATTCTGGCAACTGTCTGCAGTATCATATCATTTTTGGGCTCATGGATACGGTCATCCTCCATGGTATATCCCATTCCGCTTCGGCCTTTTTTGTCCCCGTCAATACGAAGAAGAATCAATACTGTACAAGTGGCAATAAAAAGCACATGAGATTCCCCAAGTGTATCAAATGCTCTGTAATCAAGAATCATTCCTGTTACAATATTCACTGCTCCTGTTTCCTGAAGCCCGTTTTCAATATAGCGCTGTGCCACCTCATTGTTTACAGGATTCGAAGAATTTCCGAAGCTTGGAAGCTGAGATACCCCGGTAAGGAGCATCACAACCAGAAAAACACAGAACAGCACACTGAAAACATTGTATGCTCTCCGAAAAACCCGCATTTCCGGATTATTCTTGATATCATAAATCCGTTCAAAGAGAGCTTTTTTCTCCTTTGCTCTCTTCACGACTGTTTTTTTATCTTCTCTAAATGCTTTCTGAGGTTTCATTTCCAACGTATCAAGAAAAGGATCCCGGGTACCGTTGAGCCACTGCCGGAAATGATATGAAAAAGTATGTTCATATTTATTTTTTGGTACTTTCCTGCTCATCTTCCTCCTCCTTTTCCGTTTTTATGATAGCATGGATTTTTTTAAGCGTAATAAAAAACAAAACACTGGTGACTCCTGCACCTACTGCTGCCTCTGTAATTGCAAGATCCGGAGATTCCAGAAGAATCCAGATTACAGACATCACAAGGCTGTATGACATAAAAATCAGGATGGAATTCAGAAGATTTTTAGAAAGACTTACAGCTATGGCGCAAACCAACAGAAAACCAAGCAAAATACATGTAAATACCTGCATATCACTCATCCTCCTTCTTGGCTTTAGCCACAATCTCATTCTTTTCTTCCTGCTGTGTTTCCAGTTCTCTTTCCAGTTCCTTCAAAGGTACAATACGATAATGCTTTTCTTTTTCTTCATCTGTGGCAACCTCAAGACGGGCGATCAGATGTGAAGAAACAGGAGACGAAAACCATAAAAACACAATTACCAGAAAAAGCTTCAGTGTGGTAAAATTCCATCCGCTTATGATCATAAGACCCACAAGGGAAAAACCGATTCCCAGGGTATCACCCATGGCTGCTGCATGCATCCTGTTGAGCACATAGCGAAACCGGAACACACCAATCATCTCAATGGCAAATATTCCCAGTCCCATGAGCATGAATCCTGCTCCCGCCAGAAAACGTATCCAATCAATCACTGCCATTCTTTTTTTCCTCCTCCAGCTTCTTCTCCCGGTATACACCCATATAAACTTTCGTCAGACAGATTACTGCCAGAAAACTTATCATGGCATATATCAGGCATATATCCACAAGATAGCCTTCCTTCATCATCAGAGCCAGTGTGGCAATAATAACCATGGTCATAGTGCCCATCATGTTGGTGGCAACGATCCTGTCTGCAATTCTCGGTCCTATAATCGCACGGATCAGGCACAAAACCACCATCAATGCAAGGAAAATCAATACTACTGTGAAAAATATCTGATATGCCTGTTCAAGAACTGATGTTGCATTTTCCATAACCTAATTATCCTCCTCTAGCTCAGAAATCAGTTTTACAAAATCAGAATTATCCATTCCCATGGCCAATTCTTTGTCAAGGCAATGCACTACATATTCTGAATTCTCCAAAGATACTGTGATAGTTCCCGGAGTCAGCGTAATAGCATTGGCAAGAAAAGCCTTCCCTGCCGGAGTCTGCATATCTGAAGTAAAGTTCACAAGCGCAGGCTCCACTTCCTCTTCTTCCGACAAAATCATATGAATTACTGTAAAATTTGCTTTTACGATTTCCATGACCAGCACACAAACATAACGGATAAACAAAAATACTTTTTTCAGATTTTGCTTCTCTTTTTCTATACTGTAATCCATAAATCTGCAGGTAAAAGCAAAAATCGCTGCTGCAATCACCATACCGAACAGACAGATTTCCACTGTAACGTTCCCATTATAGATAATCCACAGTAAAAAATATAGTAAATACATGTCATTTCCTCCCCTCTATTGTCATTTTTTAATTCAGTATATCACATTTCCCCGAAAACTTCACCTATTTATAGAATAGATTCGAGTACTTTATGCGATACAATTGTTACTGTCCACTCCGTGACCAGTAACATACAATTTACTAAATACTTTGTGATACAAAAAAGTACTACCACGCTAAATTAATTTGTGTGGTAGTACTTTAGCTTAACATTTTTCAAGTACGCCTCGGCGTACTTGAATTTTTTCCATTCTCAACTAATTATCAAAAGAATCAGGTTTTAATTTCGGATAATTTGAAGCCAACACCCCGAACGGTCTCAATTTTGATGCTGCTGTTAATGCTGCTCAACTTCTTTCGTAGATTATAAATATGTTGCTTCAGGGATTTCTCTGTACAATCTGGCGTTTCATAACTGATACTATCCAAGAGTAAATCCTTGCAAATGGTATACTTGGGATGAGACATCAACAGTTTAAGAATCACACATTCCGTTTTTGTCAGCTTTACGACATGTGACTCAACAATCAATTTCAAGGACAAGGGGTCCAGTGTTAAATCACCAACAGATAATGTTAATTCCTCTTTATGATTAGCTGCATTTTTTTCTTTACGTAACTGGACCAAAATACGGGCAATCAATTCTCTTGTATCAAACGGTTTGGTTATATAGTCACAGGCACCCTCATTCAAAAGATTTATCTTGTCCTCCACTTCCGCTCTTGAACTCAGTATGATAACTGGGATATCATCAATATGTTCCAGAACACCTTCTCCGTCAAGACCCGGAAGAACCAAGTCCAGCAATATCAGATCAGGCTTCTTTTGTCTAAGCAGATATAACGCTTCTGTTCCGGAATATGCCCGAATAACGTGAAACCCCTCCTCCAGTAAAATCTCTGTTATCATGTCTCCAGTCAGTACATTATCTTCAATTACAGCTATTGTTTCCATAACACACCTCAAAAATAAAGTATTTCTTTCAACG
>JBJELT010000033.1:0-17095 GCA_051879295.1 Oliverpabstia sp. | reverse complement strand
AGACCTTATAGCTCATCACTTATATAGTTTTTACAGACTTTTTTTCATACTCTCGTTTCAAATAACAACGTAATCTGTTACATGTATGCGTTGGGGTGTCCAGGGGATCATCCCCTGGACACCCGGACATTCCAGCTTATTCTCTGATATCATCCAAATCAACAACTGCGCCGCCATGCAGACGGGACTACTCAGCAGCCAATGCACAGTAATGGCTTTCCACAGAACGCTCCAGAGAGGTAATAGAAGGACTCTCTTCCTGCAGCATTTCCTCTGCTTCCAAGGCCTGCCAGTGCAACTGTAATTTTTCTGTTCTTTTATATTCCTCCTGATCTTCCAATGAAAATTTCATATAATTATCCCAAATCCGGAGTGTCCATCAGGCGGATTTCTTCTGCTGCTTTTCCGTCAGATTCAAACAGAATCAGCTCATTGTTCCCCTGTCTTAAAAGTGGACCAGGAATGTACAGTCGCTTCTGCGGACCTTTTTCCCAGTATCTTCCAATATTTTTTCCGTTTATGGCTGCAAACCCTTTTCCAAAACCAGTCACATCCAGAAAAGTATCTCCTGGCTCCTCCACTTCAAAACTAAAGCGGTAGAATGCAGGCATTCCTTCCTGATATCCTCTCTGAAAATCTAATTTTGAAAGATTATCCATCGGAAGACGATACATCTCCCATCCCATCTGATATGTTCCATTAACCAGTACCCCTGCACTGATTCCTTTTTTCTGGAATTCAATTTCCGGTCCATAGTTTACTCGTCCCGCATTTTCCATCAGAATATCCAGAACTGCATCCTCATCCTGAAGTTCAAATCCAGTTTCTCTATCCATTTCATAATCATTGCGAATTTCCAATTGTCTGCCTTCTGCAAAAAGAATCGCACGGTCTGCTCCACCTTTAATTCTGCATCTTTCAATATGCTTTCCTCTGCTCAGCCTCGTCCGGTACAACGTATATCCATAATTTTGTCCCAATTCTTCCATTGATTTCGGCATAGGATCTTTCACTGGTATATCTAATAAGTCCAGTACCTCAAAAAGTCCAACCTTTTCCTGCACCTTGCACACCCCATAATCCTTGCGGATGATTGGAGTTGTAAATTCCACTTCCGGAACTTCTCTAAACTTCTCAATTACTTTCTTAAATGCTCTATACTTCTCAGTAATTTGACCGTCTTCTGAAAGTGGTGCATCATAATCATAGGATGTAACATCAATTAACATTCTGTCAACATAGTTAGAACCGTTCATAAATCCGAAATTGGTTCCTCCGTGGAACATATAGAAGTTCACATGCCCTCTTTTCAGCATTTCTTCTAAAGACTTCACATGTTCTTCTATAGGGACTGTCCTGTGTGCATCATTGCCCCACTGGTCAAACCAGCCTACCCAAAATTCCATACACATCAGTGGCCGGTCTCCGATAATTTTTCTTACTTCCTCAAACCGCTCTGCACCCTTTGATCCAAAGTTTGCTGTCGGCCATGCTCCTTCCAGCCCTCCGTCATTAATATATTGTTTTCCTGGTCCATCCGACGTCACAAAAGGTACATTAATTCCTCTTTCCTCCAGCATTGTTTTCAAAGCATTCAGATATTCTTTATCATTACCGTAAGAACCATATTCATTTTCAATCTGCACCATAATCACAGGACCACCGTTTGTAATCTGATAAGGTGCCAGCATCGGTATAAGCTTATCGTAATACCGCTCCACGCAGTCGAGATAAATCTGATTATTGCAGCGCAGCCGTATTCCCGGCTTCGTCAGAAGCCATGCAGGAAATCCACCAAATTCCCATTCAGCACAAATATATGGTGACGGTCTGAGAATCACATATAATCCCAGTTCCTGTGCAATTCTGATAAAACGACTGACATCCTTATCTTTTTCAAAATGAAATTCTCCTTCATTTGGTTCATGCACATTCCATGCAATATACGTTTCTACCGTATTACATCCCATAGCTTTCAACTTTTCCAGACGGTCTCGCCAATATTCAGGAACCACACGAAAATAATGAATTGTTCCTGAAATAATCTGTACTTTTTCCCCATTAATATAGATATTATCTGTTATCTCAATTCTGTTTTGCATCTTGTCTTTCCTCTCGCATTTAAATCTATCCGATATATCGCAAGCCATTCATCTATACCTTAATTTCCTGTATTTCAACAATTGTTTTAGTTTCCTATAACAATTTCATAGGTCCGTTTTCTGAAATCGACTTTTACTATTGTTCCGTCAGAAAATCTGGTTTCCTGTATCATATAGTCACCATCAGCCATTTCATGACATACCATCTCACATTTTGCCACTTTTTCATGCAAATCCGATACCACTTTGCTGCGTGCAATCTGTTCTTCCAGACTCAGTTGTGACTTTCCTTCAAATGCGCCGTCCGTATTTGGATAAGCTGCATCACGAATCAGATACGGAGCACCTCCATTGAGCAGTGCATACAGCATATAGTCTTCATCTTCACTTACTTTATCCATCATCCACGGTTCAATTACACAGTCATGATATACAAGATTATATAATGGTACCGGAATTCCTTCTTTCGGAGTTCCTGGCTGTTTCATCATAAAATCATATGGCGCATAATGACAGAAAACCAGACTGGGAACTGCCCAGTCACTCACTTCTTCTGAACTTGGCAAAATTCCATGGGAGAGCAGATACTCAAAGCATTTGCCTCTGAATTCATAGCACTCTCTTCGTGTCATTCTATGCTCTGGATTATCGCATTCATCCCCTTCATTACAGGTAAATACATCCAGATATGCTCCATCCAGCTCAATCCCCTGTCTTTTTAACTCTGAGAAATTTCTTTTCACATAATAGGGAGCCTGTGTTGCACACAAATATGACTGGGGACCACCCGCCCATCTCTGGTGTTTGGGAATTGTCCCGTCTGGCAGTCTGCAGGCATAATTTTCATCAAAACTGGGTGCAGCCAGATAATAATCCCTATACTGGTCATGAATACCAAACAAATAACCGCATTCATGCATAGCATCTGACAAAGACTTCATTCCTTCCCAACCACCGGCCTCTTTACATGCAGGAAGATAATCCGGATGCTGGTTGTCATATCCGGGCTGTGCCCATCCGTCAAGATGAAGATATAATTTTTCCACACCCATAGCATGAAGTTTCCGTATTTCCTGCTCCCTCTGATTAAACGATGTCAGATGATTATTTTTCTCCGGATTCTCCGGATCAAAGAAATCAGAATTGCTCTGTACCTGAGTCTTAATACCTGTATGTACAAACGCACATCCGATCAGTTTATCGACAGAAGAATTACGTGCAGCTTTCTCTGCAAGGGTTCTGAGTCTTCCCTGTTCATTCACATAAGATCGGTATATTTTACACAGGGTATTATAATCACAGTCGGATGCCAGGGTGCACTTTACGATCCTGCGGTAATCCATTTTCCCCAAGCTAGGCTCGAAATAAACCCCTACATGTGTATAAGGACCGCCTGCCGGATGTTCGGCATGGTAACCTGCATTCCAGGGAGTCACACAAATGGCAATATAACCTTCCCGGTCTTTAACCTGACCAAACCATGGCATATATCCGCCTGCCGTCTCAAAGAAACCATTAAAACTCACCGGAGCCAGCTCCGTCTCCCATGTATTCGGAATCAAAATTCCCTGCTGATGAGTAAGAAGGGTATACCAACTGTCCTTTGCCTCATCAAATTCCATTTCTCCCGGCCAGAAAACTTTCTGAACATGAAGCCCCTCTTCCTGCAATGGGATCCACTCAAAATACACATCACCGGTAGTTTCTTCTATCCAGATTAAAGTTTCAAAAATATAAGGAAACTTCTCCCCTGCTTTTTCAAATCCTTCAAACCGGCTTCTGATTCCTTCACCAATACCCATGCTGTAATTTTCATGGGAAATCTTTAAAGCATCCTGAAAAAGAAATTCGCCTTCTGAACATACCAGACGTGGCTGAAATTCTTTTCTCCAGGACCATGTGCTATTTCCCCTTTCCATGGAAACTGATAAAGTGTCCTCATTCAGTTTTACAACAGTTTTGTCTTTTTCCACTATTCTCATATGCGTCACCCCACTAATATATTTTTGTAATACAGTTTTTCTTAATTATATACAGATTTTCTCCTCAAATGTTGTCTTATTAAACACTATTGTTGTCTTATTAACCTTTTTTTGTTAAAATAATATTCAGGAGGGTTGGTTATGACTTATGTTAAAACTGCGTTAAAAAGAGAAATTACGATTGATTCCGTTATCACTATTCACTATTTTGAATATATGAAAGATTTCATATTTCACGGAGAGTCACACGATTTTTGGGAATTTTTATATGTAGATAAGGGAAAAGTTCTTGTTCAGGCCGGTGAACAAGCGCTTCAGCTGAACTCAGGTGATATTGCCTTTCATGAGCCAAATGAATTTCACGCTATGAAATCCATTGGAAGTTCTTCCCCGAACCTGGTTGCTGTGTCTTTTGCAACGGATTCTCCTGCCATGGATTTTTTTCGCAGGCAGCGTTTTACTTTAACTGTCGAAGAACGTACCTTGATTTCCTGTCTGATGAATGCAGCACGAGAGGCTCTGGATAACCCCATGCATCTTCCTTCCATCGAACAGGTACAATTAAAAGACGAGGCACCTTTTGGATCTCAACAGATGATCCTTATCTATCTGGAAATGTTTCTGGTGGCAGTCAGAAGGAACCATTCTCACAGGGAACAGCAGCCATGTCACAAACGCTCTCCCTCCCTTTTGTCAGAGAATTATTCGGGCAAAGATGAATGCCTGCAGAAAATTATTGCCTATATGCAGTTTCATATTTGTGAGCAGCTGAATGTCAACCAGATTTGTATGCAATTTTCCATGAGCCGCTCTTCTCTTCAAAATCTTTTTCATACGGAAAAAAACTGTGGTCCTATGGAATATTTCAATCATCTGAAAATTGAACGGGCAAAAGACATGATTCGCGACGGCACCAGAAATTTTACAGAAATTTCCCGTTTCTTGTCTTACAGTTCCCTGCAGTATTTTTCCAGACAATTCCGAAAATCAACCGGCATGTCACCTATGGAATATGCCTCTTCTGTAAAAGGAATATCACGGGCACTGCAAAACAGCATAGAAGACAAAGAAGATCGAAAGTTTGATAAAAAAGTATACACATTGTGATAAGAGAAAGGATATAGTTAGTACATCTGGGTGGAACTATCCTTCCCGATTAACGAAAAAGACAGGGTAAAAAGTATCTCCTTTTTTCACCCTGTCTTTTTCTTATGCACCGTCCGTCATTTTATATGAAACAATCGGACGGATATTCAGCTTACAATACTCCCAACCAGAACATAGGATACAAAGTACATAATAACGGTTGCCATGGCAATTCCGCACAAAATTGCCAGAGATGATTTTTTGATATCGATTCCCAGCAGTGACGCAATCAGGGCTCCGGTCCATGCACCGGTTCCCGGAAGTGGAATTCCTACAAAGCACATCAGTCCCCAGAATTCATACTTGCGGATTTTCTCACTTTTTCCCATGGCCCTTGCTTCCAGTCTCTCAATCAGACCGCGGAATATTTTTATTTTCTTCATCCACTTGAAAATCTGGCGGATAAAAAGCAGAATAAACGGAATCGGAAGAATATTTCCGATAACGCTGATGGGAATGGCCTGAGATACAGGCACTTTCAGCAAAGATCCAGCCAAAAGCCCTCCACGCAGTTCCAAAAGAGGCATCAGAGAAATAATGAAAACAACCGCCTGCTCTGAAATATAAGCTCCCAGATGAGCAGTAAACCAGGTTACCAGTGACTCCATATCTTATCTCCTATCTTTACTCAAATATTTTTCTACAAATTCCACAAATGCTTCCATCTCCCTCTGTGTTCCGATAGTAATCCGGAGGTAGTTATCAATTCTCGGTCTATTAAAATACCTGACAATAATGTTAGCTTTCCGGAGAGCAGCAAACAATTCCGATGCAGGACAGGTTTTATGGGTTGCAAAAATAAAATTCGCTTTAGAATCTCCAAAAACAAATCCCAGACGTGACAGTTCCTTTTTCGTCCATTCTCTCGTCTCCACCACTTTATGCACCGTTTCTTCCAGATATGCACGGTCTTCCACTGCCGCTTTTCCCAGGGCAATCGTGGTCTGGTTCATAGTATAGGAGTTAAAAGAATATTTTACATCATTCAAATACTTGATTAGCACCGGGTTTGCCATCGCATAACCGATCCTCATACCTGCCATTCCTCTGGACTTGGAAAATGTCTGTACTATCAGAACATTGTCATACTTCTCAATCAACGGCAATGCACTCTCTGCCCCAAAATCCACGTAAGCCTCATCCACAACCACAATCACATCAGGATTTGCCTGAATGATTTTTTCAATCTCAGCAAGCGGTAATTCTACGCCGGTAGGTGCATTGGGATTGGGGAAAATAATTCCACCATTCTCCCGGAAATAATCTTCGGCACAGATCGTAAAATCTTCTCGAAGCGGCACTGTCTCATAAGGAATCCGAAGCATATCAGCCCAGACATCATAGAAGGAATATGTGATATCCGGAAATAAAATCGGCCTCTTTGAATTGAAAAATGTCATGAACACCATGGCCAAAACATCATCAGAACCTACTCCCACAAAGACCTGCTCTTCTTTTAATCCATAAAAGTCCGCAATCGCACTGACCAGCAGATGCGCTGACGGATCCGGATACAGACGCATACAGTCAATCGTCATCTCCTGCAGAGCTTGTGCCACCTTCGGTGAAGGCGGATATGGATTTTCGTTAGTATTTAACTTAATCAGATTCTGTTCCTTCGGCTGCTCCCCCGGTGTATAGGGAACAACTTTACGAACGTTCTCTTCCCATTTCTTCATAAAATCTCCTCGTTTCTTCTGCATTTCATTTTGTATCATTCAAAATCATATGAATATTATTTATTATACGAATGATGCTGTATGAAGTCAATCTCTGCCTGACCTTTCTTATCGAAGCCATTCTTAACGAAACTGCATTTCATACAATCCCGCATAAATTCCACCCTTTTTCAACAACTCGTCATGGGTGCCTTCTTCCTCTATTCCGTTTTCTGTCAGCACCAGAATTCTCTGTGCATTTCGGATGGTAGAAAGCCGGTGGGCAATAACAAATGTCGTTCGATTTTTAGCCAGATTTTCCAGCGAATGCTGTACGATTTTTTCACTCTCATTATCCAATGCGGAAGTAGCCTCATCAAAAATCAACACCGGCGGATTCTTCAAAAATACCCTCGCAATGGAGAGTCTCTGCTTCTGACCTCCGGAAAGCTTTACTCCCCGCTGTCCGATATCAGTATCATATCCCTGTGGCAGATTCATAATAAATTCATGGGCATTGGCAGCTCTTGCCGCCATCACTACTTCCTCGTCCGTAGCCTCTGGTTTTCCATAACGGATATTATCCATAACAGTACCGGCAAACAAATACACATCCTGCTGCACAATACCGATTTGTCTTCTCAAATCCTTTAGTTTTAGTTTACGAATATCAATTCCATCCAGTCTCACACTTCCATCTGTCACATCGTAAAATCTTGGAATCAAAGAACAGAGCGTCGTTTTGCCCGCACCGCTGCTGCCCACCAGAGCTACATATTCACCCTGATTCACCTGCAGATTCACATTGGACAGAACATTCTCTTTATTCTCTTCATAATGGAAGGTCACATGATCAAAGGAAATATTTCCTTCTGCCTTGTCCATACTCACTGCATCCGGTGCATCCTCAATATCCGGCGCAATACTCACTACTTCCAGAAATCTTTCGTATCCACTGTAACCATTCTGGAACTGCTCCGTAAAATTAACCAGTTTCTTTACCGGCTCCGTAAAATTACTGATATACAGAAGAAATGTCACCAGATCCGCCGCTGTCAGTTCACCGGCTGTCATCAGATACGCCCCCATAATCAGGGAACCTACTGTGATCAGCGTAGAAAATGCGCCCATTCCCGAATGGAAAATGGCCATATATCGGTAGCTTTTTTTCTTGGAATCCACAAAACGGGCATTGCCGACTTTAAATTTATCCATTTCCGTCTCTTCATTACTGAAAGATTTTACCACCCGGATACCGGACAGGCTGTCCTCAATCTGACTGTTGATGTCAGCAATCCTTGCTCTGTTCTCCTTAAAAGCATTTTTCATCTTTTTATTCAAAGAAACAGCGTAAACCAGCATCACCAGCACAATGGCTATGGCCACTAATGCCAGTTTCCCGTTGACCGCCAGCAGAATTACAAATGCACCTACCAGCTTGATAGTAGAAATCACCACATCCTCCGGTCCATGATGCAAAAGTTCTGTAATGTCAAACAGGTCACTGGTAATTCGCGAGAGCAGATGACCCACTTTCTGATTATCATAGAAAGCAAAAGAGAGCTTCTGATAATGACCGAAGATCTCATTTCGCATGTCATGCTCAATTTTCGCACCCATCACATGACCATAATACGTAATAAAATAGTTGCAGAAACATTCCAGGGCAACCATGGCTACCATCACTATGCCAATCCGTATAATAATTTTTGTAGCCTCCAGTACCGGAAGTTCCACCACCGTGCCGGTGATATACCGCA
This sequence comes from Oliverpabstia sp., assembly GCA_051879295.1. Taxonomy (GTDB): domain Bacteria; phylum Bacillota; class Clostridia; order Lachnospirales; family Lachnospiraceae; genus Oliverpabstia. The sequence goes on along the minus strand of JBJELT010000033.1, from coordinate 8,447 downwards.
CCAGAAGCGGAATAATCAGCGTCACTGCTGCACCCAGCATGGCAAAAAACATATCCGCCCAGAACAATCCCATATAAGGCTTATAATAAGCAGCCAGTTTTTTCAATTTGTGATCCATTTCCTTCTTTCTCCTCCATTTTGTACTTATTTACCCGTCTACACCAGTATATCTGCAAAATCGCCAAAAATCAATCGGGGGATTTTATTTCGTTTGGATAGGAAGTTTCCTGTTCTGTTCCAAACGAAACAAAATGTGTGGGGGAGGGATAGATGTTGTATTTTTACACAAGTAATATCAGTTTCTGAAACAGAAATTATTGTGATCAAATTTCAACATACATTCTTCTGGGCGCATTTTGTTTCTTTTGGAATAGAACAGGAGAATCTATGGTATTTTTCAGAAGCATTGGGGAAAGCGAGTCCGAAAATATGCACTTAGCAAGACTTTGGCGCGAAGGCTCTCCTGAGCGTCAATTAGTCGCGCTTAGTGCAGAGTTGAGGAGGAACGGCCTGCTTCTGAAAAATACCATAGATTCTCCGTCCCCTTCCAAAAGAAACAAAAAAGTATTCTTTTAAATTGTTATCAGATAGCAGAAGTATGCTGCATACCCGATCAGCATCATCACTCCGCCCATCCTCTTTAATTTGTGTTCCCGGCATACACACAGCCATAACAGTACACCTGCTCCCGCCGCAATCAGTGTATCTATCACAAATCCACTCTCAAAAACCACAGGCGTAATCAATGCCGTGGTTCCCACCACAAATAGAATGTTGAATATATTACTGCCTACAATATTTCCGATAGCAATATCCGCTTTCCCTTTGAGAGCTGCGGAGACCGAAGTAAACAGTTCCGGCAGAGATGTTCCCAGAGCTACGATGGTCAGACCGATAAATCTTTCACTCATCCCCACTGCCTTTGCAATCGCTGTAGCAGCATTAACCGTGACATCACTGCCCCAAACTACAAATACCAGCCCCAGTACCGTATACAGCAGTAATTTCCACAAAGGTTTCTTTTCCGTTTTCTCTTCGACCTGTCTGTTTTTTTTCGCCATGTAAAACAGATATCCCAGATAAAGAAAGAATGCTGCCCAAAGTATTACCCCTTCCCAGAATACGATTTTATTTCCAGAAAATCCGAGAACCAAAAGCAACAGTGTAATCACCAACATATATGGGATTTCTATTCTTACTGTTGATCGGGCAACCGCCACGCTCACAATTACAGATGTAATTCCCAGAATTACCAGCACATTCAAAATATTACTCCCTACCACATTTCCAATCGTAATCGCCGCATTTCCTTTCAGAGCCGCCGTAATGCTTACCGCCGCCTCCGGTGCACTGGTTCCCATTGCCACGATGGTCAGACCAATGACCAGCTGTGGGATTCCGAACTTTTCTGCTATTCCGGCTGCACCTTCCACAAAGGCATCTGCGCCCTTCACCAGCATCACAAAACCGACTGCCAACAATAACAACTGCAACAAAATTTCCATCTTTTCCTACCTCCGAATGATATTTTATCTTCTGTGCAAAAAAGCAAACAAAAAACGAGACTTTATCGCACAGAAACTGTACGATAAAAGTCTCGTTCTTATTTCAGTATGTATTCCGGCCTTTCGGCGTGATGACGTGATACATAACATCTTACGATGCGAACTACTCCCTGATATCGGTATTATTCTATCAAGTCACTTTCCTGATGTCAACCCATCAGCTAAAAATGTTACTGTTCACTCCGTGCTCAGTAACACGCTTCGCGATGCACAGAAATGATGCATTCTGCATCATTTCGCGCCGTATGTCTCGGGATTTTCGTGCTTACAGCACGAAAACAACTCGCGGGATAGTGCCGTGTGAACAGTAACCTAAAAATCAGTAAACCTTAGATTCCAGCCAGTTTAAGCAGATCCGGCACTTTGGACTCCCAGCCCAATGCCATAATATGTACACCCTGACAATAAGGCTTACATTCTTTGATGATACGTGCAGCAATCTCTACACCTGTAATTCCTGCTTTGGTCTTTTCTTTGTCTGCTTTCAGTTCTTCAATCATTTCATCCGGTACATGAATACCTGCAACATTATTATTCATGAACTTGGCCATACCTGCAGACTTCGGAATAATAATTCCTACCTGAACCGGTTTGCCGAACTGTTTTGCCTTTTCCATAAATTTTATGAATTTTTCCGGTTCAAAAACAGCCTGTGTCTGGAAATAGTCTGCACCAGCCATAACTTTACGCTCCATTTTGGCAAGCTGAGCGTCAATAGAATCACTGCAAGGTGATACAACTGCACCCTTGGCAAACTTGGGAGGCTCACCAACCAGAGGATTTCCGCCCAGATCCACACCGGATTCCAGCTGTTTTACAGTATGAATCAGAGAAACGGAATCCAGATCAAAGACTGGCTTTGCCTGCGGATGATCACCCATCTTGGTATGATCACCTGTCAAAAGCAACAGGTTCTCAATTCCTAACATAGCTGCACTCAAAAGATCGGACTGAAGTGCGATACGGTTTCTGTCACGGCAGGTCAGCTGGTAAATAGGTGTCAGCCCTTCATCTTTCAGGGCTTTACAGGTGGCGAGAGAACCCAGACGCATAACGGACGACTGGTTATCTGTTACATTAACCGCCGTAATACCGCTTAAATATGTCTTCGCTTCTTCCAGCATATGTTCAATATGAATCCCTTTCGGCGGTCCTACTTCCGCTGAAACTACAAATTCACCACGTTCAAATAACTCAGTAATTTTCATTCTACATTGCTCCAATCATTATAAATTTAAACAACTTTCTGTTTATTTAGACACTTCATCATCTGTTGCGTAATTACGCACCTGTACCGGACATTTCAGTACATCCAGGCGTCCAATCTGTGCAAGACGTCTGTAGATACGTTCCCAACCACATTCCATATCACTATCTACTTCACATTTGCCATTCTTAGAGCCTCCGCACTGTCCGTTGACCAGACTCTTGGAGCAGGCAGTAATCGGACAGATTCCACCAGTTAAGTTCAGATAGCATTCACCGCACTGTTTACAATCATATTCAAGCGGTGTAACTCCTTGAAATCCCGGCACCGGATATGTATCACAGGCTGCACACACCTTTTTATTCTCCAGGTACTCAGCTATTGTCTGTACACCGACACCACAGGAAAATACCAGTACCACATCAGCGGCTTCAATTTCACCCATATGTTTTTCGAGACGAAGTTTCATATTTTCCGGATTACAGATGTAATCTGTTGTAATCGTTCCGGTCACATTTCCGCCTGCAGCCAATTCCTTCTGAAATTCTGCGGCTTCTTTTTCCGGAAAACGGACTTCTTTGCATCCATGGCAGTTGATAATAAAAACATTTTTCCCTTCTGCCAGTGATACGATAGTTTCCTTAGCTTTTAATTGGGTAATTAACATATCACTTCATCCCCCTTACTGCATTTTTTCCGGCTTTAATCTTGGTAACCAGCGGAATCTTGGAAGAACAGATATACTCACAGCATCTGCACTCGACACAGTCCATAACATTCTTATCTTTCATACCCTGCCAGTTTTCTTCATCTGCATATTTTGCGAAATACAGAGGTGAAAGTTCCATAGGACAGACATCCACACAACGTCCGCACTTGATACATGGCTGTTCTGCAGTCTGATCTGTATCAATGGCAATGATACCATTGGAGCCTTTCATCATCGGCACATTCAGATCTGAAAGTGCAAATCCCATCATCGGTCCACCCATCTTGATCAGAACATCATCATCCGTTGTACCGCCGCAGTAATCGATCAGTTCTTTTACGCTGGTACCAATTTTCACAATGTAGTTGCCCGGATTCTTAATCTTCTCACCGGTTACGGTTGCAACACGTTCAATCAATGGCATGCCTGTCTGAATCGCATCGGAGATTGCCTTTACTGTACTGATATTGTCTACGATAACACCAACATCTGCAGGCAGTCCTCCACGCGGTACCTGCCTTCCCATCACACGTTTAATGAGAGTTTTCTCAGCACCCTGCGGGTATTTTGTTTTAGCTACTACTACTTCAATATTATCCAGGTCAGCAACTTTAGCCTGCATCAGCTCAATGGCATCCGGCTTATTATCCTCAATTACAATAAGACCTTTTTCAGCACCTGTTGTCTTAAGGATTGCTTTCAGTCCGTAAATAATATCATCCGCAAACTCCAGAAGTACTCTGTGGTCTGCAGTCAGAAGAGGTTCACACTCACAACCATTCAGCAGAATCGTATCAACCGGTTTTGCAGGTTTCAGTTTAACACAAGTCGGGAAACCAGCTCCACCCATACCAACAATTCCTGCTTCACGAACAATATCGATGATCTCATCCGGTGTAAGGCTGTCCAGGTCTTTATTCGGCTTAACAGATTCGTGCAGAGTATCTTTTCCATCCGACTCAATCACTACAGCCATAACCTCACTGCCTCTAGTGGCGTGCATGCGTGGTTCAACTGCAACTACAGTACCGCTGACACTGGAATGAACCGGAGCACTGATAAAGCCTGCCGCTTCACCAATCTTCTGTCCGACTTTTACAGTATCACCAACCTGTACAATCGGATTAGCCGGAGCACCCAAATGCTGTGACATAGAAATGACAACTGTCTTCGGTTCCGGGAATCTCTCCAAAGCAATATGTTCACTGTACTCTTTCCGCTCTGACGGATGTACGCCGCCATAGTAACCTGCCAGTCTTTCCTCACGGATAGACTTCACATAATCCTGAATAGCCTTGTAATTCGTCTTGGAATAATCACGTATCTGAATCGGCTGATTTAAAAACTCTTCCAGACGTCCCTGTTTTTCCAGTCTTCTGTAAATTTTTTCCCATGCACAGTCTTTGTTACTGTCCACTTCACATTTTCCATTCTTTGCACCGCCGCACTGTCCGTTGACAAGGCTCTTGGAACAGTCAACGATCGGACAGATTCCGCCTGTGACATTCAAATAGCACTGTGCACATGCGTCACAGCTTTTCTTTGTCAGTGCCATACCATGATGACCTGTATAATTCAGAGAATTGCTGGCTGCATATACAGGTTTTCCAGCCAGATCCGCAACAGTCTGAATTCCCAGTCCACAGGAGATTACAATAATATTTTCCGTACCTTCCGGAATCATATCCTGCAGATTTTTCTCTGTATGATTCTTGTTACATAAAAAATCAACTCTGGCACTTCCCGTGAGGGTTTTTCCTAAACCGGCTGCAAGTTTTTCAAACTCGCCGCAATCCGGTTCGTCAATAGTTTCAAATTCCTTGAAGCATTTGTTACAGGCAATAACAAACAGATTATCCTTATCAGCCAGTAAGGACTCCAGTTCGTCGGCCTCTTTCAACTTATACTTAGTATAGTTTTCCAATTGCTCACCTTCCTTACGAAATTGATTTATAAACGATCTCCGTTTAATACGATTATAAGTATAGCACACATTGTTCATATTATCTAGTATAATCCACACTAAAAAATCCAGTATTTCTTTTACCTCAGAGGAAACTTTTGGCTGAATAATTCATACAGTTTTTTGCCAACAGAAAAACCATAACAATTCAATTCGCAGACTTCCTATACCCGGCAATTTTTTTCATACATATCCAGTAATTCCGTTCTCTGATATACCTGGAATCGTTTATCCTCTGTTCCAGATCTTCAGACTCTCTCATCCAGTCGGAACGCACACAACCAATCTCCAAACAGCGGACGACTTCTCTTCTTTTTTCCTTCTGTATCCGTAAGGTACCAAAAGAAACCTCATCGAGAACTTTCTGCGCAATCTGATCATACACGGGATGACAAAAACGTCTGTCTTCTCCCATATATTCCAACTCAAAGGAAAATCTGCTTTTTTCACCTGGAAGGAAGCAATTCTCCTCCACATTATCTGCAATGTGCAGGTAATAAAGAGAGGCACATTCTTTTGACTTTTGATTTCTGAGAATTCGACCCAGACGCTGTATCTTCTGCCTCTGTGCCGAAGTTCCTGAAAGGATAATTCCGATTTCCGCATCCGGCAGATCAATTCCCTCATCGACTGCTTTACACGCAATCAGAATACGCAATGTACCTTCCCTGAAACGCTCTATCGTATTTTTATTGGCCTGCTCTCCCATCTCCGAATGATATCTGCCCACACGTCCGGGATACTTCTTTTCCAGGAGCCAGTACAACTGCTCTGCCTGACTGATTCTTTCTCCAAAAATGATAACCTTGCGTGTTATTCCCAGCCTCCGCATCAATTCACAGGCACAGTCACATCGGGCTGAGGCAAGACATACCAGACTTTTTCTTTTATACGCCAGTTTCAGATAAAGAACGGCTGCTTCCGCGTCTCTCCCCTTCATCTCCCCCGCTATTTTTCGTATAAGCTCAAAACTTTCTTTCCTGTTCATATATCTCAGTTCCGGACAAATCTTCTGAAGTTTCTGAAATAAAATCAGCATCCGATCTGAAATATCATCGTACTCCGCTCTCTCCTCATCCTGAAATTTCAGAGAAATATGGTACGCATCATAGGGACATACCGTACGGAATGCAGAAGCCTGTTTCATTCCATAACTGTAAATGACCTTTCCCAGCACAGATATCAGATAATCCCGCTCCTCTCCATGAGGCAGTGTTGCAGTAAGCCCCAGCGAAAAGAATTTTCCCTTATATGGTTCAGCATATGGAAGGAACTCAAAGATCAGACGATTCTGTTCACTCCCATAATGATGACATTCATCCGCAATCAGAAACACACTATCACCATTTTTCAGTTCTGCCAGAATTTCTCTTGCAAGCTCATAACGTGCCGAATTAACCACATAAATCATATATCTTCGGTCCAGGGGATCCCGATAGCCGCCCCCACGCAGACCAATACTGCTGACACCGTCCTCTGCTTGAAAATTCTCTTTTCCCGCTGCTGCCAGATACTCCCGCAAAATTCTGTTCCACTGCCGCATCAATCCTCCTGTCGGAACCACTATTTTTATTCGGAGGTTTCCTGGCAGTTCCTTTTGCAGTTTTCTGATTGCCTCCAGTGCCATCCTGGTTTTTCCTGAACCCGTAACAGCCTGTACGATTCCTCTTCTTCCGTTGGTCTTCCACCGTACCAAACACTCTTCCTGCCACTGATAAAGTTCCTGCTTCATATTGACCCTCCTGAGTTGCCAATGCAATCATATAGCAATACTAGCACAATTCCCCCTTTTTTTAAATAAAATCATTGAAACACCCCATCATTTCCTATATAATTTTATCAGTATCGATTTTTATCGCATATCGTAGTACAACACTCCAATACTGGAGAATATTTTAAGGAAAGAAGAAGAATTTATGAATTATGAAAATCTGTATCAGGCACTGCAGCCTCAGGAAAAATCAATAAAAGACAGTCTGGCATCACTCCAGAAGTTATACAAAACCATCAGCAAAGAGACCGAAAATGGTGATCTGAAAAATCTCATCAAAGATCTGAATACCATGCTGGAAAATACAGCTGCACTTTCAGAGATTTTAAAGGAAGCAGAAGATACCGTTTCCTCCTTTGACGCTGCATCCTATTTCGAAAGCGGTGATTTTGCAGAACAGATGCTCGCCATTTGTCGGGAAAAAAATGTGGATGTCCGCGGTGACTCACCCATCTATGAAATGTTCCCCTACCGTGTAAAGCTGGATATGGATAATCAGGATATCTATCTGGACCGCAAAAAAGTTCAGTGTATGCGCCCGCAAAGCTTCGTTGATCTGGTTAAAAGCGGACAGGATAAACTTAATAAAGCTTCTTTTAACGCTCAGACCTTCGCCGGAGAACTGGCAGATGCCTACGATATGGCTGTTATGAAATTTAAAAAACAGTCCGGTTCTGATCTGTACCTTACCAATCTGTACAAAATTCTGGCGCCTATGAGCCGTTTTCGGAAAGATTACGACCAGCAGAGTTTCGCCTTTGACCTGTCCAGGCTGTATTCTTCCGGCATCGACGAAACAAAGAACGGAAGAAAATTCCAGTTTGGTCCCAGTCGCCTGAATAATAAGGCCATCCGTATTCTGGATCAGAATGGACAGGAAGTCTTTCTTGCCACTATCCGCTTTTTTGAATAAGAGGTAAAAACACTATGATATCTGAAAATACTCCATCTGCTTCCCTGCACACCGGTCCGTACAGCAATCCCTCTGCCTTCGGTCTGACCTGCGGCATACAGTTCCTTACCGATTTCTGGCGGGAAAAATATCTGCAGGAATACATCCGCAGCGGCGGCAGTAAAATCAAATTTGTCACAGGACGACCCGGAAGCGGAAAAACACATTTTCTTCATCTGGCAGGTTCCATTGCCAGAGGGGAAAATTACAAAACTGTCAGTTTTTCTGCCAGAGAAATCTGGATGCATGATTTCCGGGAAATCTATCTGGAAATCTTCCG
>JBJELT010000032.1:0-3333 GCA_051879295.1 Oliverpabstia sp. | reverse complement strand
TTAAGATGAGGAAAACCTCATTTTAACTTGTACTAAATCTTGACATAGGACCAACTACTGCCTTGTAATGAGTGAAAACTATATTAAAAAGAACTTTGCAAGCATAAAAAGGTATGCGAGTGCCATAGAAAACCGTATAGATGATGAATGGTGTACTATGGAAAGTGTTTTAGAAGATAATGCACAATTTTTAGAACTTGCTCAGAAGTACAATGTAAATTATGTGCTAATTGATAATAATTATGAAATCGACATTGATTTGGAAAAATCATGATGTCAATAAGGAAACAAGGAATTTTGAAATGATTATCAGAGAATATCAATCAACAGATTGCAAAGAATTGGCAGAACTTTTTTATAATACGGTTCATACAGTAAACGCAAAAGATTACACAAAAGAACAATTAGATGTATGGGCAACAGGACAGGTAGATTTGACAAAGTGGAATCATTCATTTCAAGAGCATTTCGGTATAGTTGCGGTTGATGCTGGCATTATTGTAGGATTTGGGGATGTAGATAAGACAGGCTATCTTGACCGCTTATTTGTTCATTCAGATTATCAAGGACAAGGAATTGCCACCGCTATATGCAATCAGTTAGAGTCAGCAGTTCAAGGGAACATTGTTACTCATGCTTCTGTTACAGCAAGACCTTTTTTTGAAAAAAGAGGATATAAAGTTGCTAAAGAGCAGCAAGTAGAGCGACAAGGAATTTTTCTAACGAATTTTGTTATGATAAAAAAGCGATAAATTCTTTAGGTTACAATCGATGATAATGAAAAGAATCATATTTTGGCTTTCAATTATTGCGGTAATAATTCAGTATTTTGCCTGTATTTCCATTGGATTTGAAATCTTCGTCACAACAGGTTTAAATTCAGATGCCATCATAATTGAAAGCATATATTATGGGAATATGCTTGATTGTTGAGATTGTTTGTGCCCTATAGGATTTACTTAAGCAAATGAAAGTATCTGTTTCTCAGTGGGATGCACGACATTGCAGCTGTCGTGGGAAGCTTTTTACAACAGTATTCCTGAAAAATTTGACACTGCTGCAGGAGGTTACCTGCCTCAATTCCTCATCCAGCCAGGCACAAACGGTCAGGCTTTTTTCGTTGAAGTTCCGTTGGATTACAGCGGCCCTGTTCCTGATAGCTATGAAGTTGCGGAATTGCCGCCCTGCACATATCTCTATTTTAATGGTATGCCATTTGAAAATCAGGAGGATTTTCCTGTTGCGATTGGGATTTTAAATGAGGCTATTAAAAATTATCCCTTTGAAAGGTTTGGATGGAAAAGATCGGAAAAAGGGCCATATCTGGGAATGGGAGAGGAGCCGGAAACCGGAGCGAGATCAGCGGTGCCGGTGGAAATGTTGTAGACAGACTATGTGGAGAGAACGGAACAAAGAAAATTCTTGACCGGTAGTTACTACCGCATGCTACAATCTGATTATACAGGAAATCAAGAGAAGAGGAGGAAACGAAATGAAAGTAATACTTATCAATGGAAGTTCAAGGGAAAACGGATGTACCGGCATGGCGCTTCGTGAGGTGGAGCGTTCGCTGAAGGAGGAAGGAATCGGGACAGAACAGTTCTTTATCGGGAATGAGGCGCTGCCGGACTGTATTGCCTGTCGGAAATGCAGAGAGACGGGACGCTGTGTTTTCAATGACAGTGTAAATATGTTTGTGGAAAAGGCAAGATCGGCAGACGGTTTCGTATTCGGTTCACCTGTCTATTATGCACATCCCAGTGGAAGGCTGCTGACATTTATGGACAGAGCATTTTATTCCGGTTCTGATGCTTTTGTCTTTAGGCCGGCAGCTGCGGTGTTGAGCGCGAGAAGGGCTGGGACAACGGCATCCTTCGATGTAATCAACAAATATTTTACAATTTGTTCTATGCCGGTGGTGTCTTCCACTTACTGGAATCACGTTTACGGTGCGCAGCCGGAGCAGGTATCGCAGGATAAAGAAGGATTGATGACCATGTATAATATCGGGAAAAATATGGCGTGGATGCTGAAATGTCTGGAGCTCGGCAGGCAGAATGGTCTGTATCATCCGGAAAATGAAAAGGTTCTGACAAATTTTATCCGATAATGGATAGATATGCAACAATAATTTCTGGAAGATACTGTTATGGGACAAGAAGGACGGGTTGGGAAATGTACAGATTGATGTAGAGAATTATTTTATCTTGAAAGAAGATAAGACTCCCATCTCTATAGGTGGCGAGTTGTGACAATTTAGTCTTGGTGGGAGTCCAATCTCCTTCCAAGATAAAGCCTTCGGCGGATTGCAAAGGTGCGCAGATGTATCGTGTCATGCAAAGCATGACGCGCACCTCACAGCAAGTACGCCTAGGCGTACTTGAATGATGAGAGTCAGAGAGTAACTCTAAGCGATATAGGAACTTTTGCAGAAATTCAGGAATGGGCAAAGCAACTTGATTGTTGATTCTCCTAGTGAAGTTAGAAATTTGATAATAGAGCGAAATAGAGCACACAATCAGTCGCGTAGTTTGCTGGGTATTGTTGGGAATGGATTAAAGCGGGTAAAAATGATTCATCAGTTTATGATATAAAAATTGGTGACTTTGAAATAAGTTGGAATCTTGGTAATATCACAACATTTGCGGTAGACGAAAATTCGGTTAATGAAATTGGATGCATTCATACTTCTCAGGGATTTGAATTTGATTATGCAGGTGTTATTATTGGCGATGATATGAGATATGAAGATGGTCATATTGTTACTGATTTTACAAAACGTGCAAAAACGGATTAATCATTAAAGGGAATAAAGAAGTTATATAAGGAAATCCCAAATTGGCTGTGAAAGAAGCAGATGAATTAATTAAGAATACGTATCGCACGCTAATGACAAGAGGTATGAAGGGATGCAATGTGTATTGCACTGATGAAAAGTTGGCAGATTACTTAAGAGAATGTTAATTGTGATCGAAGCGGCAGAATTGTTGGAATGCTTCCAGTGCTGTTCCAGAACAGCTTTCGTCTGGGAGCAAGAATGATGCTGGAAGTCATGGAAGAATAATTAAACAATTAAAATAAGACTGGATATTAGTTCGCAAGAGGTAATACCCAGTCTTTACTTATATGCAGAGAAATCGGCATCACATGTTTATTAATAAAAGCGTGATGAGAATCACATATTTATGTGTCTTTTAGTCAATAGAAAATATACCGGAATCGGCAAAAACATGAGATGAATATGCGAAAAATAATTGAATTTCTTGCCGATAGTATGGTACCTGACTTCCGTCGTTTTACTCAAAACCTAGTACTTTAAGAGCTATATTAGGT